>CACJPB010000005.1 GCA_902595175.1 uncultured Prochlorococcus sp. | reverse complement strand
AGGTTTATTTATCGTTAAAAAAGAATTCCGGAATAATGGATATGGAGTGAGATTATGGAAACATGCCCTCGAATATTTGAAAAATGTTGATTGTATTGGTCTTGAGGCTGCCCCAGATAGATTAAATGATTACGCAAAGTGGGGGTTTAGAAAATCTTCCATTACAAATCGATGGAAATTAAATGGTTCTAAAGATTTGCCATTGAGAAATTTCTATAAAGATCAATTTCATTCTTTTAAAGTTGTCCCGAGTAATAAAATTTCTTCTGAAGCAGTCTTAATTTATGATGATCAAAGAGAACCTAGTCCCAGACCACATTTTCTAAATGACTGGTTGAAAAATTCTCATGGTAATGTCAGTGCAATTGTCGATAATAATGGGATGTGCCATGGATTTGGCAGGATAAGACCTTGTGTACTGGAGGATAATGAGCAAGGCTGGAGAATTGGCCCACTTTTAGCGGATACTCCACCACTTGCTGAATTATTAATAAGGGAGTTAGTTGGTGAGTTAGATACTCAAATCTTATTGGATTGCTCTAATTTGAACCCTTATGCAAATTACCTTTTATCAAGTTTGGGATTTGAGGAAATATCAAAAACTTACAGAATGTATAAAGGCATTCAACCTCCCTGCCCTATGAATCAAGTATATGGACTTGCCTGCTTGGAACTGGGTTGATTTCCTTTAAAGCTTTCATTTCCCCTTTTGTTTCTGTAATACTGAAAGAAGTTTGTTTGATTAAGATTAACTTCCAGAAGGTTTCAAAATTTTTTCTACAATATCGGCGTTGATTATAGTGATCTCTCCATTGTCAATATTGGCAACTTGAAACAAGGTCCATGAATTTGGATTTCTAGCTCCTCCAATACAGTCGATAACTTGACCGACCCAATAATTTTCATTCTTATCCTTAGTACCTTCGCAATTTTCTTCTTTAATTGCGACATAATCACCAGGCCTAACGAAAAGAAACTCAGGAGTTGCTGAGCTCACAATAAATAACTAATAGTACATAAATACTATAGTAATTTATTAGTTTTGTTGCTGAACTTTGAATTATTTAGCAAACTAGGGGTAATTCAAAAATAAAATGGAATCAACTGAAATTGCTATATTTTCAACATTATTGGGGTTAATTCTTGCTTTAACTGACGCTTATATAGAAAGAAATATTCCTGGATAATATTTCCAATTCATTTTTTAAATTAAATAAGATTTAAGCTGGTCTAATATGTCGGCACGGTTGGAAACTAATTTTGTAAAAACTAAATATATCAACCCTCCCATTGCAAGCCTTCCGTTAATTTTTTCTAACTGCTTTAGTTTTCTCAAAAATTACCCTTGCTATCAAATTAAATTTAAAGGGTATAGGAAATAAAAAAGTATTGATTACTTCAAAATTAAAAAAATTTTTAAAAGTTTATAGAAAAATTATTTCAAACACGAATTAAATTTAAAGCCAAGCTTCTTTCATCTCAAGATATAGTCTCTCGCTCTCAGCAGAATTAATTTTGCTTTCTGAATAGGATTGTTGCTGCTGCTGTTGCTGCTGCTGAGTTGAGTTCGTATTAGGATTTTGGACTTCGCTCATTATTAGAAATAAATTTGTGTTTATTCTCTCATATATAGAGCTTTTTTTGTCAATTTAAATTCTTAAATTTTTTTTAAATTTTCTAAGTTTTTAATTATCCTGTTTTGAGTTAATTTATTTCGCTACAGTAGTTTTGGTATATAGGAATTTAACCTCCCAATATACAATTCCTAGGAAGATAGCACTTGCAATAATAATTTCAGAAATAGCTAGCATTTTATTTTTCAATACTAATTTAATTTTGGTATCAATTTACACAGAATGCAATAGGTACTAATTACATTTTAGATTTTAAAAAATCTTATTTAATAAAATAACGCGTCGAAATAATATAAAATTTTAAGTTAGATACATATTATTTCCGTGAGAAATTTCATAAATTCAACAACTCTTATACCTTTAATACCTTTAGTAACCTCTTTATTTATTCTTATTTTATTGGTAAGTTTTAACAGAACACTTAACAGATTAACAAAACCAGTTACTGCACTGGTTGCATTATCTTTATTAAGTTCTGCTTTTATAAGTTCATTTGACTATTTTAAGAAAATAGAAGAAGAATTTGTTTTATCTGAATTTCTAAAATTTTTTGAAGAAAAAAATTTAGTTTTACATCTCAATTTAGTAAATGAAAAAATTATAATTTTTTTCTCACTATTAATGATATTAATTATTGGAATATCTTTTTATAAATTGCCTAGAAAAAAAGGTTATGTCTCATTAATGATTAGCCTAGGATTAATTTCTTCTTCAGTGATGCTCTCAATATTGCTAATAGATTTCTCATCACTAATCTAAACTGTTGTAAGCATTGACAAAGCTTGGTTAAGTTCTTGGACATGATTTAATTCATCTTGAGCAATTTCTTTTATTTTTTGATCATTTGGATTATCTATTAAATATTTGGAATAAGTTTCAAATGCATGTTCTTCGATTTTTATGTTGACGTCATAAGCATTAGCTGGAGAGAAAAAATAATAAAAAACCATAATCCAGTAATAGACAAGCACAAGGTGTCTTGCAAAAAATCTATCAATCCAGAACCTATCTCCTCCTCTTTTTTCCATTTCTTTAAGATGCTCAGTTTCGTTAATAGCTTGATAAAAATGTTCTTTCATTAAAATCATTGTTTTTTCATTTTTAATTCCTAAGGATTCTTTAAAATGAAGAACCGAAAGAAATGCAAAATAAGGAGATCTAGCTATAACTTCCAAAACCCAAAATCTTTGTAAAGATCTACCAGAATATATGAAGTCTAAGAAATTAACAGTACTATTCAAAATCAAAGAATTTAATTTCTTCATAAGTATCTTTTTCTTTAAGTATAATTACTCAGCCACTTTAGGTCTATAATGTATGGAAGTAATTAACCAAAAATTAATATTTATATTCTAAAAATTGTTACTTCCATTGAAATATTTTTTTTTCATGCATTAATTGGATAGATAAAAATTTTATATGACAACTACTGAAAAAATTGCAAATGCCAAAAAGAGGATTGATGAATTAGAAAGACTTATAAAATATTGGAATGATTCAGAACGTGATGAGGCAAAAATAGTAAATTTCAATATCAACAGTGTAAATAAAGTTGCTTAGATTTTGATGCTTAAGGCTGATTAACTTATCTACTTAAAGTGATTTAATATCTTTCAGGTTTCGAATATTGTTTAATTTATAAATAGAGAAATTAAACCTATTCTCAAAAACGGTAAGGAAGAAATAGTCTAAAAGAAAAATCTATATGAAAACCTTTTCAAAAAAATATTTAGTTCCGATTAAATTTATACCATGGGTTTTGTGGATATTTATATCTTTTATGAGTATATATTTGTGTAAGATAGCCTGGGTAAATTGAATAATTAATGAAACTAGCTTCTTCTTAGCCAACCAGGAGCACCTCCAAACCAATCCGATATATCATCTTCATTTGGGTTGAAATGATTTTCTTTATCTAGTCCATCTATCCCAAATGATTGCAAGAGGTTATCAATCCCCCCATCATTTTTTGTACCATTCCTTCTAAAGCTGTTAGCTTTTTTCAGCCAAAGAGAAATTGTAGAGTGATGGTTTGCAAATTTCTCAACATATATCCTTTCTTCTAATGTAATTGATTTATCTTGAGCAATTCTTTTAATTATTCCTTGGATCTTTAGTCTTTTTGAATTGCTAAGAAGCATTTTTAAATAAATTCATTATTCTTTTTATAGGAAGGATTACTAAATATATCTTGTCAATGTTAATTTCAACAAATTAACCCTCTTAAAAGGTTTTTAAGCAAGAAAAGTTTTAAGACACTAAAAAAATGGATCAATAAGTTACGCATGATACGTTTATTCATTTATCAAACTTATAATTCCTACAAATTAGATAATAAAAATCAATCTATTCATGAGGACACTTTAAACTTAAGATAAATGGATGCAGTTGTTGCACTATAGTAAAATTGTACTAATATTAGTACAGATGTATTATTAAGATATGAAAGTGATTTCATCTTCTCCTTATGCCCCTTTTAATTCAAAAGAGTGGAATTCTCTAATAAGCAAAAATTCAAAGTTTGAAAATACTCCAATAAAGATTCAAAAAAAATTTTATAGAACTTTTACTCTAAAAAAAAATGAAAAAGATGAACTTTTGCAAGAGAAGTATGAATTGCATCAACAAATGCAACTTGTATTCGGATAGAAAATATTAACTAACAATCTTTTTATTGAATATTATTTTACGAGATCCAATTTTTTGTTAGATTAGTAGTACTATAAGAAGGATTTAATTTGGCAGTTGATCGAGAACTTTTAAAAGAAGTTACCCAAGAACTTTGGAATACCGTAAAAAAACTAAGACCTGAAATTGATCGGCAAACTCGACTTCAATTAGTTTTAAAAGCCTTATTAACTATTGGAGATTTGCCAGATCAAATGCAAGCTGCCATGGTAGTAGGTGTTTGCGCAGAAATGGATAAGAGTGATGTTGATAATGTTGGAACTAATTCGCAAACTCAAGATTCAAGTGGAGTTGATACTTCTACAGGTAGAAAAGTAGTAAGAAGAAGTTCAGCTAAATAAAACTTAAAATATCATCCTTTAATTTTCTTTGATTCGTTTTTATTAAGTCTATTGAATAGGTAGTATGAAATTACAAGTAAGAGAGGAACGAATATTGAATGTAAAGTCATCATTAATTCTGTTTGGCCCATTCCTATAAGATTTGACTCGCTTGGAAGTTGTTCTGACCAAGTGCCAACTAAATGCCATGCTTGAGGAATTGATAAGAAAAACATATAAGAGCTATAAGTTAAGTTTATGTTCAGATAAACATTATCATTATTGAACGTTTTTGCTTTCTTTTTTCTTATTTCTTAACTAAGTATTTGTAGAGTTATAAAAAAGAACTTGATTCATAAATTTATTTTCTTAAGAAGAGTTTTAAATTCTTTTTTACCAATAATTTTTTCAGCTGCGTAAGCGCCACTTGCTGAAACAGCAGGAATTCCAATACCTGGAAATGTACTTGCACCGCAAGTAAATAAATTTTTCACTGGAGTTTTGCAGCCTGGGAAAAGACCTTTTGCTGCAGATAATGCAGGGCCATAACTACCACAATAGGTATTTGTGAATTTTTTATGAGTTATTGGGGTTCCTAACATCTTTAAATCAATCCTTTCATCAATATCAGGGATGAATTTTCGCACTGCATTAAGGAATATTGAACATCTTTCTTCTTTCAAATTTCTATATTCTAAATCCTCTGGATTTAGGTTTTCCCAAATTTCCCAAGGTTCATTTGCGGGAGTATATCCATGAAGAACATGTTTTCCTTCAGGAGCCATATTTTTATCTAAAACAGATGGGATTGAAAATACAGCTATATTTCTTTCTGCGGTTATGCCTTTTTCCCACTCATCAACATGTATCGCATGTATTGGCAAATTTTCAAGACCATCAGAATCAAAACCTAGATGTATATGAAGGAAAGAATCACATTTATTAGGGTTCAAAACTTTTGTATTCCATTTTTTTGAAATTTCATTTGGAATTAACTTTTTTAAATTCCAAATATCAGTATTCGTGACAACAGATTCACAACTATAGCTAGAACCATTATTTAGAGTTATTCCTGTTGCTAAATTTTTCTTGAAGTTAATTGTCTTTACTCTGGCAGAGAGAATTAATTCTCCTCCATTTTTTTTAAATCCATTAATTAAGGCTTTTACTATAGATTCACTACCTCCTTTAGGGTATTCAAGGTATGAATTTGGTTCAAACCATTCGTTAAATAAAGTAGCCATCGCAGCTGTATTTGTATCATGCATTGACATACCACTTATCAAAAAGCTCAATAAATCAACCCAATTTCTGAGAAAAGGATCCTCTAGATGATTATTTACTAAATTCCCAAAGCCTGTATTAATTTTTGGGATTTGATTGATGTTAGGTAAAAATTTAGAGGTTAAATTTATTAGATCTAAGAAATTTATTGATTGGGGAGAAAATGAGAGTAAAGGTATTTCATTTATTATTTGGCTAAGAGGTTTTATTCCGGAAATAAATGATTCCCATTCTTTAACAGATTTCTCACCTCTTAAAGTTTTAATTGTTTGTTTAAAAGGTTCTTCCCCAACATCAAGATTAAAATTGCCTTCTGGGACAATTACTTGCCAACCTTTGTATTGAAATAGTTCAACTTCTTCATCAAGTAATTTAAGAATTTGCCCTAGGGGATTAGTCGTCGGCCATTTACCTATTCCACTCCACAATGAAGGACCTGATTCGAAAGTATAACCTTTTTTTTTGAAACTGTGAGCAACACCTCCAGGGTGGGTATGCGCTTCACATATGAGAACTTTTTTGCCTGATAAAGCTAAAATCGAACCACAACATAATCCCCCTATTCCACTACCGACTATTACTACATCGTACTTTTCCATTAAATATTTACTTTATTCTTCTCGTAAAAAATTACGTTTTAGACAAAAGTATTTGTTGAAGTTGTAATACTTAGAACAACAGCAAGGAAGAATATATAAGGGACTGCTTTAAGAGGAATATATCCTTGGCTTTTTGAGATAAAATCCATTAGTTTAGTTACTTTATGTAAACATTCTAACGAGTTCTTGTTCCTTATGTGTGCCAAAAATTTTTTTTTTGGAAATATATTGAAATAAAGAAATTTTTTTGGAGAGATTTTTTAACTAAGAACATTTTTTATGAAGTTATCTTAGTATTTGATTCTTAGATTAAAATCTATTATGAAACACTTGCCTGATATTAATGAGATAAAACTCTTAGAAAAAAATTCCCAAAAAAATGGTAGCGGAATTGTATATGAGGAATTGTTAGGAATATGGAAGTTTAAGTATGTATGGGGAAAGGAGTCAGATGAAATCAAAAATATGCCCAGTTCGATTCTTCAAGTATTGTCTGCAAGACTCGAATTGAAAAATAAAAATAAAGAGGATCAAATAAATTATGAAATAAACAATTCAATTAATTTCGGATTATTAAATATTACTTTTATAGGCAGCGCAAAATTAAGAGGGATTAGACCTTTATTGACTTTCTATTTTGAAGAATTGAAAATTAGTATTAGTAGTTTTCCTCTATTTAATAAGGAATTAAAAAAACCAGAAGATAAAAAAATGCCTTTTTTCTCACTTGTAGGAATTAGCACTAAAGATAATTGGTTATGTGCTCGAGGCAGGGGCGGAGGGCTTGCAATATGGGTTAAGTCTTAATTTAGTGGTATTCTCCTGGATGATCTACCTTTCTAACTGTAACTTTATCAACTTTTTG
This sequence comes from uncultured Prochlorococcus sp., assembly GCA_902595175.1. GTDB lineage: Bacteria > Cyanobacteriota > Cyanobacteriia > PCC-6307 > Cyanobiaceae > Prochlorococcus_A. Next base: position 63,167 of record CACJPB010000005.1, on the reverse strand, counting down.
TCCATTAAATCTTAAGAGATCTTCTCCTGAAAAGCTATAACCTAAGCGTTGACCTATTAGGGCTACATCATCAGCTGTGGAGGATGTCGTAACTTGCTTTTTTAATTCTTCATCAGATTGCATCTTAATTAAAAATTTTCTTATTTCAGAAAAACTCATTACTAGAAATCGATTGATTGATGTTAAAGAAATTTATAAAATCTTTTTCTTAGCAAGAACAAGATAAATAGATAATCATTATACTATTTTTATGACTTACTTATTCCTATATGTAGTTGGCATAATTTTAATATGGTGGACATATCGTGTCGGTTGGCTTGAGGCGCTCAAAACAGTAGTTAAAGTTATAGTCCCCTCAGCGCTTATTATTTTATTTAACTTAAAAGCCGGAAGATTACTTTTTAAAAGTCCTGTAGTAGGTTTATTAAGCGCTTTGCCTACCTCTATTTTTATTTTTAGAGGTTCATTGCCTTTAGTTAGTTATATAAATAACTGGATTGAAAATAAAATAAATAAGTATGATGATTCGGAAGTTATAGATACTGATTCTGTGCCTTTAGATGATTGATTTAATCAAATCCTAGAAATAATTCTTTATGTACAACAAGAACATCAAATAAAGTTGTTCCATGAATAGGACTTAATGGGATTTTGTCTATGTTCAATGCTTCTGCACAAATTAAATGAGCATCCCATTTTGTATTGTGATCACTTATTTCAATTGACCACTCTATTACTTTTTTGAAATGATCTGGCATCTCCGAACCAATTTTTCTACAAATTTGACATAGAACTGACAAAAGAGGAGGTTTTGATGGCCTTTTTAAATCTTTAATAAGACTAGGTTGTGTAAACACACTTGTATAGCGGATGTAGTCTATTAATTCATATTCTTCTTTAGTTAGTGCTGCTTTATCTAATGCTCTTTCAAATTCGTCTATGGGGGTTATGGGTCTATCCAAGATATTATTTTTTGCTGTTTTCTGAATCTATTTTTTCTTGATTAATTTCATTGGTTTGATTGCTCTCTATAGATTTAGGAGATTCATCTTTATCTTCTTCGTTCATAACTTGATCGATTTCATTTTGAAATTCATTCGACGCTTTTTTAAGACTTTTCAAAGTTTTACCAAGCTGTTTTCCTAATTCTGGAAGCTTTTTTGGACCAAAAATTAAAAGAGCTAAGATAAGTATTACAGTAACTTCAGGCAAACCTACACCAAAAATATTCATAACTGATAACTATTAAACTAATTAGGAAACCTACTATTAAATATAGTCAAATCATGTAAAAATTTCATTCTCGGAAAAGGTTTTTTAATATTAAAAAATTTTGAAAAATATTATTGTTATTAATACTCCTTTAAAGAAAACTAACCAAAGTAATTGATAATCACTCAATTTGAATTTTTTTTGGTACCTCTTTATAAGAGTTTTATGTTTATCTATTAATTTTCTCATTTTCACCGAGATTATTTATTATTATCACTTATTTTATCTTAATTTCTTTTATTATTATTTCATAGAAATCCTAGATTCAACTCAAATTAGATTATTCTATTAAAATTTAAATTTTTCTAAATTATTGAAACTATTCGCTAAATATCTACTAACTTAAAAAAATGAAGTACTTACTTGTTGTCTTTTACTTATTTTTCCTAGTTTATCCAGCTAAAGCCGTTACCACAAAAATGTTTAAAGTATTAGATACGTGTGCAAGATATCGACTCGGTGAGATTAATGCTAATGAAGCTATAGAAAAACTAAAATTAACGAATTCTTCCACTAGTCAGCCAAAGGAACTAGTAAAAAAATATTGCTCAGTATTTACTCCAAATGAAAAAATTGAATTTTAATTTTAGCATTATATTTAATTATTCTTTTTTGAAAAATCTTTAGCTTTGTTTCTTATTTCTTTAACTTTTTTTAAATTAGTTATTTTTAAATTAAAAATAACTCCCAAAAAAATTATAAGAAATAAAAAAATATAAATTATTAATTCCATATTATTGAATTAATAAATCCACCATATTTAATTTCACCTTAGTTTATTTAAATAATTTTTTAGTATCTTTTAAAACAAAAACACTGACTTTAATATCAGTTATTTAGTTTAAGGCCACAAAAAAAACACATTAACCTCTAATATGGAACTTTACAAGAATCATTGTGCAGATTGGAGATAAAATTCCAGAATTTTCTTTACTAGATCAAAATGGAGTTAAAAGATCAAATAAGGGTTTAAAAAATCCCCTTGTTTTGTTTTTTTATCCAAAAGATGATACGCCGGGCTGCACTATAGAAGTTTGCGGATTTAGAGATAAATATGACTTATTTAAAGTATTAGGTGCCCAAGTTTGGGGAGTAAGTAATGGAAGTACCTCAAGTCATTTGGCATTTGCTAATAAAAATAAATTACAATATCCATTACTTTGTGATACGAATGACTCTCTTAGGAAAACTTTTAAAGTTCCTAAAGTATTAGGTTTTATGGATGGTAGGGTGACTTACGTTATTGATCGCAAAGGGACAGTTAGGCATATTTTTAGAGATTTATTGAATGGTCCCGAACACATTAAAGAGGCTATTAGAGTACTTAAGGAAATTCAAAATCAATAAATTGTTGTTCGAAGAATTTTATATTAATAAGTTTTGTTTTATTATAGTTTCAGCTTTTTTTAAATATATGAAGAAAATGGGAATGCGGGCTGTTGATCTTGCTATTCAAAATGGTGTGGATCTTGACGGTACTCCAATCCCTCAAAAAATGCTCGATCTATACAATAGAATTATGGATGAGGAGAATAAAAGACAAAGGAGTGGTGTTAAAAAATCAATGAGAAATAGATGCGTCAAAACGGGTTCTAAGCATTTTGATAAAGAAACATTGAATCAATTATTAATAGACTCGGGATGGGAAGGTCTCAAAGAAAAGGAAATTTTGTTTTTTTATAACTAAAAAAAATTTAGAATATCTTAAAATTTATTTATGGTGATTTTTAATTAAATTAAAAAACTGCGAACTAACAAAATATTTTTTTAGATCTAATTTTATGAATTATTTAAACCATCCTTTTTTGTTAGAGGATATTATTTTATCTTTTTCAGCTTTTGTTTTATTACTTGCTTTTTTGAAAGCCAAGTTGGCTTCTATAACTGTAACTATAGATATAAAAAAAAGACCAGAAATTCCAATTATTTGTTCACTTTGAGAAGGTTCTGAATCTCCTTGTAAAAAAAAACCTAAGGCGAACCATGCAGTACTAGTAGTGATGGTAAAAAAGTAGGGTTTCCATCTTCTTTGATATAAGTAACCCGATCCTAAACCTGGAAGGAAATTTAAAAAAGATGCTACCCAACCTTTTGAAGATGAAAGTATTTCGTCTTTCGAGGGATAAGACATCTATATTAGGTATTTATTAAATGTGAATTTATATAAGCAAAAGATATTGCTGCACAAATTACCCAGCTAAAAGGCAAAAACATTCTTATTTTTTCTTTATTTTTATTCATTATCCAATTATGGATAATATTTTTAAAATCTGTGGATTTAATAGATACCTTAAAACTAGAAGAATAAAAAAAGACGGTTTTTAACCGTCTTTGGAAAAAGTAGTTTCTCTTAAAATAAATTATTTATCTTTTGAGGCTGAGAGTACTTTAAGTTCTTTTTTTATTTCTTTTTCTCTCTCTTCAAGATGTTTTAGTTGAGCTTTAAAAGCATCTTTAAGTCTTACTTTTTGTTTTGTAATTTCATCAAGCTCTTCTTGATGTTGGTTTTTCTTTAACTCCTTCATTTCACTATCGGAAATAACATATACTGGGCGATATGAAGGTGTTTCAAAAAGAAGATCAAACATTGAATACATAAGTGACCTTTGAATTAGTACAAATTCAATATCTGATAATTCTTTGAAATATGAAAGGATAAATACCGAAGATATTGATACGGCAAACACACCGAATTTCGGTTTACCTAACTCAACCGCCCAGTATTTACCGATCGAATTTTAAGGTATGTTTTAAAATATTAAGGAGATGATTCTAAAGAACTAAATCAAAAAGAACTAAAAATGGATTTAAAAATTACTAAAACATTAGTAATCCCCTCCAACGAAATTAAATGGCGATTTTCCAGATCCTCCGGTCCTGGAGGACAAAATGTAAATAAAATTGAAAGCAGAGTAGAGATTATTTTTAATTTAGAAGAATCCAAAGTATTAAATAATTATCAGAAAGAAATTCTTAAGAGAAACTTGAAAAACAAATTAGTGAATAATAGCTTGCGTTTAGCGGTTCAAGAACACAGAAATCAATTATTAAATAGGCAACTAGCTTTAATGAAATTTAGTTCAATCATAAAAAATGCTTTAAATAAACCATTTAAATTAAGAAAATCTACACAACCTACTAAAGCATCACAAAAGAAAAGAGTTGAGGTTAAGAAAAAACGTGGCGAATTGAAAAAAAGTAGACAAAAAGAAAAAACATATCAAATATGAATAAACTAAATAAATATTTACCTCGTAAATTGTAATGAAAGCATATTATTAATTTAATTTCATTTTGGTTTAGTGAATACAAATAATGATTTCTGGTTAATTGACTCCAATTTTGTAGGGGTGATGCGTTTCTACAAAGATAGAGATAATTTAGATAAATCTATTGATTATATGTTTATTGAAGAAGGAATTATTATGGGCATTCATGGGGAAAATCCTCCATTAATGAAAACTAGAAAAAAAATTGTTATTGAAGAAGCAAGAGTATTATGGCAAAAATTGTTAAATGAAGGTTGGCAAAAAACTAATAAAAAATGGTGAGGAAATTCTACAAAAACTTTTTTAATTTCAGAAAATAAATGAACCTTTAGGATATAGCCTTGAAATTTTTTTCTGCTGTAAATATTTCTTTTTTTTGATGTCGTTTTCATATCTTCTCAACATCATTAGGTAGTTTGTAACTCCAAAAATTATTAAAAACACAATAAACCTTATTCCTGCCTCAAAGTTCATATAAGTATTAAGCTTTATTTTAATATGACAATTACTAATTAAAAATCAATCCGTATTTATATCTAATTAAAACGTCTAGAAAAAAACTTTTTTGATTTTACTGTATAAAAAATACATAACAAAAGTAATATTAAAATTGCACTGAAGCTTCCGATTGGGTTTGGAACATTTTGTGTAAAAGGCCCTGCTAAAAAAGAAGGTGTATTTTCTTTGAATTCTATTAATCTGTTATTTAATAAAAACCAAATGCCTACAAGTCCTCCATGAATTCCTATGCAATTCCATAAAGAACCTTTATCTCTAATTTTTACTAATGATAGAAATATCCCAAGTAAAATAAATCCCAAACGTAATCCTGCTATTTTCCAAAAGATCTCATTTGATAAATTATGAACGAAGCTAAAAATTATAGCTTGCAAAGCTATTGATATTTTTGTACCAAATTCAAATTTTAATTCTTCTAGTAACCAGCCTCTAAAAATTATTTCCTCTGCGAATCCAACACCTAATCCCAGTACAATAGAATTTAACAATATTATTGGCGAGAATTCACCTATCCAAGAAATATAATTTTTTTGCAATAGTGGTACTAGAATTAGAATTATTAAAACTAAAGCAAATAAAATACCTTGTGAAAAATTGAAAAAGTTTTTTAAGAATTTGTCTTTTGTTATCCCAAGAAGTATCCAAGCACTTGATATGTTTCGTTTTATATAAAACCAATATGGAAGTAAAAAGATAAAAAGTAAGAAAGTAATAATAGTTCCAATTAAGGATAAATTTTCTTTTTCAAAATTAAACAATAAAAGTGGCTGAGATAAAGCCCAACCAATGCCATAAAGAATAGGAATAAAAAATATAGTAGATAAAAGTCTTGGTCTTAAAAGAAAAAAACTTCTAATTAGTATCATTACACTTCTCATTTTACTTTTAATATTAATTAACCCCAGCCTTTGCCTTTTATTATTCTAACTACTTGTTCAAAAAGTTTCAGCTTTTTCTTTTTACTATATTGTATGTTTTTTGAAAGAATAGATAAATCTTTATAAAATTGCCGAGTTATTTTATCTTCTTTATCACTAGGCCATAGTAGGTCTGATCCCTCTTCATATTCTTCTTTAAATCTGTCTTTAATCAAATGTTTTTTTATATCGTAATAATTTAAATTTTACTTATTGCAAATGCTTAAAAGTCATGTTTATTAAATTTGTGTATTTATTTAAAATTTATGCTGATTAATCTTTCAACTTTAATTTTTACATTATTATCTCCATTACTTATTTTTGCAGTAATAGTATCTGTTTACTTATTTCATTAGTAAGTATTTATCAAATAAACTTAATTAATTTAAGGGTGTATTATGCCTACTTTTTCTAATGCAAATGATAAAACTGCAATTACTGCCATTAGTGTTAAGATCTTGTTCTTTTTGATGAAATCCATAATGAATATTAATAATCTATTTATTAAATTCTTATATAGAATAATAAATAATTGAAATCATTATATCAATTACGATGGAGCCAATATATGTAGGAGATTTAATTCCCTCAATAACTTCTTCTTAAAATATTATTGAAAAATATGATAAAGGTATAAAAGAAGTGGAATTTTATGAAGAACCTATTGGCCGAGATTTTAATTACCCTTATTGGTAAATATGCTTACTACAAAAATAACTTTTGCCTTGGCAGATTGGATTAGAGAGTGGCGTAAGTGCCGAGATAAGAATCCTTCTATTGATGAGTGTTTTAAATTTGTTGAGTGGAAATTGGAAGATTATAAACTTTCTGATAGCGATAAAAGAATAATTGAATCTATTTTTCTCTATGAATCTGAATAACTAAGGATTATAGAATTTAATTTTTATATTTATCTATAAAAAACAAAGGATCATTAAAATCCTCTTACAAATTAAGAAAAAAGTAAATCAGCATATTTACGGATTTACTGAAAATATAAAAAGTAGTAATTTATAAATGTTGAGTTCGGAGGCAATCTAAATGATTGATAGTCCGCCTGAAATTTAGCAAATTCCAAAATATAGGAAGCGTATTCCTGAGAATGGGATTATTCGAAAATTCAAGTTCAATCAATTAGTCTGATAAGACTTTGCTTTATAATTACTAGCGACAACAGGGACTGAAATTATCGAGAGAAATCCCCCCAATTCACGTATTCTAGGTTTATGTGTAAATAGACTTTAAAATATGTAATTTTATATCCTGTTTAGAAGGAAATCAAATATCAAAAAGGACTGTACCACCAGTCCTTTTTTTTAATAAATTAATCCTAAACTGGACTTCTTTTTGGATAATATGGATTTATTAAGTGTTTAAAAATATTTCACAATGAAAGATCAAGTCTTGTTTCCTAGAATTGAAGTTCGTGAAAAGGGTTTTTTACAAGTAAGTGATATTCATACGATTTATTGGGAAAGATCTGGCAATCCAAAAGGTAAAAAAATACTAGTTATTCATGGAGGCCCAGGAGGAGGAAGTCAACCAAGATATAGAAGATACTTTGATCCAGATAAATTCGATATTATTCAATTTGACCAAAGGGGTTGCGGTTCTTCAACTCCTTTCTCAGAATTAAAAGAAAATACGACTAACCATTTAGTTGATGATATTGAGAAATTAAGGATTCTATTAAAAATAGATTGTTGGCATTTGTTTGGTGGATCTTGGGGCTCAACACTTTCGCTTATATATGCAATAAAAAATCCCTCAAGAGTTGCGAGCTTAACTTTGCGAGGAATATTTTTATGTAGAAAGTTTGAATTATTATGGTTCTATCAATATGGTGCAAGTGAGATATTTCCTGATGAATTTGAGAAATATATTTCTGTAATACCAAAAGAAGAAAGAAATAATTTGATAAGTTCTTTTTATAAATATCTAACATCATCAGATGCAAATCTTAGATCAAAAGCAGCAGCAGCTTGGACAAAATGGGAACTTTCAACTAGTCATTTAATAAATAAAAAATTCGATTTTGATGAGTCCCAAGTTAATTCTTTTTCAGATGCATTTGCAAGGATCGAATGCCATTATTTTGTTAATAATATTTTCTTAGAAGATAATTTTATTTTGAAAAATATAAAAATAATAGAATCGATTCCAACAAAAATAATTCAAGGCAGGTACGACGTAGTATGTCCTGTTAGGAGTGCTTGGGATCTAAATAAGAAATTAAAGAATTCTGAATTAATCATTGTTAATGATGCTGGTCATTCAATGAGTGAAAAAGGTATTAGTATCCAATTAATAAAAGCTGTAAAAGCAATTCAAAATCTCTAGAAGGGAGAATATTCCTTTAAAAATTAAAGGCCATTATCTTCAATATTTTGTGCAATACTCCTAAGAAGTTCTACGATATCAGAATCTTCGCATTTAGTATCTTCTTTGAGCAAAATGCATTCGTCTCTGATACTTACATTAGTACTCCACCATATACCTGAACTATTGGTATCGTCCCATTCAAATCTTTCAGACATAATTAATATATTCTTATAAATACATTAAAGCTTGCATTAGTTCGTCGTGGATTTATATATTTAATTGCGAAATTTAAAAAACTTTCCTATGCCCTAAAAGGAGTCTGGAAATTTCTGACAATAAAATTTAGAAATCTAATTTAAGTTCGTATTGTTTTTCCTTTCCCTTAGTAACAATTCTTTTATTATTTGTATTTTTTCTAAGCCTTTTTCTAGAGCCATGCTTTAAATAAATTTCTTTTGAGATATCCCAATATCCATCCTTTTTAGTGATTTCGTGAATTTTCTTCTTTGCATTTGTAGTGCTCTTTGGGATGTCAATTATTGGTCTTATGTAATTAATTTGTTCATATTCTTCTTCATTAAATCTAGATAATAGCCATGGTTCATGAATGAAATTAAGAGATATATCCTTTAATTCTGGTATCCATTCTTTTATAAATTTTCCTTGAGGATCATGATCTTTTCCCTGCTTAATAGGATTATAAATTCTATTGGTATTTATAGACGTAGTTCCAGATTGCATTTGGCATTGGTTCCAATGTATTCCAGGCTCATAATCTACAAATTTATTTGCCAATTCAGAACCTGAATCTTGCCATGGTAGCCATAAATTATAACTAGCAAAAGACATTAACATCGCTCGCATCCTAAAGTTAATCCATCCATTGAAATTTAATGAACGCATGCATGCATCTATAAAAGGAAAGCCCGTATTACCTGAACTCCATGAAAAAAGTAATTCATTATTTTTTTCTCTAATATTTTTAAAAAAAGGATGGTATTCCCTAAACTCTAGTTCTGGTTCACTTTCAAGTTTCTGAATAAAATGACAATGCCAAGTTAATCTGCTTTTTAACATCCTGGAATTATTGTTTTTTGATATATTTGCCTTTTTAAAAATTTCTTTTAATGAAATGCATCCCCAACAAATATATGGGGATAATCTTGTACAACTATCAAATGATTTTTCTGGGCTAGATATATCTTTTGAATAAGAATCTAATTTATTACAAAAGAAGTATTGCATTCTTTCTAAACCTTTCTTTCTTCCACCTTGCATTCTTCCTGGACAAGTTTCTTTTTTAAAGGTAAAAATTTCGTCTGAGGGTATTTCGCCAATATGAAAGTTAATAGAATTTATTCTTAATGGAGCTTTAAGTAAGTTTTTTTTTGAATTTTCTTGCCACTTTTTAGACCAATTATTCCTATCTAAGTTTCCTCTAAAAACTGAAAATTGTAGAAATTCCTTCCAAATAATATTTTTGCTTAAAGCCCATCCCCTTACTTTTTTATCTCTTTTATAAGTAAGCCAATCTCCGGTTTCTTGATGGCTGTATATACCTTTTATTTTAAATTTTGAACTAATTTCATCAAAAATATTAATAACATTGCCAGTCCTAATAATTAATGGTTGTCCAATTTCAGCGAGTGCATTTCTTAAATCTATTAAACTTTCTTTGCAAAATTGCCATTGTCTATCTGAATGAGTATTTTGGCTCCAAATATCTAACTCAATAATATAAATAGGTAAAATATCATTATCTTTTATAGCCTCACAGAGAGCTTCGTTATCAAAAATTCTTAAATCTTTCTTAAACCATAAAATATTTATTTCTTTCATAATTTTTTCCTTAATCCTAGAAAAATAAGATTAAGTTTGTAGGTAAAAAATATAAAAAATTTTAGAATAACTAAAAATCAAAAAAATGAAAATAACAAAAAAACTTTGGGAGGATAATTACGAGATTGCCTTACTAAGTTTAAATACAAAATTTGTTCAAGGTTTAAAGAATGGAAGTCTACCTAAAAATATATTTCAAGAATATTTAGCTCAAGATTATTTCTTTTTAGAGACTTTTGCAAAGGCTTATGGTCTTGCTGTTTCAAAATCAAAAGATAAGTACTCAATAAGGAAGTTAAGTGAACTTTTAATGGGCGTTTCAGAGGAGTTAATACTTCATGAAACGTATGCAAAAGAATGGGATATTGATTTGTCCAAGAACTATATAAAAAAAGCTACTAAAAATTATACAGACTTTCTTAATTATACTTCCAAAAGACTTAGCTCTATTGAAATAATGTTTGCAATGACTCCATGTATGCGACTTTATTCTTGGATAGGAAAAAGTTTGTACAAGGAGGATTTTGACATTAAATATAAAGAATGGATAATTACTTATTCTGATGAGAGTTTTGAAAAGCTAGCAGATTCACTTGAGAATCTTATTGAGACTAATAAAGAAACATATGACATTAATAAGGCCAAATATTTATATAGGAGAGCAATGGAATTGGAGTTAGATTTTTTTAATGCATATTCAGATTTCTGATTTAAATTAAAATTTATTTATATTACTTTCAAAAACGAGTTATTAAATTATGTATTCTAAAATTGCACTTTCAATAGGCGGTAGTGACTCTGGGGGTGGAGCAGGTATACAGGCTGACTTGAGAACTTTTATGGCCCTTAAAGTACATGGATGTTCTGTTATTACATGTATTACCGCACAAAATAGTATAGAGGTTACATGCGTTCAACCAGTAGAGAAGAATACTTTATTAAATCAGTTAGATACTTTATTTGCTGATTTTGGTATTGATGCCTTAAAAACTGGAATGTTATTAAATGAAAGGATAATTAATGATACTGCTTCAAAATTAAATACATACAAAATAACCAAAATTATTGACCCAGTAATGGTTACAAAAACTGGTTCTAAATTACTGGAAGATTCTGCTATTAATGCTTATAAAAAACTCTTATTACCAATTGCTGATTTGGTGACTCCAAATATTTATGAAGCAAATCTACTTTCTGGCCTAGAAATAAGGAGTAAAGAAGATATCGAAAATTCGGCAAGAAAAATTATTGGTCTTGGAGCTAAAGCGATACTTATTAAAGGTGGCGGTTTAAAAGATATGAAAGGGAAGGATTTTTTCCTTGACTTAAATGGTAGAAAAGAGTGGCTATTTAATAATTTTATAAATACAAAAAATACCCACGGTAGCGGCTGTACTTTGAGTGCTGCTATTTGTGGTTACATGGCTTTAGGTTTTGATCTATTTGATTCCATACAAAAAGCAAAATTATTTGTTGAGAAATCTTTAGACAATTCTTATAAAATAGGCTCTGGCCCTGGTCCTTTAGGCCACCATTAATTATTTATAAAAGTGGAGTTAGAACCACCATTTTCTGTAAGGCTTTTTTAAAAATAAGATTTCTTCAGTCTCCCATCCTCCTTCCAGCCACTCAAGATGCTCAAGTAATAAAGACTCACTTTCCCTTTTGCTTAATTGCCCAATTCTATTAGCAATACCATCGAACCTTACTTTCATCAATTCCTCAATCTTGATGTTATTCATAGGTTAAATAATAAATTTTTTCTACTCTTACTTGTATACATTTTCTTGTCAACGATTTAATTTTATTTGTTTACTAGCAGTTCTTGAATATGTATTAAATACAACTTTTTAAAATAGATAGTAATTAAGACTTATTCACAAAGATTTAATTAAAGACTAATTTTATATAAAAATACTTCTACTATGAATAAAGAAGAAACGGCCAAGCAAAAAACTATTTTAAATGTAGGTTATTGTGAAACGACCTCTGAATGGCTCAATAGAATCATTACTGAACTGGCAGATGAAAATAAAAATTTTGTAGATTTGTCAGTTATTTGTGCTTAATTTTTTAGAAAATATAGTTTATTTTGATTTATTTTCAGTTAGATTTTAACTATAAGAGAAACTTAAAAGATATTTTTATGATGTGAATCCTAATAAAAAAAACATAGAAATAATTAAACAATTCAATTTATCTCCTCATCCTGAGGGTGGATGGTTTAGAGAGATAGTAAGGAGTGAGAATTCTCTAATAAGGCAAGATGGCCAAAGTAGAAACTTTATTACGGGAATTTATTATCTTTTGGAGAGAGATGCAAAAAGTGCTTGGCACAGATTAAAAAATGCTGATGAAATTTGGATTTATTTAAGGGGCGATCCTCTTAATTTATGGTGCCTAGATAATGATAATAAGTTAATAAGAAATTTTATTTTAGATTCCAATAACCCAGTAGAAATGATCCCATCTGGATATTGGCAAGCTGCAAAAAGTACAGGCGAATTTACTTTAATGAGTTGTTGTGTTGGCCCTGGCTTTGATTTTAAGGATTTTGAATTACTCAGAAATACAAATCATACTTCTAGATTGGATAAAGCAATTAATGATTTTATTTGAGATATTTTTTTGTTTATATTTTGAAATTATCCTCTAGATTTATAAAGCTACTCAATCAATCTATATTTAATGAATCAAAATTCTGTCAAAACAATTGGTATTAATGATGAACCAAGAAAAGATTCATTCTTAGTAGATGTAAATCAGGCTGATGGATTAAAAAGCATCCTTAATAGGGATTTTGATGAATGGTCGAATTTTGATAGTTGGGAAAGTATTTCAGTTCAGCAATGGATTTTTTCTAGAGCTCTAGAGGTTTTCAGAGGTAAGAAAATTGATATTAAATGCGACTGTTGTGAACATAATGATTTAATCCCAAATGATTTTGAGAGTATTAAAAAAGAAAAATGTTTTGGTAAAAAAAGTGCTTACATGATTGAAAAAGTTGTAGATGAAATTGTATTAGCTAAGGCAAGAAGAGAAAGTGATGGGACATATTCTGCGTAAGATTCCTAAATATTTATGGAGTGAAAAATCTTTTATTTACCAGTGAAAATTATCAGAAGAACCAATCGTTAAATTTCTAGTGGACATCTTATGGAACTTAAAGTGTACCGAATCACTGAACTCCTTTTCATTTGTGTAATCAACAAGATCCACTGGGTCGATGTTTTCATCGAACCATGCATCATATTCAATATGGTTTGGTTCAGCAAAATAACTCATATCCAATTAATAGCTTTCAAAAAACATATAAACGGTACATGCGATACCAAATTAACTTTCTTTATTTTTAGATAATCCATATTTTTAATTTTTTTATCAAGATTTGTTGCTAAAAAGATAGGTGAAATATTTATAAATTAATATCTCTAGATACAACCATGGTTTCTACCCATCGCTTCAAAAAGATGGATTAATTAAAACGAATATAAAAAAAAGAAGCTACTTATAGAATTAATTTCTGTAGAGAGGAAACAAAAAAAGCTATTCCAAAGTTGATTAAGAAATTACCACAGGGTGTTGTATTGGATGAAGAGAGAAAAGAAAATTTAAACAGAGTGTTTCCTCTGCAGTAATTAATTATGTTTGAGCAATTTAGCGAATATAAGCAATGAAACTTTTACTATTGACTCCTGTATTCAAACGTTTTAAAAAAAGTGCTTTTTTCTCATCACTTAATCAAAATACTTGTCCTGTTTATGATGCTGAAGAAATAAAAAAACAAGAACAAAAAGAGGCTATTAAAAAGTTATATCCATAAAAAAAGGGCGTTAGCTTCGCCCCAGACAAAAAGCAGGATAATCCCCATCACCCAGCCTTTAATAAATCTTAGCACTACATATGGTGTTTGTAAGTAATAAAAATTAACTATTTATGGTATTGTGTGTTTCTAATTAATTTGTAATAATCAAAACCCATCACCCAGGCTTGCAAGAGTCTTTTTTTTGTCTAGTTTTGGATCAGATACTCCATTTATGCTCCTTGCAAAACTTAAGGTTAAGGAAGATAAGGTTGCAGAATACCTAGAAATTGCAGATAAGACAGATAAAGCTGTTGAAGATGACGAACCAGAAGTTCAATATAAGATCTTTAAAACAAAATTAGGAAATAGCAGAGTTTAAGGATAAGAGTAATAACTAATTAGTTTGATTAAATTATTAATAAGAATCTGAGTGCAAGCGGTAACCACAGGCACAGAAGAAGCATTATTAAAAGAGTAACAGCCTGGATATTTGGAATGTAATGCTCTTTAAAAATTTGTGTTTTCATAATTTATCTCGCCTTCTTAAGTTTGATTTCTCTTCTGATAAGCAACGCTATAACTACAACACACATGTTCATTAGAAATACGTCTAATGGCATTTAATAAAAAAGTCTCTACTTAATTAATAGCAAGATTTTTGATCTACGAATCAAGAAATGATTAATAATATTTATTGGCTTAATAAATCAAATTTAAAAATTAAATTTATGCTTAAATATCTCAGGGCTTTTAACTTTTAAATGGCTTATTCAGAAACAAGAATAGTAATAGGTGGTCTAGCCCATGTACCTGTTCTTATCTTTTTAGCCAATTTTATAAAAGGTAAGTTTGGAATTAAAACTGAAGAGAAAAAAGATACTGTAGTTAAAGAAGAGCCTGTTAAGATTATTGAGCTAAAAAATACCATAGTTAAAGAGGGAAAAGCAAAAACTTTAAAGGAACTTTCAAGTAAGCTGGACAATATTGAACAGAAGGCTGATGAGGTTTATGAAAAGGTAAAGAAGAAAAAAAAGGATAAGAAGAAGAAAAAAAAGAATAACTAAATTTAGATCCTATCAAGCATCAATAATTTTAAGCTTGGATTGTATCTCTCTTATCTTAATCTTCGGGATCTTTATAAGATTCAATTTTAGCTTGAATTGTTCTCTTGAAAATTCCTTTGGTATAGTCAATTTCTCTACTTTCTTTATTCAAGATTGAGAATCGTGATCTTTTTAATTTCATAACTTTATCCCAAGAAATAAGTTTTGATCAGCTCCAGTTCTTATCAGATTCAACAAAGCTATCCAATGTTTGCTGATTCCTCATTTCTTCCTCAAGAAGTTCTTCTTCTGATCTTTCTTCAATCTCAGATTTATGATCTTCTTTTAAGGTGAATTTGGTAGACATTTGCTCTTGACTACTACAATAATGTTCTAACTAGTCAAGCAAGCAATTCGACTAATAAATTTTGTACGGTTTGAGGAACTCCCTTATACGGATAAAGGATCAACAATTGAATTTGAATATGGTTAAAATCTATAGGTTTAGATTATTTTTTTCCTTTAAAAATCATCAGTAAAGGCAGACCAATCAGCATAAGACTTCCATCAATTAATAAATAAGTATTAAGATTCATTAATCTATTTTTGCGGGGTTATCCCAATTAAGAGGTATCCCTCTTTTAAAGGGTTCTTTTTTCATATCATTCATCTCTTTTCTGATTTTGTTGTAGTAGGCCAACTCTTCAAGATCATTAGAACCAAGACCATAATTCATGGTCGCTGCAAGATAAATTCTGTGCATACGGTATGACGATAGTGACATTACTGAATACAAGTTTTATAAAATATATCTGAATTTTGGATAGAATGCGGATCTACGAGATCCCATTTATATTGATAAATTGTGGATGGATCCCCCGTCGTATCAAAGAAACAATATTTATACTTTTTTTACTACTTATCTTTTTTCTCATAACAATACTTTTGGCCATGCCCTCGTCGGGACTTGAACCCGAGACCTCTCCCTTACCAAGGGAGTGCTCTACCGCTGAGCTACAAGGGCAATTTTTAAAGTGGGCCGGGTTGGATTTGAACCAACGTAGGCAGAGCCAGCGGATTTACAGTCCGCCCCCTTTAACCACTCGGGCACCGACCCCCACTATTTGAACTTATCAGTTAATGGACACTTTGTGTGAAATTGTTTTGGTTTTTTTGTTTCTTTCTAGATAGCATTTGTAAAGAAAAGACTTTATTGATGATGAATATTTTATTGATAAATGGACCAAATTTAAATCTTTTGGGCACTAGAGAACCTGAAATATATGGTAATAAAACATTAAGTGATATAGAAAAAGATTTAATTAAAGTTGCTACAGAAAAAAGTTTTAATCTTGAATGTTTTCAAAGCAATCATGAAGGAGAAATAGTAGATAAAATTCAGGAGTCTGTAAAAAGTATCAAAGGTATTCTTATAAATGCTGGCGCTTTTACTCATACCTCGATTTCTATTCGTGATGCTTTAATTGGATCGAAAATTCCGTTTGTAGAGTTACATATTTCAAATATTTTCAGTAGAGAAGATTTTCGTAAAGAATCTTTTCTTACAGATAAAGCTATAGGAATTATTAGTGGATTTGGCATATTAAGTTATTCCTTAGCTCTTGATGGAATCATTGGATATTTAAGCAGTAAAGATTAAATGCTAGTTGATTTCAAAAGACCCTCTTCTCATATTAAATATTTATCGTCATTTACTTCAGATGAGTGGATCGAACTCGCATTATCTAATCCAATCGATATTCTTATTGACCATGCCCAATGTGAAAGAAAAGCAGCAGGAGTTGCTATTCAATTGATGTTTAGATATCCATCAGAACCAAATCTAGCAGAAGTTCTAAGTCCAATAGCGAGAGAGGAATTAGAGCATTTTGAAAAAATACTTTATTTTTTAAAGGACCTTGGACATTCTCTTGAGTCCTTAAAACCGCCTCCATATGGAGCTGAATTGTCCAAGAATATAAGAAAGCAAGAGCCTAATAGAATGCTTGATAGTTTCTTAA
Organism: uncultured Prochlorococcus sp.; assembly: GCA_902595175.1. GTDB lineage: Bacteria > Cyanobacteriota > Cyanobacteriia > PCC-6307 > Cyanobiaceae > Prochlorococcus_A. Next base: position 46,160 of record CACJPB010000005.1, on the reverse strand, counting down.
TAGCAGGACTTATTGAAGCAAGAAGTCATGAAAGATTAAGCTTGCTTGCGCTGAATTCTGAAGATAAATCGTTTAAATCCCTTTATGAGTCTCTGCTTGAGAGTGAGGCAAGACATTTTGGAGTTTACTGGAAACTAGCGCAAACTAAATTCTCTAAAAATCAAACTTTCAAAAGGTTAGAGGAATTGTCTGAAATTGAGTCATCAATACTAGCTGAAACTTACTTATTGCCAAGGGTACATAGCTAAAATTAATAAAATAAAAATGATAATAAATAAGTTCTTAAGTTTACTTAATCGATATAAAACTGATTTGCCAACATTCACCATCGTTGGTGTAGGTCCTGGAGATCCATCGCTTTTAACAATTGCTGCTGTGAATGCAATAAAAAAAGCGAAAGTTATAGTTTTCCCAATATCAGATGATAATAAAAAGAGTTTCGCTGCGGAAATAGTCAAGAAGTACATCAAATTTAAAAAAAATATTCCTATCATTTTTCCAATGGCTAGGAAAGATTTTGATCCAGATGAAATATGGTCTAATAATGTAGAAAAAATTGTGAAATTTATAGAAAATGGCGAATCAGTTGTTTTACTTTGTCTTGGAGATACTTCACTATTTGCAAGTTCTTCTAATATTTTGAGGTTAATAAAAAATAATCATGCTGAAATTATTACCAAAACAATACCTGGTATTTCCTCTATTTCAGCAGCAGCAGCTTTGAATGATTTCGATTTGGTAAAAAAAGGCGAGACATTGATCATCAAAGAATGCCCTTCTTCAGAATCTGAATTAACAACCCTAATTAGGGAAAGTAAGGCTAGTAAAACGGTATTGGCCATTATGAAAGTTGGCAAAAGATGGAATTTAGTCAGGGAAATTTTAAAAAAAGAGGATATCATCAATACATCATTAATAGCTTTAAGTGTTGGGATGCCTGATCAAATTATTCAATATGCATCACAATATAAAAAGGAATTTATGCCTTATTTCTCTTTGATTTTGATAAGGTTCGATTAATGTGTAAAAAAGAAAAATTAGTTGAAAATCAATTTACATGGCGAATAAGTAAGGATCTTTTATTTCTTGTTCTCGAAGATAGGGTTAGTGATATTTTTGTTTGTGAATTGGTTTGGGAAAGACTTTTTTATACGAAAGAACTCTCTATAAATGATTGGGCCTTTAGTCCATTAACTCCTTCTTATTGGTCAGAAAAATTTGAAAAAGCTCCTCAAATCATTTCAGAGCGACCAGCCTCAGTACATTTGACTCGATCAATTCCAAAAGACTATAAACAAGGATTAAAAAATTTTCTTAATTTTAAAGGTTATAAGATTAATGAACTCTATCCCAGAAGAACTAGAAGAGCGACGGCAGTAAATTGGTTGATTTATTGGGCGATTGAAAATGATTGTTTTTCAAAAGATAGCGGATTATTGCCAAGTCCTAGCTCACCACCTTTAAATCCAGTTAAAGGACATTTTGGTGATCCAGAAATTAAATAATTTTTTTTGAAAAAGGTAAATGATTCTATTAAAGGTATAGTTGTAATGGATACTACTTTCTTTGGAGAGAAGAATTGATTCTTCCTACAATAGCAATTATCGGAAGACCTAACGTTGGGAAATCTACCTTAGTTAACCGTCTTTGCCAAAGTAATGATGCAATAGTATTTGATAAGCCAGGTGTTACAAGAGATAGAACTTATCAAAATGCTTCGTGGGGAGGTAAGGAATTTCAAATAGTTGATACTGGAGGTTTAGTTTTTGATGATGATAGTGAATTTCTCCCAGAGATAAGGACACAAGTCTTCTTGGCTCTAGAAGAGGCTTCACTCGCGTTACTGGTGGTAGATGGGAATCAAGGCGTTACTGATGGTGATTTATCAATAGCACAATGGTTAAGAAACTCAAGCTGTAAAACAATTGTTGCTGTTAATAAATGCGAATCGACTAATCTAGGAATATCCCTGGCTTCGGAGTTCTGGAAATTAGGACTGGGCGAACCTAACCCTGTTTCGGCTATTCATGGTTCAGGTACTGGAGATCTTTTAGATCTTGTTATTGGCGAACTTCCTGAAAATAATATCCAGGATGATGAAGAAAAGATAATGATGTCAATTATAGGTAGGCCTAATGTTGGTAAATCTAGTTTGTTAAATTCAATCTGTGGAGAAAAAAGAGCAATAGTTAGTGATATTAGTGGCACGACAACTGATTCAATAGATACGCTTATTAAAAAAGGTGATAATCATTGGAAAATTATTGATACTGCAGGAATTAGAAGAAAGAAAAATGTTAAATATGGTACTGAATTCTTTGGTATTAATAGGGCTTTTAAATCTATAGATAGAAGTGATGTATGTGTTTTAGTTATAGACGCTATAGATGGAGTAACTGATCAAGACCAGAAGTTGGCTGGACGCATAGAAGAACAAGGCAGAGCTTGCGTAATTGTTGTTAATAAATGGGATCTTGTAGAAAAAAATAGTTCAACAATTTATCAAGTAGAAAAAGAACTTAGATCTAAACTTTATTTTTTACACTGGTCTAAAATGATTTTTATATCTGCTCTAACTGGTCAAAGAGTTGATAATATTTTTGAGCATGCTCTTAATGCTGTAAATCAACATAGAAGAAGAGTTACAACATCTGTAGTTAATGAAGTACTTAAAGAATCAATCAGTTGGAAAAGTCCTCCAACGAAGAGAAGCGGCAAGCAAGGTAGGCTTTATTACGGTACTCAAGTAAAGAATAAACCTCCCACTTTTACTCTTTTTGTAAATGACCCTAAATTATTCGGAATAACTTATAGAAGATATATTGAAAAACAAATTAGAGTAAATTTAGGCTTTGAAGGCACACCTCTCATTTTACTTTGGAGAGGAAAACAGCAAAGAGCTTTAAATAAAGAAGTCGAAAGAGAAAATATTGAGTTAATTCAAAAAGATTAATGAATTTGCTAACCAAATTTTCTGTTGGTCAATACGTTCATGGTAATAAAAGTTGGCTAAGAATTATAGATAGTAGATTAAAAATAATTATCGTTATGATATTTTTAATCACTCCAATTTGGGCAGGTCCAGTATGGAGATTGAGTTTAGTTGGTTTTTTACTATTAATTACTTTTTTAAGTTTATTGCCATCTAGGGTATGGTGGCGATCATTATTTTTTCTTTCATGTTTATCACTATTAATTGGATGTATATCAATACTTGCCTCGTCTGATATTCAATCGCTTGATGGCTACTTAAGAAATCCAAATGAGTTGCAAGTAGTATTGGAAAGCCAAAAAGAATGGAATATTTTGCAAATTCCTTTGCAGAAGATATGGTTTATTAATTTTGGTCCCTACAATATATCAAGAAAAGCATTTGAACTAGGAATTAAAACCTCCACTTTGATATTTACCGTTATTCATAGTGTGAATTTGATGCTTTTAACCACATTGCAGGAAGACATTGTATGGGGATTAAGTTGGTTTATGTATCCATTAAGAAAGATTGGATTGCCAATTAGTAAGTGGCTTTTTCAGTTGTTAATTGCATTACGTTTTATTCCTCTAGTGCAGGAAGAATTTCAAAATATTATTAAATCAGTGTCAGTTAGATCAATAAATTTTCGAAATTTAGGATTAAAGAAATCCTTTAATGTTTTATTAATCTTAGTAGAAAGGTTATTTCAAAATATATTTCTGAGAATTGATCATGGAGCAGAATCATTACTATCAAAGAAAAAAATTATTATAAAAACCAACAGATTTAGAACTCTTTATCCTTCAAAATCTCTCAATGTAATTGTTAATACATTATCGATTTGTTTTATTTGCATAGCAATTTTTCTTAGAAAACTGTATGGTGCATTATAAATAACACAATATTTTAGGTTTGAGTTCTGAGCGTTATTTAAACCATCCGACATTTGGCATGTTATACCAAGTTTCTCCTGGAAATGATGGGAGAGATATTTATGCGACTTTGTACGCTCAAAAAATGTTTTTTTTGGTAGAAGTTCGACAGAGAGAAGTTTTTTTTGAAGTTATACCTTATTTAGATGCCCGTAATCAGGCCGAATTAAATCTTCAAAAAGCTAGAAGAAAAGGATCTGAAGAACTATCTAAATGGGAGAATTTATTTACGCAAACTTTCTTATAAAAGGTGAACCCTGCAAATTATTTAAAAATAAAAAATAAAATACCATCAAATGTAAATATTCTTGCGGTAAGTAAAGGATTTAAAAGTCAAGAAATCATGACTATTCAAAATATAGGTCAGAACGATTTTGGTGAAAGTAAGGTTCAAGAAGCGTTTGAAAAACAATTAACTTTAAAAGATCTTAAACAAATAAATTGGCACTTTATTGGAAGAATACAAAGTAATAAAATAAGAAAAATAGTTCAAAATTTTAAATATATTCATTCAGTAGATTCATTTGAAAAGTTGAAAAAGATTTCTATTATTTCACGTGAAGAGAAGAAAAATCCGTTAATAATGTTGCAGGTTAAGTTGAGTGATGACCCTACTAAAGGAGGCTTTAATCCTGAATTTTTAATTTTGAAATGGAGAGAAATTAAAGAGTTGAAAAATATCTCATTAACCGGTTTGATGACTATCAATCCTAAAGGACTTAGCTCAAAAGAAAATTCAGGGTTGTTCAAAAAATGTCGTGCTCTCGCTGATTCATTGCAACTACCAGATTGTTCCATGGGGATGTCAGGTGATTGGGAGGAAGCTATTGACGCTGGATCAACTTGGTTAAGATTAGGATCATTGATTTTTGGAGGCAGATCTTGATTAAGTATTTTTTTATAAAAATCTTATCTATAAACTTGCAGTAAAGTTCAACTAACGTTATTTAAGTATAGGTAGTTTATTCATTTAAAAAATGGATTTATTACTCAAGGTTCTTAAACCTTAGTAATCAATTTCAAGAGGATTTAAAAGGTGTCACTTCTTTCTAGATTAAAGGCAGTTGTTGCAGGAGATGAGTATCTCGATGATGATTTTGATGAGTTGGATTATCCTTCAGAGGATGAATTAAACGATATTAATAACTTCAAACATAATCCAAAGAATGCAAATGCCCTTGCAAATTCGAATCCATTCGATTTTATGAATAACAACAGATCATCAAAAGTAGTTGGTATGCCTGGAATCTCAAATTCATCCTCTGAAGTAAGCTTAATGGAACCAAGAAGTTTTGATGAGATGCCTCAAGCTATACAAGCATTAAGAGAGAGAAAAACTGTAATTCTAAACTTAACTATGATGGATCCTGATCAAGCTCAAAGAGCAGTTGATTTTATTGCTGGGGGCACATATGCAATTGATGGACATCAAGAGAGAGTCGGTGAAAGTATTTTCCTTTTTGCTCCAAGTTGTGTAAATGTAACTAGTTCTTCCCAAGAAGAAGCTTCTCCTTCTTCTGTGTCTGCAGAAAACCCACCACAATATAGTTTGGGTAAAAATACTACTCCTGAACCAGCATGGGGTAATTCTAAATTAAGTGCTTATTCATGATTAATCTGTGAAAGATAAAATTGCGATTATTGGTTTTGGAAATATTGCAAGTGCTATAGTTACCCCTCTATTAGATAACAAATTAATTCAGCCAGAGAATGTTTTTTGTGTTGTAAAAACAGAAAAAAGTTTAGAAAACATAAAAAAAAATTATAAACATAATATAAATGTTTACAAATCAGGTTCTAAAGAGTCAAAAATAATTTGGGATTGTCAATATAAACTTCTTTCGATAAAACCTCAACAATTAAATGATATAAGCGAGGCTAATGATATAAAAAATAAGGAAAATTTAATAGTTTCAATTCTTGCTGGGGTTTCAATAAATAGACTTACTCAAAAGTTTCCTAATCATAAATGTGTAAGGGTGGTTACAAATATTCCAATAACTATTGGAAAAGGTTTAACAGGGATTTCTTGGGGGGAAGAAATTACAGAAGATCAGAAACAATTTACAAAAAAATTATTTAAAAATACTAGTAAAATTTATGAATTTACTGAAGATTACCTTGATATATTTTTAGCTTTAACTTCATCAGGTCCTGCAATTATTGGTTTAATTATAGAAGCATTAAGTGATGGAGGATTAAGCGGGGGATTACCAAAAATCATTTCAGAGGAACTTGTTATGGAAATGATACTAGGGACTATTTGTCTAATAAAGGAAAATAAACTTACTACTTCTGAGCTTAAAAATTTAGTAACCTCTCCAGGTGGAACAACTATTTCTGCTTTAAGGGTTTTAGAAAAAAAGAGTGTAAGGTCAGCATTAATGGAATCAATAGTCTCAGCTAGTAATAGAAGTAAAGAGTTTCGTTAGTTTTTGAAACTGCTTTTTAAGTTCATATAAACTTTCTCAAGCGAATTTATATTTTTAGTAATTGTATATCTCTCAAGTACTCGTTTTCTAGCTTTTTCACCAAGGTCTTTTGTAAATGAAGGATGTTCCACAAGAATTGGGATTATAGTTTTCAGTTGTGCCGCCACATTTTCAGTTGAAATAACTATCCCTGCTCCGTTATCTAAAACTTCACCATCAGCACCGGCATCTGTGGCTACGCATGCAGTACCTGTAGACATTGCCTCTAAAAGTGATAATGACAAACCCTCAACTAAACTTGGTAAGAAAAATACCTCTGCTATTTGCATTATCGCTACCCTAGTTTCTAAATCTAATTCGGCACCCCACCAAATTAATTTTTCATTACCAAGGTTAGAAAAACTATTTTCAAGTGTTGGCTTTATTGGTCCATCCCCCACAATAACTAATTTGCAGTTTTGAGTTTTAGTTTTGCGCCAAGAACGTAAAAGTGCCTCGATATTTTTCTCATTGGCAATCCTACCCATATATAAAAAGATTCTTTCATTTCCAAGTTTGTTTTTTACTAGATCATATTTTTTATTTTTTTCGTAAAAAGGTTTCCAAGTATTCTCATCAACACCATTTGGAATAATTATTTGTTTTTCTTTAGGTACTCCTAATTTATAAAGAACATTTTTTTGAAGTTCCGAAAAAATAATTATTTTATCGAACTTTGATAAAGAGGGAGCATAAAGTTGATATGTTAACTGTTGAGTGCTGGCAGTTAAATTTCTATTTTTTGCATCAAATGGTGGATGAAATGTTCCTATGAGTGGAAGATTAATTTCATCACAAATCTCTGGAAGTCTAAAGTCTAAAGGAGATAAAGTTAAGCTTGCATGTACTAAATCAGGCTTTAATCTTTCCAATGATAGCCTTAGCTCTTTCTCTGCTCTTGGTGACGGTATTGTATAAACTTGGGACTTAATTAAATATGGAAGACTTACATCAGGATCATTTGCAAGAAATAATGGTTTTGATGAATTTGAACTAGAAGGATTATCGAAATGAATGAAACTAATTTTATGACCTCTGGCCTTTAATTTCTCAGTAGTTGAATTACCATAAGTTACATTTCCACAAAAAGGAGATTTCTTACCCAACCAGGCAACATGAACCACATTGATTGAATTAACTATTTATTAAGTTAACAGGCGAAGGCGCCATGATCATATTTTTTAAATTTTTTAATGCTTTACGAAAATACTAACTATATATATCTCTCAACATTTTTAGTGAAGATAGATCCTTCTCTAATTGAGTAGAGATCCATGTCTCAATAATGAATAATATTTTAAGCCAGACTTTTTTGGGACCCAATAACTCTCCATTAGATTTAATTGGTAATTCTGGGAAAAGAAGTCTCTGTAATAGAGCAACTTCAGATGCATTTATTTTTAGATTACTTTGAGGATCTTCAATTGACGAAAACCCTTCACTTGGCAAATAATAACAACTCCATTCCCAATTTCCTAAAGGCGCAATAATAGGTTCTCCAGTTTTACAGCAATGATGAATTGGTAAATTTATACCTCCAATTGCTAATAGATGGATTAAAGATTGAATACTCATTGAGAGCATTTTAATATCTTCTTCTTTAGATTCTTCAAACAAATAAATCCTATCAAGATGCGCAAGAACACAAGTTAAATAGTTTTGTTGCTTATCATTATTACCTACTAATAAAAAAGTTAATTCAGTTATTGCTTGCGCGGCTGCAAGACATTCAATATTTTTCCCTAGACCAGAATAGCTTTTTAATATTTTAATTTGACGTACAGATTTAAGATTTCTTTTCCCAAAAATTTGCAGACTTAAATATGTTAATGGAGTAGCTGCGGCAAGACTACTTTTAGGACGTCTAGCACCAGGTACGGCTAATCGAACAATCCCCTGCTCGTCAGTAAGAATGGTTATTAATCTATCATTCTCGCCTAATGGAGAAGCTTTAATACAGAGACCCTCTAGTCTGCACTCACCAGAACCAGACATTTAAATAACCTTTAATTCTTGGAAAATCTCACAAAAATTAGAAGTTCCAACGCAACTAATTCCGTTATCAAACAAATCAATAACTTGTGTCAGTTTTTTTATGCCACCAACAACTTTGATTTGATTTTGAGATCCTGTTATTTTTAGTATTTCGGGGACATCATTAGATGTAAGAGGAGATCCAAACCCGTCCCCGAATTGAAAATTTTTTATTCCTAATTCCAAACATATTTCTATCGCATTAATAAAAACTTCTTCTTGTAGTTTTGATTTATTTATGATTATTGAAACTGGTAATCCAGATAATTTAACTTGCTCAATTTCAGCAGCGAAAGTTTCTAAATTTCTTTTGTATAAATTGATAAAGTTTGGGATATATTCAATTCCTTTTGCACCCTTATCTTTTGCAAAATAAACTAATTCTTCAATAAATGAAACTGGTAAATCTGCTAAAGGGTAAGAAATAAGTGCGTTTATATCCGCACTGTAATTACCTAAACAGTTTTTAAGATCAGTTAAATAATTTAGTGAAGTAGAAATATTTTTGATATTGTATTTTCTTATTAAATCGCAATTCACACAGAAATCTTCCCATGATAAATATGGGTTAATAATAATCGCATGAATTTTCTCGTTTAATTCATATTCAATATTGGGCATTTAAAACTTATTTAGACTGAATTAATCCATAACCTCCATGATTCCTTTTATATATAACTTGAAGTTCATTATTTTTCTTGTTTCGAAAAACATAAAAATCATGATCAATTAGATCTAATTGTTTTCTTGCTTCGTCTGATGAAATTGGAGTCATTTCAAAGTATTTATTTTTTATAGATGGCTCAGGCAGACTTGCTTCAGTTCCTTCTTTAAAAAAAGCTTTATCTAAAAAATTTGATTCCATACTTTCAATTGGTAAAGAATCTTTATTTTTAAATTGTTTATTATGAATTGTTTTATTGTTTCTTTCTTTATATTTGCGTAATTTTCTACAAAGTTTATTTGAAACTAAATCAATGCTTGAGTATAGATTTTCAGTTTTTTCTTCAGCTCTAATTACGGTACCATTTGCAAAAATAGTAACTTCTGCAGTTTGGAACGTGACTCTTGGATTCTTTTCAATTGAAAGGTGTATATCAGCTTCTTTAACGATATCCTTATAGTGATGTGTTGCTTTTTCTATCTTTGCCTCAGTATATTCTTTTAATGCTCCAGTGAGCTCAAGATTCTTTCCATGGATTAAAATTTTCATAACAAATCTAAAAATATTTACTTACTTTCTAAATCTACTTAAATATGGATAATAGAACAGCAATAATTAAACAACCTGATAATATTTCTTCTTTTAATGATGTTTATAAATTACAAAAAGAATATCAGGAGGCATTGATTCTAGATAATTCTAACCCTGATTTTATTTGGATAGGGGAGCATCAACTCTGTTATACATTAGGGAGAGGATCTAATTACGATAATTTATTATTCTCTTTGAATGATGATAATTATGATGTTTTTAAGATTGATAGAGGTGGTGAGGTAACTTGTCATATGCCAGGACAACTAGTAACATATTTGGTTTTAGATTTGAAAAATTTTAATAAAGATTTAAATTGGTATTTGAGAAAAATTGAAGAAATTATTATAAAAATCCTTGGAGCTTTTAATATAGATTGTCACTCTAGAAAAGGGTTTACTGGTGTTTGGATAGGAAATAAGAAAATCGCATCAATTGGAATTGGGTGTAAAAGATGGATTACGATAAATGGATTTTCAATCAATATTGACTGCGAATTAGAAAACTTTAATAAGATTGTTCCTTGCGGGATAGAAAATTGTCTTATGGCAAATATGGTTGATTACAACAAAAATTTAAATATTCAAGAAGTCAAGAGAATTGTTAAAAAAACCATCGAGGAGGAGTTTAATTTTGATTTTATATCAAAATAGAAATTAAAATTTCAAAATCAATTTAATATGGGTGATTTAGCGTATTGGCCTGCAGCCAAACCTCTTTCTAAAAAAAATACATTTGCCAAAAATAGAGATTTTATTAAGAACCTTGATCATATAGATCAAATTTGGGAAAAATTAAAATTTAAATGTGGTGATACTTTAGCTGTTTGCGATTTAAGAGGGAAATACAAAGAAAAATTTTCTTATTCTGAGCTGGCTGATTTAATAACAAAAGTCTCTTTTTGTTTTAAAAATTATGGTTTAGTAAAGGGGGATGTAGTTACTGTAATATCTGAAAATTCTCCAAGATGGCTAGCAGTAGATCAAGGCTTAATGCGTTTAGGAGCTATAAATGCAGTGAGAGGTATTAATTCTCCTTCAGTAGAATTAGACTATATTATTGGGCACTCTAATTCAGTAGGACTAATAGTTCAATCTAAGGAAATTTGGCTAAAGTTAAACAACAAAGAAGAATTAAAAAAAAGACTGAAATTTATAATCAATTTAGAAGATGAACAATTTGAAAGTTTAATAAGTTGGAGTACATTCATAAGTTCAGTAGAAAAAGAAAATTCACAAAATAATAATCTTGAAAAATTTAATCCAGAAATTGATGACGTCGCTACCATTCTTTACACTTCTGGGACGACCGGAAAACCTAAAGGTGTGCCTTTGACTCATGCAAATTTTTTACATCAAATAATCAATTTAGCCTATATAGCTGATCCAGAACCAGGGACATCTGTATTAAGCGTTTTGCCTATCTGGCATTCTTATGAGAGAAGTGCTGAATACTTCTTTTTTTCATGCGGTTGTTCTCAATACTATACAATTCCAAAATTTCTTAAAGATGATATTACACAAATCAAACCTGTTGTCATGGCTACTGTACCGAGACTATGGGAAGCAATACATGATGGTTTTTTTCAGGCGTTGAAAAAAATGCCTTCCAAAAAGCAAAAACTTATTAAGTTTTTGATATGTAATAGTTCGGTTTTTAAAAGAAGTCTTAGAAAGATAAGAAATATAGATATAAATCAAATAACTTTTAAATCAAAAATCCCCTTACTGGGTTCTGTTATTAGCCGATATCCTTTACATAAATTGTCTACTATTTTTTTATGGCCGAATATTCTTAGACAACTATGCGGAGAAAAACTAAAATTTCCTATTAATGGTGGAGGTGCATTGCCAGAACATGTAGATCTTTTTTTTGAATCTTTAGGTGTAGATGTTTTGGTGGGATATGGACTCACAGAAACAAGTCCAGTATTAACTTGTAGGAAAAGAGAATTAAATGTTAGAGGATCATCTGGGCAGCCTCTTTCATTTACTGAAATCAAAATAGTGAATGATGATAAAAAAAAGATTCTGAAGTTCAGAGAAGTCGGGAAAATTCTTGTTAGGGGGCCGCAAGTAATGAAAGGTTATCTTAATAATGAAATAGCTACAAATGATGTTTTATCCAAGGATGGTTGGTTTGATACTGGTGATTTAGGTTTTCTAATACCAAATGGTTCTCTCTTTATAACTGGAAGAGCCAAGGATACAATAGTGCTATCAAGTGGTGAAAATATAGAACCGAATCCCCTAGAGACTGAAATTCTTAGTTCAGAATTTATTAATCAGATTCAATTAGTAGGACAAGATAAGAAATGTTTAACAGCTCTCGTAGTTCCTAATGTCGAATTGGTCAAAAGCAAGTTTTTGGAAGAAGACCTTTCAAAATTAAACCTGAATGAGAAAATTGGTACATTTTTCAAATCACAAATTAATAATTTGCTTAAAAGTCGATTAGGAGCAAGATCAGAAGAACAAATATTAGATTGTTATTTTGTTGATGCCTTTACTCTAGAAAATGGGTTATTAACACAAACTCTTAAACAAAAAAGAAAAGAAATAGAAAAAAAGTATTCATTACAAATAGAAAATATGTATGAAAACAAATTTAGTAAGAAAATTTGATTTGTTCTATCTATATTGAAAAGGTAATTTAATTTTTTATGGAAACAAAAAACTCAATATCTATAAAGCGCTCAATAGCTATTAAAGCTGTAGTTACACCAACTTGGAAGGAAGATGCTGAAAAAGAATTAAGTAAAGCAATTTCAAACATTGATCAGCAATTATCGCAACTGGAGCAAGAGGGGCAGCAAATAGTAAATAATATTAGATCCCAATCGGTTAATCCCCTAGATCCAAGAGTTCAAGAACAGGTTAGCCAGGTGCAACAACAAGTCGCAGCAAAACGAAATGAAATTGAAGAACAAAAAAGAAATCTTCTTCAACAACAGAGTCAAGTTCGCGAATTAAAAATGGACGAAATTGTTGATCAAGGTCAAGTGGATAGTTTCTGTGATGTCACTGTGGGAGACAATCTTATTGAAAAAATGCAAGTATCGATTACGGTTAAGGATGGAGTTATTCAATCTATAGATAATAATTAAAGAGAAGATTTAGTATTTTTGATAAATATAAGTAAATCTTAATTTCGAAAAGTTTTAAATTCTAATCGATCTAAATTATTACTTTCTTAAGTTTTAAGAGTTCCCACTGTGAACATGATTTCGTATAATTAAAACAAGAGTTTAAAGGGTTCTTAACCATAAAAACTTTAGGAAGTTTGGTAGAAATCCCTTAAAACTTATGCAATAACAATTTTCTTATGTCTCACGAAATATTCATGCCTGCCTTGAGTTCTACTATGACAGAGGGCAAGATTGTGGAATGGTTGAAAAATCCAGGAGATAAAGTTGAAAGAGGTGAATCTGTCTTGGTTGTTGAATCTGACAAGGCAGATATGGATGTTGAATCTTTTCAAGATGGATATCTTGCAGCTGTTTTAATGCCTGCTGGCAGCACTGCACCAGTAGGAGAGACTATCGGTCTTATTGTAGAAAATGAGGATGAGATAGCTTCTGTTCAAGAACAAAATAAAGGGCAACAACCCGAAGTTTCTAGTTCGGATCAACTTGAATTGGTAAGCAATAAAACTGAAGAAAAACCTGTGATTCAAAGTGAAATTGTTGAAAAACAAGAAAAAGAAGTCGTATTAATGAGTGAAAAGGCAGCCTCATCTTTTAATAGTGATCAAATAAATGCTGCTACGAGTAATGTTTCTTCGAGGGTGATTGCATCTCCAAGAGCTAAAAAACTTGCCTCTCAAATGGGCGTTGATTTAGCAAAGGTTCATGGATCCGGACCTCACGGAAGGATTCAAGCCGATGATATTTTAAAAGCTAATGGCCAACCAGTCTCTATACCATGGATAGGTGAAGGTGGTTCTCCTGCAAGTATACCTGGTGCAAATTTGGGAGTTGAAAGTAAACCAGAAACTTTAGGAAATAGTTTTGGTAATCCCGGAGAAACAGTTCAATTTAATACTCTTCAGAAAGCGGTAAATAAAAATATGGAATCTAGTTTAGATGTGCCATGTTTTAGGGTGGGTTATTCTATTAATACAGATAAATTAGATAATTTCTATAAAAAAGTAAAACAGAACGGAGTTACTATGACTGCTTTACTAGTAAAGGCAGTTGCAAAGACACTTAAGAAACATCCTCAAGTTAACTCAAGTTTTTCAGATAATGGAATTTCTTATCCAGAAAATATAAATATTGCTGTTGCTGTTGCGATGGAAGATGGTGGACTAATAACTCCAGTTTTAAAAGAACCATGCAATACTGATTTATTTGAATTGTCTAGGAAATGGAAAGATCTCGTAAAAAGATCAAGATCAAAACAATTAGAACCTGATGAATACTCAACGGGAACCTTCACTTTATCTAACCTTGGGATGTTTGGAGTTGATAGATTTGACGCAATTCTTCCTCCAGGTACCGGTGCTATTCTAGCCATAGCATCATCGAAACCAACCGTTGTTGCTAATAGTGATGGTTCAATATCTGTTAAAAAAATAATGCAAGTAAATCTAACAGCTGATCATAGAGTGATCTATGGAGCTGATGGAGCTTCATTCTTAAAAGACTTGGCTTCCCTAATTGAAGATGAGCCAGAGACTCTTGTCTCCTAAATTTAATTGATTTCTCAAATTAATAATGAAGAAAGAGATTATAAGCTTGAAGCTTATGATTATTTACTTGATCCTTCATTAATTGCTAGTAAACCTTCTGCAATTAGGCATGAATCAAGATTGATGATAGTTAGAAATAGTTTTTTAGAAGAAGACTGTTTAACTAATAAATTTACCAAGAATCTTTTAGATGAATTTAGAGAAGGGGATCTTGTAATTGTAAATAATACTAAAGTTATGAAAGCTAGGTTAAAGGTTGAATTAGAAAATAAGACACTAGTCGAATTATTAGTTTTAGAAAGATCCCATGAATGTGTTTGGTTATGTTTGGCAAAGCCCGCAAAAAAGCTAAAAATAAATAGAAAATTAAAATTAAAATCTCCATTAGCACAAAATATTAATTTGATTGTTGATGGAGTTGATGAAGAAACTGGAGGGAGATTTATTAAATTTCCGGAAAATATAACTTGCCTCAATTCAATGAATGAACTTCTTGATAAATACGGGGAAATCCCTCTTCCACCTTATATAAAAAATTCCGAAGAAGAATCTTTTCATGAGAAAAGTTATCAAACTGAGTATGCAACAAATCCGGGGGCAGTTGCTGCTCCAACAGCTGGTTTACACTTAAGCAAAAGTCTTATTTCCAATCTAAAAAAAAAAGGCGTAATAATTTTACCGATAACTTTGCACGTGGGTTATGGAACATTCAAACCAATTGATCAAGAAGATTTAAGTAACTTAAAACTTCACAAAGAATGGGTAAGTGTTAATAAGGAAGTAGTGGAGGAAATAAAAAGAATAAAGAAAACAGATAGAAAAATAATTGCTATTGGTACAACTAGCGTAAGAGCTCTTGAAAGTTGTTATTCTCACGAAATTAATGATTTTATTCCCATAGCTAAATACGTAGATTTAGTAATTAAGCCAGGTTATAAATTTAAGGTAGTTGATGGATTATTAACTAATTTTCATCTCCCTAAAAGTTCATTATTACTTTTAGTAAGTGCAATGATTGGTAGAGAAAGATTATTAGAGTTGTATAAGAAAGCCATAAAAGAAAAATTTAGATTCTTCTCTTATGGCGATGCTATGTATATTTCACCAGATTCAATACTGGAGAAAAAATAGATTTAGGCTTTGACTGGTTCTTGAATGATTCCACTTGGAACTTCAGTAAACATAATTGATGATAAATACCTCTCTGCTAAATCAGGTAGAACAACTACAATTGTCTTCCCAGCATATTCATCTTGTTCAGCTAATTTAACAGCAGCAGCAGCGGCAGCCCCACAAGATATTCCTACTAGTAGACCTTCCTCTTTAGCTAACCTAAGAGCCATCTCAATTGATTCGTCATTTGTTACTTGTTCGACCTTATCAACAATTGATAAGTCAAGGTTCTTAGGAATAAATCCTGCTCCAATTCCTTGGATTTTATGTGGTCCGGATTTAACCTCTTCTCCATTTATTGTCTGTGTAATAACAGGACTGTGTGATGGTTCTACAGCTACAGAAGTAATATTCTTGCCCTTCTCTTGCTTAATGTATCTTGAAACTCCTGTAATTGTGCCGCCAGTTCCAACCCCTGCAACTAGGACATCAATTTCACCATCGCAATCATCCCAGATTTCTGGTCCAGTAGTTTTGAAATGAATTTCAGGGTTTGCTGGATTATCAAATTGACCTGGCATGAAATATTGAGAAGGATTACTTTCTGCAATTTCTTTAGCCTTAGCTATTGCTCCAGGCATACCTTTAGATGCCTCTGTTAAAACAATTTCAGCACCCAACACTGCCATAACCCTTCTTCTTTCAATTGACATGGATTCAGGCATTGTAAGGATCAGTTTATAACCTCTTGCTGAAGCAGTAAAAGCTAGAGCAATTCCTGTATTTCCAGAAGTTGGCTCAACAATAGTTTTGTCTTTTGTAAGTTTCCCACTTTTCTCGGCATCCCAGATCATGTTCGCGCCGATCCTACATTTGACACTGTAAGCGGGGTTTCTACCTTCAATTTTTGCAAGTACTGTAGCTTTCGCGTTTTTAGTAACTGATTTTAATTTTACTAATGGAGTGTTTCCAATAGCAAAACTGTTGTCCTCATAAATTTTTGCCATTTATATATTGAGAAAATATATATTAATACTAACTAGTATTCAGAAAAAGAGTATATAAGTTTCTATACGGTAAATACTAGGAATTTAGAAATTATTTAGTGCTTCAGAAAAGGTTTTCCATAATTGATCTTGGTCTTCTAATCCAACTGATACTCTAATAAGGTGCGATGGGATACCAAAACTTTTAGCCCAATCCAACTCGTCATAATGAGCTAGTAAAACATAAGGACAAACTAGAGTAAATTTTGTACCTAAACTAGGTCCTTTAGATACTTTTAGAGAATCATAAAATTTTTTAGCTTTGTTCAATCCTCCATTTAATTCAAACGATAATAAGCAGCCGTATCCCCCATTAGAAGTAAGTAAAGAATTGAAATTTGGACAATTTTCAGGATGGAAAATATTTTTAATCTCGCTATGAGTCTCTAATCTTTTTTTTAATTCTAAACATGCTTTATTTTGTTCAAAAACTCTTTGATTTACATCTCTACTAACTTTCTCTAGATAAACTATATCTCCATCGGAAAGTATTGGAATATTAATCTCGTTTAATGCATTTCTAAACTTATCAATCCATTTGCTTTTTGGATTTAGTATTAATGATCCGGCAAGAATATCACCACTACCTGAAAAAATTTTTGTAAGTGAAGTAAAAACTATATCTGCATGTTCTATGGAATTTATATTTAAATTCGAACCAATTGTATCGTCAACAACTAACGGAATATTTAGCTTTTTTGCAATTTTTGAAATTTTTTTAATGTTTACACATTTGAGCATTGGATTACTTGGAAGTTCAATAATTAATGCTGATGGATTTATTCTTTTGATTTCTAATTCAATATCCTCGCAATTTTCTTCTGTAATTAACTTTGCTCCGTGAAAGATTTTCATTGGTAATTTAAGTACATCTACATATGGAAAACCAACTTGGAGTGTTGGTTTAGCTGGAAATAATTTATATATGATTTCTAATGATGTATGCAATGCAGACATTCCAGATGAAGTTAAGTGAATATCATTGGAGTCAATTTTTGTAGATTTAGAAATTCTATTTTTTATTCTTTGAGAACATTCATTTACGTAAGATTTTGGAGGGCAATCTTCAAGACCTAGTTCTATAGCGGCAGCTCTTGAAGATAAACCAAGACCAGTATGTTGCCAAAAATATTTTGCATAAATACTTCC
Organism: uncultured Prochlorococcus sp.; assembly: GCA_902595175.1. Classification (GTDB taxonomy): domain Bacteria; phylum Cyanobacteriota; class Cyanobacteriia; order PCC-6307; family Cyanobiaceae; genus Prochlorococcus_A. The sequence goes on along the minus strand of CACJPB010000005.1, from coordinate 28,494 downwards.
TTCTTTTTCAGTTATTAAGAAAGCTAAATTATTTCTTTTTTCTATTAACGAGAATTGTTCAGAAGTATTTCTATCAATGTATTTTTTAGCTTTAAAAGCTATTCTTTCATTCGGATATGGCCAGATACTTTTATTGTTGTAGTAATTTTGTTTTTTTACTTTTTCGCATAATCTTTTCACTATGGGGTTTAGCCCGAATCGTGGGTAAATGGACTTCAATAAATTCATGCATTCTTGATCTTTTTCCTCGTAATTTATTACATCATTCCAAGTTGGTAATGCTACAGAAACAGCATGAATACTATCAGGAATTGCATATCCCAACTCTAAATTTTTCCATATAGGTTTTTTAAGTAAATCTCTCAATTTTCAGAATTTATTTAAAGCAAATAAAATGTCCGAGATTAAATCGTTTGTATCTTCACATCCAATTGATAATCTGACAAGAGCATCATCTATCCCTAGTAGATTTTTTGTTTTGTCATCAACAGAAGCATGAGTCATCGTTGCAGGGTGACAAATTAAACTTTCAACTCCTCCAAGGCTTTCTGCTAGAGAGAAATATTTGAGAGATTTGCAAAATTTAAAAGTATCCTCTTTATTTAAATTTAATTTTAGGGTGATCATTGAACCTCCAGATTTCATTTGCGATTTTGCTAAATTAAATTGCGGATGTTCTTGATTAAAAGGGTAAATTAATTTACTAATAATTTTATGATTACCTAATTCTTCAGAAATAAATTCTGCACTTTTAGTTTGTTGTTCGATTCTTAAAGGAAGAGTTTTTACTCCTCTCGTAATGAGCCAACTATCAAAAGGAGATGGTTGAAGCCCGAGAGCTTTTTGAGAGAAAAGCATCTTACTATTCCATTCCTCATTATTTGTAAGTACTGCTCCGCCAAGTGCGTCACTATGTCCATTAATGAATTTTGTGGTGCTTACAACCGATAGTGTTGCACCAAGGTCCAATGGTTTTTGAATAAGCGCTGTAGAAAATGTGTTGTCTACAACTACTGGTATTTCGAGTTTATTCGCTTCATCACAAATCGCCTTAATATCGAGTACTTTCAAAAGTGGATTAGTTGGACTTTCTAGCCATATCAAGTTTGGCTCGAAGTTTGGAATCTTTTTGACATTATTTTCGTTTGTAAAATCTGTGTATAAAACTTCTAGTCCAAATTTCTTGAAAACTTTTTCGAACATCCTCACTGTACAACCATAGAGATTTGACTCGCAGAGTATCTTGTCGCCTGATTTCAGTGTTGATGAAATTGCAGTTACCGCACTAATTCCAGATCCAAAAACTGTACAGTATTTAGAATCTTCTATTGATTTAAGGATGTTTTCTAGAATTCTAAAGTTTGGATTACCTGATCTGGTGTAGTCGAAATTATCTTTATTTCCATGTTTGAAAGTAGATGTAGAAAAAATAGGAGGCATAACGCATCCAGTTTCTTCAGCAAATGTTTCCCCATGGTGGATAGATAAGGTCTTAAAACCTGGCTTTTTTATATTATTTTCCTTATTTTCCATTATTTTTAAAAATAAGAATTAAATTAAATCTCTCTTTTAAAAAATGAGAGATTTAATAATCCAAAGAAAAGTAGTATTAAACTTTTCTTGAATAATATTCAACAACTAGTAGTTCGTTTATTTCAAGAGCCACCCACTCTCTATCGCATTTCCCATTTATTTTTCCCGTTAATTTAGGCTTGTCTAAATCAAGATGAGGCGGGACATTTGCTAAGCCAGGGAATTCTATATTACCTTCTACAAGTTTTTTGCTTGCTTTGTTTTCTTTAATTCCGATTACATCGCCTGATTTGCATTGATAACCAGCAATATCAAGAACCTTTCCATTAACGGTTACATGGCCATGATTTACTAATTGTCTTGAGCCTGGAATGGTACCTCCAAAACCCAATCTAAAACAAACATTATCAAGTCTGTTTTCTAAAAGTCTTAGTAGGTTAGTACCTGTAGATCCTTCTTGAGCTCTAGCTTTTTTCACATAACGTACTAGTTGTTTTTCAGAAACTCCATAATTAAACCTAAGTTTCTGCTTTTCTTCTAGACGAATTGCATATTCTGATCGCTTGCGACGGGCTTGGCCGTGCTGACCTGGAGGATTAGACTTCTTTGAAGCTTTCCTGGTGAGACCTGGTAGTTCTCCCAAGCGACGCGTAACCCTTAATCTGGGGCCGCGGTATCTTGACATAATTTTAAATTAAATAGAAAATTGCAATAAATTGGATAATTGATTAAATTCAATTAAACTAATTACTACTGGGATTATTATTTTACATCATTAAAGTGTTCAAAACTATTAATAAATCAATTACTTCTATACTTCTTTTTATGATTTCGTTTTATCAAAAGTGGTTTTCTCCTTTTTTTGGACCAAAATGCAGATTTATTCCAAGTTGCAGCTCTTATGGATATGAGGCAATTACTAGACATGGTCCTTGGAAGGGAGGGTGGTTAACTTTAAAAAGATTAAGCAGATGTCATCCTTTAACTCCCTGTGGATGTGATCCTGTGCCTGACTAAATAAATGAAAATATTTATTTTTGTTAGGCAGGGATGTTGCCTTTGTGATTCATTAAAAAACAAACTGGCAAAAATAAATCTTAATGAGTTATTCCCTAATCTAGAGGAGCTTAAAGAAATTGATATTGATAGGGTCGATTTATATAAAGATAAATATAAAAAATATGATTATGAAGTACCTGTTATTGCTGTTGAAAAAATTAGGTCCGAGGAGATCATAGAATTGCCTCGCATTTCTCCAAGATTAAAAGATGATCAATTAAAGAATTGGTTTCAAAAAAATATTAGTACCATTCTGGAAAAATAATTTTTTTATATGAGATCTATAAAATTACATAAACTATTAGATTTGGTAGGAATTATTCCTTCATCAAATCTTATCGATCAAGAAATCAATAATATTTCTTTTAACTCTAAAGAAGTACAAAAAGGAACTTTATTTTTAGGAATGCCTGGTTTAAATGTTGATGGAGGAAAATTTTGTATTGAGGCAATTGAAAATGGAGCAGAGGCTGCCATTATTGGGCCTGCTGCAAAACAGAAAATTGGATCTATTGATCGAAAAAGGATTTTGGTTATAGAGGATAATTTAGATTATATTTTTGGTCAAATAGTCGCTGAGTTTTGGAATAGGCCTTCAAGAAACCTTAAACTTATTGGTGTTACGGGTACAAATGGAAAAACGACGATTACTTTTTTATTGGAATATCTTTTAATAAAATTAGGAAAAAAAACTGCGTTGTTTGGGACCTTATTCAACAGATGGCCCGGTTTCTCTGAAGTAGCTTCTCATACAACTGAGTTCGCTGATAAACTTCAAAATAAATTAAATGCTGCTCTTGAGGCAGAATCTGAATTCGCGATATTAGAGGTAAGTTCTCATTCTATTGCTCAAAACAGGATATCAGGATGCGAATTTGAGGCGGCTATTTTTACTAATTTAACTCAAGATCATCTTGATTATCACCCAGATATGGAATCATATTTTCAAACAAAAAGAAAATTATTTTTCCCACCTTACTTAAAAGAAAAAGATGGGATTTGTGTATTAAATCATGATGACCATTGGATATCTAAATTATCATCTGATCTTAAAAAAAGATCTTTATTAGTCTCTACAAAGATTACTGAAAGTGAATTTGAAAATGATGATTTTTTTTTCGTAACAGATAAAAAATTTACTGAAAGTGGTTCCACTTGTATTTTTCATACACCTAGGGAAAAAATTCAACTTTTTGTTCCACTTGTTGGTGAATTTAATTTAATGAATGCGATTCAAGCAATAACAATTTTGTATAAACTGAATTTTTCTTTAAAAGATTTATCAAAGTTAATACAATCTTTCCCTGGTGCTCCTGGGAGAATGGAGAAAATACAAATTGATGATAATGACGTTTCAAGATCTCTTCCAACAGTAATTGTTGATTATGCCCACACTCCTGATGGATTAAAAAAAGTTTTGCAATCAATTAAAAAACTTTGTGTAGGGAAACTAATAACTGTTTTTGGCTGTGGCGGAGATCGTGATCGTAGTAAAAGGCCTTTGATGGGATCAATAGCTGAAGAGTTGTCTGATCAACTTTTTATAACCTCAGATAATCCAAGATCAGAAGAACCCCAAAAGATAGTAAATGATATTTTGATGGGTATAAAAAAAAGAGAAAAAATAACAATTGAAATTGATAGATTTAAAGCAATAAATGAATCTATTAAATTTGCCAATAAAAAAGATATTGTTTTAATTGCAGGAAAAGGACATGAAGACTACCAAATTCTCAATGATAAAGTTATTAATTTTGATGATAGAAAAATAGCTTATAAATTATTAAAAGAAAAAAATAAATCTCAATAAAATTTCCTAATTAAATAAGAAAGATTTTTACGCAAATTACAAGAAAAGTTTCTTAGAATTAATGGAGTTATTTTTAATAAAATGAAAGGCTTAGCCTTAGTTGTAGGCGCAGGTGGAATTGGAACACAACTAGCTAAAGATCTGAATGAAAGTGAAAAAGATTTAGATGTTGTTTTGTGTGGAAGAAAAAGTGAATTTAACCCTTTTTGGGAATTAGATATAGAGGATTCTCAATCCCTTTTGCAGTTGAAAAATAAAATATCAAATCATCCTGCAAAATTAAGGCTAGTTGTTAATGCTACGGGTAGACTTCATAGTAATTCTCTTCAACCAGAAAAAAGATTACAACATCTTGATAAAAAAAATATGATGGAAAGTTTTTCAATAAATGCCTTTTCTCCTATTTTATTAGCTAAAGCGATTGAAGAATTTATACCAAAAGATTTTGATTTTAATTTTGCAAGTATAAGTGCAAGAGTTGGTAGCATTGGAGATAATCAAACTGGAGGTTGGTATTCATATAGAGCTGCAAAATCTGCGCAAAATCAGTTTTTTAAATCTTTAAGTATTGAATGGGCTAGACGTTTCCCAAAGGCAGCTATCACATTGCTTCATCCAGGAACAGTAGATACTGATTTATCTAGACCTTTTCATAAATTTGTTCCAGAACATAAATTATTTAGTAAAGAAAAATCCTCCCAACTCTTGATCAATATTATTAAAAATCAATCACCAGAATCTACAGGAAAATTTATTGCATGGGACAACTCGGAGATACCTTGGTAAACTAAGTTTTTTTTGCATCAATAGATCTTTAAGTCAATATTTTTTTTATTTCTCTAGCAAGTAAATCAATCTCAGCTTCTGTAGTCATTTGATGTACGCATGCTCTAAACCATTTTGGATCTTCTAAAACTCTAATCCAAATTTTCTTTTCTCCAAGTTTTTTTACATATTTATCCTTATCTTTAATATTTTCGATATTAAAACTAACAATCCCATTTAAATATTTTTTTTCTAAAACTAATTCAATACCCTTTGATTGATTTAATTCATCCCAAAGTTTTCCACTTAATTTTTTGATATTTTTGTTTTTTTCTTTTTCATGGCAGTCTTTATCCAAAAGATCTAAAGAATTCCGAAGCCCAGCAAGTAAAGGAATACAAGAGGTAGCTATTTCAAATTTCCTTGCATCATCATGAAAAAGATTATCTGAAGGCTCATAAATGCCTTGTTCTTTTTTTAATGATTTCCAACCAATTATTGTTGGATCTGTTTCAAGAATAAATCTATCTGAGACATAAATGGCTCCAAGTCCTTCTGGTCCACATGCCCATTTATGAGAAGTTATTGAATATAAATCAGAATAAAAAACTTCTTTTTCAATATTTATGTGCCCAAAGGTTTGAGCACCATCAACAATTAAATAAGAGTTTTCTCGATTATTTTTTAATTCGATAGAAATTTCTTTTAAAGGAATTTTATATCCAAAGTTCCATAAGATATGAGAAATAATTAGGATCTTAGTCTTACTAGTTAGATTTTTCAAAATCTCTAAAATTAGATTTGCGTCGCTTAGATTTTTAATTTTTTGGATTGGCAAAATTTTGAATATTAATTTATTTCTTCTGCAAAATTCTCGACTTGCAGCCACTACTCCAGGATGTTCACAGTCACTTATTAACAACTCTTCTCCCTCTTTTGCTTTTATTCCCCAAAAGGGTAAAATCATACCGGAAGAGATATTTTCGGTAAAAGCTACATTTTTTGAATTGACACCTAATTTTTGCGCAATGATTCTTTTTGTGGTTAATATTTCTTTGTAAATAAAAGGCCACATATCATTGGTAAATGGTCCTAAATCTTGGATAATCTCCCAAGTTTTAACTATTGCTTCTAGAGAAGATTTTGGTAATGGTCCTTGACCGCCATAGTTGAAATAATACTTATTTTTTAATGCGGGTATTTGATCTCTTAGATTATTTCTCATGGAAATTTATATTTTCAACTCTTGAATTTTTTTAAATATTGCCCACTAAAGTTACTGTTCTAAATTCAATATCCTCAATTACTTTCCAAGGTTCAGCACTCCTTTCTACAAATTTTAAATTTTTAAATCCTAATTCTTTAAAATCACTTATAAAGTCTGGCTCATACCATGCTCCACTAATACATCCTGTCCATAAATCATGATCATTTTGCAATCTTAAAGGTACTTTTTTGTTAGAGACGATATCGCTAATTGCAATTCTTCCATTATCGTTTAAAACTCTTTTTATGTTATTTAGAAGGTTATTTCTAGATTCTGGACTTACCAAGTTTAAAACGCAATTACTTAAAATAATATCAACTGATTTATCTGAGATTAATGGATTTAAATCTTTATCTAATTCATCAAGTTTTTCAATCGAACCTTCTAGAAATTCTGTATTGTTGAAACCTATATTTTTTGAAACTTCTTTAGATGCTGATCTTGATAAAGAAAGCATGTCAGGATTCTGATCAACTCCAATAACTTTCCCTTCTTTTCCAACAATTTGGGCACAAATGAAAGCATTTTTGCCGCTACCACTTCCAAGATCTAAGACTATATCATTTTTTTGAACATATTTTGTTGGATCACCACACCCATAGTCTCTTTCTATAACCTCTTGAGGAATTACTTCTAGTAAAACGGGATCAAACCCAACTGGTGTACAAAGACAACTTTCTTTTTCTTGTGCCGCTGAGCCATATCTTTCTTGAATCGCATCTTTATGATCGAATTGATTAGGTGCTTTATTCGATGTGTTTGTATTACAGCAACTTTCAGACATATTTTTTAAAGGACTCTTGATAAATATAGCCAAAAAAAAACCCCTTTAAAAAGGGGCTTTTAATTTGTTTAATTAAATTATTTAGTGTAATTAACACCTCTGTAATTTAATTCTGCTTTTTCATTACTTGAAGAAGCGTCATCCATTCTGTTGGTGTATACGTTTCTTCTGTAGGTAAGTTCAACAAGTTGCTTTTTAGCAGCTTCTTTGTTTTGAACGTAGTTTTTACCTCTGTAAGTTAAAGTAGTCATGTTTCGATGTGACAACACGGCCATCCCCCGTTCCATGGTATGACTCGAACTGCGCCCTCAAATGAGGGTGAACGAAAAAGTAGCAATTGCTACCAAATAATTATAAGCGTATTTTTGACTGCATGTCTAGCTTTTACAAATAGAAACGAAGATTTAATGTTTTTTTAATTATTATCTTAGGTAAATTTTTTTATAAATAGTCTCTAAAAAGGTTTATGTTTATATTTGGTTTAATCTTCATGTAACTATTTATTTATGACAGGTTTTTTATATTTCTTGGGAAATACTTTAAGGTGGCCAGTGTTAAAGCCAAAAGAATTTTTTTCACTACATGCTTATTTTTCAATTATTTATTTGATAACTTTTACTTTGAGTAAATATGATGTAAGCCAATCAAATTTAGTTTTTACTTTAGGAATTCTTGCACCCCTTTTAATCGCTATTGGTCAAGGACTTCCTATCGATTGCCTTGATATGGAATCATCTTTGTTGAAGGAATTAAAAACTAAATAATATATATTTCAGTTAAAAATTTTTATAAAACTTGGACAACTTCGCTTATTTCAGGAATCATTTCTTTTAACTTTCTTTCAATACCCATTTTGAGAGTCATAGTGCTACTTGGGCAACTACCACATGCTCCTTGAAGTCTGACTTTGACAATTGGACCATCTATTTCTGCAATCTCTACATTACCTCCATCAGAAATTAAAAAAGGTCTTAGCTCGTCCAGGACTTTTTCTACATTTTCGTTTGTTAGCGAGAGTGTTTCAGTACTCATAATTTTGGATTAACTTTATAATAAGCCTAGAAAGAAATCTGATTAATTGCAAAAAAGATAATTTTCTGTTGTGACTTCATCTAAAAATCCCACTAATGACAATAGCTACTTTGATGCAGTCTTAGTAGGAGCAGGGATAATGAGTAGTACTTTAGCCCTCCTAATTTCAGAAGTTTTACCAGATATAAAATTTCTTATTATAGAAAAATTAAATGCTCCAGGAAGTGAAAGTACTGGCGCTTTTAATAATGCAGGTACAGGACATGCCGCTAATTGCGAATTAAACTATACCCCTTTAGATGAAAAAGGAAATCTAATAATAGATAAAGCGCTCTCAATAAATCGTTCTTTTGAAACATCTATGTCTTTATGGGCCTCATTGTATGAATCAGGGAAAATTGATATTAAGAAGTTTCTAAAATTTATTCCTCATATTAGCTTTGTTTCTGGTCAGGATAATATTTCTTTTTTAAAAAAAAGATTTCAGAAAATGACAGAAAATCCTGAATTTATCGATATGGAATTTTCTACATCTTTTGATGAAATTTCATCATGGGCTCCTCTAATAACAAACGATAGAAATCCATCTACTCAAATTGCTGCTACCAGAATAGGTAGAGGAACTGATATTAATTTTGAGGCTTTAACTAAAGAGTATTTGTCATCAGTTTCCTTAAACAAAAATGTTGAAATTAGATACAAAACAGAATTAGTAGATTTAAAGAAAATTGATAAAAAACAATGGGAGCTAGAAATAAGTTCTGAAGGTAGAAAAACTTCAATTAGAGCTGGCTATGTGTTTCTTGGCGCTGGTGGAAAAACAATTAATTATTTACAAAAATCAAAAATTCCAGAAGCAAAAAGTTATGGTGGATTTCCTGTTAGTGGGAAATGGCTTATTTGCGAGAAAAAAGATCTAACAGAAAAACATAACTCAAAAGTTTATGGTAAAGCTGATATTGGATCGCCACCAATGTCTGTGCCTCATTTAGACACCAGATGGATTGATAATAAAAAACTTCTTTTATATGGACCTTTTGCTGGATTTACAACGAAATTTCTAAAACAAAGTTCATACTTTGACTTATTTAGTTCAATTAAAAAGAATAATATTTTTTCTATGTTAGACGTTGGTTTCAAGAACAACGATTTAATTAATTACCTAATATCACAATCATTAAAGAACCATAACTCAAGAGTTGAGAATCTAAAGAATATGATGCCATCAGCTAATCCTTCTGATTGGTATTTAAAGAATGCTGGTCAAAGAGTCCAAATAATTAAAAAAACTGAAGGTGGCGGTTCTTTGAAATTTGGAACTGAGATTGTAAATTCTTCTGATGGATCATTATCTGCTTTGTTGGGAGCCTCTCCGGGAGCAAGTACTGCGGTTTCAATTATGGTTGAGGTTCTAGAAAAATCTGTTTTATTTTTAAACGATAAGCATAATCTTCAGAAAAAAATAAATGACTTAATTTATCCAGAACTATCAGTCTCTGAAAATTACAGTACCTTCATAAAAGAAATTAAAAAAAGAAATAATTCCATTTTTGGTTTCCATCCATAATTCTAATTAGCTAGTATTATTCAAGATGTAATAAGAGGAGAATTTTTTTTTCTATATGACTGATATATCAGTTTCAAAAATTAGAAATTTCTGCATAATCGCTCATATTGACCATGGTAAATCTACCCTTGCAGATAGGTTGCTTCAAGATACTGGGACTGTGCAGCAAAGGGATATGCAAGAACAATTTTTGGACAGTATGGATCTTGAAAGAGAGAGAGGAATTACTATCAAGTTGCAGGCCGCTAGGATGAAATATAAAGCTGACGATTCCCAAGAATATGTTTTGAACTTAATAGATACTCCAGGGCATGTTGATTTCTCTTATGAGGTTAGTCGATCTCTTCAAGCTTGTGAAGGCGCTTTACTTGTTGTTGATGCAAGTCAAGGAGTAGAAGCTCAAACCTTAGCTAATGTTTATCTTGCCTTAGAAAATAATCTTGAAATTATTCCGGTCTTAAATAAAGTTGATTTGCCAGGCGCTGATGCAAAAAAAATAAAGCAAGAAATAGAGGAAATTATTGGACTTGATACATCTAATGCAATAAATTGTTCAGCAAAAACTGGAGTTGGTATTAAAGATATTTTGGAAGCAATCGTAAGAAGAGTACCTCCTCCTCAAGATGAAATTAAACTACCTACAAAGGCACTCATTTTCGATTCTTATTATGATCCGTACAGGGGAGTTATTGTTTATTTCAGGGTGATATCTGGGTCTCTAAATAAGAGAGAAAAAATATTATTAATGGCAAGTAAGAAAAATTATGAACTAGATGAGATAGGAATAATGGCGCCTGATCAGCAGCAAGTTGATGAATTACATGCAGGAGAAGTTGGTTATCTAGCTGCTTCTATAAAATCAGTTGCTGATGCGAGAGTGGGAGATACGATTACTCTTTTAAATTCACCTGCCAATGATCCTTTGCCTGGATATAAGACAGCAAATCCTATGGTTTTTTGTGGCTTATTCCCGACTGATGCTGATCAATTCCCAGATTTAAGAGTATCACTCGAAAAATTACAATTATCTGATGCAGCTTTAAAATATGAGCCCGAAACCAGTAGCGCAATGGGCTTCGGATTTAGGTGCGGATTCCTAGGACTTCTTCATATGGAGATTGTTCAAGAAAGATTAGAAAGAGAATATGACTTGGATCTAATCGTAACGGCACCATCAGTTATTTATAAAGTTAATTTAAATCAGCAGGAACATATCTTTATTGATAATCCTTCTACAATTCCTGATCCACAACTTAGGGAATCAATAGAAGAGCCTTATGTGAAAATGGAAATTTATGCTCCCAATGAATTTAATGGAACATTAATGGGTTTATGTCAGGAAAGAAGGGGTGTATTTATAGATATGAAATATATAACAACAGATCGAGTTACCTTGATTTATGAAATTCCATTAGCAGAAGTTGTTACAGATTTCTTTGATCAAATGAAAAGTAGAACCCAAGGTTATGCATCAATGGAATATCATTTGATTGGCTATAGAAAAAATGACCTTGTTAGATTAGATGTTCTAATAAATTCAGAAAGAGCCGATCCATTAACTTCTATTGTTCATAAAGATAAGGCTTATGGAATTGGCAGAAGTTTAGTTGAGAAATTAAAAGAACTTATTCCAAAACAACAATTTAAAATACCTATTCAAGCATCAATAGGTAGCAGGATTATTGCAAGTGAAAGCATAAGTGCTTTGCGAAAAGATGTTTTATCTAAATGTTATGGAGGGGATATTTCTAGGAAAAAGAAACTTTTAAAGAAACAAGCCAAAGGTAAAAAGAGGATGAAGGCAATGGGTAAAGTTGAAGTCCCTCAAGAAGCTTTTATGGCAGTCTTGAAATTAAACCAGTAATATCTTTTAATTTAAATTTTTATAGCTATTTATTTTTATAAGAATTGGGTATATTTCATTTATATCTGTAAAAAAAGATTTTGAATATTAACTCATTTAATCGTGTCGGCGCAAATATCAGAAAAGCTGGATTTTTAATTGTACTTTTTTATCTTCTTGTTGTTTTAATAATGAAATTTTTAGAGGCTAATAATTTTTTTGGCTATTCATTTTCAACGTTAAGCAATGATATCTTTGCCCCTCCTTCTCTTAATCATTTTTGTGGCACAGATAGATTAGGAAGAGATGTTTGCTTAAGAACTTTGCAAGGATCATCATTAGCGATAGAAGTTGTATTCTTAGCTATTATTTTTTCATTAAGTTTGGGTTTGCCATTGGGATTATTAAGTGGATATTTTGGTGGTTTTTTTGATAAATGTTTATCACTAATAATGGATACTATTTTTTCAATACCTGTAATTTTGCTTTCAGTTGTTGTGGCTTTTGTATTGGGTAAGGGTATCCTTAACGCTGCTTTGGCATTGTGTATTGTTTACTCTCCTCAATATTTTAGATTAATTAGAAATCAGACAATATTGGTTAAATCCGAAACTTATGTGGAGGCCGCTCAAGTTGCAGGAGCTGATGTTAAAAAAATTATTTTTAAATATATTCTCCCAAATGTAATAACACCATTGCCTATTCTGCTTACCCTAAATGCTGCAGATGCAGTTTTGGTATTAGGAAGTTTAGGATTTTTAGGCCTTGGCGTTCCTGCAGATGTCCCAGAGTGGGGAAGTGATTTAAATCTGGCTCTTGCCGCTTTACCTACAGGTATATGGTGGACGGCTTTGTTCCCAGGGTTGGCAATGTTTTTTTTAGTTTTAGGTCTTTCTTTTATAGGAGAGGACCTTGAAGAAATTTTTGATAGTTAAAATTATGTATAAATTTAGTTATCTGTAATAGGATCAAGTTCTCCTTTATCATTCAACTTTGGATACTCTATATCTGATTTTTTATACACCTCAGCTAATTCTGGGTAACACCATTCAAAAAGTGTTTTTTGATATTCATCCATATTTAACCCTTCTCCATTAGCGGGCAATATACCTTTATTTTTTCTTTGGCGAACAGCTTCAAATAATAATATAGAAGCAGCAACTGAAACATTCAGAGATTGAACCATACCTCTCATAGGTATAAAAATTGATTGATCAACCATTGATATAAGTTCATTACTTAGTCCCCATTTTTCTGCTCCTAGAACAAAACATGTATTTTGAGAATAATCAAAATTTCTATAATCTACTGATTCACTATTAAGAGTCGTTCCATATAATTTAAAACCCTTATTCTTTAAATCAGATATTGCTTTGATAATGTTTTCATGATTATTCAGTTTTACCCATTTTTGACTTCCTTGCGCAGTACTATTAAAAGTCTTAACGGCATTCGTTTTGCTAATAAAATTTGCTTCGAAAACTCCTGCTGCATCACATGTCCTTAATATCGCAGATAAATTATGTGGTTTATTGACATCCTCTACTAAAACAGTCAAGTTTTTCATTCTGCAATCTAAAACACTTTTGATTCGTTCAAATCTTCTTGGCAAAATTGACATTTATAATTTTTTCACACTTTTAAATTATATTCAAAAAATATTGATTACCTATTAAATCTCTTGGTTTATAATATTTTGGTAGTTTAAATTAACTCAATGGCATACATAGAATGGGACTATACAGTCATAACAAGTATGGTAGAAAAACAAGGGTGGGATTTACCCGATCGTGAATCGGAAGAATGGAATAAATTTAACGATGAATTAGGAGAAAAAATGAGAGGTGTTGGACTTATTTTTGAAAAATATTGTAAATTTACTCCTGACGTAGGAGAAGGAGTTCATCTTCTAGATGACTGATCATGAATAATTTTAAACCATTGATGTATCCCTTAATCAATGGCTTATTAATTTATAAGATAATATAATTTCACTAAATTAGAACTGGCAATTATTAAGGCTTTATAAAGCTTGTACTCTAAAAAAAATTTTTTATTCCACAAAAAAGTTATTTAATTTCTATATTTGAATAAAAATATGAAAAATAAATTAACCTTTTTATTCGATGGTGGTTGTCCTCTTTGCTTGAGAGAAACAAATTTTCTTAAAAAAAGAGATTCCTTAAATAAAATTGTATTTATAGATATTAACAGTAAGGATTATGATCAAAGGCTTTTTAATGACATCTCATATTCAGAAGCTATGTCAAACCTGCATGGGATTATTGAAAATGGTGAAATTATTAAGGGACTAGATGTACTTGCATATTCTTATGAATTAGTTGGTTTAGGTTGGGTTTATTATCCCTTGAAGATTAAGCTCTTATCTCCATTATTGAGATTGGTTTACAGATATTGGGCAAAATATAGACTTCAAATTACAGGTAGATCCGATATTGAAAAACTTTGTACCTCACAATGTGAACAATAATTATGGAGAGTAGCGATATAGACAGAATAATAGAAATGTGTTGGGAAGATAGAACACCCTTTGAAGCTATCGAGTATCAATTTGGTTTAAAAGAGGAAGATGCGATAAAAATTATGCGGCAAAATCTTAAACCCAAATCTTTTAAAGTATGGAGAAAGAGAGTTTCAGGGAGAAATACAAAACATATGGCCCTTAAAGATTCAACTAGATTTAAATCTACTCATAAAAGAAAATTATAAATTTTGAAAAATCTTTCTACTAAAACTTGTCCTGTTTGCAATAGGCCATTTGAGTGGCGTAAAAAATGGAAAAATTGTTGGGATGATGTTATCTACTGTTCAAAAAGATGCAGTAACAGGAAGTCGCAAAGATGAAACAAGTATCAATTATTTTCCCGAATCAACTTTTTAGAGAAAGCCCAATCTTAAAAATAAATTGTGAAGTTTTGATTTTGGAAGACTCATTATTTTTTGGAAATGATAAATTTCATAAATTAATTAACCATAAAAATAAGTTAGTTTTTCATAGAGCATCTATGCTCGCTTATAAAAATTATTTAGAGATATCTGGCTTTAAAGTTTCATATATCGAAAACAAGAATAATGTTTCTACAGTTGATTACTTATCGGAATTTATTAAAAATAAATATCAGAAAATAAATCTTATTGACCCTCATGATTTTTTAATAATGAAGAGGATTAATAATTTTGTTGAAAGTAATAATTTAACTTTAAATATTTTGCCTTCTCCTATGTTTATGAGCAGTGAAGATTTAAAAAATTTATTTGTATCAAATGCAAAAAAACCTCTTATGGGGAGATTTTATGAGAATCAAAGAAAGAGCCAAAAGATATTAGTTAATCCTGATGATACACCTGAAGGAGGTAAATGGAGTTTCGATGAAATGAACAGAAAAAAATTACCAAAAAAAATAAATATACCCGATACACCAAAATTACAAAAAAATAAATTTGTAGTTAATGCAGAAAGGTCATTAGCCAATTTTGATATTAAGTTTATTGGAGAAAGTAATAATTTTTTATATCCAACTAATTTTGAAGAGGCAGATGAATGGTTAAATGATTTTTTTAAACATAAATTTTTCTTATTTGGAGATTATGAGGATGCTATTTCTAAAGAAAATTCTTTTTTATGGCACAGTTTACTTTCTCCTCTTTTAAATAGCGGCTTATTAACTCCAGATGTAGTAGTAAATAAAGCATTACTTTTTGCAAAAAATAATAATGTTCCTATTAACTCTTTAGAGGGTTTTATTCGTCAAATTATTGGATGGAGAGAATTTATTTGTCTCGTCTATAAAAAGTACGGAACAAAGATGCGAAATAGTAATTTTTGGAATTTTGAAGATAAGCCAATTCCAAAATCTTTTTATCAAGGAAATACAGGAATTGAACCAGTAGACGTTGTTATAAAAAATATTATTAAATTTGGTTATTGTCATCATATTGAGCGGCTAATGATTGTTGGCAACTTTATGCTTCTATGTAGAATTCACCCTCACCAAGTTTATAAATGGTTTATGGAAATGTTTATTGATTCCTATGATTGGGTTATGGTCCCGAATGTTTATGGAATGAGTCAGTTTAGTGATGGTGGTATCTTTTCAACAAAGCCATATATATCAAGCTCTAATTATGTAAAAAAAATGTCTAATTTTAAAAGTGGCCCATGGTGTGAAATATGGGATGGCTTATTTTGGAAATTTATTAAAGATAATGAAAGCTTTTTTAGAAAGCAATATCGTCTGGCAATGTTAACGAGAAATCTCGATAAAATGTCAGAGGAAAAATTAAATAATCACTTAAAAACGGCTGATAAATTTTTAAGAGATATTCAATAAATTAAAAGTAATAATCTACAGTTGTCTTTGAAAAATTAAAAGAATATTATGTTATGAAGAAATATTAAGTACGGATTTTAACTTAGAAAAAATTAGATTTATCTAATGGAAATTGGAACGCTTTTTTTAAAAAGTAATTCGACGGGAATTATCACCTTTTCTGAATTAGATTGGAAAACTACCCATCAATCTAATTTCACTAGGTTGGAGGAATCCATAGCAATTAAATTAGGCAGAATGCTTGATGCAGGATCTATCAATATTGGTTGCCGTTTGGAATCCTGAAAAAGTTTTTATTTTAATAATGAAGTATCAAAAAGAGAAAAAAATATTTTTTCGTGAAAGAATCCATTCTTTAAATATCTTTCTTTTTTTAGGATTTAATCTTTCACTTATTTCTATCTTAGGTTTTATTTGGTTTAATTCTGCAATTGAAAAAGTAGTTTAAATTTTTAAATTTTTAGTATATTAAAGTTATCTTTAAAAAATTAATTATATTTTGAGCATAGGATATTTACAAAGAAAGGCAGCTTGGGAAATTTTATTAAAAGTTAGTTCTGGTGATTTTTCTGATCATGCTCTTGAAAAGGTTTTAAAAAATTATCAATTTAATCCTCTTGATATAGCTTTTATTACGGAATTATCTTTTGGATGCGTAAGGTATAGAAAATTTCTTGATCTCTGGACGGATCATACATCAAAAATTACTCATAAAAAGCAGCCTCCAAAGTTAAGATGGCTTCTACATATAGGTTTGTATCAACTATTGAAAATGGATAAAATCCCATTTCCTGCTGCTATTTCTACCACTGTAGAAGTAGCTAAAAAAACAGATTTAAATGGTTTAGCAGGAACTGTAAATGCGATATTGAGAAATGCATCAAGAAAATTAGAACAAAAAATTCTTCCGAAATTATCTTCTGATAACAAAGAAAGAATTTCATATCTTGAATCATTTCCATTATGGCTTGTGGAGGATCTTTATAAATGGGTCGGCAATAGCGAGGGTGAAAATATCATTAAGGCATTTAATAAAAAACCATCAATTGATTTGAGAATTAACCAATTAAAAACTAATTTAGATAACTTTTTGAAAGTACTTCATAAAAACAAAATTGAGGCTGAAATTATTAAAGATTTACATAATGGAATTACTTTAAAATCTAATCCAAGATCTATTAAAAATTTACCAGGATATAGTGATGGACTTTGGACAATTCAAGATAGATCTTCACAGTGGATAGCACCTCTCTTAAATCCAAAAGAAGGTGAAAAGATTTTAGATGCTTGCGCAGCTCCAGGAAGTAAGTCTACCCACCTAGCAGAATTAACAAATGATAGTGCTGAAATCATTGCAGTAGATAGATCAGCAAAAAGATTGAAAATACTGCAATCAAATTTAGAAAGGTTAAATTTAAAATCTGTTAATACCCTTAAGGCTGATGCTGCGAGTTTGATTGAATTAAATCCTAAGTTTGTATCTTATTTTGATAAGATTTTATTAGATGCTCCATGCTCAGGGATTGGAACTCTTTCCAGGAATCCAGATTCTAGATGGTCTTTAAGTAAAGAAAAAATAAAATCTTTAACTTTATTACAGGAAAAACTTTTGGAGAGTATTTTTCCTCTTTTGAAAAAAGAGGGCACTTTAGTTTACTCAACTTGTACTATTTGTCCCGATGAAAATAATCTATTAATTGAACGATTTATTGAAAAAAACAAAACTTTAAAATTGGTTAGCCAAAAGCAAATTTTACCTAGCTTGGATTATCCTGGGGATGGATTTTATTCTGCAATAATTTCTTATAAATCTTAAAAAAATAACTTATTTTTTAATTGGAATTTTATAAATTTCAGATATGAACTTTTTCCATAAATAAGCTGCATTCCCACTAGATAATTCAGATTCTTTGTTATCGTCGTAACCTATCCAGATCCCTGTTGTAAGGTTATCAATGGAACCAATAAACCAAAGATCTTTATTTCCATCAGATGTTCCTGTTTTCCCATAAATTTTCTTTCCTTTTATAGAGGCTGCTTTTGAAGTGCCTTCTTTTACAGATTTTTCAAGAAGTTTATTTATTTTCTTGTTTATTTTTAAATCTAATATTTTCTTGGAAATAGATTTATTTCCCCAAATAGGTTGTTTTTTAAATGATTCTATTTTTTCTATTATTTCAGGGATTTGAATCTTCCCATTATTGTTTATTGCTGAATATGCATTTGTGATGTTTAAAAGATTATCTCCGTAGGCGCCAATAGCTAATGATGGGAATTCCTCAAACTCTTGCTCGTAACCTAGTCCAAATGAATTCGCTAAATTAATAATATTTCTTAAGCCGATTTTTTTTGTTATTAATATTGGAACGATATTTGATGAACTTTTAAATGATTCAATCAAAGATATTGAACCTCCATAGTCTTCTGAAAAATTTTTTGGGCAATAACTTTCCCAGCATATTGGTAAGTCTTCAAATTTATCGCTTAATTTTATTCCTTCTATTAATGCAGCAGCATAAGGGATTATTTTAAAAGTAGAACCTAAAGGTCTTACAGATGAAATCACTCTATTGTATTCATTAATTGATGGATTTTTGCTGGTTATCATAGTCCTGATTAGTCCTGTATTTGATTCGATAGATAACAGACCAAATTCAAGTTCTTTAGGACCTGCGTATCTTGATATTTTTTGACCTTTTTCTTGCCAATCTTTGTTGATAGAAGATTTAATTCTTAAAAACTTATAATCATTTTTACTTCCAATTTTTTTATCAGTTTCCTGCAGAATATAGTTTATTAGTAATTTATCATCTAAAAAATTATCAGATGTTTGATAATTTAACTTTATTTTTTCTTTAATAGCATTATTCTTATTCGCAAGAGAAATATATCCATCAACATACATTGATTCAAGAACTTTATTTCTATTTTTAATAGCTAGTTCTAAATTTTGATAAGGTGAATAAATTGATGGAGCTGGAGCTAATCCTGCAATTAATGCGATCTCTGATAATGTCAATTCATCTATTAATTTTCCAAAATAAACTTGGGCAGCCTCGTCTACCCCGTATGCTCCAGATCCTAGATAAATATTATTTAAATATAATTTTAAAATTTGAGTTTTGTTATATCTAAATTCAAGTATGAGTGATATAAATATTTCTTTGATTTTTCTTTGAAAATTTAAATCATTATTTAGAAAAAGTAATCTAGCAACTTGTTGTGTAATCGTACTTCCTCCTTCTTTAACATAACCACTTCTAATATTTTGAATAAGGGCACGAGAAATACTTTTTAAATCTATTCCATTATGTTTATAAAATCTTTTATCCTCAGAAGATATAAAAGAATGTTTAAGAAAAAATGGAATTTTATGATAACTATTTTCTACTTCAAATTTGCGGCTTAATTTGCTTAGTATCTTATTATCAGAAGATGATATTACGTAAGAATATTTGGTTCCCCGAGACTTTTTATTTTTAGAAACGTCAAATTTTAAGGTACTAAATATTAGACTAAAAAAATAAAAAGATATTCCAGAAAAAATTATTATTGGAATAATTAAAACAAAAGATTTGAATTTAATCTTTTGCACCTTAAGCAACTAAAAAACTATGTCCTATCGCTAAAGCTGTAACTAACATTCCAGTTATAAGGAACGGTTGGGCACTTGCTTGATATTTGACATCAAACTTTAAAGGATCTCTTAGTAACCACATATCTTGAAATGTAATTTGTGGAATTACCAATAAAACCAAAATTACAGAGGCTAAATGTTGACCAATAATGACTAATACTACAACCATTGCTAATTGAAAAATGTCAATTAGTCCTGCACTTATTCTACTTGCATTTTTAATTCCAAATACTACTGGTAGAGAATTTAAGCCTAGCTTTGAGTCTCCTTCAACACTTTTGAAATCATTAATAACAGCAATTCCAAGTCCTGAGAGGCTATAAGCAAGTGTTAGTATCGCTGTCACGATAGTTAATTTCCCAAATAAGGCTTGTCCTGCCCACCAAGGTAAAGCTATATAAGATGCTCCTAATGCATAATTTCCAAGCCAACCATTCTGTTTTAATTTGAGTGGTGGAGCAGAATATATATAACTAACAAAGGAACCTCCTAATGCCAAAAGTAAGACGGAGGGGAAGCTGTGCTTAGCATATAAATCTAATAGAAAAGCAACTATTAAACCAGCTATAAGTAATACCCAGATTTGTATTTTTACATCTCTAATTGAAATTTTGCCAGAAGGAATTGGTCTATTTGGTTCATTAATTGCATCAATTTCTTTATCAAAAAAATCATTTATGGTTTGGGTATACCCAGCCAAAAGTGGTCCACTCATCAACATACATGCCAATGAAGCTAGAACATTACTAAATGTCCATTCAAAATTCCCACTTGCAGCTGCTCCACAAATAACCCCCCATATCAAAGGGATCCACGTTATGGGTTTCATTAACTGTATACGGAGTTTCCATATGCTTGATGTTTCAGAGGCACCCTTAATTCCTAATAGTTGTTTTGGATCATTCACTTTACTCTTTAACCTTTCTCAATTTCTTCTGGGAAAAACCAATTTTGCTCACCATTCTGAAATTTTGCGGTGATCCCAATACTCCTGCCGTCTGTCATTTTATAGCCTGTTATGACGGCTTTAGGATTAGAGGATATTTGATCAATTAATTTAGCTGGTAGTCTATCTTTTACTTTGTTAATGTTAATTTTAATTTTACTACCGATTTTGGGTAATAATTTTGTTTCAGCCATAAGAGGTAAAATGGAAGCTATTATGCAAGATTAACAGCATTTGGACAATTTTTACTAAAATGGTAGCTCTTCGTTTAATTCCTTGTTTAGATGTCGCCAATGGCAGAGTCGTTAAAGGTGTAAATTTTGTTAACTTGAGAGACTCAGGAGATCCTGTTGAATTGGCTTGTAGGTACTCTGATGAAGGCGCAGATGAATTGGTATTTTTAGATATTAGAGCAAGCGTGGAAAATAGGAATACATTAGTTGACCTTGTTTCTAGGACAGCAAAATCAGTAAAAATTCCTTTTACAGTAGGTGGAGGTATAGATTCTGTTTCTTCTATTAATGATCTTTTAAGAGCAGGAGCAGATAAAGTGAGTTTGAATTCCTCAGCCGTAAGAAATCCCTATTTAATTTCTGAAAGTTCTAGAGAATTTGGTAATCAATGCATCGTTATAGCAATTGATGCTCGAAGAAAAGTTGATAAGACTGATGAATGGGAGGTATATGTGAAAGGAGGGAGAGAAAATACTGGTATAGATGTATTAAGTTGGGTAAAGAAAGTTGAGGAGTTAGGCGCAGGGGAAATATTGCTTACTTCAATGGATGGTGATGGAACACAGAATGGATATGATTTAAATTTGACAGAATCTGTTGCAAATATTGTTGATATCCCAGTAATTGCTTCCGGAGGGGCAGGTTGTTTAGAAGATATCTATGATGTTTTCAATGAAGGCAGGGCATCTGCCGCACTTTTAGCATCATTACTTCATGATAAGAAACTTACTCTACAAGAAATAAAAACTTTTCTTCTCGAAAAAAATCTTCCAATTAGACCATATGAATAAAAATTTAATTTAATACCAAAAAAAATAAGTTAAAAATTTAAAAATGAAATTCACAAAAACTATAGAAGTCAAAAATATATTTAATAAGATTTCTTATAAATATGACTTTTTAAATAATCTATTAAGTTTTGGGCTGCACAGATTATGGAAAAGGAAATTAGTTAATTTATTAGAACCTTTAAATGGCGAAGATTGGGCTGATTTATGCTGTGGAACTGGAGATTTAGCATTCTTAATTTCTGAAAGAGTTAGTCCAAGGGGTTCAATTACTGGGATTGACAGTGCAGAGGATATCTTAAATATTGCAAAAAAAAAATCAGAGCTTAAAAAAAATAAATTTATTAAGTGGGAAATTAAAGATGTATTAGAAATTAATGATTATTCAAAAAATTTTGATGGGATTTGCATGTCATATGGACTTAGAAACTTAAATAATGTTGAAGAAGGAATAAAAAAAGTTTTTTATCTTTTGAAGGACAAAGGAAGGGCAGGATTTTTGGATTTTAATCGCTCAACCCAAAGTTCTTTATCCAATATTTTTCAGAAAATTTATTTGAGATTTATTGTTGTAACCATTTCGAGGCTTTTTAATTTAGGTCCAGAGTACGCATATATTGAAAAAAGTATTAGAAATTTCCCAAAGAAAAATGAGCTTATAAATATTGCTAAGGAAGTTGGATTTAAAAAAGCTGAATATAGGACTATTTTGGGAGGGCAAATGGGAATACTAATTTTAACTAAATAAATAATTTAGTTATTTATTTTTCTCCAACAAAAAGAACACTTTCCCCATCTTTTGATTTCGCCCTCAGGAGTAGGGGAATTGCAGAGAGTACAAATGCACATATTATTTTGATGGATTCTGCTTGGATGCTTTGCCCAAACTATCTTTGCATTAGTAGCTTTGATATTTTTATTTTTAATTTCATAGTTTTGTATTATTTTTATTTCATTCAAAGTTATTCCAATTTTCTCGATTCTCTCTTTTAATTTATGCTTGTTATAGATTAAAGCTTGACGCCACTGTGGATGATTTACTGCAACAGTGAATATTTTTTTTTCAATATTTAATGGTTTGCATTCTTGATATAATTCCAAACCAATTAAGTTCTTCCAGTTTTCGTTGATTTTAGAGAGTTTAT
This sequence comes from uncultured Prochlorococcus sp., assembly GCA_902595175.1. GTDB lineage: Bacteria > Cyanobacteriota > Cyanobacteriia > PCC-6307 > Cyanobiaceae > Prochlorococcus_A. The sequence goes on along the minus strand of CACJPB010000005.1, from coordinate 5,733 downwards.
CTAGGTCTCCCCACGATTTTTTGAAATTATCAAGACAATTCTTTAATGGATGTGGATTTCTTCTATTCACTATTGGCAAATACTTTTTGTCCAATTTGTAAAATTTACTCATTAAGACTAAAGTTAATCTAATCTTCAAAAAGATGCTCGTTGTTTTAATAAAGAATTTGTGAAAGTTATTGGATCTGCATCTAAGACAGTTTTTTACCTAAAAAAAATCCAGGGTCAATATCCAAACTGGAGACTTCTTTACAAAATAAAATGTAAAAGTACCGAAAATGAGCTAACAAACTTGCTTGGATATTCTGAAATAAAGAAAAATCAGCCAGTAGCGATAATCGCAAGAGAACAGTTCTCAGGGGTTGGCCAAAACTCAAAACATTGGGTTTCTCCAAAAGGCGGGATTTGGTTAAGTGCAGCGTACCCAATATTTTCAAAAGAATTTGCATGTCAAATATTTAATTTGTCTTTAGGTATAAAGTTATGTGAAATGCTTAGACAAGAAAATATAAATGTTTGTTTGAAATGGCCAAATGATATTTTTTTTGGCTCAAAAAAGTTGATTGGATTTTTACCAAGGGTGATAACAAGAGGTAAAGAAATTATCTATGTAAGAGTAGGACTTGGCATGAATGTTTTAAATTACACTCCATTAGAAGGTATTTCGTTATCAAAAGTACTTCAAACTAAAAATATTAATCAATATTATTGGACAGCCAAAGTTCTTAAAGCTTTTTATGATTCAATTGAATGTAATAAGAAGAAAGAATATGTGATTAAATCTGCAAATAAGTTTCTTAATAAAAGTTTTTTACCTAGTGGTTATTGTCCTCAAAAATGGAAAATTAAAGATATTGATTCCAAAGGGAATTTAAGAATTGAAAATGAAACTCAACTGAAGGTAATTAGAAGGTTTTGAATTTAATAAACTTTTAATTCAACTATTCTTCCATCCTTAAATTTGGCTATTTTTTTTGCGCGATTTGCAACTTCATCTTCATGGGTAACTAAAACTATAGTTATTCCAGATTCATGTAATTTGTCAAAAAGATCTAATACATCTTCAGTGGTTTTTGAATCTAGTGCTCCAGTAGGTTCGTCTGCTAACAAAATTGCAGGGTTATTGATAATAGCCCGCGCAATAGCAACTCGTTGTTGTTGACCTCCGGATAATTGGTTTGGACGATTATTCATTCTTTCTGAAAGGCCAACTTTTTTTAAGGCATTTTTACCTCGCTCTAATCTTTGTTCGGGATCAATACCAGCATAAATCATCGGCAAAGTTACGTTTTCAAGTGCAGTTGCGTCTGAAAGAAGATGAAATTGTTGAAAAACGAAGCCTAATTTTTGGTTACGTATTTCCGCGAGCTCATCATCAGATAAATTCTCAACAGGAATACCATTTAATTTATAGATACCTTTAGATGGTCTATCTAGACATCCAATAATATTCATAGCTGTACTTTTGCCTGAGCCACTAGCACCCATTACAGCTAAATAATCACCTTTATAAATTTCTAAGTTTATGCTGTCTAAGGCTTTAACAGTTAGATCCTCTTTCCCATATGTTTTAGATATGTTTTCTAAACTCGCGACTTTCTTAGACATTTATTAAAAAATTCTTCTAGGAAATATTGTTTGCTATAGCAATAATATCTTGTAAGAAAGGAGTTTCTGAAACTGCTGTATTAGCTAATTTAAAAAGAGGATTAGACAGGATGCCTCCAAGAGCGGTTACTGCCACGCAGGTATAAAGTGCAATTCTCAAGGGAGGTAATCCTACAATTCCCCAATTAATGTCAGGATATGATTTGACTATTTCAGAAGCTTCCTGTGGTTCTTTAACTACCATCATTTTTATCACTGAAATGTAGTAATAAATAGATATAACTGAAGTTACTAATCCAACTATCACTAACAGATACTGATGATTTGCCCAACCTGCAAAAAACAAATATATCTTTCCAAAAAATCCTAACATTGGAGGTAAACCTCCAAGAGATAGAAGACAAAGGCTCAAGCCTAATGTAATAAGAGGATCTTTTTGGTAAAGTCCTGAGTAATCAAGAATTCTGTCAGAACCAGTTCTTAGTGAGAAAAGTATTACACAAGAAAATGCACCCAAATTCATAAACAAATATGCAGCCAAATATAAAACAGCTGCTGATAATCCATCTTGTGTGCCAGATACTATTCCAATCATTACAAATCCAGCTTGTCCAATAGAACTGTAAGCTAGCATCCTTTTCATTGAGGTTTGAGCTAGTGCTACAACATTTCCTAGAGCCATGCTCAATATGGCCAAAATAGTAAATAAAAGTTTCCATTCTTCGTCAAAAGAAGAGAAAGTTGTGCTTAAAATTCTTATTGCAAATGCAAAGCCCGCTGTTTTTGAACCAACAGATAAAAAAGCTACTACAGGTGTAGGTGACCCCTCATATACATCAGGCGTCCATTGATGAAAAGGCACTGCAGCTATCTTAAATGCGACTGTTGATAAGACAAATACAAGAGCTAGTGAAGTAATGAAGGACGGCTTATTGATAATCTCTAAACCTATTGTCGCTAAATTTGTTGAACCACTTAATCCATAAAGAAAAGAGGATCCATATAAATAGACAGCAGCTGCTGCAGATCCCACAAGGAGGTATTTCAAGGCAGCTTCTGAACTTCTGGGATCTCTCTTGAGGTAACCAGAAAGTAAGTAACTTGCTACAGATAAAGTTTCCAGAGATATAAATACACTAATAAGGTCAGTAGATCCACACAGAAGCATTCCCCCAAGAGTCGCCGAGAGAACTATCGCTGCAAACTCCCCAATAGGGCTACCACTTTGCTCTGTATAACGCCAACTTATGAGTAAAGAAACTAAAGTTGATAAAGCTATTATTGCTCTAAATGCTATTGCTAAATTATCTGAATTAAAGGACCCAAGGAATGCGCTTTCTACAGGATTACTCCATTGCAATGCCAAACTAACTAGAGAGCTGCCAATTGATAAATAGCAAATTATTGGTGCCCATTTTGATGCAGTTTTTTCTCCAGCTAAATCTACAAGAAGTGTTCCAACAATACCTAATAAAATAAAAGCCTCTGGAATAATGGCTTGAGCATTTAAATTAATTGTAAAGATTTCGTTGGGCACTTTATTAAATTGGATTAAATTAGATGTTTGATTGTAAGGGTCTAAGAGTTAATCTTAACTTGATTATAATTTGTGGGTATGATTTTTGAAATTTTCAGAAGAAAATACTTGAAAAAGCTTCAAATAATCATAATATGCCCTAACAGAACAAAAACACCAATTTTTGAAATAAACCTTGGATCACACACTTGTTATTGTTGAAAGTCCCACCAAAGCAAAAACTATAAGAAAGTTTTTGCCTCCTAATTATGAAGTTCTCGCTTCAATGGGACATGTAAGAGATCTTCCAAAAGGAGCTGCTGAAATACCTGCTGCGGTTAAAAAGGAAAAATGGTCAAGGATAGGAGTTAATACAACAGAAGATTTTGAACCACTTTATATAGTTCCAAAAGATAAGAAAAAGGTTGTTAAAGAGTTAAAAGATGCATTGAAAGGTGCGAACCAGCTATTACTGGCAACTGATGAAGATAGAGAGGGAGAGAGTATTAGCTGGCATCTCTTGCAAATACTTAAGCCTAAAATACCAACTAAGAGAATGGTTTTTCATGAAATCACAAAAAAGGCAATTAATAAAGCTTTAGACCAAACAAGAGAAATTGATATGGAACTTGTTCAGGCTCAAGAAACAAGAAGAATCTTGGACAGGCTTTTTGGATATGAATTATCTCCTTTACTTTGGAAGAAGGTCGCCCCCCGACTATCTGCTGGTCGTGTCCAATCAGTTTCTGTAAGACTTCTTGTTAGGCGAGAGAGAGAAAGAAGATCCTTTAAAAAAGCTAGTTACTGGGGGATTAAAGCTTCCCTAGTAAAAGATAATATTACTTTCGAAACTAAATTATTCAGTTTAAACGGTCAAAGAATTTCTAACGGTTCCGATTTCGACGAACAAACCGGTAAATTAAAAGAAGGAAACAAATCTTTAATAATTGGAGAAGAACAAGTAAATGATTTATTGAAGACTTTTTCCTCAGAGGATTGGTTAGTCTCAAAAATCGAAAAAAAGCCATCCACTCGTAAGCCAGTTCCTCCATTTACAACTAGCACATTACAACAAGAAGCAAATAGGAAGCTCCGTTTGTCTGCAAGAGAAACTATGAGATGTGCACAAGGTCTATATGAGAGAGGTTTCATAACATATATGAGAACTGATTCAGTTCATCTCTCCGAACAAGCCACAAGAGCTGCTAGAGAATGTGTCAGTTCTATGTATGGAAAAGAATATTTATCTAACTCACCAAGACAATTTAATTCAACTGCAAGAAATGCTCAAGAAGCACACGAAGCTATTAGGCCGGCAGGAGAGGTATTTAAAACACCAAAGGAAACTAATCTAACTGGTAGAGACTTATCACTTTACGATTTAATTTGGAAAAGAACTGTAGCTAGTCAAATGGCGGAAGCTAGGTTAACAATGATTAATGCTGAAATTAGCGTAGGGGATGGATTATTTAAATCGAGCGGGAAAAGTATTGATTTCGCAGGATTCTTCAGAGCTTATGTCGAGGGAAGTGATGACCCAAGTTCATCCCTTGAACAACAAGAAATTATTCTCCCAAACTTAACAACTGGAACATGTCTTGAAGTTACTAATAAGGAATCTACTTTTCATGAAACTAAACCTCCTGCAAGATATACAGAGGCTGCATTAGTTAAAGTTCTTGAAAAAGAAGGGATTGGGAGACCTTCTACCTATGCCAGCATTATTGGGACCATAGTTGATAGAGGTTATGCGAATATATCTTCCAATACTTTGGCCCCAACGTTTACAGCTTTTGCTGTTACTGCTCTATTAGAAGAACATTTTCCTGATCTGGTTGATACTACTTTTACTGCAAAAATGGAATCTTCATTGGATGAAATATCTTCTGGTAATCTTGAGTGGCTCCCATACCTAGAAACTTTCTATAAAGGTAAAAATGGTTTGGAGGTAAAAGTTCAGAAAACAGAGGGTGATATTGATGGTAAAGCTTATAGACAAGTTGATTTCGAAGACCTTCCTTGCGTAGTCAGAATAGGCTCTAACGGACCTTGGCTAGAGGGTACAAAAATTGATGAATCTGGTAATGAAATTCAGGCTAAAGGTAATCTTCCAATGGATATTACTCCTGGAGATTTAGATATAAAGCAAGTTGATCAAATTTTAAGTGGCCCATCAGATCTTGGCACTGACCCGAAAACTGGGGAAAAAGTCTTTTTAAGATTTGGCCCTTATGGACCTTACGTACAATTGGGAAATAATGATCAAGATAAAGCTAAACCAAGAAGAGCTTCATTACCCAAAGAGTTGAAAACTGATGATCTAACTCTAGATGAGGCGCTTGTACTTTTAAGTTTACCTAGATTGTTAGGAGTTCATCCTGAAGGAGGCGTTGTTGAAGCTGATAGAGGAAGATTTGGCCCTTACATCAAATGGATTAAAAATGAATCTGAATCTGAAAATAGATCCTTAAAGAAAGAGGATGATGTTTTTACTGTTGATATAAAACGAGCATTAGAAATTCTTGCGATGCCAAAAATGGGTAGAGGTGGTCAAGAGGTACTTAAAGACTTTGGGAAACCGAAAGATTTTAAAGAAAAAATTCAAATAT
>CACJPB010000004.1 GCA_902595175.1 uncultured Prochlorococcus sp. | reverse complement strand
AGGAAATTGAAGACTCATTTTCATACGAAAAATATAGATTTAATGTCTTAACAAATAAGTTTGATGATTTACTCTCTTCTGAAGGTGAGCAAAGATTTATGAAGGATCAGGATCAAATAATTTCTAGGGACATTATCAGAGTAATATGGCGTTGATAAGAGTGATCTTGAATCATTCTAATTTTCATTTTTCTATTATCTTTTTTGCTAGTGAGTAAGAACATTAAGGGTTTAGTCCTCATAACAGGAACAACTTCTGGAGTTGGATTAAATACTCTAAAACCTTTATTAAGATTTGGGTGGGAGGTTATAGCTGTTAATAGGTCAAATAAAAGAGCTATAAAAATAGCTGAGGAATTATTGACAAAAGAGGAAGTTAAAAATGTTCACTTTATAGAAATAGATCTTTCTAACTTGGACGATGTGAGACAAGGTTGCGATGAAATATTAGAAAGATTTAAAAAACCAATAAATTCTCTTATCTGTAATGCAGCAGTTTATAAACCCAGACTAAAGAGACCTGAAAGGTCTCCTCAGGGGTTTGAAAACTCTATGGCAGTTAATCATTTTGGGCATTTTCTTATGATAAACCTACTTATAAAAAATATTTTATCTTCTGAAAGAGAAATTGTTTTAAATGGTAAATCAACTCTATTCAAACCAAGAATTACAGTATTAGGGACTGTTACTGCTAATTATTCAGAACTTGGAGGAAGGATCCCCATTCCTGCCCCAGCTGATTTGGGAGATTTATCTGGATTTAAAAATGGTTTTTTATCTCCAATAAGTATGGCGAATGGAAAGAAATTCAAACCTGGTAAGGCTTATAAGGATAGTAAACTTTGCAATATGGTGACAGTGCAGGAATTATCAAAAAGATATCCTGCAGAGCAGATTATTGTTAATTCTCTATATCCTGGATGTGTTGCTGAGACAAAACTTTTTAGAGATACCCCTTGGTTATTTAGATTCCTTTTCCCGATATTTCAAAAATTCATAACAAAAGGATATGTATCACAAAGATTGGCAGGAGAGAGGGTCGCTCAAGTGGCAACTTATAAAGAATTTGCTAAACCATCAGTCCATTGGAGCTGGGGAAATCGTCAAAAAACTGGCAGAAAAGCTTTTTCTCAAAAGTTGTCAAAAAGAATAATTGATACGAAGACCTCTAAGCAAACTTATGATTTAACAAGCCAATTGGTTGGATTAGATTAATTTAGACTAATCAAATCCTAGTAAATCAAAAATTTCTCTATCTTTAAGTGGATTGCCTTCTAGAGGTTCTACGTTTTCAAGCATATTTTTGGCAAGAGATAAATATTCATTTTGAACTTCAATAACATCTTCAGTTGGTTCCATTTCAAAAATGGTACATTTTTTTAGTCTTGATCTTCTGATGGCGTCGACATCTTTAAAGTGGGCCATAGTTTTTAAACCGGTTCTTTCATTGAATTTGTCAATTTGATCAGTGTCTTTTGATCTATTTGCGACTACCCCACCTAATCTGACTTTATAATTTTTTGCTTTTGCTTTGATTGCAGAGACAATTCTATTCATAGCGAATATTGAATCGAAGTCATTAGCAGTAACAATTAAACAGTAATTAGCATGTTGCAATGGAGCTGCAAATCCTCCGCAAACGACGTCTCCTAGGACATCAAAAATAACAACGTCAGTATCTTCTAACAAGTGATGTTCTTTCAATAGTTTAACTGTCTGACCTGTTACATATCCCCCGCACCCTGTCCCATAGACTGCAATAACTAAAGCCCCTTCCTCAATATTTATTTTGGGATCTTGCTTTACTTGAACACTTCCTTCTCCATCAAGAGGTCTATTTATAGTACTTGTCATTTAAAGCTTAAAACACATTATTATTTATATTCTTGCAGCGCAAATACACATGAAATATGTTTCTAAACAAATATGTATTTAATTGTATTAAAAGTGTTAAATATGTTCTTATAACTGAATTTTTAGAATGAAATCTATTAAATTATGAGTGAAAATACTCATGACTTCATTATAGGTTATTAGTAAATAAATTAACTGAAATATGCTTTGGCATCGTAAAGAGTTTCATCGCTTATCTCTGGAATTCCTCTCAAGATTGCGTATTTTTCAGTATTTGTTTTAACTTTACCTCTTACAAAAAATGGAACTTTTGTTAATTCAGCTCTACCAGATTCAGTCCAGATAATTCCTTCTTTACTATTTTTTTCTTTTTTCTCGTCAGAATTTAAAATGTTATTTGTGTTTGTCGCTGTATGTCCTAAATGGCTTTGATGACCATCAACAAACTCAAAGTCATGTTTGAACATATCAATAAGATGCTCTTCTAAGCCCATCATTAGGGGATGTACCCAGTCATCAAAAATCACATTTGCTCCTTCCCATCCCATTTGAGGGCTATATCTTGCAGGAACATCTTGAACATGCATTGGAGTACTAATTACTGAGCATGGAATGCCGAGTCTTTTTGCACTATGCCTTTCCATTTGGGTCCCTAAAACTAGTTCAGGGGCGGCCTTTTTCATGGCATCTTCCACTTCTAGATAATTGTTAGTTATCAGAGCTTCTACATTAAGATCTTTTGCAGCAGCTCTTACTTGCCTGGCCATTTCCCTGCTGTATGTTCCAAGACCTACTACTTCAAAACCCAATTCCTCCTTAGCAATTTTGGCTGCTGCAATTGCATGTGTTCCATCACCAAAAATAAAAACTCTTTTACCAGTTAGATAATTAGAGTCAACTGATTTTGAGTACCAAGGAAGTTTTGATTTATTTTCTAATTCTTCTTTATTCGTTAAGGGAAGATCTAATGTCTCATGAACTTCATTTATAAATTCAATTGTATTTTTTATTCCAATAGGAATAGTATTCGTATATTCCATTCCAAAGTTCCGTTTAAGCCACTCACATGAAGCTTCTGCAATTTCTTGATAAAGACAGATATTTATTTCAGCATCAATTAGTCTTTCAATATCATCTGGACTAGCACCTAATGGAGCAACTACGTTTGTATCGATACCTTGTTCAGAAAGTATGCGTTGGATTTCGATTACATCATCTCTGCATCTAAATCCTAGTAATGAAGGGCCAAGTATATTAACTTTTGGCCTTCTACCTAATTCCCTCCACCTAAGGGGATTTATTTTGTCTGAAGAACTTACTTTTTCTTTTAAAAGGGTTCTTGTTAGTTGATAAAAGGTTTCTGAGGCCCCCCAATTTTCTTTCTTGCTATAAGCAGGTAATTCAAGATTAACAATCGGCATATCAAACCCCATCCCTTTCGCAAGTGCTCCAGGTTGGTCTTGGATAAGTTCTGCTGTACAACTTTCTCCGACTAATAGAGTTTTGGGTTTGAATCGTTCAACCGCTTCTTTAATATTTTTCTTCACTAATTCTGCTGTATCGCCTCCAAGGTCTCTAGCCTGAAAAGTTGTATAAGTTACTGGAGGCCTTTGCCCCCTCCTCTCGATCATGGTAAAGAGAAGATCTGCATATGTATCTCCTTGGGGAGCATGAAGCACATAATGAATATCTTTCATTGACGAGGCAATTCTCATAGCACCAACATGTGGTGGTCCTTCATACGTCCAAAGAGTTAATTCCATAGTTTTTAATGCGTTACTAAAGTTTTTGAAGTTAGTATTTGATTCCTTTTTAAAGGTTTGGAGAAGAGACCAGCCAAATCTGCGGCCTGATCAATTCCATGAATTGGACTGAATACCATTTCTATTGACCACTTAGTACTAATCCCCTCCGCCTCAAGTGGGTTAGCTAAACCCATGCCACAAACTACTAAGTCTGGATTAGATTCTCTCACTCGATCTAATTGTTTTTCTACATGTTGCCCTTCAACAATTTTTGTATTTTCAGGTAATAAATTAATCTCCTCTTTCATTAAATCCTTATTTAGGTAAGGAGTGCCTACCTCTACAAGATCCATTTCGCATTCATTATGCAAGAATCTTGCCAAAGATATCTCTAGTTGCGATTCAGGAAGAAGAAATAATCTTTTCCCCTTAAGTATTTCTTTGTGTGAATCAAGAGCAAGTTTTGCTCTATTGATTAAAGGCGAAATAATTTCATGAACTTTAATTTCACTAATTTTGAAAGCTTTGGCAGCAGCTAAAAACCATTTTGTACTGCCTTGGATACCTAGAGGAAATGGAGCTGAAATTATTTCACAACCCCGATGTTTGAGGTCTCGTACCGTTTCACTTAAATAAGGCTGAGTTAACAATACTTTTGTATTTTTGCCAATCTTTGGTAATTCTGTTGATTGCCGTGGTGGAAAGCTCTCAATATTTGAAATTCCTAAATTTCTAAAAATCTTTTTAAACCTATCCTCTACATTATTTGCGAGAGTCCCAACTAATAATAATTTTTCCTCATTTGATGACTCCATTAATGGAATTAAAGCTTTTAAGGCGCCATCTTCTCCTTGGGTAAAAGTTGTTTCTATCCCACTGCCAGAGTAATTAACGAATCTTACTTGACCTAAAAATCTTTTATTTAATTTCTCTGCGACAGTTGCAAGATCTAGTTTAATTACTTCACTTGGACAAGATCCAACTAGAAAAAGAGTTTTTATTTCTGGTCTTCTTGCAATAAGATCATTAACCACTCGATCTAATTCTTCATGAGCGTCAGCAAGACCAGCTAGATCTTTTTCTTCAAGAATAGCCGTTCCAAATCTTGGCTCAGCAAAAATCATAACTCCAGCAGCGCTTTGAATTAAATGAGCACATGTCCTTGAACCTACTACCAGAAAAAACGCATCAGGCATTCTCCTATGGAGCCAAACTATTGAAGTTAAACCGCAAAAAACTTCCCTCGGCCCAGTTTCCTTATTAAATTCAACTTTACTCATTAAAAATTTTCAAGAGCTTATATTTCAAGCTTGCATAAACTTTTTAATTTAAGAAAGTAATTAATAAGTTCTCTTACAAAATGAACACATTTAAAAAACTTATATGAATGTTTAAATACTTAAATGGGAATTATGAAAAAAACTTTTTGGGCGTATTTTAATTCCTGTAGAAGGAATTCCCTTGACTTGTTTTTGAGATTTTCCATACATTTCTAGCTATTTTCGTTGCTAATAATCCTGCTCTTTCTAACTTAGATTTTCCCGGCTTTGCTCCAATTAAAGCTGTCACTTCTGAAGTAGTTAAAGGCGCTCCAGTATTTATAGCTAATTGCGTTAACTCCAATCTATCTCTAAGGTTCTTAAGATTTACCTTCTCGATTTTATCTTCTTCTAACCAACTAAATGATGGATCTTTCTGAGATAATTTTTGCATCAAGCTTAGGCTGACTAATCCAAGAGTTTGATCAGGAGTTAATTCTTTTTCAGTGCCAGAAACATTTGGTTCTTTTTTTTGAGAAGTTCCCATAAAAATGCATATCTTTTACTTGAAGTTATCGTTTTGTGGGAAGCATGCAAGTAAATTTAATGGAAAAAATGAACCATTATCCGTTATAGTCGCGTGAATGGAACCAACTTCTAGTTTAAACAGAGGGGAACGAAAGAAAGGGAGTTCTCTTGTCACAGGATCTGAGGTGCAATCTCAGGCTAGTGGTGCAAGCTGTTTTATCACAACTGACTCAGAAAAGTCTTTGGTATCCAGACAAGCAAGTCAAGTAGAACAAATTGAGTTAAGAACATATGTTTTTTTAGATTCTCTTCAGCCTCAATTGGCTGCATATATGGGAACTGTTAGTAGAGGTTTTTTACCAATCCCTGGAGATTCATGCCTATGGATGGAAGTTTCCCCTGGGATGGCCGTGCATAGAGTTACTGATATTGCCTTAAAGGCTAGTAATGTAAGACTTGGGCAAATGATCGTTGAGAGAGCATTTGGTTCTCTTGCCCTCTACCATAAAGATCAAAGTACTGTTTTGCATTCCGGGGATGTTGTTCTAGATGCTATAGGTAGTGAAGTTAGAAAAAGAACTAAACCTTCTACTAGTTGGACAGAAGTTATTCGAGCTATTACTCCAGATCATGCTGTTTTAATAAATAGACAAAACAGGAGTGGATCAATGATTCAATCCGGGATGAGTATGTTTATATTAGAAACTGAACCCGCTGGGTATGTCTTAAAAGCAGCAAATGAAGCAGAAAAAGCATCAAATATAACTGTTGTTGATGTAAAGGCAGTTGGAGCTTTTGGTAGATTAACTCTAGCAGGGAAAGAAGGAGATGTAGAAGAAGCAGCAGCAGCTGCTATAAGAGCAATTGATGAAATTTCGAATTATTGAGAATTTTTTATTTTAAACCAATTTCTTTTTTTAGATAAGGTGACATAATTTTGGCAGCTTTACCCCTGCTTCCTAACTTACAAAGTTGCGATTGTGAGAGCTCTCCATAAACACAGTTTGCTTCTTTTACCCAAAAAATAGATTCGAATTCCCCATTTGGATATTTTGGGGTCTTAAGAATTTCTCCCCAGCATATTCCAGTTGTATCCTTTACTAAGTTTCCTGAGGGATCACATAAAACCATACAACTTATAAATCTTGCGCTCCTGTAAGGACTATCAGAAAGTTCATTAATTAATTTTTTAATTTTTTCAGCGTTGTTTTTGGCATATCGAGCAGAATATATGCCTGGTCGACCATCTAAGATATCCACTTCAAGGCCTGAATCATCAGCTAATGCCCAAGATTTTGTCTCTAAAGCAGCTGCTTTTGCTTTTAAAAGTGCATTCTCAAAATATGTTTTTCCAGTCTCTTCGACATTTAAATATTCTGGTTGCTTCTGAACCCTTAAAGACAAAACATCCAGCATTTCCGAAATTTCAGAAACTTTGCTTTTGTTGCCACTAGCAATAGTTAGGACTGGAAGGTTCAAAATAACAAAAGATTTATTGAGAATATTATCTTACTTCAAAGCTAGATACGGAGACAGGAAAGGTTGAACATTCCACACCTGTGTAGACAGGGCCTGCCTCGTACGGAAATAACATAATGTAAATTTTTTCTTAACACAACAGTATGTTTTGATGCACTAACTAATTTGCATAAGTATTGACATATCAATAGTACCAAGGGTGATAAGTTTAACTTATGAATGATAGAAAAAACATTAATGGAGATTTTATCGAAAACGCTTGACTTATAAGTACTTAATGAAGCATTCTTCGGATTGAACATTCCACATTTAGTATTTAGTAGACAATGGCTACAGAAACAATGGGTATCGCTCTCGGCATGATCGAGACACGCGGACTTGTACCTGCAATCGAAGCAGCAGACGCAATGACAAAGGCAGCAGAAGTTCGCCTTATTGGTCGTGAATTCGTTGGTGGCGGTTATGTCACAGTATTAGTTAGAGGCGAAACAGGCGCAGTTAACGCAGCTGTAAGAGCTGGTGCTGATGCTTGTGAAAGAGTTGGTGACGGTTTAGTTGCAGCTCACATTATTGCTCGTCCTCACAGAGAAGTTGAACCTGCTCTGGGTAACGGTGAATTTCTTGGTCAAAAGGACTAATTAAGTAAAGCAAGATTTATAAATTTTGCACAATAATTATTTTCCCTACACAGACCTAAATTTATCCTTATGAGTAAGAAGTATGATGCAGGGGTAAAGGAGTACAGAGATACCTACTGGACTCCAGAATATGTACCCCTAGACACCGATTTACTAGCCTGTTTCAAATGTACAGGTCAGGAAGGTGTTCCAAGAGAAGAAGTTGCAGCAGCTGTTGCCGCTGAATCTTCAACAGGTACTTGGTCAACAGTTTGGTCCGAGTTACTTACAGACTTAGAATTTTATAAAGGACGTTGTTATCGAATAGAAGACGTTCCTGGAGATCCTGAAGCTTTTTATGCTTTTATTGCATATCCTTTAGATCTTTTTGAAGAAGGTTCTATTACAAACGTATTAACATCTTTAGTAGGAAACGTTTTTGGATTTAAAGCTCTAAGACACCTACGTCTAGAAGATATTAGATTCCCAATCGCTTTCATTAAAACTTGCGGTGGTCCACCAAATGGAATCGTAGTTGAAAGAGATCGTTTAAACAAATATGGAAGACCCCTTCTTGGTTGTACCATTAAACCTAAATTAGGATTATCTGGTAAAAACTATGGTCGAGTTGTATATGAGTGCCTTAGAGGTGGTCTTGATTTAACAAAGGATGATGAGAATATAAATTCTCAACCATTCCAGCGTTGGAGAGAAAGATTTGAGTTTGTGGCAGAAGCAGTTAAGCTTGCTCAGCAAGAAACTGGAGAAGTTAAAGGTCACTACTTAAACTGTACTGCTAACACTCCTGAAGAACTCTACGAAAGAGCTGAATTTGCTAAAGAGCTAGATATGCCAATCATCATGCATGATTATATAACTGGCGGTTTTACTGCAAATACTGGATTAGCAAACTGGTGTCGCAAAAATGGCATGCTTCTACATATTCATAGAGCTATGCATGCTGTTATTGATAGACATCCAAAACATGGTATCCATTTCAGAGTTCTAGCAAAATGTTTGAGACTCTCCGGAGGAGATCAATTACATACTGGAACTGTTGTTGGAAAACTAGAGGGTGATCGTCAAACAACTCTTGGTTACATTGACAACTTAAGAGAGTCATTTGTTCCTGAAGATAGATCAAGAGGTAACTTCTTTGATCAAGATTGGGGTTCAATGCCTGGAGTATTTGCTGTCGCATCAGGAGGTATTCACGTATGGCATATGCCTGCACTCTTAGCAATTTTTGGAGATGATTCTTGTCTTCAGTTCGGTGGAGGAACACATGGTCATCCATGGGGTTCAGCTGCTGGAGCTGCAGCCAACAGAGTCGCTTTAGAAGCTTGTGTAAAAGCACGTAATGCTGGTCGCGAAATCGAAAAAGAGAGTAGAGACATTCTTATGGAAGCTGCTAAACACAGTCCTGAATTGGCTATTGCTCTTGAAACTTGGAAGGAAATTAAGTTTGAATTTGATACTGTCGACAAACTAGACGTTCAAGGTTAAACCAGATTTCAAAATTGGGGAGATTGTTCTTCTCCTCAAACTTCTACAAATCTCGTTCTATTACGAGTAATTACATTCACATTTAAATTAATTATGCCTTTCCAGAGCACAGTAGGCGACTATCAAACAGTTGCAACCCTGGAAACATTCGGTTTCTTACCACCGATGACCCAGGAAGAAATATACGATCAAATTGCATACATAATTGCTCAAGGCTGGAGTCCTGTTATTGAGCATGTTCATCCTAGTGGAAGTATGCAGACTTATTGGTCTTATTGGAAGCTCCCATTTTTTGGGGAAAAAGATCTTAACTTGGTTGTAAGTGAATTAGAGGCATGTCATAGAGCATACCCTGATCACCATGTAAGAATCATCGGATACGATGCTTACACTCAAAGCCAAGGAACAGCTTTTGTAGTTTTCCAAGGACGTTAAATCTACTTTATGTAGTAAATATCTTTCTCCAAAAAATATTTTTGGAGAAAGTTTTTCAAAAGAGTTTCACATTTGAAGATTATGTCAAAAAAAACCAGTAGAGAGATTGCATTAGAAAGAAGAAAGGCGATGAGTGATAGCGGTAAAAAAGCTGCTGCTTATTCTTCAACTACTAAAGATAGAGTTCGATCTTCTCAAGATATACAGATTTCTGGGACTCAGTCTTCTCCTAAAAATCAAAATATTTCTAAACCAGCTACAAATCATATCCCTAAAACTCAGGTTAACAGAAACTCTTCTTCAACAACTTTATCTAGTAAAGAGTTGGTAATAGAGAGAAGAAAAGCAATGTCTACCCATGGGAAATCAGCTATAACTTCATCCGATAGAACCCGTACTGATGCTAAAAAAGAATTTCCTGTAACCGCAGTTAAATCAACTATAAGTAAAAAACAAGAAAGTCAAGGTTTAACTAGTACAGAATCTAAGTCCCTAAAACCGAACATTAAAAGAAGAATTAATCAGAAGAGAAAGCCAATTACTAATACAAGTAGAGATATTGTTTTAGCGAGAAGAGAAGCTCAATCTAAACATGGTAAATCAGCAACAAAACAAAATACCAGTGCAGCCTCTTTAGCTAGAAGGGGAGACCCTGATTTAAGTAGCAGAGAGATTTCTCAGAGAGTGAGAGAGCTAAGAAGTAAAACTGGTGCTACAGGTAAAAAAGGTAATGGTAAATTTAGACCATGTGGTCCAAATAAAAATGGTGCAAAACAAAATATTGCGGATGCTAGCTGGAAAGTTAGTAAAAGTGAAACTGATTCAGGTCAAATAGTTACTGGAACTCAAGCTAATAGATCTGTAAAAACTACGGGTAATGAGGCAAGTACATGCAGAACTGTCACTGGTACTCAATATATGGGAGCAGAAGTTGTTGATCAATTTTGTCAAGAAAGACCAAGTTATAAACAACCACTTAGATCTACTGTTACCTCTACAACATCAGGTAATAAAGTAACTGGAAATGAAGTTGGTAGATCTGAGAGGGTCACAGGAGATGAGCCTGGGACTTGTAAAAATCTTACAGGTACTGAATATGTATCTGCTAATCAATCACAGAAGTATTGTGGTGATGTTCCAAAAAATCCTTCAAAGGTTAAACACAGCACTACAACAGATGGATTAAAAGTATCTGGATCACTTCCTGGGAGATCAACCCTTGTTACTGGAGATGAATCTGGTTCTGGACATCAGTTAACTGGAGATCAATATCTTGGCTCAGAGCCAAATCCAAAAGGCAAAGTATTTGAAAAAGTAGGCAGTTACAATACTCTTAATGGTAATAATGTAACTGGTACAGGTGTAGGAAGATCAGACCATATGACAGGTAATGAACATGGGAGTTGCAAGAATGTGACTGGTGATGAGTATATAGGATCTCAACAATATGATAAGTTTTGCGGTTCAAAACCGAAACCAGAAGCTAGAAAAGTAGGTTTAAGCCTTTCTTCAAAGTCAAATTTAATAAGCGGGACTATGACAGGAAGATCAAAAATAGTAACTGGAGATGAACCAGGTTCATGCAAAGTGCTAACAGGAACACCATACGCAGGCTTAGATCAGATTAATGAGAATTGTAATAATGAAACTTCTGAAGATATGAAATCACGAGCAACAGTTAATTCTGGAAATAATTCAAATGCCAGACTAACAGGACAACAACCAGGAATTGGCGGAGTAATGACAGGTGCTAAGAAAGGTGCTTGTAAAAACCTAACAGGTACTCCTTATGTTGGTGGAGATCAGTTCTCACAAAATTGTGATAATCCTCCTCATGATACTGTTTATGCGAATCCGGAAAAGTCAGCAGGTAACTCTTGGAATGAATTCTCTGTTAAATCACCATCAAGAGACAAATATTCTGAAAAAAATACTCAAGGTGTTACGGGTAATGAATATGAAAATGGTTCAAAGGTAACAGGACCTTTTGATATGGCAGTTGATAAGGTAACTGGAACTGAAAAATTTAGATTTGAACCTAATAAAAATATTACTTATAAACAAAAAATGGAAATTGAAGAGGCAGACCGGGCTGCAAAGACTCCAGAAAAAAGAGTCGCATCAAGGATTACTGGTGAAGGACAATCAGTGGGAAACGTAACTGGTGATGATTGGGATCGCGGTGATAAGGTAACAGGCACAGAGGGAGCTTCTTCTAGAAAGCGAAATCCATCAAGAGCAGGATTTATGAGCGCAATGCCCCCTATGGAAGTTAAAAGAAATGAGGAAACAGAAAAACCAGACTTCTTGATAACTGGATCTAGTGGTAATACTCGTGAAGGACAACTTGTTACCTTTTCAGGTGGTGCAAGAGGTTAAGTAAATAATGCCTTTAAGAGGACTGGCTAAAGCCAAGAACTTCACATTGGGGCCAACCGCTCCAATGAAAACTTTTACTGAAAATATTCATATACAAACTAAAAAATCAAATAATTTACGCCATTCTGGAAAGTCTCATAAATTAACCAATAATATTCAAAATGAAAATCTATTTAGGTATGAAAGCAAAATAAAAAGTGATTTTGACGAAATTGTTCCAACTCTAAAGGAAATTGCCCGAATTCAACATCACGAAGATTTTATAAATAAGGCTCAGAAAATATCAAGAAAAAATTTGGGAATAGATTTACCCCTACATGTATTAGATAAATCTTGGGTTAAACCTCTTGATATGAGAGCTTTATATGCATGGTGTGCTTTCAAACAACATGAGAAACTTAGCGACAATTTTTTTAACAATGATCCACTTGAAGGTGCTGCTGGAAGTAGGGATGCGGAAGACTTTGAAAAATTTCTTTTAGACTGTGGAATACATTTACTTGATATAACTCCTTGTTCAGATGGAAGATTAGCTCATTCAGTTGCTTATGTAATGAGAATACCTTTTAGTTCAGTAAGAAGAAGATCCCATGCTGGAGCATTATTTGATATAGAAAATACAGTTAATCGATGGGTTAAAACTGAACATAAAAGATATAGAGAGAATGTTCCTAATGAAGCTCATAAAGATACCAGGTACTTAAAAGTTGTAACTTATCATTTTAGTTCAGTAGATCCTTTGCATCAGGGATGTGCAGCTCATGGAAGTAATGACGAGTTAGCTGCAACGGAAGGTAGAAATAAATTATATGCTTTTAAAGAGGCTGTAGAGAATAGCTTTTGCTGCGGAGCTTCTGTGGATTTAATGTTAATTGGACTTGATACAGACACTGATTCATTGAAAATACATTTATCAACTAGCGATGGCGGTATAGATTTAGAAAAAACTATTTCTACATTAGAAATTTATAATTCAACAATAAATTTTTCAAAAGAGGATGCGGAAAGAGAAATTTGCCAGACAATCTCTAAGCAATCTTCAAAAGATAAACTCATTGGACTGGAAAAATTTACGTATCAATTAATTGTAAATAATATTTCTCAAATTGATTATGTCAAGACTTTTCACAATGGTTTTTATGAAGATATTGGACATGCAGAGAGGTTTATTGGAGTAGGTATAGGTTTCAAAGAAGTACATCTCAGAAATTTAACTTATTTTGCTCATTTAGATACAGTCGAAGAAGGGGCTCCAGATTTAGATGTAGGAGTAAAGATTTTTACAGGATTAAATGTTTCTCAAGATCTACCTATTCCTGTAGTAATAAGATTTGATTACTCTGGAAAAGTACCCGGTGCAAAAGAAAGGGCAATAAGTGATTGTGAAAGAGTTAATAATGCGATATCAATTAGATATAAAAATTTAGTTGATCAAGGTTTGTTACATACTTGCTCTACTATTAGAGATAGGGACAACATTCATTCCGCCCAAATTATTGGAATGTCTTTAGATAAAAAAACAGAGGAGGCTCACTAATTATGTTAATTTGCAAGGTTGTAAAACCACTTGTTTCTACCAATAGGATTCCTGGTTTTGAACATAAACATCTGCAGGTTGTATTAGATGGTTCTTCTAGTAAAGTTGCAGTTGATGCTGTTGGCTGTAAGCCAGGAGATTGGGTTATTTGTGTTGGTAGTTCTGCTGCTAGAGAAGCTGCGGGAAGTAAATCTTATCCAAGCGATTTAACAATTGTTGGAATTATTGATCATTGGGATCCTGATAAGTCATAAAAAGGAGGATATAAATTGTGGAAATTATGAAGGTTTTAGGAAGGATGGTATGCACTCAAAGAGTCGCTGGCTTAGGTCATATGAATTTACGAATTCTAGAAAATAATAAAGGAAAGAAATTAGTTGCTGTTGATCCTGTTGGAGCTACAGAAGGTAACTGGGTTTTTACTGCTAGTGGGTCTGCCGCTAGATTTGCATGCCCTAATCCTGAAGTTCAAACCGATTTAACGATTGGCGGTATTATTGATTATTGGGAGAGTGAATAAAATTTTTATCTTCAAAAATTTTTTGAGAAACTTTGTTGAAGGTATAGTGTAATTAGCCTTGAATAAATAATGTAATGTGGAAAGAAAGAGAATCACCTTTGAGGATTGAAAAAAGATTTGAATTTGATCAATACTCAAAAATTAGTAAATTCATGGGAGAAATTGAGAAATTATGTAAAGAAAGGAATATTTATCCAAATATCAGCTTCGGAAAGAATTTTGTAAGTCTTTCAATATTTTTAGACAATAGAGAAATATCAGACAAAGAAAAAGACTTTTCAATGGATATTGATAAATTTTATTTAGAAGATTAGTTTTTTTAATAATTATTTGGCTTCGCAATATCTCTTTTGATTAAAGCCATTAAATATGTTGGTGCTTTATATCTACCAGGTAGACATCTATTTAAAGTTTCAAGATGACTCCAACACACTGTCTTTTCTATATCTTTAACTGAGTTTCCTTTTAAAATTAATAGTCTAAGAGCTTTGCAAAATAAAGGATAACCTGCTTCTAGTTCATCTATATTTAGCTTTGCTGCTGACATAGAACAAAGATGGATTATCAACTAATAATCTATACAACTATGGTGCACAATTGGTTCATATTTCAAATTTCTCAATAATTAGAAATTAATCTAGAAATGCGACGCAATCTATTTCAACTAAAACTCCTTTTGGTAGAGATGAAACTTCCACACAGGCCCTCGCTGGAGGATTCTCAATATTGAAAAAATCACTATAAATTTTATTGACAATTTGAAAATTACTTAAGTCCGTTAAGTAAATAGTTGTTTTTATTACATCCTCTATTTTGGCTCCACCTGCTTTAAGAACTTCTGCGAGATTTTTTAAAACTTGAATTGTTTCCTTCTCTATATCACCTAAACATGTTATTTCATTTGAAGCTGGGTCTATAGCAATTTGACCAGAACAATAGATGAAATCCCCAGCTTTTATTGCTTGATTATAAGGTCCTACTGGATCTGGAGCATTTGATGTTTTAATTACTTGTTTGGGGGACATTTGTTTAAGAAGATACCTATCTATTTAAACCCATAAATCTTTATTTGCTCTTAAAAAAGTAAATTCTTCTAAATTTTTTGCTCTTAAGAAAAGGTTTATTTTCATCTCTTCATCAAGTAAAAATGGAATTGTCAATTCATTAAAAGAAAGTTTTTTTTCAACTTCCGAAAGTTTATTTTTTATATCTTGATCTTCCGGCCTGAGATTCAATGCCCACAATAAATTTTCCTTTGTATATTCATGTGCACAATATATGAGAGTATTTTTTGGTAAAGATTTGATTCTTTCTAGTGAAGAAAACATTTGTTGATAAGTTCCCTCAAAAATTCTTCCACAGCCTCCGGAAAATAATGTGTCACCAATAAAAAGAACAGGATTTTTTCCATTTAAAAAGAAGGCAATATGTGAGCTTGTATGTCCTAATACTTCAATTATTTTTACTTCTTGACCTAAAATACTCAAAGTTTCTCCATCCTCTACAGATATATTTTGAAAAGGTATTCGTTTTTTTTCTTTGGAAGAAGCAATCACTTTTACATTTGGCCATCTTTCAATAAGAGTCTTCGTCCCTCCAATATGGTCTGAATGATGATGAGTTTGCAAAATGGCTTCTAGGTGAAAATTGTTTTCATTTATATATTTAATAACTGGTTCGTGAACAGATGGATCTACAACCACAACGGATTTATCTTTTGCCAACAACCAAATGACGTTATCACTTAAAACTCTAAGTCCGATTATATTTCGAGCTTTATTAAATTCCATTGTTAAATTAGAATGAATACTTTGGAAGAAATTGATCTATGTTTACTATAGCTTTACCAAAAGGAGCTCTGTTAAAAGATTCAATTTCAACTTTTAAAAGAGCTGGGTTAGATTTCTCAGATGCGTTGGACGAAAATAATAGATCATTAACCTTTGAATCAAATTGCAAACGGGCAAAAGCTTTATTAGTAAGAAATGGAGATGTTCCTGTTTATGTAAGTTATGGTCAGGCTGATTTGGGTATTGTAGGGTATGACGTTTTACGAGAATCTGAATTAAGAGTCGCTAAGTTATTAGATTTAGGATTTGGTGGTTGTCATATGTCCTTGGCGGTTAAGAAAAATAGCAATTATTCAAAACCAACTGATCTTCCAGCGAATTGTAAAGTAGCAAGTAAATTTATTAAAACAGCAAGATCTTATTTTGAAGAATTAAATATTCCTGTAGAAATAGTTCATTTGACAGGATCAGTCGAGCTTGGTCCTATTACAGGTATGGCAGAGGCAATAGTTGATTTAGTTGCAACCGGAAAGACTCTTAAAGAGAATGGTTTAATTAAAGTAGATGATCTTTATTACTCGACTGCAAGACTAATTGGAAATCCTTTATCTATGAGGTTAGATGATAATCATCTCAGAGATACTATTTTATCAATAGAATCAACTAATGCTTTATAGAAGATTAGCTAAATGTTTTTTAAAGATTTCAGAAGGATTAAAAAGTTAGGTAAATATTTAACTAAAGATAAAAAAACAATCTATCTAATATTGATAGTTTTGTTACCTGTTTCTTTCTCTGGAGCAATTCAACCATTATTGGTTGGTCAAGCCATTACTATTCTAAAGAACGAAACTACAGATGTTTGGCTAAGTAAAACTTTCTTTGGGCAGTCAATAAATGCCATAATCCTAACTTTATTTATAACTGTATTATTCAGATTAGTTCTGCAAGGATACCAAACTTACAATATCCAAGCAGTGGGACAACGTTTGACAGCAAGAATAAGAAGGGAACTTTTTGATCATTCAATATCTTTATCTCTTAAGTATCACGATAAAATGCCTGTAGGGAAATTATTAACGAGATTAACAAATGATGTTGATGCTTTAGCCGAGGTTTTTGGTAGTGGGGCAGTTGGAGTCATTGCTGACTTCGTCAGTCTGATAGTAATTTCTTTGACAATGCTTTCAATTGATAGAGGGCTTGCCATTTTATTACTTTTGACTCAAATCCCAGTTTCATATTTTATTATTTGGCTTCAAAAACGTTATAGAAGAGCCAATTATCAAGTAAGGGAAGAATTGTCTCAACTCAACTCTGATTTTCAAGAGAATCTTCAAGGTTTAGAAGTCGTTCAGATGTTTAGAAGAGAGGCTTTTAATAGCAAGAAATTTTCTAAAACAGGAGTTGCTTATAAGAAAGCAGTTAATGGAACAATATTTTATGACAGTAGTATTTCAGCATTTATAGAATGGATTTCTCTTGCCGCAGTTTCCTTGGTTTTAGCAGTTGGAGGTTATCTTGTTACTTCTGGAAATATTGGTTTAGGAACATTAACAACCTTTATTTTATATTCCCAAAGACTTTTTGAACCTCTTAGGCAGCTTGCAGAAAGATTTACTCAAATACAAGGAGGTCTAACAGCTGTAGAAAGAATAAACGAATTATTGGATGAAGAAATACAGATTAAGGACTCTACTTCCGCAAAACATTTTTTAGAAAATGCTGATAATGTAAATAAAAAATTTAAAGGCAAAATTGAGTTCAAGAATGTTAATTTTTTCTACAACGAAGGAGAACATATTATAAAAAATTTATCTTTTAAGATCAATCCAGGAGAGCATGTGGCTTTTGTAGGGCCAACTGGTTCAGGTAAGACCACTATAATAAGATTATTATGTAGATTGTATGAGCCTCAGTCAGGCCAAATTTTAATCGATGACATAGATATCAAAGATATTCCTATTGCAACTCTTAGAAATATGTTGGGAGTAGTTTTGCAAGATACCTTTATCTTTAGTGGAAATGTCGCAGATAATTTAAAACTTAATTCCAATGTAGATAATCTTGAATTAGAAAATCTTTGTAACGAATTAGGGTTAGATAATTTATTACGAAAATTACCAGAAGGTTTGAACACCTTAATAAGAGAAAGAGGAGGAAATCTCTCTTCTGGAGAGAGACAACTTCTTTCAGTAGCTCGAGTAGCGATTAGAAATCCTGTTGTCTTAATAATGGATGAAGCAACTGCGTTTATGGATCCCTCTACAGAGGCTACTTTACAGAAAGATCTTGAGAGAATTCTGTCAAAAAGAACAGCATTAGTTATAGCTCACAGATTAGCAACTATTGAAAGTTCTGATAAGATTTTAGTCTTAAAAGGGGGATCATTAGTTGAAGAGGGAACACATAGTGAATTGAGACTGAAAAAGGGTTTATATTTTCAGCTCTCTGAGCTTCAACAAAAAGGATTCGTGAATTTTTAATGATTTTTAGAAACCAAGGATCATTAATAAAAAAATCAAACAGTATTTCAAGGGATGAGCTGATAGATCTCTATGGTTTAAATTCTTATGAGTTTACTCAAACAAATAAAGAAGAAATATTTGTATGTAGTAAAAATAAAGATTTAGATCTAATAGAACTAGACCAACTTTTGCAAACTGTTGGTTGGAGCAGGAGACCTATTAGGAGGGTAAAAAGAGCTTTAGATTTCAGTATTTTGGTGGTTGGGTTATGGCGTCATGATGATAAATTCCCAAGACTTGTAGGATTTGCAAGATGCACTGGCGATGGAATTTTAGAAGCAACAGTTTGGGACGTGGCTATTAACCCTGTCTATCAAGGTCTTGGATTGGGGAAAGAGTTAATGAAATATGTCCTGAAGGAATTGAAAAATATTGGAATTTCTAAAGTAACCCTTTTTGCTGATGCTGAAGTGGTTTCATTTTATAAAAGACAAGGTTGGACACTAGAACCTAGAGGCTCTAAATGTGCTTTTTGGTATGCAAATTAATCATTTTTTGTAGTAGTCAGAATATATAGATTTTAACGATTCGCCTTTTAACCATCTTCTTCTAAATTGCCAGTTCTTAATTGCTTGGAGAAAAATATTAGTTCTTTCCCATTTTCTTGCACTTATAAAAATAGGTAAATTTAATTGTTTTAAATCTTTTTTTTTGTTTAATCTCCTTAAAAAATCTATATCTTCCATCAAAGGTATCTTTCTAAAACCATTATTCTTAAAATAAGTAGTTCTATGAATTATTAAACCTTGATCACCATAGGGTTGTTTCAAAAATTTACTTCTAAAATTCACCAGAATTTCGAGGATTCTATAAATTATCTTTTTGTGATTAATTTTGAATTCAAAATAGTAAATGTTATTCTTGTTTTCCTCTAAAAATGAATTTATTTTTTTAAACCAATCATGCCTTAATCTTGTGTCTGCATGTAAAAATATTAGCCACTCTCCTTTGGAATTTTTAGCTCCAATATCTAATTGTAAACCTCTATTACTTTGTTTAGATATGCATACTTTCGCTCCATAAATTTTCGCTATATCAATAGTTTTATCTTCACTTCCACTATCAACAATTATGATTTCGCCCTCTTTCTGAATACTTGACAAGTCTGAAAGCAATAATGGCAAATTATCAGCTTCATTAATAGTTGGAATGATAATTGAGATTTTTGACAAATCGATTACTTTCTATTTTCAATATCAATAATTGTATCTATATCTATTTTTTTATCTAAAAACTTATATTTTAATTTTATGGAAGCAAAATTATCAATTGTATTTTGAAGAACATTTTTTGTCCCCCATTTTATGTTGATAAAAGGTAAATACATATGCGAGGATATTATTTTTTCTGATAAACCAATAAGCCAATATCCTCCATCATTAGATGGTCCTAAAATAAGATCATTTTGTTGAAGCTCTTTTAGGGTATTCAATAAATCTTGATGGCATAAATCTGGAAGGTCAGTGCCAATAAAAATTATATTTTTGAGCTTATTTCTTGCACAAAATTTTTTGTTAATAATTATTTGTCGTTTCATTTTTTCTCCCAAGCAGCCCTTCCCCTGTAAATTAAATTTATTGATGCCTAATTCTCTAGTCCATCTTCTGCAATTACCTAACCCCAAACCAGATATAGCGATAGAAATATCAATTAGTTTATTTTCTTGGAGAAATTTTGCGACTGAAATAGTGTGTTTAGTCATTACACTTTGAACCTTTGCAGAATTACTTTTACCTATATCTTTAGATAATCTTGTTTTGCATCTTCCAAAACCATGCCATTTTGCCATGATAATAAGTAATGCTTTATCCAATAATTTAGTGTGATTTAAAGTAATTATATGGCTAAAAAAAATAAAAATTTTCTTATAAATTTGTACCATGCTTTGTTAAGTAATTTTAAATTTGTCGTGATCTTGTGATTTCCTAATGGCCAATTATTAAATTCCAACTAGATTAATAATCTAGAGAATAAAATTTTGCAAGCAATTAATCCTATTTGGGCGGAAGTTCAACAATCACTTCAAAAAACTTTAAGTAAGCCTTCATTTGAGACATGGATAAGGCCTGCTAAATTTAATTGTTTTGAAAATGGCTTATTAACCTTAATTGCTCCAAATACATTTTCCAGTGATTGGTTAAGAAAGAATTATTGTCAAACTATTGAAAAGGCTGCAAAAGAAATATGTGGTCATGATGTAAAAGTTGTTTTTAAATCCGAAACAAACATTAGCAGCGAATCAACAAATAAAGAGAACCTAGATGGACAAATCGTAAATCATAAAACGAAATCATTTCCTAATAATAGTAAAGATATTTCTTCAAAAATTCGCTCCAAAAATCCCAACGGTCTAAATATGCGCTATGTCTTTAAAAGATTTGTTGTAGGTCCAAATAGTAGGTTGGCTCATGCCGCTGCCTTGGCAGTTGCCGAATCACCTGGGAGAGAATTTAATCCATTATTTATTTGTGGTGGAGTTGGTCTCGGTAAAACTCATTTAATGCAAGCAATAGGTCATTATCGAGTAGAAATAGATCCAGAAGCAAAAGTTAAATATGTATCTACAGAGACTTTTACTAATGATGTTATTAGTGGTATTCGAAGAGATGGAATGACCGCTATTCGAGATAAATATAGAAATGTAGATTTGATTTTAATAGATGATATACAGTTCCTAGAAGGCAAAGAGTATACACAGGAAGAATTCTTTCATACTTTTAACGCTCTTCACGAATCAGGAAGTCAAATAGTTATTGCAAGTGATAGACCTCCAAATCAATTGTCCGGAATTCAAGAGAGATTAATTTCTAGGTTCTCAATGGGTATGACTGCAGATATTCAACCACCTGACCTTGAAACGAGGACAGCCATCCTACAAAAAAAGGCAGAACAAGAGAGGATGAGTCTTCCAAGAGATTTAATCCAATTTATAGCAGGAAGATTTACTTCGAATATTCGAGAGTTGGAAGGAGCATTTACTAGAGCAGTTGCATTTGCCTCAATAACAGGCTTGCCAATGACAGTCCAATCAATTGCTCCAATGCTTGATCCGAATAGTGTTGGAGTGGTTGTTACTCCAAAACAAGTTATTAGTAAAGTTTCAGATTTCTTTAAAGTTTCTACCGATGAATTGATCAGTTCAAGTAGGAGAAAACCAGTAAGTCAAGCGAGACAAATAGGTATGTATCTTATGAGACATGGGACAGATTTAAGCCTACCAAGAATTGGAGATGAGTTTGGGGGCAAGGACCATACAACAGTTATGTATGCTATTGAACAAGTTGAAAAAAAATTATCTATTGATCCAAATATTGCAAGTCAAGTTCAAAAAATAAGAGATTTACTTCAAATAGATTCAAGAAAAAATTTATAGTTTTAGTATTAACTAGAAATGAAATTTATAGGATCTTGATCATATCTATTTCTGATAGGTATCTTATCTATTTCATCGATATCACTAAGCGATTCAATTTTATGCAATGATTGCCTTAATAACCTTGCTGAAATGATTGGCATATCTCTTGGAACTGAGATTCTATTTTTTAAGTATCTTAGAGAGATTCCTGAAAGTTTTTCAGGTATTAATAGTTCACCTGTGATCATATGGCTCAGAGCTGATCTCAATGATTCGTCAAAGGATTCTTTGTTGTATGGGTTTACCTTTAGTAGATTGTCCTTATGCTTTATCACTCTTTTAAGAGCAATTTTTGCGAAATATTTTGACTCATAATTTTGATTAAATTCATAATTACCTAAACCCTCCCCAGTATCTATTAGCGTAGAGAAAGTAATCTGTTGTTCATTGCTTTCTTTATAGCATCCTCCCATTTGTGGGGGTAAATCATGAGAATGAGTATGAAAATCTCCTTGAGTGCCTCTATAAACACTTTCCCCTTCAAAAAGGGTAAGCCAGTTATCTACATGACGGTAATTAGATCTTAAATTAAACCCTTTATAATAAATCAGTGATGCATTCATTCTCTCCATATAGGGAATAAAAATTATATCTCCAACACCAGGCTCTATATCACCAGTGTTAGAAACAGATGGATCAATAAACCCTGATTTTGACCTACTTAAGATTTCATCGAGTTTAGAAATGGATTCTTTAAATCTTTTTATTCTAAAAGAGTTATCTATAAAATTAATGCTTTCTCGGCAGAGCCAATTACACCAGGATCTGAAAATTTCTCTTTCTAATTCTCGAATTTTAGTAAGGTGACTAGATGTTATAAAAGACCCAAGTGCTCCAAATTCATTTTCTAAAAAAGCTATGATATCGTCGCTTTCAGTTATAAATTGCCTTTTAAATTCAATTGCAGGTAATTTCCCCGACCTGACTTTTTCAAGGAACCAACTCTCTTTTTGGCCGTAGCAAAACATATTTATTTTCTTAACTCTGTATGGAATTCTCTTAAATTCAAGCCATAACCATATCTTCTGACAATAAGGACACCAAGAATGCCTGTCCCTATAGAGAGTAACTAATACATCATTTTCACTATGCCCAAATAATCTTAAATTTGCATAGGAATTATTTATACCATGGACTCTATCAAGATCTTCAACTTCAAATTTATTTAAATCATCCCATGTCAAAATCTCATTCATTATTTGAATTAAAGCTATAAACTAACGTTATAATAATTGATTAAAAAAGTCTTGGAATTTGAATTTGATTTAATTATTGTTGGCGCTGGATCTGGAGGACTCGCGGCGGCTAAACGTGCGGCTAGTTATGGAGCAAAAGTCGCAATCATAGAAGTAAATCAAATAGGAGGAACTTGTGTGATAAGGGGATGTGTTCCAAAAAAATTAATGGTTTATGCGGCTAGAAGTAAAAAAAATATGGATTCTTCTGAAGGATATGGATTAAAAAATGAACGTATTAATTTTGAATCAAATATTTTATTGAAGAATGTTAGAGAAGAGGTTTCTAGATTAAGTAATTTGCATAGAAATTCTTTAAAAAAGTTGAATATAACTGTTTTTGAAGGCTTAGGAAGATTTACTAATCAAAATGAATTAGAAATTATTTGTCCAAAAACAAAGAAAATTAAAAACAAAATAAGTTCAAAAAAAATTCTTATTTCAGTTGGAGGTAAACCAAAGAAATTAAATATTCCTGGGGTAGATTTGGCATGGACTAGTGATGATATTTTTGAATTAGAAAAGTTCCCCAAATCAATATTAATAGTAGGAGGTGGATATATTGCTTGTGAATTTGCTTCTATTTTCAGAAATTTAGGTACTGAAGTAACTCAATTAATTAGAGGTCAACATTTACTTAATGGTTTTGATGAGGATCTTTCTTCATGCCTAGAGGAATCACCTACTTTTACTGAAATCAATATAATCTCCAATACTCAATTAAGGTTTATCAAAAGAGTAAATGGAAAACTGGAATCTACCCTAGACTCGGGGGATAAACTCCTAACTAATAATATCCTTATTGCTACTGGAAGAGAACCAAATCTTTTGCCTTTAAATTTAGATTTTTTAAATCTAAAGATGGATGGCCAATACTTAGATGTTGATGAATTTAATCAAACAAGCAACGCAAATATTTTTGCAGTTGGCGATATCATAAATAAACCAAACTTAACTCCAGTAGCGATAGAACAAGGGAGAGTTTTTTCGGATAATTTTTTTAATGACAAAAACAGAAAAGTAAATTATGAATATATACCTAAGGCCGTTTTTACTATTCCTGAAATTTCAACAGTTGGCTTAAGTGAGAAAAGAGCTAAAGAGATTTACTCTGAAAAAGATATAAAAATTTTCAAATGCAAATTCACCCCTATGTCTAATACTTTTAAAAAGAATAAATCAAAATGTATGTTGAAGATTGTAGTTCATAAGATAACTGACAAAGTCTTGGGATGTCATATGTTTGGAGAAACATCATCTGAGATTATTCAAATGGTATCAATTTCATTAAATGCAGGGATAACAAAAAAGGACTTTGATATTACGATGGCTTTGCACCCAACTATCTCAGAAGAGTTTGTGACTATGTATGGATAAAATTATGAATTAGAAAATTTTAATTTTTCTTGAATAATCAGAAATACTATAAGTAACGCAAAGTAAATACATAAACCTATCCTTAATTCAGAAAGGAAGTTAAATCCATTCAGGAAAAGTATCTTATCAAGAATATAGAAAATATAAAGATTAAGCAAAATAAATCCTTCAACTCTGGTGATTTTCCCTTTGCTCCAGAAAATTGGTAAGCATGCAAAGGTAGTTAAAACCATAAAAGGTAAGTCAACTTTTATTAGACTTTGTTCAATTATTAAACCTTTAAATCCTGAAAAAATGCTGCAACTTCCAAGGATTAGAAGTTGATTGAGCAAATTGCTACCTATTACATTCCCAATCGCAAGATCTGTTTTGCCTTTAAATGCAGCAATTATTGAAGTTACTAATTCTGGTAAAGATGTCCCAGTTGCTACGATAGTTAATCCAATAACAATTTCATTTACACCCAAAAGAGTAGCGAGCTTTTGAGAACCATTTACTAAAATATTTGAACCAAAGCTTAAAAGAAATATTCCAAATACTAACTTTAGTAAAATATTAAGCTTACCTTTATAGTTATCTTTTAATTCTTCTATCTCTGGTTCAGCATCTTTTGTCTCCTCCCCTTTCTCATTTATGGTATTAATTTCCCATATTGTATTTAAGATTAAACAAAATATTAGAAATATCCCTGCTTGCAATGTTAATAATCCTGTTGATGACATGGCCCAAACTGCACAAGAAATTGCCATTAAAAGAGGCACATCTCTTCTGACTATTCTGCTTTTTACCTTAAGAGGTGTTATCAATGAACTTATACCCAAAACAACGAGAACATTAAAAATATTGCTTCCAATTACATTGCTTGCTGCAAGTGAATCACTGCCTTTTAAAATTGAACTTAAACTTACCAATAACTCAGGAGAGCTTGTTCCAAGAGAAACAACTGTTAACCCAATTACTATTTGAGGTATTCCTAAAATTAAAGATAAAAATATGGCTCCTTGAATAAAGTACTCTCCTCCAGTAAAAAGTAGAACTATGCCTAAAACTATTTCTATTATTGGAAATAAAAAATCATTCATACTTAGGCTTTTTTGGGGATAACAAAAATTTTCATAATTGGTTTATAACTATCCTTGAATATCTATAATTTATTGTCAACTTTAATTTGTTGTTAAAATTGATTAAATAGAAGAAAATCTTGAAGACTTTAACCATAATAAAACCTGATGATTGGCATCTACATTTAAGAGAAGGTCTTGTATTAAAAAATATCATTCATTTTTCTTCAGAATATTTTGGAAGAGCCATTGTCATGCCAAATACTAAAAGGCCGATTACATCAATTAATAGCGCTATTTCTTATAAGAAATCTATTTTTGAAGCGTTACCAGAAAGTTCTAAGTTTGAACCACTAATGACAATTTATCTTACAGATGAGACTGATAAAGGGGAACTAATAAATGGTTTTAAAAATAATGTCTTTTTTGCAGCAAAATTATATCCTGCTAATGCTACAACAAACTCTAGTCATGGAGTTAGGGAAATAAAAAATCTATATAAGATCTTTGAATTAATGCAAGATTCTGGAATGCCTCTTTTAATTCATGGGGAAGTGACTGATTCTGAAGTAGATGTATTCGATAGAGAAGAAGTTTTTATAGATAAAGAACTATCTCAAATAACTAAAAGATTTCCAAAATTAAAAATCGTTTTAGAACATATAACTACTTCTTATGCAGTAAATTTTGTTCAAGAAAATAATATTGGAGCTACTATCACTCCGCATCATTTGCATATAAATAGAAATGCAATGTTTTTTGGAGGCTTAAATAGTGATTTTTATTGCTTACCTGTGGCTAAGCGGGAGAATAATAGACTCGCTTTGAGGAAAGCTGCAACAAGTGGAAAAAAATGTTTTTTCTTGGGAACTGACTCTGCTCCACATCTTAGGAAATGGAAGGCTTTTTGTGGATGTGCAGGTATTTTTAATTCGCCAGTGGCCATAGAAAGCTATTTAACGGTATTCGAAGAGGAGGATGCTCTAGATAATTTTGAAAAGTTTGCAAGTTTGAATGGCCCTAATTTTTATAATCTGCCCACAAATAAAGAAAAATTAAAATTAGTGTCCAAACCTAATAAAATTATAGAATTTGTTGATGTTGTGGAAGAAAAAAATATTGTCGGACAAATAAAACCATTTCATGCAGGTGAAACTTTACAATGGCAAATAGAAGGGATAGTAAATTAAAAAATTGGATTTAATCTGACAATTAAAAGTGTAAATTTTCCAATTTTTCTTGGTTAAATGAGGCACTTTCAGTTACGATAAAAAAGCGTTAATTCCTTTCGGGAGTGTGGCGGAATTGGTAGACGCGCCGGACTTAAAAACCAGAACGATTTTAATTCACTCAAGTATATAAACCTTTAGCGATTGGTCAAAACCCAGTCGCTTTCTTACTTTTAGACCTATCCACTAAAGGATAAATATCCACAACTTGATCTAGCGCGATCCATGCTTCTTTTTTTTATCGTGTGTCATTAAAAAAAGGAGCTAATTGCACCTCATTTAAGATCGTCTGTCAAATAGTAACCATAAGCGGTGCAAGTAGTAAGCGTTTCATTCTTTTGATTTAAAGATCTTGAGGTCTTTCCATACAATATTTTCTTAGAGAATCAATAACATATTGCTTTGGTTGCAGTTCCATCCATCTAGCTTCGATTTCATTATCCTCCTTGTTCGAGGCATATGCGCCATGAATAGTTCTATAAGAATTTTCATCTTGATCCATAAGTTCATAACTCATGTCTTTTATTTGATAAGAACCAAAAATATTTGTTCCCAAGCATGCTTGCATAATATGAGTTGATTCATGCGCTAAAAGTCTCCAATACTCTGTAGGGTTTGGTTTATTAAACATATAGTTATTGTTGCAAATTACCACTTCATCGATTGTTTTTTTACCTGGAATTTTTTCAAAGAGATAATAACCTTGAACCCCTTTTTCACAATCGTTTCTTTCTTTGATTTTAGTCCCTACATTTCTAATTAAATTTTCAAGTGTTTTTGTATAACCAAGTTCTCCATCTCTACTTGATCTTTCCCTATTGAACATTGAAATCATTATTGTCGGGAATCCTATTAGAGCTGCAAGTAATAATGCAATAGTTATTAAAATACTTTTATTATCATTATTCTGATTAGGATCTTGTTGCATTCCCACTGCGGGATCCCAATTTTCGTTACTCATATCCTCAACCAATTAAAGAAATGATAAGGGTAAAGACCTTTTCTAACAAGAAGTAGATGTTCATTCTTTAGTCAAGCGGTGCAAGTAGTAAGCGTTTCATTTAATTACTTAAGATAGTTTCGGCCTTTATTCTTTGTCTGACTTCATCTTGCAAGATGGGTACACAAGTATTCCTTACGTAATTAACCATTTCTTCTTTGTGAATATCAATAAAGGCGATTGATGTCATACAGTCGCAATAAGTATTAAAAGCTGGTTTTATTATCTTTTCATCGATATTATTTATATTATTTTCTTCTGCCATTTTGTAGAAAGCGAGTATTCTATTGTCATTTTTTGCCTTACTCATCATTCGTACTGGACATTGTTTGTTCCCTTCTATCCACTCCGTTTTTTCTTTTTCAGTCATTTTTTCAGCACTAACTGGAGATATAAAACCTAATAAAAATGGTGCAAGCAAAAGTTGCTTCATGGCATCAGAGGATTTGGCTAATAATATATGTAATATTTATTAGTGCCAACTTATCGTTATATTTCGAGAATTAAGTAGTAGTAATGGATATTAATCTATTAATTTTTAGATATGTCTAGTGCGTCCATTGGTACGCAAAAAATGTAAATATTCGCATTTTTCTTGGTTAATTGCGTTGCTTTCGGCTACGATAAAAAAGCGCAAATTCCTTTTGGGAGTGTGGCGGAATTGGTAGACGCGCCGGACTTAAAATCCGTCGAGCGATTTAGCTCGTGGGGGTTCAAGTCCCCCCACTCCCATTGTTTAATTATTTATTTTTAGTTTTGACGATAACTTCCAATAGTTGTTATGTTTTAACTAAGCAACCATAAATTAAAATGGAAAGTTTTTTCAATAATTCATTCTCTACTTTAATTGCTTATGTTGGAATTATTTCTATCTATCTATTTATCATTCCATTATTATTATTTTATTGGATGAATAATAGATGGAATATTATGGGCAAATTTGAAAGATTAGGAATTTATGGCCTTGTATTTCTCTTCTTCCCAGGTTTAATTTTATTTTCTCCATTTTTAAATCTCAGATTAAAAGGAAGTGGTAAAGGATAAATAATTGACTAAAGTTAAAGTTATACAAATAGGTTTATTTATTTCATTAATAGGATTAATTAGTTATAAATTTGAACCGCAAATTGGTTTCGATAATTTTACAGCCACTACTCTCTCAAGTTGCATCCTAATTCTAATTGTTATTACTTGGGTAGCATCTTATGTTTTTAGAGTTGTAAATGGAAAAATGACTTTTATGGAACAAAGGAAGCGTTATAGAAAAGAGTATGAAAAAGTTGTTAATGATAAACTAGAAACCAAGTTCAATTCGTTGTCAAAGGAAGAGCAGCAAAAACTAATGGAAGATTTAGAAAAAAATCCATAAATTTTCATAGCACAAAATCTAAAAATCATGAAAGATAAAAAAATGCAAATTACTAAAAATGGATCTTTATCAAAAGTAGATAAGAAG
Organism: uncultured Prochlorococcus sp.; assembly: GCA_902595175.1. Lineage (GTDB taxonomy): Bacteria > Cyanobacteriota > Cyanobacteriia > PCC-6307 > Cyanobiaceae > Prochlorococcus_A. The sequence continues at coordinate 50,473 of CACJPB010000004.1, read as the reverse complement.
TTTTGTGAGTTAAAAAAAAATAAAAAATTAGCTTTGATGCCTTTCATAATGGCTGGGGACCCCAATATTGAAATAACGTCTGAGATCTTAATAAAGTTACAAGAAAATGGAGCTGACCTTATAGAATTGGGCATCCCATACAGTGATCCACTCGCGGACGGACCTGTTATTCAAGTGGCGGCCTCTCGCGCCTTAAAGTCAGGAACTAACCCAAGAAAAGTAATTACACTTTTAGAGTCTTTAAAAGGTAAATTAAATATTCCCATCATACTTTTTTCTTACTTAAACCCTTTATTATGCTTTGGCTTTGAATATTTTTGTGAGATGTCATCTAATGCTGGAGTATCTGGACTAATAATTCCTGATCTCCCTTTAGAGGAAGCTTATAAATTTTCTGAAATAGTTAGTAACCATTCTATGGACTTGATTTTATTGGTGGCTCCAACAACTCCTTTAGAAAGAATGAAGAAAATATCTAATAATACAAAAGGATTTACTTATTTAGTAAGTGTTACAGGTGTCACTGGTGAGAGAAATAAAATGGAAAATAGAGTAGAAAATCTTATTGCGAAATTAAAAGAAGTTAATCCTAATCCAATTGCTGTTGGTTTTGGGATATCCACACCTGATCATGTTAATAGAGTTCGTGATTGGGGAGCAGATGGAGTAATTATTGGGAGTGCATTTGTAAAACGAATTTCCAGTTCAACTGAAAAAGATGTCGTTGATAATATTGGTGAATTTTGTAAAGACATGCGTCTAGCTGCTGATCAAAAAAATAAATTCAAGGAGAAATATTGATAAAAAAACTAATTAGGAATTTCAAAGATTAAGTATTAAATTTATGTTTATTCTCTAGGATGCTTCTGTAGGTAATAATCTTATTTGTTTTTTCCCAAGCTTAATTTCAAATTCATCACCAGCTTTTAAATCTAAAAGTGCTGTATATGCTTTACCAATCAAAAGATTTCCGTTTCCTTGAACTGTTGCTATATAACTTAGCTTTCTTCCTCCTTTGCCAATACCTGCAATTCCAGAGTCACCAAGATTAACTCCTTTTGCTTCTAGAAGTGCTTCATAAAATGCGGTGAAATTTAGGCGTTCACCCCCATTTTTTTTGATGGAAACATATCCACAACCTCTAACAAGGTCTGACTTACTAACATCACCAAGCTCTTTAACTTTTGAAAGAAGATCACTACCAGTGAGCATAATTAATTAAAAGAAAGTTATCCTTAATTAAGATAGCAATTTGTGTGTAATATATGCAATTATTTAGAATGTATTTAGTCTATTATTTATCTCTAAAAATGGAAAAGTTTGTAGTTTTTGGAAAGTACTGTGAAGATGCAATCATAAAAAGGACACCATTTCGTGAACAACATCTTAAGAGACTTAAAAAATTAAAAGATCGAGATATTTTAGTTACTTTAGGACCAACAAAATGTAATAAATATTTGTTTGGAATTTTTCAGGCTAATGATGAAAATCAATTAATAAATTTGATTGAGGAAGATATATATTGGGAAAAAGGTATATGGACTAATTATGATATTTATCCATGGATTCAGGCTTTTTGAATAGAAATTTATAATATTTTTTGATATTTTATATTATTTATAAAAGTAAATTTATTTTAGAAAAAATTTATCAAAATACTTTATTAATAATTTAATCTTTAGTTATATATAGAAATTAAAGCAATGTTTATTTATTAAGAGGTTAGTTTTTAAGAGTAATATATTTCTTTAAAATCTTTTTGTTAAGTTAGAGATTATTGCTTATTAAAATAAAATGTTTTAGTAAATCTTTATTTACTAGTATCTTGATTTATCTGATTTACTAAAGAGTCGATATCTAATTGATTATATGGTGGTGTTTGTTTTGTCTCTAGATAATCATTTTTGATATTGCTTAACCAATTTTGTTCAATCTTTATGAGATTTTTTGCGATGTTGAACATGCCGCCTTTTTTATATAATTCTTTAATTTTGAGAATAATCTCGGAGGTTCTGCTTGATTTAATATTTAATTCATTTGCTAAGTCTTTTTGGGTAAATCCATGCAATTTTAACCAATCTTTAATGAAGGAGACGAGTTCTTTTTCTTCCTGTGTAGATAATTTACTCATTCAATAAAAAGGAAATAACTTATTAAGCTTATTCTCTGCTCTTGCTCTTATTGAAGGAGTCATATATTTGCTCCATATACTGAGTACTGCTGTGAGGGCTACAAAATCATCACTAAAACCAACTAAAGGCATAAAGTCAGGGAAAAGATCAAATGGCATAATCAAATATGCTAGCGCAGCCATTAATGAAACTCTTACTTGTGCTGGAGTATAAGGATCTAAAGCCATCTCCAAAACTTCTAAGGCAGGCTTGGCAATTGTTCTTCCTGCGTTAATAAGAATCTTGGTAATGATATTTTTATCAAATGTTGAACTTTCTAGAACTTCAGCATCATAGATTTTTTCTTGAGTTTTGTAATTCTCTTTCATCCTTATAAATGAAATTTAAATATTTTTAATGGAATTTTTAGCTAATACTATCAACTAATCCATTCTGTATTCCTGCTTTTCTAAGTTTTCTTAAAGCACGTTGAACAACTTGTCGGCAATATTCCCTGCTACAACTCATATGTCTTGCAACTTCAGCTAAAGTTCTCCATTCATTTGAGCCGTCTAAACCAAATCTTAAGCTTACTATCTTTCTTTCTTTCTCAGTTAAATTAGCTTTATCTAATAACTTCCAAGCCGAGGCTGTTCTTTCGGCTAATTCGGCTAATTCCATTGGGGGAGTTTGATCACTTGGAAGAATATCAACTAACTCGGAAGGATCTGATTTTGATTTAACAGTACCTTGGAGACTAACAGTGATGCTTCTCAATTCACAAGAAAGGAGTTCGTCAATTTCCTCTTTGGTTATTTTCATTTCTTCAGCTAGCTCATCACTAGTAGGTGGAATACCCTTAAGTTGCATAAGCTTTGATTTCGCTGATCTTAGTTTTGTAAGTTTTTCATTAATGTTAACTGGGATCCTTATCGTTCTACTTTGAGTCGACAATGCTCTATTTAAACCTTGCCTAATCCACCAATAAGCATAGGTAGAAAATCTATGTCCTCTAGATGGATCATATTTTTCTACGGCCCTTGTAAGACCTAATGTTCCCTCCTGAATTAAGTCCAGTAACTCTAATCCTTTCCCTTGGTATCTCTTGGCTAGGTTGACAACTAGTCTTAGGTTGGCTGTAATCATCTCGTTTTTCGCTTTTTCACCAATTTTTATCTTCTTTCTCTCAGCTAAGGAGTATTCACAAGCGGGGCCTTTCCCTCCTGCTGCTTGACATCTATTAACAAGTACAACCATTTCTTGGACTTTTCTGCCCATTGTGAGTTCTCTTTCGGGAGTCAAAAGTTGATGACGACCTATTTCCCCAAGAAAATCGCTTAATGAACTCACGATTTACCTCATTGTTAATATATTTAACTTATAGTCAATTCAGTAATAAGCCATACATGTAATAATTAATTAATAATTAATTAATAATAAATTAATAATTATTAATTAGTTAATTAACATTATTTTTTAAAATTTTAGGTTAAAAAATCAAAAATTATAAATTTTCATTATTTAATTTTTTTTTCTTGATTCTAGAACAGCAAGTACATCTCTCCACTCAACCCCTTTATACATAAGGGCTACCTGCAAATGATAAATTAAATCAGCAGCTTCACTTGAAATTGAATTTTTATCATTATCTTTGCAAGCCATTATAAACTCTGCAGATTCCTCTCCTATTTTTTTCAAAATAGTATTACTACCTTTTGTTAATAAATGATTTGTGTAACTTTTTTCTGATGGATTTATTGATCTTTCGTAAATTGTATTGAATAATTCAGAGCAAATATTTGAGAAGGGAGTTGTTTTTTTCTCTTTTTTATCACTTTGATTAATTTTGATTTCGTTGAAAAAACAACTTTTTTCCCCAGTGTGACATGCTCCTGAACCATTTTGTTCAATCAAAAGTATTAGTGCATCATTATCGCAGTCGAATCTTATCTCCTTTAGTATTTGGGTACTTCCACTTGTAGCTCCTTTTCTCCAAATTTCGGATCTTGATCTACTCCAATAATGAACGTTTTTGGTTTCAAGTGTCATTGTCAAAGATTCTTTGTTCATCCAAGCAAGCATAAGAATTGATCCGTCAAGCCAATCTTGTGCTATTGCAGGGATTAATCCATAATTATCAAAGCGTAGATCCTCTATCGAAAAATTAGTTGAATAAGTCATTATGTTCGTTATGTTAAATCCTACTCAATGTGTTTTATTAAAAATTATCCTAACAGTTAATTGATGTATATTCATTCTCTGAAATTTTCATGCAGCAAAAGTTACGAGGATTTTCCCTGTTCACATAGGCAATGGCGTCATGAAGGCCACTGCAGATTTGTGCATGGATATTCAAGATCATTCACCTTTTGGTTCACTGCAAAAAAATTAGACCTAAATGGTTTTGTTGTCGATTTTTCAAGCCTCAAGCCCCTAGAAAATAGATTAAAGGACCAATTTGACCATACTTTTCTAATAAATAAAGATGACCCTTTGCTGAATTATTGGGAAAAATTACATGACTTAGATGCCTTAGATCTGAGAATTATGGATAATGTGGGAATGGAGTTCACCTCTGAATTAATTTGGAGATGGGCTAATGAATACTTACAGGATAAGGATAAGGGCAGAACATGTTGTTGGAAAACAGAATCAAAAGAAAATAAATCGAATAAAGCAAGTTTTGAGGAAATTCCTGATTGGTTCAAATCTTAGATTAAAGTTGTGAATTTTAAAGTCATATAGAATTCTTTAATTAGATATTTAATCAACATTTATCTCTCCATTAACCAGATATATATTAATCTCTTCTTTATTAAGGTAATGATTATTCAATATATTATTTGAAATTTTTGTCTCAATTTGTTTTTGAATAATTCTTTTTAAAGGCCTTGCACCAAAGGCATGATCGAAACTATTTTCGACAAGTTGGTTAATTGCTTCATCCGTAATTTTGAATTTTAAGTTTTTTTTGTTAAGTCTTTTTTCTAAATGTTGAAGCTGTATTTTTGCAATTTCTTTTATGTCATTTAATTCTAAATTATTAAAAATAACTATTTCATCAAGTCGATTTAAAAACTCAGGCTTGAAAAATTTTTTAATTTCTTTATCTACAACTTTTTTAATTTCATTTGTATCTTCTTTTCTGACTGATAAATCATTTATAGATTGACTTCCTAAATTACTTGTGAGAACAATGATTGAATTTTTGAAATTGATTGTACGACCTTGACCATCAGTAATGATTCCATCATCAAGAACCTGTAAGAGAATATCTAAAATATCTTTGTGAGCTTTCTCTATTTCATCTAGGAGTATTAATGAATAAGGATTTTTGCGTACAGCTTCAGTTAGTTGACCGCCTGATTCGAATCCTAAATATCCAGGAGGCGCACCTATAATTTTGCTCACTGAATGCTTTTCCATATATTCAGACATATCCAGTCTTGTAATTGAAGAATTTGAATCGAATATTATTTTGGCTGTTACTTTACTTAGCTCTGTTTTCCCAACACCAGTTGGACCTAAAAAGAGAAAACTGGCTAATGGCTTACTTGGATCATTTAGACCAGTCCTTGACCTCTTAATGGAATCTGCAACAGCCTTAATTGCACTATCTTGACCAATAATTTTTTCTTTGAGGATTGACTCGAGGCTCAAGAGTTTATCTTTTTCTGACTGGTTTAAGTTCTGAACTGGAATAGAGGTCCACTTTGAGACAACTTCTGCAATATCATCAAAAGTTACCTCTTGTCTTAAAAGAATTGTATCTCCATTTTTTTGGGAATTTACTAGAGACTCACTTTTTACTCTCAATTTTTTTTGCAAAGAATTTAAAGTTCCAAATTCTAATTCTGCTGCTTTGTTTAGGTCAAAACTCCTTTTGGCTTGATCTATTTGCAACTGAACAGATTCAATTTCCTCTTTTATGGTGCTAATCTCGTCAATTTCATCTTTTTCTTTTTTCCATTTAGCGCCTAATTCCGCCTGTCTATCTTTAAGGGATATAAGTTCATTATTGATTTTTTTTAATCTTTCTATAGAAAAATCATCCGTTTCTCTTTTTAAAGATAATTTTTCCATCTCAAACTGTAGAACTTTTCGATCAATTTCATCAATTTCTTCAGGTTTGGAAGTTATGACCATGTTTAATCTTGAGGCTGCTTCATCGATTAGATCTATTGCTTTGTCAGGAAGAAATCTATCGTTAATATATCTTTCGCTAAGGGTTGCAGCAGCAACTAAAGCATTATCAGAAATTCTCACACTATGATGAACTTCGTATCTTTCCCTCAATCCTCTTAAAATTGAAACAGTATCATTTATTGAAGGAGCATCAACTTTTATCTTTTGAAATCTTCGTTCTAAAGCAGGATCTTTTTCTATATTTTGTTTATGTTCATTAATAGTTGTAGCACCTATACATCTAAGTTCTCCTCTCGCAAGCATTGGTTTTAATAGGTTGCTTGCATCTAAAGAACCTCCACTAGCGCCTGCACCCACTACCGTATGGATTTCATCAATAAAAAGAATAATCTTACCTTCTGATTCTTTAACTTTCTTTAGAATATTTTTTATTCTTTCTTCAAATTCTCCACGATATTTTGCTCCAGCTAAAAGTGAACCCATATCTAATGAAATTAGTTTCCTATCTTGTAGCGCAGAAGGTACATCGCCATTAATAATTCTTTGAGCTAACCCCTCTACAATTGCTGTTTTGCCAACCCCAGGTTCTCCAATAAGAACTGGATTATTTTTTGTTCTTCTACTCAATATTTGAATTGTTCTTCTAATCTCTTCATCCCTACCAATAACTGGGTCTAAAATCCCATCTCGTGCAGATTGAGTTAGATCAATACCATATTTTTCCAAAGACTCATTAGAACTATTAAATTCATTTTTTACTGCCGGATCTGACTTCATTTTCTTTATAATTTCAAGAAATTCTGGAATACCTTTTTGATTTAAAATTTGAAATCCATAATTATTATCATAAGTGAAACCGTAAACTAAGTGTTCTGTTGATATCACTACATCATTTAAAGTATTTTTAATAAAATTTGCCTTCAAAAATATTTTGTGAAGAGTCTCACCAATATATAAATTTTCTTGTTTATTTTTCATTTTTGCCTTCGCATTTAATGAAGAAATTATTTCCCTCTCAAGATCTTTTAGATTTACATTATTTTTTTTTAAAATATTTTTTGTAATATTGTCCTCTTTTATAAGAGCTAATAATAAATTATCAGAGTCTACGTTTTGTTGATAATTTTTATAAGCAATTTCTTTAGCAAAAATAAAATAGTTCCAAGCAGAATTTGAGAATTCGCTTGGAACTATTTTCATCAATCAAAATTTTAATATGACCCTAATTAATATTAAGTCAAAAAGAGTGTATAACTATTTAGAAAATTTATTCAACAATAACTTTACCTACCATTCCAGCGCCTCTGTGTGGCTCGCAATAGTAATCATAAGTTCCAGCAGTATCAAATGTTTCTTCCCAGGACTCTCCTGGAGCAAAAGCTAGGTCCGCATGACTTAATTCCTCATGCCCATCAAAAACAGCATTGTGAGGGGCAAGTTTATTATTGACAAATTTAACTGTATCACCAGCACTAATGGTTATTGTACTTGGTTCAAATGCAAGCATTCCAGCATCCGTTCCGAGTTTTACTTCAACAGTCTTAGCTGAAACTGATGAAATACCTAGACCTAGAGTTAAAACTATTGCAAATAACCCTGCAAAGATTGAACGTAACATAATAAAAATTTGCTTATCTATATATATTACAAGGCTTTGGTAACCCAACCGCGAGAATTTTAATTGTTATTACAGCTTGGTAACTTTGATAACCTTAAAATATCATTCAGTGACTTGGCATAACTTTTAAGTTTGAAAGTCTCAGGATTAGTGATGGGGACATGATTAAAGTCATATTTTTTGATACTGAAGCTGTCCCAAGGAGTAGTTTGGATGGGGAGAATTCTTAATAATATATTTAGAATTTTTTTTGTAAGGGGTATTGTAAAAAATCTCCTCATATTATGTCTTTTTAACAGTGTAATTATGGCATCATCAATTGAAATGAATTTTTGACCTAGCACAAATTTTCTAAAGCCTTTGTATTGCTCTTCTTTATGATTTTTAATTAGAAACCCGCAAATCTGGGCGATATCATTTGCGTGTATAAAGTGAAATTTAGAGTCGATTTTTAAAAATCTTGCTAACCAAAGCCATTCCCCAATTTCTTTCAATCCACTAGTTAAATAACTCACAGGATATTTACTTTTTTTCCCAAGATTTCCTCCAAAAACCAAGGTGGGGAAAACAGCGAATGTTTTTTCTGCAAATGAGCTTTTTCTAAGTCTCTGGAAACATTCATATTTTGTTTGAATGTACTCTGTTCCATAAATCAATGATTCCCTCATTAATTCTGTTTGGGTATCAAGAATACTAGCTGTTGAAAAATAAATAATCTTCTCTAACTTTTCAATATCAAGCATTTCTAGTAATTCTTCAAAAGCTTTAATATTTACTTCATAGGCTCTTTTTGGATCTCCCCAAGCTGTAGCAGTATGTATTAGGTAATTAATTTGACTAATTTCTTTTTGATACCTATTAGATTCCCTGATATCGCACACCATTAACTTGACTTTTTTATTTTCTTGAACAGAAATTGGTAACTTACTTTTGTCTCTTACCATTAGATAAAGCCTGAATTTTGTGTTTTTCAAAAACCAATCAACTAAATATTGGCCAACACATCCATTAGCGCCTGTTATTAATAAGTTTTTATATGCCAAGACTTTGACTAGTAAGTGAGTTTTTTCCCATGTTCAAAAAATGTTTGAGCATTTTCTTCTGGAGTCCCAGGTAAAATCCCATGACCTAAATTAAGAATATATTTCCTGTCTTTAATTTTATTGAAAGTATTATCTATCCTTTCTTTTATTGATTCTTTGTTTCCGAATAAAATGCCAGGGTCAACATTACCTTGAATTCCAATCCCCCTGGGGATTCTTTTACAAGCCTCTTCAATATCTACTGTCCAGTCTAATGAAATTATATCTACGCCAGTTTTTGACATTCTTTCTAGTACCCCAGCGCTTCCTGAAATGTAAAGAATTATTGGTGTTTCAGGGTATTCCGCTTTTACAATTTCAACAACTTTTTTTTGATATGGCCCAGCAAAGACATCATAATCTTGTGGGCTTAGTTGGCCTGCCCATGAATCAAAAATTTGTACTACTTGCGCTCCAGATTTTATTTGATATTTAAGATATTCACCAATAGATTTTGCAAAATGATCAAGAAGTTTATGAAGTAAATCTGGTTCATTAAAAGCCATTGATTTTATTAAGGAATAATTTTTACTGCTTTTACCTTCAACTACATATGCAGCAAGAGTCCAAGGTGCGCCAACAAAACCTAAAACAGTTGCCTCATTATTCACATCTTTTTTTAGTGAAGAAAGAACTTGCCCAACAAAGCTTAAACTCTCGCTTGGATTTAATTCTCGTAAATTTTCTACCTGATTAAGAGTTCTTATTGGGTCCTCTATAATTGGCCCTTTACTTTCTATTATTTCAAAATTTATGCCCATCCCTGGAAGAGGTGTGAGAATATCTGAAAAAAGGATCACACCATCCGGTTTGAAAGCATGAAAAGGCTGCATTGAAATCTCATATGATAGTTCTGGATTTTCAGACCTCTCTCTAAAGCTTGGATAACGTTCCCTTAAATCTCTATAGATTTTCATATATCTTCCTGCTTGCCTCATCATCCATACTGGAGGCCTATTTACTTTTTTACCTAATGCGGCAGAAAGTAGTAGTGGTAAATTTTGACCCATTTTTCAATTCGATTATTCTAAAAAAAATTAAAATCCAACTTAAAAATCTTACAATGTAAAGCAGATCAAAAGCGTTATATGAACATTTATATGTAGCACTAAGTTAAATGAGCCCTCTTATTTTTTTGTTTGATGTTTAAATATACTCACGCTTAATGGGGGCAAAGCAAGTTCTAGAGCATTTTGATAATCATGAATATTGTAATTTATAGTTTCTTTACCCCCCATATTTCCTTTGTTACTGCCCCCGTATCTAGAGCCATCTGAATTAAATATTTCTTTATAGAATCCCTCCACAGGAACACCTACTTTGTATGACCCATGAGTATTAGGTGTAAAGTTAGCAACAACAACAAGCCACTCATTGGTATCGTTTTCTCTTCTCATGAAACTTATAACCGAATTAGATTTGTCATTACAATCTATCCATTGGAATCCATAAGGATCAAAGTCATTTTTCCATAATGCAGGTTCATTTTTATAAAGAACGTTTAGGTCATCAATCAAGTTTCTGATACCTTTATGGGGCTCAAATTCTAGTAACTCCCATTGCAGATCATCCCAAACATTCCATTCTTGTCTTTGCCCAAATTCCATTCCCATAAATATTGTTTTTTTACCAGGGTGGGTCCACATATAAGTTAGTAATGCTCGAGTATTTGCATATTTCTTCCAGTCATCGCCAGGCATTTTATGCAAAAGATGACTTTTACCATGGACAACCTCATCATGACTAAGTGCAAGCATAAAGTTCTCTGTATAGTTATATGTAATTGAGAAAGTCACACTATTTTGATGGAATTGCCTAAACCAAGGATCTATTTCAAAATAATCAAGCATATCGTGCATCCATCCCATATTCCATTTCAAGTTAAACCCTAATCCTCCCATGTCAGTTGGTTTGGTTACCATTGGCCAAGTTGTTGATTCTTCAGCGATAGAAAGTGCACCTGGGAAGTGTTGGAAGAGTACATGATTAGCCTGTTGAAGAAATTTAACGGCTTCTATATTTTCATTCCCACCATTTTCATTGGGTATCCATTCTCCATCAGGACGTAGATAATCTCTGTAAAGCATAGAAGCTACAGCATCTACTCTTATGCCATCAATATGAAACTCTTCAAACCAATAAACGAGATTTGCTACTAAGAAATTTCTTACTTCGTTTCTGCTGTAATTGAATATTAGGGTTCCCCATTCTTTGTGTTCACCTATTCGTGAATCTCCATGCTCATAAAGATGGCAGCCATCAAAAAATGCTAAACCATGCTTATCTTTTGGAAAATGACCAGGCACCCAATCAAGAATTACGCCTATGCCCTCTTCATGACATTTATTTACAAACTCTCTAAATTCATTTGGGGTGCCAAATCTACTTGTTGGTGCATACCAGCCTGTAACTTGGTATCCCCATGAACCATCGAAAGGATGTTCAGATATTGGCATTAGTTCAATATGAGTGAATCCTCTTTCTTTTACGTAAGGGATTAGTTTCTTGGTTAATTCTGGATAAGTTAATAATCGTGTTCCAGGTTTTAAATCAGCTGCAGGTACTGGGTCTCTTGGCTCACCATTGTCCTCCACATATTTATTATCTGTTGATTCATGGAGCCAACTCCCTAAATGCATTTCATAAACTGAAATTGGCTTGTTAATTTGACTAGAAGAATCTCTGTTTGAAATCCAAGAACTATCATTCCAATTAAAGTTTTTCAACTTTGAAACTATTGAACCATTTTGAGGTCTGATTTCATGAAGGAAACCATATGGATCAGCTTTCTCATAAATATGACCTTGTTGTGTTCTTATTTCGTATTTATATGTATCGCCATCTTGCATTGATGGCATGAATAGTTCCCAAATTCCCCCTAATCTTTTTTGCATGGGATGATGTCTTCCATCCCAAGAATTTATATCTCCAATTATCGAGATTGATTTTGCATTTGGAGCCCAAATGCAAAACATGACCCCTTTTTGATTCTTTTCTTCAATGAGATGTGCTCCCATTTTTTCCCAAATATGATGATGATTACCTTCTGCAAAAAGATGTCTATCAACTTCTCCCATCCACTCTTCTCTATATGACCAAGGATCATGTTGTGTATGTGTGATCCCTCCTCGTGAAATATTTATTTCGTAATTTTGATTTGGATTTTCAGGCAGGATAGCTTCAAAAAGCCATTTATGGTTTATGCTTTTCGCCTTATAGGTATTGTTTTTAAAGTTTATTTTAACTTCGTCGGCTTCAGGCATCCAAACCCTAATTACCCATTGTTCTTCATAAAAATGAGGACCTAATATTTTTAATGGATTATCATTGCAACAATTTTCTAGGTTGATAGCTTCTGATTTAATCCAGTCTGCTTGAATTGTCTCGATCATGACTGGTGGATATTAACGATTAATAATATCAAATGATTAACCAAAAAATTAATTATTTATAAAAAAAAGGGGTCATTTTCATAAATGTTTTATCAAGGCTAAAACTTAGAGTAATAACTCTATGATTTGCTGAAGGAGATCCAATATTTCCCTCCCCAAATCCAGGATTAACTCCAATAGCGGGATAAGCTGCTGCAGATATAGATAAGCGAAGCTTGCTATCTTTAATCAAACAAATATTTGTTGGTTGCATTGTGATTTGATAAATGCATTCTTCACTTATTTTAGAGTTTTTAACTCTTAAGAATCCAGTTGAAAATTGATTCACCTTTTCATTACCTACTTCAATTAGAGATAAAGCAAGGCAGATATCGAAATTAGGCTGATCACTTTTTACTTTGATTTCTAATATGGGGACTCCTGTTAAATATTGATCTTCTTCAAAAGAATTGGTTTGAAAAACACCAACATCCAGTCGTTTATCAATAATGCTTCTGTTAAACTTTCCTGGATTTGGACCTAAATGTCCACCGTCAGATGGAGTAGGTCTCCATGGGTCATGAACAATTGTGAACCATCCTGATCCTTTTGAATTTATGGTCAGACTTCCATCTTCAACCTCTACATTTGCTGTGCCATCGCTTTTGAGTCCAAAAATAAATTCAGGATTAAATTTGTTATCTAAATCTTCCCATTTGTTTAATGAAATATTCCATATTTTTTTCTCGTCTTTTAAATTTTTAGAATTAAAGTCTTTATCTAATTTCAAATGTTTATCAAAAAAATTTAATAAAGATTCTTGTGATCCCTCCCACCAATTTAGATGTGTTGCATTCCCAATAATAATCTCTGGGCTTCCTCCAGCTTCTTTAGATTTCTTATAAAGATCAAAGGCACCTTTTAAATGCGGATCCCAAAGTCCTCCAATAATTAACATAGGTTGTTTAATCCATGTTGAAATTGGTTTAAATTCTTCAAATGGATGAGCATTATTTAAATTTTTAAGCCATTCCAAAACAAAGCTATTAGGATCATATTTGTTTAAAATTTCAATTCCTTCAGTTAAATAACTTTTATTCTCTAAGGCTAATCTTATCTTTCCCCACTCAAACAAATTATTTTCTTTTTTCATTTTTAGTGCCGCGATTTGAAGTCCCCATGCAATATTGTTATGCCACCAATATGCTCCTCCATCTGAGCACCAATGATCCTTAATATTCATCCCAGTCATTGCTGGAGATAAACAATCGGGCGGTTTAGAATTTAATTCACCGGTTAGTTGAGTAAATCCTTGATATGAAAAACCATATAAGCCAAGTTTCCCATTACATTCTTTTAGAGACCTTACCCATTCATGAGTTTCTGAAGTATCGCTAGCTTCTTGAGAAAAACCATTAAAGACTCCCTCAGAAGAACCCATACCTCTAACGTCTTGAATTATGACCATATACCCTTTGGAAGCCCACCATTCAGGATGAGAATAGGTAATAGTTGAGGCAATTTCCCTGCCATAAGGTTGTCTCATTAATAATGCAGGCCATGGCCCATTACTATTAGGTAACCAAATCCTTGATATAAGTTTTACTCCATCTCTAAGTATTAGAGACTTGTCAACCCATCTTGAACCAGACATTTAGGCTTTAGATAATGTCTGGACAGTGCAGCCCAATGACGTAAATAGAAAAGATCTCTGCGTTAACGGGAGTTAACTTTTTTTTGTTTGATACATACTCTATAGCTTTATCTGAACTAGCTGAAATACCTTTTGAATTAAACTCTCTGAACTTATTACATAAATTCCTAGCTTCGTTTGGATTCTTTTTTACATTTTCCAGTAGGTTAGATTGACTAAAAACAGGGTATAAAGAGTTGGAAAACAAAAATAACAAAAATAGCAGAGGTTTCATTTTCACTAACTTTTTCTAAATTCTACATTAAAAAATTTTTTTTAACCAAGATTTCAATAAGATTTGTAGATTTCACCAGCTTTTTTAATCCATTCTTTTAAGAGAGCAAAAGTTGTATCTGTTTCAGTTTTTACTCTAAGAATTCTTTCTAATCTACCAATTTTGCGTTCTAATTCGTAAGGAGTAGAAAGTGATAATGATTTAATAGAAGAAATGCCGCAATGCAAAAGAAGATATGCTTGCGGTGGTGAAATTCCAATTTCTTTTTTAAAAATAGCTATAGCTCTAATTTTCTTTAGATTATTTAATGTGCATAGTGAATATGTTCTTTGAATCTCATTTATTTCTAGGTCAGAAAGATTACTTAATTTTTCAATGTCAGTTAAATTATTCTGAACAAAAAAAGATTTCTCATGTCTAAAATTATTTGGCAAAATATCTAAAAAGGTTTTACTTTCCATTTTTTAAGAGATTAATTCATTTTGACATTTTTCTGAACTTCTCCTATAACCACTGGTTTACTTACGCCATCTGAAATTTTTTCAAGTTTTCTTATCTTTATTTTTACATTCGCACCAGATCTGCTACCTTTCCTTAAGTTTTCCGATAATTGTTCTAAAGTTGGGTCAATAGATTCTTCTGGAAAGGTATCATCTGCTTTAGCAATAATCAAATCGAACCCATTGTCATAAACAATTGGAAGATATTTTGCACCTTCTATTACAACCTTTTCGGAGTAACTTTGTATAAATGCCCAACTACTCAAAGAAAGCAATAATGAAAAGATAGTTGCTCCAATTATTCGAAATTTAAAACCAAAATTAAATATAAAAGCTGCTATTGTGCAAATGAAAAAAAATATTCCAAAGAATCCAAATATTTTGGGTGTGTTCTCTAATAGTTCAAAAAAAGACATTTAGTGGCTTTGACTTGATTAATTTCTTATATTTTGTAAGCCTACTCTATTTTTGGGCTCTAACTTGAAAAAAATTAGATCTCTAAATTTAAATACTAAGATTCTTTTGGTAGGGATGCTTTTACCTTTAGGTTTTTTGGGCACTTTTTTATTAAATAATTTTTTAAAAGAAACTTATAGTTCTAGGAAATTAGCACTAGAAAAAAGTATTGAGAATCTTTTAGATAAAAATGTTGATTTAGGTGATTATGTCGGGATTAGATTTCTAGGTATTTCTTTGGGGGATTCAAAAATCAATGATAAAAACAATATAGATTCTGAAATTACAGCCCAAAATGTATATGTTGGCATAATGCCTTTTAGATCTTTTTTAAAACAAAAATGGATTGTAAAAATAAGTCCTAAGGGAGCTGCCATAAATATAGATAGAGATTTTTTTAAAAGGGACGAATCTTATAATGATGATCGAATTACAAAAAAATCAAAATCTAAGTATGAGTTGAACTTTAACTTAAATAAATATTCAGATCTGAAGTTTAATAATGCAGGATTTAAAACAAAAGTAAAAGGTAATGTTATTTACAAGTCAAGGAATAGACAAATCATTGCGAATGTAAAATCAAATTTTGATGAAAAGGGTTTTTTAAAATTTAAATTTAATACAAAATTAAATCAAGACTTTTTAAAACTGGATTTATTTTCTAAGGGTTTAGATCTTGATAATTCTGAATATATTATTGGTAATAGAAAAATTAGCTTTAAAAAGGGTACCTTTAAATCTAACTTTAAATTTAATAAATCATCAAAGCGCACATTTTGTGAAGGAAGATTTTCTTTTACTAATTTAAAAATAAAACCAGAAGATTTCGCAGAAAATATAAATTCAGATTCAACTAGTTTTCTTTGTAAAGATGATAATTTAATTGGTAATACAGAAAAGTTAAATTATGGAACTTTGACTTCGAATTTTAATCTCAATATACCATTTAATAAAAGTTCTAATAATATTAATTTAATAGGAAGTATTGGATACATTAATAGCCTGAATCCAGATATCAAATTATCGGGTTATATTCCCTACTGGTTTGATAGAAGAGGTATTAATTTTGGTGATATAGATACAAGTTTCATAATAAATAGAACACAATTATCTAATTTAAATATTTTCCGAAAAAATGATATAAGGGGTTTCATTACTGCTGAAGGAGAATTAAAAGGAAAAATTAATGATCCTGATATTGCGATAAACTTTAATGTTGATTATCCGCACTTTAAAGGTATTCGTATCAGAGAAATATGGGAGGGAGATATTAAAAATAAAAATGATAAATTCCTGTTAAATATGAAAAACAGATACTCTCCAATTCCTTCATTTCTTTCTATTAAATTTGATTCTGATTTTAAATTAGATAATGTATCTTTTAGTAGAATTTTTAATTCTACTAAGGGAAACTTAAAAGTAATTAAAGAGAATAATAATTATATTTGGACAGCTAATAAATTTCCTATTGATGAACTTGAATTATCTATAAGAAACGATCAATTTGATAGAATTGAAGGAATTATTAATGGTTCTGGATCAATATCTTCAGACCTTTCCTACCTTGATGGCCGACTGGCTTGGAGTTTAGGTAAATATAGAAATATAGAGCTAGATAATTCCTTATTTGATTTTAACTTTTATGAGAATTCTTTTAATATAAGCTCATCATTTTATCCAATTGATGGAGGTATTATTGAAGCAGACTATAATTCAAATTCAAATAATAAAGTTAATTTAAATTTTATTAATACTAGTGCTAGTTGGACAATACAGACCGCTATTGATATTCTGAATTTTGATAATAAAAAAGTTAATAAAATAAGTAAATTAAATATATTGGATGATTTTGAAATAAATAAAGATAATAATTCGTTTAAAGAGAAGATTGATTATATAAATAACTTTATTGAAAATAATAATGCAAAAGATGAAAAGTTTAAATTGCAAAAATATTTTAATAAATTCAATAGTAGATATAATGCGAAAGTATCTATTGAGGGCGATAGACCGACTAACTACAAAATAAATGCAGAATTAAATGGCTATCTTGATACATCTAGAGATAATTACAAAAATAAAAAAGAAGAATTTTCTATTGATTTAAAAGGAGGGTTATTAAGGGGTAAAGGTTCTTTAAAAATTAAAAAACTACCATTAAATACTGCAAATATTTTTTTAAATCAATCAAGAGATTTTATGGGAGGGTTGGATATGAATTTATTATATGATATTGATAAAAAATCTTTCTCAAGTGAAATTGCTTCCAATAATTCATCAATAAATAATAAAAAAATAGTATTTGATAAAGGATTAATTGAGTTTAAAAATTCTATTTTTGATGTTGATTTTTCATTATTAATAAATGACTCAAAAATTCCAATTAATATTGAAGGCTCAATACCTATAAATAAATCAGATAATTTAGGTCTTAGATTAATTGGTAATGGAAAATTTATTGAGTTAATAGATATTTTTGCTGATGATTATTTTACCTTTAAAGAAGGTGATGTGAATCTTAGATTAATACTAAAAGGAACTCTAAAAAAACCTATATTAAATGGATTTCTCGTAATTAAAGATTCTGAAATTGATTTTTTCAGCAATACAGTTAAAGACATTAATAGCACAATAATTTTTGATTTTGATTCTTTAGAGATTAATAATCTACAAGCAAAGACTGAAAATTCTGGCAGGATTTTTATAAATGGGTCTTTGCCTTTTTATAGTAGGAATGATTTCGAGAAGTCAGAAATTAATTTGATTACTAATAGATTTAATTTAAAGAAAGATAATTTTAATTTTTTAATAGATTCCGATATCGATTTAACTGGATCATTTAAAAATCCTATTTTGGGAGGTTCTCTATCTTTTAATAATGGATTTATTAATATGTATAGTACGAATCAAAAAATTAAAAAAGAAGATAATCTTACACAAAAAGAGGATAAAAAAGACTGGCCAGAACTCTACTGGAATAATAATAAAAACATTGAAATAATTTCAAATGAAACAATTTTGAATTCAGTTCTTCTAGGAGAGACTTTGCCTAATTATTTGGATAGTTTGAGTTTTAATAATCTTAAATTAAAACTTGGTCCAGATTTTAAACTACAATATTCAGAAATAGTTCAAGCTTATTTAGATACCAAATTAGACCTTAATATAAACGGAAATGTTGGAAGAGATTTAAATGCTAGAGGTCTAATTTATCTAAAAAAAGGTAGAGCTAATCTATATACTACTCCATTTAAACTTGATAAAAATAAAGAAAATTATATTTTGTTCGCATCAAGAAGTGGCATTGTTCCGTTTATTAATTTTTCTCTGGTTAGTAAAGTTCCAGATTCTATAATACCTATAAGTGAAAATAATCAAGATTCAAACATCTCAGGTGATCTTGATGCAGACCAGACTTCAAGAGGTTTTGGATCATTTGGGATTGGCAATTCAAGGCTTATCAAAATTGAAGCTTCTTATGAAGGATTTTTAGATCAACTATCTTTTGAAGATGAAAATAAAAGAATCCAACTTAGGAGTACACCAAGTTATAACAGATCTCAAATAATTGGCTTGATTGGAGGTAACTCTGCAAATTTAATAAATAGAGCATTTATTTCTCAACTTAATAATGCAGATGCTTTTAGTGAAAGATTTCAGTTGTCCTTATATCCAGCTTTAATAGAAAATAATGATTCTTTAAATAATATTTTTTCCAATGAAAATTTAGATATAGAAAATGATGTGCAATCATCTTCTAGTGAGGCATTTTCTTCTCAAGCTTGGGTAGCCGAATTAGGGCTTGATATTACTGATGCGATAAATTTTGCCTTTCAAACCGTTCCAGGAAGAGATGATATCTCACCTTTAGGAATTTTGACTTTTCAGGCCAATCCAAACTTAGAATTATTAGGTTCTTATGATTCCAACGGGGACTGGAAAAGTCAAATTCAATTATTTTTTAGATATTAACTCAGAAAGAAATTTACTTTAAAGAATCGTTGATTTGAATTATTATTTAATTAATTAAAAAATATTATGGCTAATATCTTTGAAGTTCCTCAACCTGGTAATGATCTTATAGAAAAAGCTGAAAAAGTTCGATTGGCATCCATGAAAATAAGTCAGACTGAAAATCAAAATCGAATTAAATCCTTAAATTTTATGGCTGATTATCTAGAAAAAAATTCAAAAGAAATATTAGATGCTAATAGCGAGGACTATAAAAGAGCAGAAAAGAAAGGAATTTCAAATGCTTTACTATCAAGATTAAAGTTATCAAAAGAAAAATTAAATTTAGGAATTGAAGGAGTAAGAAAAGTTGGAGACTTGGCCGATCCTGTAAATCAAGTTCAAATAAAAAGAGAGCTTTCAAAGGGGTTGATCTTAGAAAGAAAAACTGTACCAATTGGAGTCTTAGGGGTTATTTTTGAATCAAGACCTGATGCCGTGATGCAGATAAGTTCTTTAGCGATAAGATCAGGTAATGGAGTAATACTAAAAGGTGGGAGTGAAGCTAATTTAACAAACATTGCAATAGTCAATGCCTTACAAAAGGGGTTATATGAATCAGGGCTTGATAAAAATGCAATATGTTTACTAACAAGCAGAAAAGATAGCATGGCTATGTTAAATCTTGAGAAATATATTAATTTAATAATTCCAAGAGGAAGTAATGAATTAGTTAAATTTATTCAGGAGAATACAAGAATTCCTGTTCTAGGTCATGCCGATGGAATTTGTCATTTGTTTATAGATATTGAAGCAAATCTAGAGATGGCTTTGTCAGTTGCTTTGGACAGCAAAATTCAATATCCTGCAGCATGTAATGCTATAGAAACTTTATTAATCCATAAAAATATCGCATCAGCTTTTCTAGAAAAGGCAATACCCTTGTTTAAAGGTAATAATGTTAAATTAATTGGGGATAAAAGATCAGTTGAATTAGGTTTAAAGTATGAGGCTAGTCTAGAAGATTGGCAAACTGAATATTTGGATTTAATTTTATCGATAAAAATTGTTGATGATCTGGAGGAAGCAATCACACATATTCAAAAATATAGTTCAAAACATACAGATGGAATAATTACTGAAAATTTGAGTACTGCCAATAAATTCCTTAATGCAGTTGATAGTGCAGGTGTTTTTCATAATTGCTCCACTAGGTTTGCAGATGGGTTTAGATATGGATTAGGAGCTGAAGTTGGGATATCTACTCAAACTCTTCCCCCTAGAGGGCCTGTAGGCCTAGAGGGTTTGGTTACATATAAATATTTCCTAAAAGGAAGTGGTAATACAGTTGATGATTTTTCATCTGGAAAGGCTATCTATACTCATAAGGATCTTTAAATTCTTTAGGATGGAAACATTTTTAAAAATTGAGAATATTAAACTTTGGGCTAGAGTAGGTGTTCTTGATGAAGAAAGGGAATTGGGACAACTTTTTAGTTTGGATATATTTTTATGGACTGATTTTGAAAAGTGTACTTTAAATGATGATATTAAAAAAACAGTTGACTATTCAAAATTAGTTGAAATTTTAAAAAGTCAATCAAAGAAAATATATTGTTTTACAATCGAAAAATACTCAAAGGCAATTTTAGAAACTATTAATAGTGAATTTAAGCTGTCTAAAATTAAAATTATTTTGACAAAATGCAATCCTCCAATTATTGGTTTTGATGGGAAGGTTTCAATAGTAAGAATTATTGAAAATAAGTAAAAGTTTTGAAAGGAAGAAATCCAATTATATTGATTCATGGCCTTTGGAACACTTCAAGTATTTTTTCTTCTATTACCTCAATACTTGATGATATTGGAATTGAATACTTTGCCCCAACTCTTAAGCATTCATATGGGATGACTTCAATTCTTGATTTGACTAATAAATTAAACGAATTAATTTTAGAGAAATACGGTTTAGAAAAAGAATTAGATATTTTGGGATTTTCTATGGGAGGAATAATTGGTAGGCACTGGCTCCAAAAATTTAATGGACATAAAAGAACAAGAAGATTAATATCTATAGGCTCCCCTCACAAAGGAACATTAATAGCTCAATTAGTACCTAAATACCCTTTTAGAGGAATATCAGAAATGAAAATAAATAGTAAGTTCTTGAGAGAACTTGCAAAAAACGATTTTTTTCTTGATGATATTGAGTGTATAAATTTCTTTACTTATTGGGATATGATGGTTTTCCCTAGTTGGTGGACTAATTTAAATTTTGGGAAAAAAATACCAGTAAAAGTTTATAAACACAGAAATCTTGTGAGAAATAAATCTGTGGTTGGGAAAATAATTGATGAAATTATTATGTAGCTCCAGACAGGCCCAAGTGCCTTATTAAGGAATTCGTTTGTGGCTCTCTGCCTCTGAATAGTTTAAATATATCTAACGGAGGTAAGCTGCCTCCTAAGCTAAGTATTGTATCTTTGAATTTTTTTCCTATTAACTTTAAATCTTCAGAGTTCTCTAAATCAGCTTCTTCAAACATTGAAAATGCATCAGCACTTAAAACTTCAGCCCATTTATATGAGTAATATCCTGCAGAATATCCACCTGCAAATATATGACTAAAACAACAAAGAAAGTGATCTTCTTGAATTGGTTCAATAACAGTAGTTTGTTTTGCAATTTCTCTTCTTATTTCATCTGCTGTTTTACCTTCGTTTTTATCAATGTTACTGTGCAATCTGAGGTCTGTAATTGCAAAATGTAGTTGTCTAAGAGTAGCCATACCACAATTAAAAGTTCTATTCTTTAGGAGCTTTTCAAAATTCTCATCGGACAATTTTTCTCCTGTTTTGTAGTGATTAGCAATATTCATAATTGTATTTTTATGAAAACACCAGTTTTCCATAAATTGACTTGGAAGTTCGACTGCATCCCACTCAACGTTGTTGATGCCAGCTGCTTGAGGAAGATTTACAGTAGTAAGCATGTGTTGAAGACCATGACCAAATTCATGGAAAAGTGTCTGAACTTCTTCAAAACTCATCAAACTAGGTTTATCTTTTGATGGTGGAGTCTGATTACAAACGAGATAAGCTACCGGGAGGGACTTTTTGCCAACATTATTTTTATTCAAACATTCATCCATCCAAGCCCCTCCTCTTTTTGATTCAGGCCTCGAATATGGATCTAGGTAAAATGATGCTATTTTGTCATTTTTTTTATTGAGGATATTAAAAAATAAAACGTCATCATGCCACAAAGGCGCCTCATCAGTTGCCTCCACTACTTTAATTTCAAAAAGCTTTTCACTTAATTTAAATAAACCTTTTAAAACATCATTTAGTGGAAACCAAGGTCTCAAAGACTCTTGATCCAAATTGAGCTTTTCCTTTCTAAGAAGTTCGGACCAATAACTAATATCCCATGGCTCGATATTCTGTGATTTTGGAAATCCATTGGCTTTAGAAAACTTATCGAGGGTTTCTAATTCAACTTTTGCGGTTTTGAATGCTGGCTCTCTCAATTCTTCTAAAAGGTTTTCAACATTTTCAATTTCTTTCGCCATTTTCGTTGACAAACTTAGGTCTGCCCAACTTTTATAACCGAGAAGATTAGCCTGTTTAGTTCTAAGAGATAATATTTCTTCAATAATTTGAGAATTATTTTTTTCTCCTTGAGATGCCCTACTAACAAATGCCTTATATAGTTTCTCTCTAAGGTTACGGTCGGTGGCATATGTCATAAATGAAGTATAAGTTGGAATATCTAGACTTAATTTCCAAGGACCATTTTTGATATCGACTTCTTCATCTTTTTTCAAGTGGTTGTGTGCAGAAATTGCCATTAATTCAAGTACTCGTTCAGGAAGACCATCGACTTCAGATTTTTTATTTAATATTAAAAACCATTTATTTGTCGTATCAAGAACATTATTGCTGAAGTCTGTTGATAGTTTTCCAAGCTTTTCTGAAATGTTGTTGAATTCCTCTTGATCATTCTTTTGAAGTGAAATTCCTCTATGTTGCATCTCAAGAATTTCTTTCTCCAAAATTCTGTTTTTGATCTGATCAAAGTTATGTGTCTCTTTAAGCTTGACTAAAGAATTGTAAATTATTTTACTTTGTCCGAATTTATTACTTAAGCTAATTATCTTTGGGAGAAATTTTGAATAAATGTCTCTAAGACTTTCGGTATTATTTACTGCATTTAAATGACTTATTACTCCCCAACTCCATCTAAGAATTTCATTGAGTTCATTTAAGGGATTAATTACATTTTCCCAATTTAAATTATTGCTAATTAAATAGTTAGATAAATTTTTTTCTATGTTTTTAAAATCTTCAGCTATTTTTTCTAGTACTACTGGAAATTGTTTGCTTATGCTTTCAGGGGTAAATTTTTTAAATTCAGGTAATTCACCATATTTAAAAATTGAGGT
Source organism: uncultured Prochlorococcus sp. (assembly GCA_902595175.1). GTDB lineage: Bacteria > Cyanobacteriota > Cyanobacteriia > PCC-6307 > Cyanobiaceae > Prochlorococcus_A. The sequence continues at coordinate 26,866 of CACJPB010000004.1, read as the reverse complement.
ATCCATTTATTAAAATAATCTAATTAACTAAAGTTGGTATTAACCCTATTAATTTAGCTAGAGTAAGCTGCTGACTGAGAGCATTCGTTGAAGATTCATATAAATTTATTGCTATTTTTGGCCAAAAACCTATCACTAAAGTAGGCAACAATAAGCTGAATCCAATAGTCAATTCTCGACCATTCATCTCTTTAACTGTGGCTAGTGCAGGAATTCTAGGGCCAAAGAATACTCTTCTACACATTGATAGTAGATATATTGGTGTTAAAACTAAACCTATTGCTGCAATAAGAATAGTGATCGATCTAAAGATAGAACTGAACCCTTCTTGACTCGTGATTCCTAAAAATACAGTTATTTCGCTTATAAATCCGCTCATCCCAGGTAGTGCTAAAGAGGCCAAAGAACTTGCCAAGAAGAAAGCGAAAGTGATTGGCAGGACCTTTGCTAAACCACCCATATTGGGTATCGAAAGAGTATTTGTTCTTTCATAGAATGAGCCAGTGACAAAAAACATTGCTGCAGCGATAAGTCCGTGGCTTATCATTTGAAGCATTGCACCACTTATACCTAAAGCATCTACTGCTCCAATCCCTAGTAGAACAAAACCCATATGACTTACAGAGCTACATGCAATTCTCCTTTTAACATTATCTTGAGCAAATGCATTAAGAGCGCCATAAATTATATTTATGATTCCAAGAATAATTAGCGCAGGCGCAATTTGAAGATGTACCTCGGGTAGTATTTGAACATTGAATCTTAAGAGGGCATAACCTCCCATTTTTAAGAGTATTCCTGCGAGTAACATCGAAACTGGAGCATTGGCCTCTCCATGAGCATCTGGCAGCCAAGTATGTAATGGAAAGATAGGAAGTTTTACTCCAAAACCAATTAAAAATCCTAAATAAGATAATAAAGCTAGGCTGCCTGTGACATGTTTATTGGTTAAATCGGTAATATTTAAAGTAAAGGTATCACCACTCAATGCAAGTGCTAACCCACTTATGAGTATTAATAATGAAGCTAAGGCTGTATAAAGAATGAATTTAGTCGCTGCATATAATTTCTTTTTCCCTCCCCAAATAGCAATAAGAAGATATACCGGAACTAATTCAAGTTCCCATGCCAAGAAAAATAATAGAAAATCTTGAGAAAGAAAAACTAATGCCTGTGCTGATGCTTGGACTAATAAAAGAGCAAAATATAAATTAGATTTTTTCTTAATTTTCCAACTAGCCGCAGCTGATAAAAATGTAATTAACCCACTTAATGCTATTAAAGGAGCAGATAACCCATCTACACCAAGAGACCACTCTAAGCCTATTGATGGTAACCAAGAAGCTCTTTCTACCAGTTGCAAAGCGCTATCTGAAGTATTGAATTTTTGAAAAAGGACGCTGATTATCAGTAAAAAATCTATAAATAAAAAACTTAATGAGATATTTCTAGGAAGTGTGTTATCTTCTCCTTCTTTTGAATTCAAGAAAGGCATTATTAATGCTCCAATTAAAGGCAGTAAAACAATTGATGATAGCCAAGGAAAAGATTCTAAATTCATCTATATAATGAATAATTTTTTTATTCTAGTTGAAGTTGTACTAGCTTGAGACTATAACATTAAAAATGCCTAAGTAAAACTACTTACCAGAAATAGTGCTAAATTGGCTGCCGGTTGTTTGAACGTTTAAGAATGGCGCTCTACTAGCTACACCTGACATCTCCCATGCTTTCACCATGGCTTGACTGACGTTTTTACCATTTTCTTTTTTACACAAAGCTAAGATACTTGGCCCAGCCCCACTAATTGCGCATCCTAGAGCACCTGCATTTAGTGCGGCATCTTTAACTTCTAATCCACCCTTAATAAGTTTCCATCTGTAGGGTTCATGTAACCTATCAAACATTCCTTCTTTTATCAGTTCCGCATTTCCTGCTTTTAAGCCGTTAAGTAACAAAGTAAGCGCCCCCATATTTGTCACTGCATCTGATATAGGTACATTCTTGGGCATAACCTTTCTTGCTTCACTCGTACTTAGACGAATTGCAGGTATTGCTACAACAGCTTTAATTGAATCGTGCCAATCACATCTAATGATTCTCCATCTCTGAGAAGAAGACCTTGCTGTCAAACAAAGCCCACCCAGAAGAGAGGGCACTACATTATCAGGATGACCTTCTATATCAATGGCAAGTTCGAGGAGTTTTTCTTTGGATAATGGAGAGTTCATTATTGCATTTGCTCCGATAAGTCCAGCAACTATTGCTGTGGCACTACTTCCTAGCCCGCGTGCAGGCGGCACTGCCAATTTAACTCTTGCTTCAAGTGCAAAAGGATCCATTTTTGCGCTCTCCCATACTTTCTGAGCTGCTCTAAAAACTAAGTTTTCAGGTCCTCCTCTTAAGTGATTACCATCTGTACTTTCCATTATTAAGTCAAATCTATCTCCACCACCTTCAATTCTCGTAAAAATAAACTCATTATACAAATCTAATGCTGCTCCAAGACAATCGAATCCAGGCCCTAAATTGGCAGTTGTTGAAGGCACTGTTACCCTTATTTTTTTACCTACTTCAGGAATAGACATTTTTGTTTTTAAGTTTTTAAAAGCATTTTTGCTCTGCAGGCGGCACTAAAAAGTCCAAACTCTTCATCTAAAATTACTCTCATAGGTATTGTTTTAAGAATATCTTTTAATCTTCCCTTGTCGAAAAATTGTCTTAAAAATAAATCTGATTTAAAGTTTTTGAAATGTTTTGATGCGGTTCCTCCAGAAATCCATAACCCGCCAAAGCATAATTCTTGAAGAGCAACATCTCCCAATAAAGATGCATAAGCGCCTAACCAAATCCTCTCAACTTCAATCATTAGCTGATCCCCTTCTTTGGAAAGATTACAAATTTTTTCAGGTAGTTCTTTTCTAGCAGCATCAAAAATTTTAATTTTTTTTATATATTTTTGTAGAGGATGGTTTTGGGCATCAGGTTTGCTTAGTCTCCATTCTGCAATTCTTGATAAGCCACTGCCGCTAATAATTCTTTCACAGGATATCCTTTCAACATTTAGGTAATTCTTAAGCCAAATTTTTAATTCCCATTCTAATTTTGACTTTGGGGAGTACTCAACATGACCACCTTCGCTGGCTAAAACTTTTACTTTATTTCCTGATATTAGACCTCTTGCAATACCCAAACCAGTACCGGCTCCAACAATGGCATGCAAATCATTGTTAGTACCTTCAGATTGTGATCCATTCTGGATAGTTGAATATTGATTTTTTTTTAAGAAAGGAATTCCATAAATTTGTACTGCAAAATCATTTATTAGCTCGCATTGTTCAAATTTAAATTTATTTTTTAATTTATTTCCTGAAATATTCCAAGACAAGTTCATGATTTTTGCGTTGTTGTTAGATAAAGGACCAGCTACAGCGAAACATGCAGAATAAGGATGAGTAATATTTTTGCATTCATTTTTGAGAAAATCTTCTAAAATTAGATCAAAAGAATCCCAATCAGAAGATATATATTTCTTCTTTAATAACAATTTAGGCGAATCATCATTTATTACTCTCTCGAATATTCCCAAAAGAACCTTGGTACCTCCTAGATCACAAGCGAGAAAATTCATATATTTTAAATTATTCTGTTCTCCCTTTTTTTTCTATTAATTCATCCATTAATTTGTATAAATTAGGTAGGTCGAAAATTCCTAAATTTGTTCCATCCAAAGCTCTTAAAGCGACTGAATCAATTTCCTCTTCTTTATCTCCAATAACTGCAATTAAAGGAACTCTCCCAAGAGTTGCTTCTCTTATTTTATATCCTATTTTTTCATTCCTAACATCAACTTTTGATCGGTAACCATTATTATTTATTAATTCATTAAACTTTAAACACTTTTCAATATTTCTATCAGTAATGCTCAATAAAATTATTTGATAAGGCGCAAGCCAAATTGGAAATTTCGCCTCATATTGTTCAATTAAGATTCCGATAAATCTTTCAAAGGATCCTAAAATTGCTCTATGAAGCATAACTGGATTTCTTTTTTCATTATCAATATCTACATAAGTGGCATCCAATCTAATAGGCATTGAGAAATCAACCTGAATAGTACCGCATTGCCAAACTCTATTAAGACAATCTTTTAAAGAGAATTCTATTTTTGGACCATAAAAAGCCCCCTCTCCTGGCTGGAGTTCCCATTTTAGGTTCTTATTATCGAGAGCTTTGGTAAGAGCATCCTCTGATTTATCCCAAATCTCTTCACTACCTACCCTTTTTTCAGGACGGGTTGATAATTTGATAATGATTTCATCAAAACCAAAAGTTTTATAAACCTCGAAAACAAGATCTATAAAAGTTGATACCTCTTCTTGAATTTGCTCTTCTGTGCAGAATATGTGCGCATCATCTTGAGTAAAGTTTCTTACTCTCATTAAGCCATGTAGTGCACCAGAGGGCTCATTTCTGTGACAAGAACCAAATTCAGCAAGACGAATTGGTAAATCCTTATAACTTTTTAAACCTTGATTAAATACTTGAATATGGCATGGACAATTCATTGGTTTAATTGCATATGTTCGATTTTCTGAAGCAGTAGTGAACATATCGTCTCTAAATTTTTCCCAATGACCGGATTTTTCCCAAAGAGATTTATCAACAGCTTGCGGTGTTTTGATTTCTAAATAATCATTTTTTTTGAGTATTTCTCTTATGTACTTTTCCAATACTTGGTAGATTGACCATCCATTAGGATGCCAAAAAATCATCCCTGGAGATTCTTCTTGTATATGAAATAGTGAATGTTTTTTACCAAGTTTTCTATGATCCCTTTTTTCCGCTTCTTCAATTCTTATTAAGTAGTCGTTGAGCTCTTTTTCTTTTGCCCATGCAGTTCCATATATTCTCTGTAATGATTCATTCTCACTATTCCCTCTCCAGTATGAACCTGATAATTTAAGTAATTTAAAGTGTCTCAAATGTCTAGTATTGGGTACGTGAGGCCCTCTACACATGTCGATATATTCTTCGTGTTTGTATAAATTGATGAGACTATCTTCAGGAATTTCTTCAATTATTCGTAATTTAAAAGTCTCATCTCTTTCTTTAAAAGTTTTAATTGCCTCCTCTTTAGAAACTTGTAAAATTTCAACTTCATAATTTGTTTTTATTAATTTATTTATTCTATTTTCGATCTTTATTAAATCTTCAGGAGTAAATCTGTATTTAGAAAAAATATCGTAATAAAAACCATCTTCAATTACTGGCCCAATTGCCATTTTAATATCAGAGTAAATTTGCTTAACTGCATGACCAATAAGGTGAGCAAATGAATGTCTTATTATTTCAATTCCTTCTTTATCTTTTGATGTGATGATTACAACTTTGGAATCTTTATTTATAGGAATTGTTGCATCAAGAAGAACATCATTTACTTTTCCAGCAATTGTTGCTTTAGCTAATCCAGCGCCTATACTCTGGGCAATTTCTAGAATAGTTACAGATTTTTCGAAAACCTTTTTTGAACCATCAGGCAAGGTAATTATTGGCATAATTTATTTCTCCATTTCAAAAAATCCCAATTTTGATTTAACTCTTCTTAAAGTCTGATTCGCTAAATCTTCAGCTTTTTCCTTCCCTTCATTAAGGATTTTATTTAGTTGATAGGGATCATTAATTAATAATTTATATTTTTTCTGAATAGGTTCTAGTGATTCAATAAGTTGTTCGGTAATTAATTTTTTAAATGTCCCCCATCCAGTTTCTGAGAATTCATTTTCACATTGAGAAATTTCTTTGCCAGATAATATTGAATAAATCATCAAAAGATTTTTAGATTCTGGTCTCTCAGGGTTGTTAAATTCAATTCCAATAGAACTGTCACTTTTTGCTCTTTTAATTTTTTTTGTGATTATTTCAGGTGGATCTAATAAGTTAATGCGACTGCCCTCATTAGGATCACTTTTGCTCATCTTTTTTGAACCATCAATTAAACTCATTATTTTTGAACCATTCTTCATGATGATTGGTTGAGGGATCTTTAAAATATTTTTATCCTTACTAAATCTGGCATTAATTCTCTGTTGTGCAATATCTCTCGCAAGTTCAAGATGTTGTTTTTGATCCTCACCTACTGGTACGAAGTCAGCATCATAAAGAAGGATGTCTGCAGCCATAAGTATTGGATAGTCAAATAATCCAATAGATACATTATTACCTTGTTGTATGGATTTTTCTTTGAATTGAATCATTCTTTCCATCCAATTTATTGGGGTCATGCAATTTAATATCCAACAAAGTTCTGAATGCGCTGAAATCTGACTTTGGACAAAAATTGAACATATATTTGGATCTATGCCACAAGCGACGTACAAAGCCGCTGTAGAAATAGTGTTTTTAGATAATTCTTTGGGATTATATGAGGCTGTTATTGCGTGCAAATCAACTACACATAGAAATGTTTCATATTGCTCTTGAAGCGTAACCCAATTATTTATTGCCCCAAGCCAATTCCCAATATGTAAATCACCAGTTGGTTGAACTCCCGAAAGAATTCTTTTTTTATTTGCCATCCTCTTCTACTTCGCTAGATTCAATTTCTTCAGTTGATGTACTTTTTACAGGTCTTGCAAAAGGGTCAGGTGCTGTTTTTGTCTTTTCTTCATAAGAATTTTGTGATTGTCCACTCGGAGAAGAGTTTTTATTATTTTTTGCATATTCTTTGATTGATTCAATCAATTTTTCGTCTTTGATCATTTCGCTAAGTGTTCTAACAGAGAAACCCAGAACTGCAACGGTAGATCTTAATTGAAAGGTCTCTTGTATTGATTTAACAGCTTTCATTTCGTTATCACTCAATCTTATGCGGAATCCTCCTCCATCTCTTCTGCCGCCCGATCTATCTCTGAAATTGGACCTTTCATTGTTAGAACGACCTCTGTAATTTTCTTGTCCAGGATTATTGCTGAAATTTGAATTAGACATCTTAATGTTTCTTAAGTTATTTAAATAGTCTATTAACTTAGCATCTTGTTATGCAATAAATCTTTTTAAAAGGCTTAAATTTTTATCTTTTGATTAACGACTTATGAAATTTTGTTTTTCTCATTCACAACTTGCATTAAAATAAAATTAGAAAAATAAAGTATTGTGTCTGATATTAGTAAAGAAAACCTTTTAAAGGATTTCATAAAGTTTCCAAAAAAAAATCTTCTTATTATTTTATTATTGTTAGGTTTTGGGGAGTGGTTTGTCAGTGACTTAATTCATTTTGCAGGAGGCTCTATAGGATTTTTTGTGTTGTGTTTGGGGGGATATTTTTACTTGAAGAATGATAGGCCTAAATTTAATGAGCCAAATAATTTAGATGGTTGGATAAACCTATGTAATGAAGATTTAAATTTTTTTGAAGAACTTGAAGCAACAAATGAATTAGAAAAACAGAATTCAAAAAGACAAAGAACACTTGAATCTATTCTTAATAGATGTGAAAAAGAAAAAATAAGTTGCATTGGACAAAAAGATTATCAAAGTTTTCAATCTGTTTTGAAAAGTAATTTCAAAGCAGATAAGTTTGACTTTGATTTATACGAAAAACTACCTAAATACAATTCTTCTCAAGTTATTCCAGAAGAAGCTTTGAAGAGTGATGCAATCTTGTATTTTATAAACTTGCCTTTGTCGGCAAATGATTTTTTGTGGCTGGAAAAGTTTCCTAAAAATATGCCAATCTGGTTGGTGGCTTTAACTTTCAACCAAATAGAATCCAAAAATCAGATAGAAGACTTAAAGTCTCAAATTTCAAGTGACTTTACGAACAAAATTATTACTTTTGATGTGAATAAGAGTGAGATAACAAATATACCTTTTTCTTTAAGGAAGTTTTTCATAAGTTCATCTAAAAATATTGAAAATACAAAAAAAAGGCTTTTGAAAGAACTTCATGCTGCCTGGCAATCTGAAATTGAAGGTATAAGAAGAATGCAGTTAAAAGGTATACAAAGAAAAAATCAAATTCTTGTCGCAACAACTGTTTTCTTATCTCCTATCCCATCAATTGATGTTATGGCAATGACAGTATTAAATTCTTTAATGATTAAAGAAATTAAGTCTATATGGGGATGTAATTGGTCTCCTGAAATATTAGACAAAGTATCCAAAGAAATTTTAAAGACTGCAATTGCTCAGGGAGTTATAGAGTGGAGTGGACAGACTCTAATTGGTATAACAAAATTACATGGCCCAAATTGGCTTGTTTCTGGAACATTTCAGGCTGTCAGTGCTGCTTATTTAACAAGAGTAGTATCAAGTTCTTTGGCTGATTTTATGGCAATAACAAAAGGAGTAGAAGAACCTGATTTAGATTTCATAAAGAAAAATTCTGAGAAAATTGTTGAAGAAGCTTTTGAAAAAGAAAAAATAAATTGGAAAGGATTTATTTCTGATCTTAGAAAACCACTTATGAAACTATCTTTTAATTAATAATCTTGGGATAGATGTTAAAAATGAAAAAAAATATTTTTTTTTTAAGTTTGATACTTCTGCTTTCTATTGCTTCAGGCTCATGTAAGAGAATATCAAATAAAAATGAAATTAAAGAAGTAATACTGGCAAGTTTCACTGTTTTGGCGGATATAATTAGTAATGTCGCTAAAGATGATTTTATTGTTAGATCAATAACGAAACCTGGAGTTGAAGTTCATGGCTACCAACCAACTCCAAGCGATTTGGTAAATGCCTCTAATGCTTTTGTTTTTGTTGATAATGGATTTGGATTTGAATTATGGGCTGAAAAATTTGTCTCTAATTTAAAAGTTAAAAGAATTACTGTCGCGGAAGATTTAGATCCTATTTTTATAAGTGAAGATTTTTATAAAGGGAAACCCAATCCTCATGCTTGGATTTCTCCAAAAAGAGGGATCCTATACGTAGATATTCTCGTGGATTCTTTATCAGAATTAAGGCCATCCAAACGGACATTATTTGAAGAAAATGGAAAAATTTATAAAGATAAACTATCTAAACTAGATAAAGAATTCTCACTTTTTATTAATAACTTAAATAAAGACAGGAGGTATCTAGTAAGTTGTGAAGGTGCTTTTTCGTATCTAACAAATGATTATGGATTAGAGGAAGTTTATTTATGGCCAGTTAATGCTGAGAGTCAAATTACTCCTAAAAGAATGGCAAGAACAATCTCAATAGTTAAAGAAAAAAATGTTCCATCTGTATTTTGCGAAAGTACTGTAAGTAAAGAGTCTCAAATGGTTGTTGCAAACGAAACTGGGGCTAATTTTGGAGGAAATCTTTTTGTTGATTCCTTATCTGATGATAGTGGCCCTGCTAGTTCCTATATAAAAATGCTTGAGCATAATTTGGATTTGATTAAAAAAGGACTTTTTTGAATTATGGAAACAATCAATTATCAAAACTTTAGGATTGAAGCAGAGAATATTTGTGTAGATTACAACGGTAAGGTGGCTTTGTATGATGCCAATTTAAGATTGAAACCTGGCCAGATTTGTGGCTTAGTAGGAATGAACGGGGCTGGTAAAACAACTTTCTTTAATGCCTTAACTGGCTTTGTAAATATTTCGAAGGGAAAAATTAGAATAAATGGAGAGTCTGTAAGATCTGCTCAAAAAGATCAGACAATTGCTTATGTTCCTCAAAATGAGGGCATTGATAGTCAATTTCCAATAAGTGTTTGGGATGTAGTGATGATGGGAAGATATGGTTCGATGAATATTTTTAGATCTCCTAGAGAGTCTGATGTTCAGGCGGTTAAAGATGCTATTGAGAGAGTTGATCTTACTGATCATTTATCTACACCTATTGGAAACTTATCTGGAGGTCAGAGAAAACGAACTTTTTTAGCTAGAGCAATTGCGCAAAGAGCATCAATACTTCTTCTTGATGAGCCTTTTTCAGGTGTTGATATAAGAACTGAAAAACTTATCTCGGAATTATTTATTCAATTTAAAAATGAGGGGAAAACCATATTATTATCAACGCACGATATGATTCATGTCCGTGAATTTTGTGATTTGGTTCTTTTAATAAATAAAACTGTTGTAGCTTATGGTGAAACCTCTGAAGTGTTTACTCCTGAAAATATTACAACCACTTTTGGAGGGATCTCACCTGATTTCTTGTTTGGACCTGAATCCTAAATTTTAATTTATATGGAGCTCTGTTCTTTTTTAACTTTAGATTCATTCATCACAGATCCTTTAACTCATGGCTTTATGAGAAAAGCACTTCTTATGAGTTCATTAGTTGCAGCTGTTTGTGGTTTTCTATCAAGTTATTTGACTCTTAAAGGATGGGCTTTAATGGGAGATGCAGTGTCACATTCGGTAATGCCTGGTGTTGTGGTTGCTTATGCATTAGGTCTTCCTTTCTCATTAGGGGCATTTATTTTCGGAGTTGGTTCTGTAGCCTTGATAGGTTTTATTAAGCAGAAATCTAGAGTTAAGGAAGATACTGTTATTGGGTTGGTATTTACTGGATTTTTCGCTCTTGGAGTAGTATTGGTTTCTAAGATAAAAAGTAATATTGATCTGCACTCTATTCTTTTTGGTAGTCCATTAGGAATATCACTTTCAGATGTAAAACAAACTATATTCATTTCTTTATTAGTAGTAATCCTTTTATCAATTTTCAGAAAAGATTTAATGCTTTATTGTTTTGACCCTAGGCATGCAAAAACAGTTGGGATAAATGTATTTTTTCTTCATTATTTACTCCTCACATGCTTATCTTTGGCAGCTGTTGTGGGGTTGCAGTCTGTTGGAATTATTTTGGTAGTTGCAATGTTGATTACACCAGGGGCTACAGCATATTTACTTACGGATAAGTTTGATAGTATGACAGTAATTTCAGTATTAAGTGCAATCATCTCAAGCCTTATAGGAATCTATGTTAGTTTTTGGTTTGATCTTGAAACTGGTGGATCAATTGTCTTGGCACAAACTTTTATTTTTTTATTTGCTTTTTTATTCGCTCCAAGATACGGAATATTTAAGTTAAAGAAATTATTTGCTGGGTATAAATGATTGTGGTGGATGAAACTTTAAATAAAAAGTGGAATTGGTGGCCATTATTCCCCTTATATCCTTATGGAAAAAAGAAAACAATTTTAAAAGAATTAATTCCTGATCAAATATGGTCCTTGGAACAAATACAAGGACTTTATTATGTGGCGGTTCCAATAAGAATGACGGTAATAAAGGTTGATAATGGATTGATGCTAATAAATCCACTGCCTCCGACAAAAGAATTAATAAATGAGTTAGAAAAATTAATTGCGATTCATGGCAAAGTAAAAACAATAATTCTACCGAGTGCCTCTGGACTAGAACATAAAATCGGACTGCCAGCTCTTTCAAGAACTTTTAAAGATGCAGAAATTTGGCTTTGTCCTGGACAATGGAGTTTCCCCATAAATCTACCACTAGATTTTTTAGGAATTCCATCAAAAAGATCAAGAATACTCTTTGAGGAAGGTACTCCACATACAAACTACTTTAAATGGTCTTCATTAGGCCCTCTGAATTTAGGACTTGGAAGATATCAGGAGATAAGCTGTTTCCATTATCCTACGAAAACACTTCATGTGACAGACGCAATAGTTGGAATAGACTCCACTCCTCCTGAGATATTTGATTTTGATCCAACTCCACTTCTTTTTCATTCTAGAGAGAGAGGAGATGAACCTTTGATTGACTCCATCGCACATAGAAAAAAAGGATGGAAAAGGTTAGTCTTGTTTTCATCTTTTTTAAAACCAGGTAAATTAAATATTCCACCTTTAAAAAAAATATTTAAGTATTCATTCAAAAAAGATCTGAGGAATTGGAGATCTCATTTCGGTATTTATCCCTTTTTATGGGACGAAGATTGGGAATCTTCTCTTGTTGAAATAATGGGTAAAGATACTCCTAAGATTCAAATTGCACCAGTTTTACAGAAATTAATTTTTCCGCGTTCAAAAGAAGTTTTACTCAAATGGTTAGAAAATATCAAGTGTTTTGAAGATATGGAATATTTGATCCCAGCTCATTTTACGGCTCCTATAAAATTTACAATAGAAGATTGTCAAAAATTAATTAATGAAATTAATTCCCAAAAGTGGGACAAACTTCCTGAGGATAATAAATTTTTGATGGGTTTATATAAAAAGTTGTTTGAACTAGGAATAATTCCTGAAGAAGTAAATCTTTAAAAACAATTATTCTTCAATAGACATGTTCTCATCATTTTTAAGAGTTTGTTCCAGCTCTTTTCTTTGCTCCATTTGTCTTAAGAAATATCCTGTCATCATTGCAGAAGATAATAAATTAGCAATATTGTCTTTTGATGATGTTATTTTTACATCAAATTGATCTGAAGGAAGCATTCCAAGAAGACCTTGAACATTATGTCTAATAATTTCTTGAATATCTTCACTAGCTGATTTTGCTACTCTTTGCAAAACTTCTGGAGATTGTTTTTGTAAATATTGAATTAAATCATTCTCTTCGTTTGGATCATTATTTTCAGTAGCAAGAAATTCTGGATTAAACATTTCTACAACTTCAAGATATAAAAACCCTACAACATCACGTACCCATTAATCTAAATTATTAAGGGCAGGGAACCGAATAGGTCCAATTTTATTAAACGGCCAATATCTAAAAATAGCTTTACCAATAACCTTTTCGTAGGGTAAAAATCCCCAAATATGTGAGTCCATACTGTTATTTCTATTGTCTCCCATCACCCATAATGACTCTTCTGGGACAATAAAAGGCCCTATAGAATAATTAATATTTTTGTCAAAAACGTAATTTTTTTGAGCGATATCATTTAAGTAGAGGTTACCGTCTCTTACTTCTACTTTGTCTCCAGGTATTCCAATTACTCTTTTTATTAGTGCAGTATCTTCTTCATAACCAGCATTAATTAATTGCTCCGGAACGTTAAAAACAACTATTTTATTTTTTAATTTTGAAAGATTTGATTTAGAAGTGATTTTGGGGGTTACTTTCTCAACAAGAATTTTATCTTGTATTTGAAGAGTTGGAAGCATTGAACCGGAGGGGATCCATCTTGGCTCTATAACCTGCCATCGTATAATTAAAGCTATAGATATCCATATTAAAAGATTTTTTAAATCCTTTATTATTGAATTTCTTTTTTCTTGAGTTGTAGACATGTTTTATTTAATTCAGTTATAAGGAAAATCCCAAAGCATTTATATAAATTATGACATCATCTATTGAATGCAAAAATTTTCTTAGAAGTTTACAACTTTTGAATCTCTTAGTAAAAATAGGAGTTCAAAATTTAATACTATGTCCAGGTAGTAGATCAGCACCCCTAGCGATAGCTGCTGGAGAATTAAATAAATTAGGTCTGGTAAATATTTTTAATTCAATAGATGAGAGATCAGCGGGATTCCACTCTCTTGGGATTTCTTCTGCATCAGGTAATCTTTCTTTAGTTATTACCACTTCTGGGACTGCCGTAAGTAACTTATTGCCAGCAGCAGTTGAGGCAGACCGATCTTGTAAAGGTATTATATTTCTTACTGCTGATAGACCCTTAAGATTAAAAGATTGTGGCGCTAATCAAACAGTAAATCAAGAAGATTTTTTGACTTCAGTCTGCAGAAGGGTTTTAAGTACAAATCTAAATGGACTTCATGAAACACAAGAAAACGAAATCCTGAATTTAGTTCGAATTACTGAGAAACAAATATCAACTTTCCCTGGGCCAATTCATTTAAATATTCCTATTGATAAGCCTTTAGGTATTTCACTTTTAAATAAAAAAAATGTTTTAGAGGTTTTTGAAAGAATTTATTTAAAGAAAAAATATATATTTCAGGAAGTTGAAATAAAATCTGATAAAAACAAATACTTAGAAATTTCAAAAAATTTAAATTTAGATGAATCCGGCATTATTTTGGTAGGTCCCTATCAAGGTTCCATAAATGATTTAAGTTCTTTCAATAAATCTTTAAAAAGATTGCAAGAAATTACTGGTTGGCCAGTATTTGCTGATCCTGTTTCGGGAGTTAATTCTGATTTGAGAGGATTAGTTGTGAATTGGGAATTAGTCTTAAGAAAAAATAAAAATTCAATAAATTGTCATCAACTTTTGAGGCTTGGCCCCATGTCATCTTCAAGTGATGTGGAGAAATTTTTAACAACTTTCGAAGGTATACAAATTCTTATAAAAGAAAAAAACTATAGAAAATTGGACCCAATAAAAAAATCATTTGAATATGATTTTGGGCTTTCAAATTTTACTACTCTATTGCTAGACGAATTATCAATTAACGAAAAAAACAAAAAATCTCTTACTCCAATGGCTTTAGATCTAATTGAGGAAGGCGAGAAGATTAGAGGGGTTTTGAATGAGAAAATTACTCAAGATAATCAAATTACTGAGTATATGCTTGCAAACCTTGTCCCAAAACTTTGGCCAGCTGAAAATCCTATAATGCTCTCCGCAAGTAGCCCAATTAGAGATTGGCTCACATTTTCAGAAAATGGTACTTTAACAAGAAATTGTTTCAGCTTTAGGGGCGCTTCTGGCATAGACGGTACTTTATCTCTTGCATTAGGTATTTCTAGAATTAAAAATCCTCTACTTCTTGTGACTGGAGATTTGGCTTTTATTCATGATATAAACGGTTGGCTGATTGAAAATTCAATCGACATGAATTTAACAATTCTTCTAATAAATAATAATGGCGGAAATATATTTAATCGTATTTATAAAAAAAATTTAAAAGAAGATGAATTAAGAAAACTATTTCTTATGCCAAAAGAAATAAACTGGCCAAAACTCGCAGAGGGCTATCAAGTAAACTTTAAAAGTGTGGCAAATTTTAAAAAATTACGAGAGGCATTAAATTGGAGCATTTCTATCCAGAAATCTGTAATAATTAAAGTTGATGTTGATCCAGAAAATGAAATTTGTGAAAAAAATGCCTTGCTAGAAAAAATAATTGGCAGTTAAATTTATCATTTTCTATCTTTGAATAATTAGATTTCATGAAAGTATTACCTGGAAAAACAACTTTAAATTGGTCAGAATGCAAATCTTATGAGGATATATTGTTTCACAAATCAGATGATGGAATCGCGAGAATTGCAATTAATCGGCCTGAAAAAAGAAATGCATTTAGGCCACAAACTGTAGATGAACTCATTGACGCATTCGATATCGTAAGAAATGATGAAACTATTGGCGTAGTTCTCTTTACAGGCGCTGGACCTGACAAGAAAGGCATTTTTTCTTTTTGCTCTGGAGGTGATCAGAGTGTAAGAGGTAAAAATGGATATAAAAATGATGAAGGGAAGCAGAGATTAAATGTACTTGAACTTCAAAGATTAATAAGAAGTTTGCCTAAAGTGGTTATTGCTTTAGTTCCTGGTTTCGCAATTGGAGGAGGGCAGGTACTTCATCTAATTTGTGATCTCAGTATCGCCTCTGAAAATGCAATATTTGGTCAAACAGGTCCAAGAGTTGGTAGTTTTGATGCGGGTTTTGGATCTAGTTATTTAGCAAGACTTGTTGGTCAAAGAAAAGCAAAAGAAATTTGGTTTTTGTGTAGAAAATATAATTCCAAGGAAGCTCTGAAGATGGGCTTGATAAATGCAATTACAAAGATTGAAGAATTAGAAGCTGAGGGTGTAATCTGGGCAAGAGAGATTTTACGAAATAGTCCAACTGCTATTCGTATTCTTAAAGCTTCATTCAATGCAGAGAATGATGGGATTGCAGGTATTCAAGAATTATCTGGATACACAACTCAATTATTCTATTCGACTGAAGAAGCTCAAGAAGGTAGAGATGCCTTTCTTGAAAAGCGTCCACCAGACTTTTCTGACTATAAGTGGACCCCCTAGTTTATTTTTCAAAAGAAATTTTTTAAATAATTATCAATGAGAATTCTTCTTGCCGCTGCTGAATGTGCTCCAATGATCAAAGTTGGAGGTATGGGAGATGTGGTTGGTTCGTTGCCTCCATCTTTGATAAAACTTGGTCACGATGTAAGGGTAATAATTCCAGGATATGGAAAATTGTGGAGTCTTTTAGAGGTATCGAAAGAACCAGTCTTTAGAGCAAATACGATGGGCACTGATTTTGCCGTATATGAAGCAAAACATCCCATTCATAATTATGTGATTTACCTAGTGGGTCATCCAACATTTGACTCTGACCAAATATATGGAGGCGAAAATGAGGACTGGCGCTTTACATTTTTTGCTAGTGCGACTGCAGAATTTGCCTGGAATTGTTGGAAACCTCAAGTTCTCCATTGCCATGATTGGCACACTGGAATGATTCCTGTGTGGATGCATCAGGATCCTGAAATTAGTACTGTCTTCACAATTCATAATTTAAAATACCAAGGCCCTTGGAGGTGGAAACTTGAAAAAATGACTTGGTGTCCTTGGTATATGCATGGAGACCACACGATGGCTGCGGCAATGTTGTACGCAGATAGGGTCAATGCTGTTTCTCCAACTTATGCAGATGAGATTAAAACCCATGAATATGGGGAAAGTCTCGAAGGATTACTTAATTACATTTCAGGTAAATTAAGGGGAATTCTTAATGGCATTGATCTTGATGAATGGAATCCAGCCAAAGATCCAGTTTTACCTGCAAAATTTAGTATTAAGAATTTAGAAAATAGGCTAGAAAATAAAAAAATTCTGCAGAGAGAGATGGGTCTCGAAGTTAATCCTAAAAAATATCTTTTAGGTATGGTCAGTAGGTTAGTTGATCAGAAAGGGGTTGACTTACTTTTACAAGTTTCAAGAAGACTATTAGCCTATACAGATTCTCAAATTGCTGTTTTAGGGACTGGAGATAGATATTTAGAGTCTGGATTATGGCAATTGGCATTAGATTACCCAGGAAGATTTTCAGTATTTCTTACCTATGATGATTCTTTATCAAGGCTTATCTACGGTGGATCTGATGCATTTTTAATGCCAAGTAGATTTGAACCTTGTGGAATTAGTCAACTCCTTGCTATGAGATATGGTTCTATCCCTATAGTAAGGCGAGTTGGAGGTTTAGTTGATACAGTTTTACCTCATGACCCAGAAAATAATAGTGGCACAGGCTTTTGTTTCGATCGCTTTGAACCCATAGATTTCTATACTTCGTTAGTAAGGTCCTGGGAAGCCTTTAGGCATAAAGATAGTTGGGAATTACTGCAAAAAAGAGCCATGAGCCAAGAGTTTAGTTGGCAAAGATCAGCTCTTGAATACGAAGTTATGTATAAGGATGTTTGCGGAATAAAAGAACCATCGCCAGATGTTGCTGAAGTTGAAAAATTTTCTTACGGACAATCTGCTGATCCATCTTTAAAAAAAGTATGACTTAATCTTTTAATGGAATTCTCTTTATCAGAATTAAACAATGTTTTGGGGGATATTAGAAATCTGAGAGAGGGGGAAAGAGATTTTTTGAATTTTAAGAATATAAGTATTGATAGTAGAACTTTATTAAAAAATGATCTTTTTATAGCTATCAAGGGTAAAAATTTTGACGGACATAGTTTTCTCCCAGAGGTTTTAAATAAAGGAGTTAAATCTGTTGTAATTAAAAAAGGGATGCAGAGATTACTGCCTAGTAATTTTCCTTATTGGGTTGTAAATGACACAATAGAGGCTTTTCAAAAATTAGCATTGCTAAAAAGAAAAAAATTAAATATCCCTATTGTTGCAATAACTGGCTCAGTGGGTAAAACCACAACAAAAGAAATGATTGGGGGAGTTTTAAATAAACTTGGAAGAATTAAATTATCTCATGCAAATTTCAATAATGAGATTGGAGTTGGTCTTACTATTCTTGCTACAGATATAGAAGATAAAGTTTTAGTTCTTGAGATGGGGATGAGAGGTCTTGGACAGATCGAGAATTTATCTAAATACAGTGAACCCGATATTGCAGTTATTACTAACATTGGGAAAGCTCATATTGGATTGTTGGGCTCAAAAGAAAATATTACTCATGCAAAGTGTGAAATTAGTAAGTTCTTAAATCCAAAGGGAGTTGTAATAATTCCAGCAAATGATCCATTCCTAGAAAAAACTTTAAAAGAATTTTGGAAAGGTAGAGTGATAAAAGTAATGCTATTAAATATAGAAAATCAAAAGGATAGTTTTAAGAAAGATGATAATTTACGAGGATTTTATAATCCTTCGAATAAAACGATTTTAATTGAAGAAAATACCTTTGAAATTTCATTTGAGGGATTTCACAATGCTTCGAATTTCTTATTTGCTTATGCAGTTGCTAAAGAGCTAGGCATTGATTTTGCAAGTTTTAACAAATTTGATTTTGTAAGTTTAGGTGGGAGAAATAAAATTCTTAAATCAGTAAAAACAACAATATATGATGAATCATATAATGCTTCGCCGGAGTCAGTAAAAGCATGTATAGAAAACCTGCTTGAAAAACCAAGAAATAAATTTTTCATATTTGGAAGTATGCAAGAATTGGGGAAAGAATCTGAAAAGTGTCACAAAGAAATATTCAACTTAATAAATGATTCAGATATAGAAAAGTGTTTATTTATTTGCGATAAAGAAAATGAAAAAATTTACTCTAATTATCTAAAAGATAAGAATAAATTCTTAGTTTTAAATAATATTAAAGATGTACCTCAAGAGATAAACAAATCTACAAAAAAAGGTGATTCTATTCTTATAAAAGGGAGCAGATGTTGGCAACTTGAAAAAATTATTGAATTAATTAACTAAATCAGGATTTCTTTTTTTCCAATTCTCTATATTCACTTGCTTAGTTCTTGAGATCGCTAATGAATTATCCTTAGAGTCTTTTGTGATCACTGAACCAGCACCTGTTGTTACTGATTCCCCTAGATTTATCGGGGCTACAAAAACTGTGTTTGCTCCAATACTGGAATTTTTGCCAATTTTTGTTTGATGTTTTTTCTGTCCATCAAAATTTGCAGTAATAGTACCTGCTCCAATATTTGTAGATCTTCCAATAATAGAATCACCAATATAACTTAGATGGTTTACTTTAGAATCTTCCTCTAGTTGACTATTTTTGATCTCAACAAAATTACCTATTTTGCTATGGGAAGATATTTTGGAATTAGGTCTTATATGACTATAAGGGCCAATTTTTGTATGATCCATTATCTGAGAATCATAAACAGTAGAGTTTGAAATTTCACAATTTAATCCCAAGTTAGAATTCTCAATAAAAGTATTTGGACCAATAATGCAATGACTATTTATTTTCGTATTTCCTCTTATATGAGTATTAGCCTCTATGGTTACATCCTTACCAATTTCTGCTTCTTCACTAATTGAACAACTGGCTTTATTTATAAAAGTTACACCATTAAGCATATGTTTTTCTTTAATTGAATTCTGAATACATTCCTCGCACTCTGATAGTTGAATTCTGTTATTAATTCCTTGAAGCTCTCCGTTATCCTCTACCTCGAGACTTGAGGAATTTTTTAGTAGAGATATTGTATCTGTTAAGTAAATCTCTTTTTGATTATTATTGCTTTGCAAGGTACCAATTATTTCTGATAAGTTACCCCAGTTAAAACAGTAAACACCTGCATTGATTAATGGATTTTCTCTTTCTAGATCATTACAATCTTTTTCTTCAACAATTCTATCTATAAAACTCCCCTTCAAAAAAACTCTGCCATATCCATGAGGATTTGTTTTCTTTGTGGTAATTAAAGAAACATCAGCATTTTTCGAATCGTGTAAATACAAAAGTCTTTTTAGAGTACTAGGCCTAATGAGTGGCACATCGCCGTTTAATACCAAAAGTTTTCCTTCATTTTTTTTTACTTCTCTACAAAGCACCTGTATAGCATGACCAGTTCCTGATTGCGGTTCTTGAATAACAAAATCGATTTTTTTATTGTTTGGGATTGACTTTTGTACTTCTTTTGATTTGTGTCCAGTAATTACGAAAATTTGATCAGGTTTTAATTCAACACATGAATCAATTACTCTTTGTAGCAGACTTTTGCCAGAAATTTTATGTAAAACTTTTGGCAATGAGCTTTCCATCCTAGTGCCCTTACCTGCCGCTAATATCGCAACACTTAACATGTTTATTTGAAATCTTTATTTAAATCTAACTCTTGATGGATAACTTCGTCATTCCCCATTTCTCTCTCCATTGATTTGTAGATAACAGATTTGAGAATAATTGCTCATGTAATCTTCTCTTAATTATATCTTCTTTACTTGAGTTTAAATCTTGATCTCTATATGGAATACTAGCTTTAGTTAAGAGATGTTCCTCTTCCATTAAAGATAATTTCTCAAAATTGGAATTAGCTTTCAATTCATACTTATCAAATTTTGATATTGCGACAGTTCCCTGACTCCAAAAAGTTCTGTTTTTAAAAGTTGGCTTAATAGTAAAAATTTCCAGTCCTAGATTTCTTAAAGTTTTTCTTACTGCTGCTGAAGAAGAATAAGTTATTAAATAACCCTTAGAATTAAGTTTTTCAGTGACTTTAGATAAAAATTCAATTGTCCATACTTGCGGGCATTTTTGAGGAGAAAAACCATCTAAATAAATCAGATCGAATTTAATAGATAAAGGATTAAAGTCGATTTTTTCTCTAGCATCACCCCATAAAATACTGCACTTAAAAAATTGATCCTCAAAGTAATCTTTTAGATAAAGTGATTCGAATATTGTTCTGACTTTTGGATCCCATAATTTAAAAAAAGATTCATTCCTTAGCGAATATTCAAGAGGCTTTTTGTCAATCTCCAACGCATACAAATTTAAATATGATTTTTGTTTAATTAATTGATCTAATAAAGAAGCGGAATTATATCCTAAACCAAAACATATATCTAAAACATTAAGAGATTCCCCCTTAAATCTTTGCAAATTAGAAGTAGCTGTAAATTTTGACTTTGTCTCCTCCAATGCGCCAGATAAACTGTGGAAGTTCTCTTGAAATAAAACACTTCTTAGAGAGTAACTACCATCTTTAGTTAAAACTTCTATTAATTCAGACAAAAACTTTTAGGCTAGTTAGTTAGTTTGGCCAGCTCTTCCCAAAAAGTGGGATACGAGACGCTTGCTGCATCTGCTCTGATGATTTTTGAGGAACCTTTGGCAAGAAGTGAAGCAATAGCAAGACTCATTGCTACTCGATGATCTGTCTCACTGTCTACTTCCGCAGAATGAAATTTTGATTGCCCATTAATAATTAACCCATCCACTTTTTCTGTTATTTCAGCACCGAATTTTTGTAACTGTCGTGCCATAACTTTTAATCGATCTGTCTCCTTTACTCTTAATTCTTGTGCATCCTTAATTTCAGAAACTCCGTTACAAAAACAGGCAGCCACAGTCAGGATAGGAATTTCATCTATAAGTTTTGGGAGAATATCTCCTTCAATAGTGAATGATCTTAAATTATTTGAAGTCTTTACCTTAATAGATCCAATAGGTTCACCTGCAATAGTCGATTTATCTAAAATCTCATAGTCACACCCCATTGAATCCATTACGTTCAAAATCCCTGTTCTAGTAGGATTTAGTCCGACATTCTGGATTAAAACCTCTGAATTTGGAACAATAGATGCAGCAATCATCCAAAAAGAAGCAGAGCTTATGTCTCCAGGAATCAATATTCTCTGGCCAATTAAGTTACGCCCTGACTTGATAACTATATTCCTTCCTAATTCTCCTCTGATACTGATGTCTGCTCCAAATGCTTTTAACATTCTCTCTGTATGATCTCTTGAAGATGCTGGTTCAATAACAGAAGTGGTTCCAGAAGCTTTGAGGCCTGCCAATAAGATTGCAGATTTTACTTGAGCGCTCGCTACGGGGGTTCCAATAACACACCCTTTTAATTTATTCCCATCAATTGAGATTGGAGCTTTGTTTCCTTTTTCTCTACCAAAAATTTTTCCACCCATCAATGATAATGGTTTGCCCACTCTCCCCATTGGTCTCTCTTTAAGAGAAATGTCACCTGTTAATATGAAATTCTTGCCTTCTTGTCCGGCAAGTAACCCCATTAATAATCTCATGGTGGTTCCAGAATTTCCACAATTTAGAATTTCTTTGGGTTCTTTAAATCCATCAAGACCCAATCCTGAAATCGTAAAAGGCTCATTTTTTTTTATTTCTGGTATATTTACACCTAACTTTCTTAGACAATCAGCAGTTGAAAGTGGATCTTCAGAATGTAAGAATCCCTCAATAGTCGTCTCACCCTTAGCAATACTTCCCATTATTAAAGCTCTATGAGATATAGATTTATCTCCAGGTACTTTTACTTTTCCTTTTAAATTAACTCCACCTTTTATTGTGCGGATATTATTCATTTTCAAATTAATTACTTGATAGGATTTCTGTAAAAACAAATTAGCTTTATATTATCAATAAGTTTGTTTTTTAAAAAAAAATAATCAAATTAAGTAACTGTTTTCTATAATACAACTAGAAAAGGTATTGATTATTAATCTTACTTATTATCACGTTGCAAAGGACGTTCCTGAAAATAGCCCAGACATTGCAGTAGTCATTGATGTTTTAAGAGCTACAACCACAATTTCTTGGGCTTTAAAAAATGGAGCTGATTCAATACAAGTTTTTGCAGATTTAGATTTATTAAAAAAATCTGCAATTAAGTGGCAAGCTGATAAGAGACTAATGCTTGGAGAGAGAGGCGGAAAGAAGATTGAGGGCTTTGATTTAGGAAATTCTCCTTTATTAGTTACAAAAAAAGTTGTTACTGGTAAAAGACTATTTATGAGTACCACTAATGGAACTAAATCATTGCAAAAAGTTCAAAATGCCAAGCATTTATTCGCTATGGGTCTCCCGAATAGGAAAGCAGTTGCCGAAAAAATCATTTCATTAAAAAGTGAAAATGTTTTAATACTTGGTAGTGGTTGGGAAGGCTCTTATTCACTTGAGGATTCTTTAGCTGCTGGTGCTTTGGCCTCATACCTCAATCAGAACTGCAATTTCGAAATTAATATTCTGAATGACGAATTACAAGCTGCTTTGGCACTTTGGGATGTCTGGAAAAATGATATTTTGAAATGTTTAAAAACAGCAACCCATGGCAAAAGATTGACAAGTCTTGGAGATTATGAGGATGATTTTAAATGTTGCTCTGAACTTGATTGCTTAGATATTGTTCCAGCTCAAGTTGAAAGAGGTGTGATTCGTGCCTCATGATTTACGAATTGGTTCATTAGGAGAAAAGTCTTGACTGATTTTTTGGTAGCTGCATTGCAAATTACAAGTACTTCAAATGTTGAAGCAAATTTTACTGAAGCAGAAGAACAGATTGAATTAGCTGCTAGAAGAGGTGCTGAGTTAATAGGATTGCCCGAGAATTTTGCTTTTTTAGGAGGAGATGATGAAAAACTTAGATTAGCTTCTGAATTGTCTGAGAAGTGTGCAAATTTTCTAAAAACTATGTCACAAAGATATCAAGTATGTCTTTTGGGAGGAGGGTATCCTGTTCCTGCCGGTGATGATAGTCATACTTTTAATAGGTCATCCTTATTTGGGAAAGATGGACAGATTTTGGCAAAATACGACAAGATTCATTTGTTTGATGTTGATTTGCCAGATGGAAATTTATACAAGGAATCATCTACTATTTTATCTGGAGCAGAGTATCCACCTGTTGTAGATGTCCCAGGTTTATGCAAAATAGGATTGTCGATTTGTTACGACGTTAGATTCCCTGAACTCTATAGATATTTGTCTTCAAATGGTGCAGAGCTAATTATGATTCCCGCAGCTTTTACGGCATTTACTGGAAAAGATCATTGGCAAATTTTATTACAAGCAAGAGCAATTGAAAATACAGCATATGTAGTCGCTCCAGCTCAAACTGGGATTCATTATGGAAGAAGGCAAAGTCATGGCCATGCAATGGTAATTGACCCTTGGGGTACAGTTTTATCCGATGCTGGGAAAACTCAGGGAGCTGCAATAGCACCTGCTGATAAAGAAAGAGTAAAGAAAATTAGGGAACAGATGCCAAGCCTTAAACATAGAAAAAACAAATTGTTTTCAAGCTAATGATAAAGTTTTTAGATAATAAACTTTTTCGTTATTTATCCGTTGTTTTATTTTTAAATTCTTTAATACTTCCAGTTAAATCTTCAAGTGCTCTTGCAGCATGGGCTTTAAATACTAATGGGGTTTTAGAATTAAGAACTAAATCAAATACAAATTTAAAAGCATACTTTCAGAAGGCTAACCAAATATCGGGAGATAGATTCTGGGTAGATTTTCCAGGAGAATTAAAAAATCCCAGAACAATAAAAGGTAATGGCCCAATAAAAGAAATTAGATTAGGTAAACCAGATAAGGGTAAAACAAGACTAGTAATTGAATTTAACGAAGAGACTTATTTGAAACCTTTGACTTGGAAAATGGTTGGCTTAGATCAAAATAGATGGAGAATTAAACTATTTAACGCAAAATATTCATTTAAAAAGATTGGTGAAGGTTTAGTTGCAAAGAAAAGAGTAAATATCAAAGCAAATCAAAATTTAATTCATAGGAAGAAAAATAATTATGGTTTCTTGAAACTACCAGAGGTAAAACGAAACAAGTTTGAGGTTGTAATCGATCCAGGACATGGAGGACCTGATCCAGGAGCAATAGGTATTGGTGGTATTAGAGAAACAGATGTAGTTCTAGAGGTTTCAAAAATAGTTAAAAATTTACTTTCTGAGAAAGGTATCAAAGTAAGGTTGACTAGAGCAAATGACGTTGATTTGGATTTAGCTCCAAGAGTTTCCATTGCTAATAATACGGATGCAGATATCTTTGTAAGTATTCATGCAAATGCCTCAAGAGGTAAAAGAAGAGACATAAATGGATTGGAAACCTTTTATTACAGAGGATGGAGAGGAAGATTACTGGCGAAAAGAATTCAAAAACAAATTTTAAGAGTTTCCCCAGGTAGTCCTGATCGAGGAGTTAAACAAGGTCGATTTTATGTAATTAAAAATACTAGGATGCCTGCAGTCCTTGTAGAAATTGGATTTTTAACGGGAAGATTAGATGCAAGAAGATTAGAAAAAATAACCCATCGAAAAAGATTAGCCTATGCAATTGCAAAAGGCATCCTCGAATATCTAGATAAAGTAGGGTGAAACTTAAAATAGGTATATTTGATAGCGGAATAGGTGGTTTTACTATCCTTAATTCTTTACTAAAAACACGTAAAGATGTAGAAGTTTTTTATTTGGCGGATACAAAAAGGATACCTTTTGGGAACAAAAATTCTAAAGAGATAAGATTAATTGCAAAAGAGATTTGTACTTTTTTTGTTGATAAGAATTTGGATGCACTTTTAGTTGCTTGTAACACCACAAATGCTTGTGCTCTTGATATTCTAGAAGGTAATTTAAAGGTCCCTTGTTTTGACCTTATAAACTCAGTATCAGAGATAGTTGATAAACAAATAATTGGTGTCCTAGCAACACAAACGACTGTTTGGTCATCGTATTACAAGAAAGCTATAAATGCTAAAAAAGAGAATACGATAATATTTCAGCAAGAATGTCCAGAATTTGTATCAGAAATTGAAAAAGAAAAATTAAATCTTGATAAATTAAATAGTCTTTCAGAATTATACTTAAGACCACTAATAAACAAAAATATTGAACAATTAATACTTGGATGTAGTCACTATCCTTTAATTTATGACTTTTTAAGAAAAAAATTAGATTCAAATATAAAAATTATTGATCCATCAGTAGCATTAATAAAAAAATTTAATGAATCTTTTGCTATTCCAAAAACTTACCGCTATGAGAGTATTTCTTTCGAAAATGTAAAATTTTTTGTTACTTCAGAAAAAGATGAGTTTTCTAATAAAGTAAAATTTTGGCTTGGAATTAATAAAGAAATTAGGTTGGTTAACCTCCGAAGGCACGTTTGATTCCTTAAGATGTAAAAGAGGTCTAACATGAATACAGTAACAGAGCTACTACAACCAGTTGAAAATGATCTTGATGATCTTATTTTAGAACTGAAAAATCTAATAGGAGCTGGTCACCCAATTCTTCAAGCCGCAGCAGAACACCTTTTTAGTGCTGGGGGGAAAAGGTTGAGGCCTGGTATAGTTTTATTGATTTCAAAAGCTATATCTCCTCAATTTTGCTTAACAACTAAACATAAAAGACTTGCTGAAATAACTGAGATGATTCATACAGCCTCATTAGTTCATGATGATGTTGTTGATGAGGCGTCTACAAGAAGAGGAGTAGATACAGTTCATAGCAGATTTAATACCAGAGTAGCTGTTTTAGCGGGTGACTTTTTATTCGCTCAAGCAAGTTGGCATCTAGCAAATCTTGACAATGTAAATGTAGTTAAATTACTCAGTAGAGTAATAATGGATTTAGCAGAAGGTGAAATCAAACAAAATTTAAATAGATTTGATTCTGCTCAATCTTTTTCCAAATACATCAACAAAAGTTATTGTAAAACAGCATCATTAATAGCTAATAGTTGCAAAGCAGCTGGAGTTTTGAGTGGGATTAACGACGAAAACCTGACCTCGTTGTACGATTTTGGCAAAAACATTGGTCTAGCATTCCAAGTTGTAGATGACATTCTTGACTTTACTGGAAATGATAAACAACTTGGAAAACCTGCTGTAAGCGATCTTGCTAGTGGTTATCTTACCGCCCCAGTTTTATATGCCTTAGAAGAAAATAAACAATTGTCAGTTCTTATAAACAGAGAACTTGCTGAAAAAGATGATTTAAATGATGCTCTTAATATCATCATGAACTCTAAAGCTATTGAAAGTTCTAGG
>CACJPB010000003.1 GCA_902595175.1 uncultured Prochlorococcus sp. | reverse complement strand
CTAAGCCTAAAAATATTAAAAATAATGTTAAATCTAATGAATCTTCCCAGAACATCTCTAGCTCAGGAGGGAAAAGACAAATATCAATCAAACCAGACAAAAATTCGAACGAATCTCAAACAAATAATATTAATAACAAAACTTCCCCTCCTGAGCTCGTTGGAGCTCCAATGAGAAGAGATAGACTCAATCAGCATAATAAACAGAACATATCTTTAAAACAAAATGCTCCCAATAGACCTGGTATGCCCAATAGGCCTGGATTAAGAAATAAACCATCAGATCAAGGTCAATATGGATCTTTCAATAGAAATAGGAATGGTGCAGCTCCCAATAGACCTGGTGTGCCCAATAGGCCTGGCTCTAAATTCAATAATCAAAAGTCACCTGGAATTAGAAAGCCAGTATCACCTAATGAACTCTTACAACTTCAAAAAACCAACAAGTCTGAGAATGATAAAAAAGTTATTAAGAATAATGAAAAACAAAATATTGAGACAACGAAACAGAAGCCCAAAGTTCCAAATAATCGTCTACATGCTGCCCCTAGTTCAAAAAAACCACCACATAGAACATTTTCAAATAATGCAAAAAAACCCGGAAAGTCAGATTGGGACGATAGCGCAAAACTAGAAGCATTAAGAAGCAAAAATCCCCAAAAACAAAGACAGAAAGTTCATATAATTGGCGAGAATGAAGATTCATTAACATCTGAAACTAGTGGATATTCAGGCGAAAAGATTTCAATCTTATCAGCTAGTTTGGCACGTCCTAAGAAAGAAAAGTCTGATGAATCAAAATCTCAAAAAACTATAAAACAATTTAAAAAGAAGAAAAAAGAGACAACTAGGCAAAGACAAAAAAGAAGAGCTATGGAGTTAAAGGCTGCCAAAGAAGCCAAACAAGTCAGACCTGAAATGATAATAGTACCCGAAGATAATCTAACAGTTCAGGAATTAGCTGATAAATTAAGTCTCGAAAGTTCTGAAATAATTAAATCTCTCTTTTTTAAAGGAATAACTGCAACTGTTACCCAATCACTCGACTTGGCAACTATTGAAACAGTAGCAGAAGAATTTGGGGTGCCTGTTTTGCAAGATGATATCCAAGAAGCTGCTGAGAAAACAGTAGATATGATTGAATCTGAAGATATTGATAATCTAATAAGAAGACCACCTGTTATTACAGTGATGGGTCATGTAGATCATGGTAAAACAAGTCTTTTAGATTCCATCAGAGAATCAAGAGTAGCCTCCGGGGAAGCAGGGGGTATTACTCAACACATAGGAGCTTATCAAGTTGAATTTGAACACGAATCTAAAAAGAAAAAATTAACTTTTCTTGATACACCTGGTCATGAAGCCTTTACCGCAATGAGAGCAAGGGGTACAAAAGTTACTGATGTAGCTGTTCTTGTAGTTGCTGCAGATGATGGTTGCAGACCTCAAACACTAGAGGCTATCAGTCATGCAAGAGCTGCAAAAGTTCCAATTGTTGTTGCAATAAATAAAATTGACAAAGAGGGAGCCTCTCCAGAAAGAGTAAAGCAGGAACTATCAGAAAAAGATTTAATTGCGGAAGATTGGGGGGGAGATACAGTGATGGTTCCAGTCAGTGCTATCAAAAAACAAAACATTGATAAATTGCTCGAAATGATTTTATTAGTTTCAGAAGTAGAAGATCTACAAGCTAACCCTGATAGATTTGCAAAAGGCACTGTTATTGAAGCACACTTAGACAAAGCTAAAGGGCCTGTGGCTACTTTATTAGTACAAAATGGGACCTTAAAATCTGGGGATGTTTTAGCTGCGGGTTCAGTTCTCGGAAAAATCAGAGCAATGGTAGATGAACATAGTACTAGAATCAAAGAAGCAGGACCATCATTCCCAGTGGAAGCGTTAGGATTCAGTGAAGTACCCACAGCGGGAGATGAATTCGAAGTCTACCCTGATGAGAAAACTGCTCGAGCCATTGTTGGAGAAAGGGCGACTGATGCTAGAGCTACAAAATTAGCTCAACAAATGGCCTCTAGAAGAGTTAGCTTATCATCCTTATCAACTCAAGCAAATGATGGAGAACTAAAGGAGTTAAACTTAATTCTCAAAGCTGATGTTCAAGGTAGTGTTGAAGCGATATTAGGATCATTAGAACAATTACCAAAAAATGAAGTTCAAGTAAGAGTCCTCTTATCTGCTCCTGGAGAAATAACTGAGACAGATATAGATCTCGCTGCTGCATCTGGATCAGTAATTATTGGATTTAACACTTCATTGGCTTCAGGTGCAAAAAGAGCAGCTGATGCTAATGACGTTGATATAAGAGAGTATGAAGTAATTTATAAACTTTTAGAAGATATTCAGTTAGCCATGGAAGGTCTACTTGAACCCGATCTTGTTGAAGAATCACTAGGGCAAGCTGAAGTTAGAGCAACTTTCGCAGTCGGTAAAGGAGCAATTGCGGGCTGTTATATACAAACTGGCAAATTACAAAGGAATTGTTCTCTGAGAGTTATTAGATCAGAGAAAATAATATTTGAGGGTAATTTGGACTCTCTTAAAAGAGCTAAAGATGATGTAAAAGAAGTAAATACAGGATTTGAATGTGGAGTTGGCTGCGATAAATTCTCTTCATGGATTGAAGGAGATGTAATCGAAGCATTCAAGTTTGTCACCAAAAAAAGGACATTAACTAAATAATAAAATATTTAATATATCAATCCTTATTCCTATCAAAGAACAATAAGGTTGGGAAGAGTATACAAGCACCAAATTGTATTAGAAGATTATTTTGCTGTAATTCGTCACCGCTGGCAATTTTGGAGAGCATTATTAGAAGGCCTAAAAATGCTGAACCACTAAAAGCTATCCATAATATTCTCCTTAACCCTTTGAAGGGAGACTGGGACTCTTTCAATAATTTTTTTTTTAATTCAGGATCTATTTTTGACATTAATAAACACAATTATTAGATTAATCTTATATGAAAATAACAATATTTTAGTATTGCCGATATAGCTCAGCGGTAGAGCAACTGTCTCGTAAACAGTAGGCCATTGGTTCAATTCCAATTATCGGCATTTCAAAAGTAACTTAAATTTAAAATGCTTAATAGAATTTCAAAATTTAAATACCTTTTAAAACTAATTATTTTTATTCCTCTAATATTTTATTTTGGCAAAAGAAGTTATATTGCCTTTGATGAAGGATTTTATGCACTACAAGCTAGATGGATATTAGAAAAAGGTAACTGGACAATTCCTCTTTGGTGGGATGAATATGTTTTAGATAGAACAATAGGATTACAGTTTTTAATAGCAAAGTCACAAGACTTTTTTGGAAGAAATATTTTTTCTGCATATCTACCAACAACAGTCGCTTCAATATTGATGCTATTTACAACTTACAAATTACATGAAGAATTATTTAATAAAAAATATGCAATTATATCTCCACTAATCCTTGCTACTACATATCTATGGTTTGACTACTCACATTTAGCCACTCAAGATATTATTTATTCATGTTTAGTAACTTTTGGAGTATTAGCTTTAGTCAAAATAAAAAGTAAAAACAATAAATTCTATATTCTGCTTTTTGGAATTTGGATTGGATTAGCTTTTATGATGAAAACTTTTTTAGTATTCGTTTCATTAATATCACTGGTACCATATCTTTTTATAAAAAAGAATCTTTTATTAAGTAAATTCTTTTGGGTTGGACTACTAATTGGATTCATTCCTTTTTTATTCTGGACGTTTTCTATCAACCCTTATTTAGACAAAAATATTATTTTTTACTTAGTTGAAAAGTTTAACTTTCTATCAAGTAAAAATACTTTCACAAATCCTTTCTATTATTATTTCTGGAATCTACCAGTAACATTTCTGCCATGGAGTTTTTTTGCAATTATTGGAGCAATATACAATATTACTCAAAGTAAAGAGGATAAATATATACTTGCTTTTTTTCCCTTGATTTTAGTAGCGACCCTTAGCATTTTCTCTACAAAAACACCCTACTACCCTCTACAAATCTCATCTATTTTTTCATTAAATACTTATGCAGGAATAAAATATTTGTTCAACTCTAAAAGATATAAGCAAATTTTTTTATTTATAACTTCAAAAATAATTCCATTATTTATTTTTGCTCTAACTTTCACATATTATTTTTTCTTTAAAGATGCAATTAACTTTAATACAAAGGAAAATACATTTATGATTCTTGGATTATTATCTTTCAGCTTATCTTGGTCGTTCATAAGACATAAAAATTCGTTCAAAGAAATATTAATAACTCTCATACTTGGGCCTTACTTATTCACTTCATTAATTTTGCAATCAGGGTTATTTACTGATAGATCTAGAGAACTAAGAGAAAAAATGGAATATGTATCATCCCTTGATTTAGTAAAAAATCAAACGATCATGGTTGATAAAAATGGAATCAACAACTCTCTAGCGCAATCAAAAATTATCAGGATTTCTTTATCAACTCCTAAATTAGGTGTGGGATTAGGAAGTATTAATCAGTTAAAAAAATCTGAATTAGCATGGACAACTGACCTTAAAACAATAAAAAATAATGATGATTCTTATGAAGTGATATACGAAAATGATGTTTTAAATCCATGGAAATTAATATTAAAAAAGTAAATAATCTATTTATAATGGTTGTCGATTGTTATCTTTAATAATGAGATCTGTTAATAGTTGGAATTTAACTAATAATGAACTTCATCAATTATTCAAAGACAATAATGAATATATTTCTATTAAAGTCCGTGGTAATACTTGGGAGCCAATCACTAGATGGCTAAGATTAGATTCAAGAATTTTTAGAGAAACTACTAGCAAAGCAAGAATAACTTTAAGTGATATCGAATCTCTAGCAGAAATTTATAACTACAGATCAATTAGATGGAAAGCAAAAAAACTAACTCCTATTCCCACTAAGGTAATTCCACAACCTATTAAAAATATCTTTCGTAAAATACCAATCCTAAAACAACTCGCTTATGAAATAGAAATAGTTTTTTATAAATACAGTGAAAATAATTCTGAACATTTAATATCAATAGTCATTCCTGCAAGAAATGAAGCTGGTAATAAAGAGCTTTTAATTAATGCTTTAAACAAATTCAAAAATATACCCAATAAATTAGAAATTATATTTGTAGAAGGTAATAGCAATGACAATACATATGAAATTTTAAAAGAGTTAAAAGAAAATTACTCAAATTTCTTCAAGATATCCCTTTTAAAACAGACTTTTAAAGGGAAGAAAAATGCAGTCGTAGAGGGATTTAATATTTCTTCAGGTGAGACCCTTGCCATAATTGATAGTGATTTTACTGTAGATATTGATGACAGCATTGCAGCAATTATGGAATCAACCAAAAATAAAAATATACTAATTAATTGCGCCCGAATAACTTTTCCAATGGAAAAAGATGCGATGAGATGGGCAAATTATATAGGGAATAGACTCTTCGCAATATTTCTATCAATTCTCATAAATAAGTCTGTATCAGATTCACTCTGCGGAACAAAAGTTTTTTCAAGAAAATTCTTTAAACTTATGGAGCAAAACGGAAGTTGGGATTCCAAATCTGACCCATTTGGAGACTTTACAATAATATTTGAAGCTGCGAGCAACAATATTAAAATACTAAATTATCCTGTTAGATATTATGCTAGAAGATCTGGCGCACCAAATATATCTAGATGGATAGATGGATTAAAACTTCTAAAGGTATGCTGGATTTATATGATTTCTGATATCTGAATTAAATCAAATTTTCGTGATTATTTTCTTAGATTTTTTATTTCTCCAAATTAGTTATAAACTAGTTAGATTCTTAAAGGAAATATATTCATTAATTTTCATAACATGAATTTTAATTTGAAGTTCGAAAAATTAAATAAAAAAAATAACCCAAGAAAGCACTATGGCAAAATACTAACTGTAAGATTGCCATGTAATCCAATATTCCCAATAGGACCTATTTATTTAGCAGACCATATTCATAAATGTTTTCCAGGTTTAGAGCAGCAATTCATTGATCTAGCAATAATTCCATCTAATAAAGTTTCCAAATATTTAGCTAGAAAAATTGATCAATTTAGACCACATCTGATCATTTTTTCATGGAGAGATATACAAATTTATGCACCTGTTGATGGTAGAAGTGGAAATCCCTTACAAAACTCTTTTGAAGTTTTCTACTCAAAAAATATCCTTAAAAAAATTAGAGGTTCCTGGGGAGGATTAAAATTAATTGCATCTCATTATGGAGAAATATTTAGAAATACTTCTTTAGTCAAGATGGGACTAAAAAGAGCTCAAAAATACAATAAAAATGTAAAAGTAATTTTAGGAGGTGGGGCGGTTAGTGTCTTCTATGAACAATTGGGAAATTTACTCCCAAAAGGAACGGTTATTTCAGTAGGAGAGGGAGAAAATCTCATAGAAAAAATCATTAGAGGAGATTCAATAGAAGAAGAAAGATGTTACATTGCCGGACAAAAACCTCGGAACAAATTAATCCATGAACAACCTTCGGGTACTGTTAAAACTGCTTGCAACTACAATTATATTAAATCAATATGGCCTGAATTCGACTGGTATATTGAAGGTGGCGATTATTACGTAGGGGTACAAACAAAAAGAGGTTGTCCTCATAACTGTTGTTTCTGTGTTTACACGGTTGTGGAGGGGAAGCAGGTTCGCGTCAATCCTGTCAAGGAAGTAATCAAAGAAATGAAGCAATTATATGATCTTGGAGTAAGGGGATTTTGGTTCACAGATGCACAGTTTATTCCAGCCAAAAAACATATTGAAGATGCAAAAACACTTTTGCAAGCAATTAAGGATCAAGGCTGGGACGATATTAATTGGGCTGCATACATAAGAGCAGATAATATTGATGCTGAGCTAGCTCAGCTTATGGTTGATACAGGTATGAGCTATTTTGAAATAGGTATCACCTCGGGATCTCAAGAACTTGTTAGAAAAATGAGATTAGCTTATGACCTTGAAACTGTCTTAAATAATTGCAGAATGCTAGTCAAATCAGGTTTCAAGAATCATGTTTCAGTCAATTATTCATTTAATGTTTTTGATGAGACGCCCAACACCATAAGGCAAACAATTGCTTACCATAGAGAATTAGAAAATATTTTTGGTAAAGGCTTAGTTGATCCAGCTATATTCTTTATAGGTTTGCAACCTCACACTCTCCTTGAGAAGTACGCTTTGGAACATAAAATTTTGAAGCCAAACTATAATCCAATGAGCATGATGCCCTGGACAGCGAGAAAACTTCTTTGGAATCCAGGGTCCCTAGGGAAAAAACTTGGTCAGGTTTGCTTAGAAGCTTTTGATAATCCAGAAGACGAATTTGGCAAAACAGTTATCGACATTCTAGAAAGAGAATATGGAAAGTCTTCCTTAAAAGAATCCCTAAAAGTCCGTCCTTTATCAGAAAGGAAATTAGTTCACTCTAAAGGATAAATTCAACCGATATTAATCCTCTTTCTCAATTGAACTAGAAATTCCTTTAGATTTTAATGATTCTGAGTAGAATTCTGCTGGCTCTAAATCACAAACAATTACTAGACCCACACCCGTATTGTGCGCTTCAAGCATTATTGCAATTGCATCTTGTTCACTTAATTGCGGAACAACTTCTCGAAGTGAAATAGTGACATACTCCATAGAATTAACTGGGTCATTATGAAGTAAAACCTTATATTTTGGAGATTTATTTTTTAATTCAGCAGGTT
Organism: uncultured Prochlorococcus sp.; assembly: GCA_902595175.1. GTDB lineage: Bacteria > Cyanobacteriota > Cyanobacteriia > PCC-6307 > Cyanobiaceae > Prochlorococcus_A. The sequence continues at coordinate 107,885 of CACJPB010000003.1, read as the reverse complement.
TCTTTTCAATAACTGCTGAATTATTATTTGCACTTTGTTCTAACTTTATGGATAGCATTGAAATTTTATTATCTAAATAATATTAATAATTATATATTAATTATTCTTTCCATTGCATCAATGACATTTGATCGTGAGTTAAATGCTGACAAACGAAAATAACCTTCTCCTGATAATCCAAATCCGCTCCCAGGTGTTCCTACTACACTAACTTTTTGGAGAAGGAAATCAAAAAAGTCCCAAGATGTCATTTGATCAGGAACTTTAATCCAGATATAAGGAGCATTGTCCCCACCATAAACTTTATATCCAGCATTCTGAAGTTTATTTTTCATAATTTTTGCATTTTCTATATAAAAATCAATTAAACCTTTCACCTGTTTCTTTCCTTCAAGAGAATAAACAGCCTCTGCTCCTCTCTGAACCACATAACTTACTCCATTAAACTTTGTAGATTGTCGCCTATTCCAAAGAGACCATAAATCTATTTCCTCATTTGTTGAGCTCAAACCTTTGAGATTTTTAGGTACGACTGTAAAAGCACATCTAACTCCAGTGAATCCTGCATTCTTTGAAAAAGATCTAAATTCAATAGCACAATCTTTTGCCCCCTCAATCTCATATATTGAATGAGGAACATCATTATCTTGAATAAATGCTTCATAAGCTGCATCAAAAAGTATTAGAGATTTATTTTGAAGTGCATAGTCAACCCACTTTTTTAATGCCTCTTTATTAATCGTTGCTCCGGTGGGATTGTTAGGAAAACAAAGATATAAAATATCAACTTTTTTTTCAGGTAGTTCTGGCAGAAAGTTATTTTCCTCGTTTATTGCAAGATATGTCAATCCTTTATAGGTACCATTTTCAAGAGCATCTCCAGTTCTACCTGTCATAACATTACTATCCACGTAAACAGGGTAAACAGGATCTGTTACAGCAATTGAATTATCTTTGCCAAGAATATCTAAAATATTACTACTATCACATTTAGATCCATCTGAAACAAATATTTCTTCAGGTGAAATTTGACAGCCTCTCGAAATAAAATCATGCTCAGATATTTTTTCTCTGAGCCAAGAATAACCTTGTTCAGGTCCATAACCTCTGAAACCATCTTTCGTGGCCATTTCATCTAAAGCTTTACTCATAGCCTGTAAACATGCTCTAGGTAATGGTTCTGTAACATCTCCTATGCCAAGCTTAATAATTTCAGCATTCTTGTTTAATTGAGAATACATTTTTACCCTTTTAGCAATTTCAGGGAATAAATAGCCTGCTTTGAGTTTTAAATAGTTTTCGTTTACTTGAACCACTTTAGATAAAAATTAAACCAATATTAGGATAATGTATCAACGTGCTTTAGTGGTGATTAGATGTTAATATTATTCTAGTTATGATTAAATTAAGAGATAATCATAGCTTTTAATTCAATTTCAAATAGTTTGAAAATCGTCAAAGCTTCATAAATAGTAGAATTCAATCACTATTTAACTTTATTAATTTTAAAAAGTAAATAACAATAGCTATAAAATTGCTTTATTAAAAAATAATTATCTAATTCTTTAATTTAGATGATTTTCAAAATCCAAATCATTCAGAATCAATTATATGACTCAGCAAATTATCATCGCTGAGCAGGCTCGAATTGCAGCACTACTCACAGATGATCGAGTTGATGAACTAATCGTCGCACAAGGTCAATATCAAATTGGCGATATTTTTTTAGGAACAGTTGAAAATGTCCTCCCTGGTATTGATGCCGCTTTCATAAATATTGGTGAAAGTGATAAAAATGGATTTATCCATGTTTCAGATTTAGGTCCACTAAGACTCAAAAAAGGGACATTTGGAATAACTGAATTATTAGAACCAAGACAAAAAGTTCTAGTACAGGTAATAAAGGAACCCACAGGATCTAAAGGCCCTAGACTAACAGGAAGTATCTCAATCCCAGGAAAATACTTAATATTACAGCCTTATGGCCAAGGAGTAAATATTTCAAGAAAAATAAATACAGAAACAGAACGAAGCCGTTTGAAAGCTCTTGGGGTTTTAATAAAACCACCCAGCACTGGATTGTTATTTAGAACAGAGGCTGAAAAGGTAAAAGAAGAACTTCTAATTGAAGACTTAGAACATTTAATTCAACAATGGGAAAATGTACTAAAAGTTTCTGAGGCTACTAATCCGCCAAATTTAGTAAAAAGAGATGATGATTTCTCTCTTAAGATCTTAAGAGATCATGTAAAAGAATCAACTAAAAACATAATTATCGATAATAAATTATCAGTTTCAAAGGCAAAAGACTTTTTAATAAATTATGAATCTGATATTGATATTGAATTTCACGATAACAGTTTAAATCAACATATTTTTGAGAAATACGAAATTAAGAACACAATTCAAAAAGCCCTTCAGCCAAGAGTAGAACTTCCTTCAGGGGGTTATATAATAATTGAACCTACTGAAGCTTTAACTGTAATTGATGTAAACTCAGGATCATTTACAAGATCAGCCAACTCCAGACAAACAGTTTTATGGACAAATTGCGAAGCAGCCGTTGAAATCTCAAGACAAATGAAATTAAGAAATATTGGTGGGGTTATCGTAGTAGATTTTATTGATATGGAATCTAGAAGAGATCAATTTCAGTTACTTGAACATTTCACCTCAGCGATAAGAGATGATTCTGCTAAGCCTCAAATAGCTCAGCTTACTGAATTAGGTTTAGTGGAGTTAACCAGAAAAAGACAAGGTCAAAATATATATGAATTATTTGGTAAAAAATGTTCTACGTGCGATGGTACAGGACATTTAGAAAATATACTAAATCATGAACTCTCTAACTTGGAAATTAAAAATGTTGAAAATAAATCTAATCAATCAAACAATATAAAATCTTTTGATATAGATACTTCTCAATCAACTGATGAGCAGGAAAAAATAATTAACAAGGACCTACTCAACTCCAAAGAGCTAAATAAGGAAAATTCTTCTAACAAAAAGGAAAATGATAATGAAACCCTGAACCAATCAAATTCAAAGGAAAAAAATTTTATAACAGTTGATCTTACTGATGAAGAAAAACTTGTTTTCAGTCAATTAGGTATTAATCCACTTATAAAGTTAGGTAAAGAGTATCTCACCAGTAATAATTTTGCGCGTTTAAAAGAAATTAGTAAGGAATCGGAGAAACCCTTAGATAATAAAAAATCAAAAGCAAAACAAATTAAAAAAATCTCAAAATCGGGAGAAGAAAACATTCAAAATAAAATTGAAGCAAATACAAATACTAAAGATCAATCAACAAATAAAACTAATAAAAATAATGAAGTTGTATTTAATGAAAAAAAAGATGAAATTGAACTTTCAGATGAGCTAAACAATGCAAGAAAAAAAAGAAGAAGATCTTCAGCAAGCGTTGAATAAATTATCAGAAGTTGGAATAGATGAAGTTGGAAGGGGAGCAATTTTTGGTCCAGTTTTTTCAGCAGTTGTAGTATTAACTGAAAAAAATAAATTTATCTTAAAACAATTTGGAGTAACAGATAGTAAAAAACTAACTTCCAAAAAAAGAAAATTACTATTACCAAAAATTTTATTACTCTCTACAGATTATGGAATAGGGCAATCTTCGTCAAGCGAAATAGATAAGTTAGGTATCAGAGTTGCAACGGAACTTTCAATGATAAGAGCCATAAAAAAATTAAAAGATAAGCCATCTGAATTAATAATTGATGGCCCCTTATTATTAAGGCCATGGAATGGAATTCAGAGAAACATAGTATCTGGAGACTCAAAGTTTATTTCGATTGCATCAGCAAGCATAGTTGCCAAAGTTTCTCGCGACAATCTAATGGAGAGGTTAGAAAATAAATACTCAGGATACCATTTATTTAAAAATAAAGGTTATGGTACCAGAGAGCATTTTTCATTAATCAAAAAATATGGAATAACTAAACTTCATAGGAAAAGTTTTTTAAAAAAATCAAATCTTTTTTAACTCACACCAATTTAAAAAATCTTTTACTAGTTGTTGTTGAACTCTTGATTTTATACCTAACAGAATCCCATTTAATACTGAATGACCAGTAGATTCTAGAATTTTCCTTGGCACCAGCTTCAGTATAGGGGGTTGGCTTACAGATACCCCAAGAAGCGCTTCACCTTCTAACCCAATATCAGTTGCTTCCAAATTCGCTTTCAAAATAAGATTAAAATCATCTATCATCCCCAAACCATCCAATGTACTTTCAAGGGCACTCATTTTTAAAATTCCATCTTTATTTTCTACCGCAATTGAGACAACAGGGTTAATATCTAATTGAAAAACCTTAAAACTTGTTACTGTATACTTATATCTACCTACCCCTTCTGGTACTAATTTTTTGGAGTCAAGCATTGCTCCAACAACTCTTTCTTCTTCCAAAAGATATTCAGAAAGATATTCTTTATTACGTGTTACAGAAAGCTTTAGTTTCTGTTTAGCATCAAAAGACAAAAGCATTTCCTATATTCCTCCAATGCTTATTTGATCTCTTTTTTTTTCTATTAATCATGAGCAAACAAGTTGCATATTTAGGTCCTAAAGGAACTTACGCAGAAAAAGCAGCTCATATATTATCTAAGCTTGCCAATTTTCAGACACCTATATTTGTACCATGTAATGGGTTACAATCGGCCATTAAATCAATAGCTTACAACAATTGTGATGCTGCTGTAGTACCAATAGAAAATTCCGTAGAAGGAGGAGTTACTGCCACTTTAGACGCCCTTTGGAAATTTCCTGAAATTTTTATAAATAAAGCAATTGTTTTACCTATTAAACATGCATTAATTAGTGACGGAGAACTTTCAAACATTTCAGAAGTATTATCTCATCCTCAAGCATTAGCTCAATGTTCAGAATGGTTATCTGAAAATCTTCCAAATGCAATTCCTCTCCCTACAAATTCAACATCAGAAGCTGTCAATATGGTTAAGGGGAGTAAATTCAGAGCTGCAATCGGTTCAAAATCATTAAGTCAAATCGAAGGACTGAAAGAATTAGCATTTCCTATTAATGATGTTCCAGGTAATTGCACTAGATTTGTCTTATTGAGCAAGGAATCAAATTCAAATCTAGCTAATATTGCCAGTTTTGCTTTCTCATTAATATCAAATAAACCTGGTGCATTGCTTAAAGCTATTAAAAATATTGCAGATTTTGGATATAATATGAGTAAAATTGAATCTAGGCCATCAAAACGAGAATTTGGGGAATACATAATTTATATCGATTTAGAAATAAATAATCAAAATAATATTAAAAATATACCTGCATTAAAAAATAAGATAAAGCCTCTTTGCAAAAATTTTGTAGATTTTGGAAATTATTTTTCTGAAAATGTTGAATTGGATTAATTTATCCTCTACATTTATAAACTCCAAATTCCATTAGACCTTTTCTAAACGCCCAATTCATGAGAAGTATTGTTGGAATCTCTCTTATCGACTTCACTAGCGCAAATGGGCCAAGAGACAAAATTGTGAAGGGTCTTCGAATGCCTTCAATAATAGAGGCGTACCATGAAGGATTTGTATAGGAATTCCAATTTTCAGATATAACTCTTCCTGAACTATTTTTGTTAGATCTAAGAATGTTCCCGAATTCATTAATGCTAATAAATTGAGGATGCACCCATTGTTCAAGTAATTGTTTAAGAACTAAATTCTCAAAAAATGATGGGGGGTATGCCTCTAGGTCTCTTGAGTTCCAATCAGCCAATGCCAAATAGCCTCCAGGTCTTAAAGTTCTCAGCATTTCATCTGCGAACCTAGTTTTATCATTCATGTGTGCACCAGCCTCAACACTCCAAACCGCATCAAATGATCCGTCTTCAAATTTCAAATCTAACGCATCCATAACTTGGAAGTTGCAATTTAGCCAATGAGGAGTAAGTTCTCTTGCTCTTTTAACTTGCGCCCGACTAATCGTAATGCCAGTAACATTAAACCCATAATATTCTGCAAGAATCCTAGAACTTCCCCCTATTCCACAACCTACATCGAGTATTCTGGATCCCTTTGGCAATTTATCTAAACCACTCCACTTAATTAGTTCATGAACAAACTGAACTTTTGCCTTCCTAAAATCAATATTTTTCGCCCCTATGGGATAAAAACCCAAATGTATATGTTCTCCCCACAATCTCTCAAGTAATTTATCTTGGGTCCAAGCATCATATGCTGAAGCCACTGTACCCGAAGAAATATATTTCCGAGCACTAATTCTCCAGATAATAGATAGGAAGAGAAAGAATAAAACTAGTAAAAAAAAAGGGAATAACAATTCAAACATTTAATTTTCTTTATCAGGAAAACTTTCTTTTAATGCAGTTCTTGCTGCAAGTTGTTTTCTTGTATGATCAAGCATTTCATATTCTCTTTGCAAACGGGTAAAAGTATTTCTTTCCTCAAGTAGTTTCTGCTGTTCCTCCGCAACAGGACCCCCTAAATGGGCTCCTATCCAAAATGATAAATCCATTGGGTTGTCAGGTAATTTATCAGGTAGATTTTTCTTAGTATTAGTCAATTTACTTGTTAAATTAATAACATCACTAAGAGCTTCTTTTACTGAATCTTTTAGAGAATCTAATTTTTGAAATTCATCAATATTGTCATCACTAATCCAACTAACCATCGCGGAACAAAATGGCGTAGAACGCATAATTTCTAAGACTTGAAATCTTTGTTGTCCAAGAGTGATAATATTACTTCTACCATCTTCTGCAGTTTGATGTTTTATAATTTGTGCGCAACATCCAACATTAGCCATACTTTTAGTATTTGAATCCCACTTAATGACTCCAAACATGGAATCACTCTCAAGTACAGATTGGAGCATAATCCTATATCTCGATTCAAAAATATGTAAAGGCAATACTTCTTGAGGAAAAAGGACTACATCTGATAAAGGAAATAACGGCAATTCCCTTACTGAGAGTTCTCCCATTTAAACATCGTTTTCTTTTTTTATATTAATCAATTTAGGGAGATTTTGGGATTTATTAAAGTTTAACTTCTATATCTACACCACTAGGAAGATCTAGTTTCATTAAAGCATCAATAGTTTTTGCAGAAGGACTATAGATATCTATGATTCTTCGATGTGTTCTTGTTTCAAAATGCTCTCTAGAATCTTTATCAACATGTGGTGATCTTAGGACACAATAAATCTTCCTTTTTGTAGGTAAAGGAATTGGACCAATTGCTGAAGCAGAGGTAGTATCAGCAGTTTGGATGATTTTGTCGCAAGATAAATCAAGCATTCTTCTATCAAATGCTTTCAATCTTATTCTTATTTTTTGTTGTGCAATTGATGCAGTCATAATTTCAAATAACTTCTAGTAGAGGGTCATTTTAATCAATGACCCTTATCCAAATACCTATACTAAATGATTGAGGTTAATTCTTTAAAATTCAAATATATTATTTGAGTATTTTAGAGACAACTCCAGCACCGATAGTACGTCCACCTTCACGTATTGCGAATCGCATACCTTGTTCAATAGCTACTGGACAAATTAATTCTCCAGTCATCTTAATTCTGTCTCCAGGCATAACCATTTCAACATTAGAGCCATCATCAGAGGTAAACGCGGTTATTTGACCCGTTACATCAGTTGTTCTGATGTAGAACTGTGGTCTATATCCTGCGAAGAAAGGAGTATGTCTTCCGCCCTCTTCTTTTTTGAGTACATAAACTTCTCCTTCAAATTGAGTATGAGGGGTAATAGATCCTTTCTTAACAAGTACCATTCCTCTCTCAATATCTTCTTTCTGGACACCACGTAAAAGTAAACCAACATTATCGCCAGCCATACCTTCATCAAGAAGTTTTCGGAACATTTCAACTCCAGTGACAGTTGTAACTCTTGTATCTCTTATTCCAACTATTTCAACTTCTTCTCCAACCTTTACTTTACCTCTCTCAATTCTTCCAGTAGCAACAGTTCCTCTACCAGTAATTGAGAAAACGTCTTCAACTGCCATCAAGAATGGTTTATCAACTTCTCTTTCTGGTTCAGGGATATTAGCATCAACTGCTTTCATTAGTTCTTCGATCTTTGATTCCCAAGTAGAATCACCTTCGAGAGCTTTTAAACCAGAAACTTGAACTATAGGAATGTCATCTCCGGGGAAGTCATAACTATCTAACAGTTCCCTAATTTCCATTTCGACAAGTTCAATAATTTCTTCATCATCGACCATATCGCATTTATTGAGAGCAACTACAAGAGCAGGAACTCCAACCTGTTTAGCTAAAAGAATATGCTCTTTTGTTTGAGCCATAGGTCCATCTGTAGCTGCACAAACTAGAATAGCTCCATCCATCTGGGCGGCCCCTGTGATCATATTTTTCACATAATCAGCATGGCCTGGGCAATCAACATGAGCATAGTGTCTGCCTTCAGTTTCATATTCAACGTGAGCTGTATTAATGGTAATGCCACGCTCTCTTTCCTCAGGAGCACCATCAATGTCTCCATAGTCTTGAGCTTTAGCTTGACCTTTTTTAGCTAATACATTTGTAATAGCAGCTGTTAGTGTTGTTTTTCCATGATCAACGTGGCCAATAGTACCTATGTTGACATGTGGTTTGTTCCTTTCGAACTTCTCGCGAGCCATTTTGAATTAAAGAATCGAGGGTTTAAGAGTGTTTTAGTTTAGAGATCAGGAGTTGCCCTGATTCTTGGAAATGATAGCTTCAGCAACATTACGAGGAACTTCCTCATAATTTGCGAACTCCATTGAAAATATACCCCGACCTTGAGTCATTGATCGGAGTTGAGTGGCATAACCGAACATTTCGGCTAAGGGCACTTTGGCCTGTACCTTAGACAATCCATCATCAACAGATTGTCCTTCTACTTGACCTCTTCTAGATGAGAGATCACCAATAACAGATCCAAGAAAGTCGTCAGGACTTTCGACCTCAACTTTCATCATAGGCTCTAAAAGGACAGGATTGCATTTTTTAACCCCGTCTTTGAAAGCCATGGAACCTGCAATTTTGAAGGCCATTTCAGATGAGTCTACATCGTGGAATGAACCATCGACTAGTGTTACTTTTACATCAATGAGTGGATAACCGGCAAGAACACCAGATTCACAGGTTTCTTTCATTCCATTAGATGCAGGACCAATATACTCTTTTGGTACAGCTCCGCCAACAATTTTGTTTACAAATTCAAAACCTTTACCAACTTCAGCAGGTTCCATTTCAATAATTACGTGACCATATTGACCTTTTCCTCCAGTCTGTCTTGCATATTTACCTTCACCTTTTGAACTTGACCTAATAGTTTCTCTATATGAAACCTGAGGAGCTCCTATATTTGCTTCAACTTTAAATTCCCTCAACATTCTGTCAACAAGGATTTCTAAGTGCAACTCACCCATACCTGCAATAACTGTTTGATTAGTCTCAGGATCTGTACTTACCCTAAAGGTTGGATCCTCTTCAGACAAAGCAGTTAAAGCTTTTGATAATTTTTCCATATCACCTTTAGTTTTTGGCTCAACAGCCACAGAGATAACTGGTTCAGGGATAAACAATGTCTCCAAAACTATTGGATCTTCTGTGTTACATAAAGTGTCGCCAGTTGTTGTGTTTTTAAGACCTAATACAGCTCCTAAATCCCCAGCCCTCAACTCATCGACCTCCTCTCTTTCATCAGCCTTTAGAATCACTAATCTAGAAATTCTCTCTTTAGCATCCTTAGTAGAATTCATTACATAACTTCCCTTTGAAAGAACACCTGAATACATTCTTACAAAAGTTAATTTCCCATAGGGATCTGACATCACTTTGAAAGCTAAAGCACTGAAAGGAGCATTATCATCTGAAGGTCTAATATCTTCTTTTCCGCTTGGTAAAACACCTTGTATAGGTTTCACATCAACTGGAGCTGGCAAATAATCAACAACAGCGTCTAATACAAGTTGGACTCCTTTATTCTTGAAAGCTGACCCACACAGAACAGGAACTAATCCATGTTTTAAAACACCTTCCCTAATACCTTTTTTCAATTGTTCTATTGATAATTCTCCTGTTTCAAGGAAAATTTCAATTAACTCTTCATCATTTTCTGCGACGCTCTCCATCAACTTTAATCTCCACTCATCAGCCTCCTCCTTCATGTCAGATGGAATTGGTGCTTCTTCAATATCAGTACCTAAGTCATTTTTGTACAGGTATGCTTTGTTAGCTACTAAATCAATAATGCCTGTGAGATCACCTTCAGCTCCAATAGGAAGTTGAATTGGGAGTGCGTTTGCCTTTAATCGATCTTTAATTTGTTTATTAACTTTTAGAAAATCTGCACCAGTCCTGTCCATTTTATTGACAAAAACCATTCTTGGGACAGAGTATCTATCTGCTTGACGCCAAACAGTTTCAGATTGAGGCTGAACTCCACCAACTGCACAAAACACAGCTATTACTCCATCCAAGACTCGCATTGATCTCTCCACTTCAATAGTAAAGTCAACGTGTCCGGGAGTATCAATAATATTAATTCTGTGATCTTGCCAACTAGTAGATATTGCAGCAGCAGTAATAGTTATTCCTCTTTCTCGTTCTTGAGCCATCCAATCTGTTACAGCAGCACCATCATGTACTTCTCCTATCTTGTGAACAACACCAGAATAAAACAAAATTCTTTCAGTAGTTGTAGTCTTCCCTGCATCAATGTGAGCGGCTATACCTATGTTTCTTACTCGTTCTAGGGGAAAGTCGCGTGCCAATTTTAAAGCTCCAAATAAAATAATTTTTGATAAGTACAGTTCGCTCTAGAAGCAAACTTTAATAATAATAAACTACTTAAGTACCTTTTTGATGAAATTAATATCTGTAATGTGCAAAGGCCTTATTAGCTTCAGCCATTTTATGAGTGTCTTCTCTTTTTTTAACTGCACTACCAGTTTCATTTGCTGCATCCATCAACTCACCAGCAAGTTTTTGGGACATACTTTTGCCATTTCTTGCACGTGAGAATGTAACAAGCCATCTTAATGCCATAGCTGTACCCCTCTCTTGACGGACTTCCATAGGCACTTGATATGTTGCACCACCAACTCTTCTTGCTCTTACCTCTACAAGAGGAGTAGCATTTTTTACAGCTGTTTCAAATAATTCGACTGCATTACCACCTGTTCTCTCACTTATTAAAGAAAAAGCATCAGATAATATTCTTTGAGCTGTAGATTTCTTTCCATGTTTCATCAATCGAGAAATCATCATTGAAGCAAGACGACTATTAAATTGAGGATCTGGAAGAACTGGTCTTTTTACTGCTGCATTACGACGTGACATTTTTTTTAAAAGTAATGTTTACAAATTAATCTTTTGGAGCTTTTGCTCCGTATTTAGATCTGGATTGACGTCTATCTTTGACTCCAGCCGTATCTAAAGTTCCTCTTATTATATGATATCTAACTCCTGGTAAATCTTTAACCCTTCCACCCCTCAAAAGCACTACAGAGTGTTCTTGTAAATTATGACCAATCCCAGGGATATAAGCCGTTACTTCGAAACCAGAAGTTAATCTCACTCTCGCTACTTTTCTTAAAGCTGAATTAGGTTTTTTAGGTGTTGATGTATAAACTCTCGTACATACCCCTCTTCTTTCAGGGCAAGCTTTTAATGCAGGAGATTTTGTTTTCCTAGTCAGACGCTTTCTTTCTGAACCTATTAATTGTGAGATGGTAGGCATCTATTATATTTTGAAAAAATAAACATTGTATTATCATAACCTTTTACGAGCACCAACTAAAAGTTTTTAATGATATTTTTTTAATATTTGTGGAATTAAAATTTTTTGGTAAATATTAATAATCTTTAGATTTATTTTCATATTTATTTTTATAATAGAAATAAATAAATAACTCAATAGAATTAAATAATCTATGGGAGAGTGTATCAAAAGAGTCGTTGGTCCATATAAAGATAGTTTTTCGCCAAATGGAATAATTGGCGAAAAAGATGCGTGTGGAGTTGGTTTCATAGCAAATGTTAATGGGCTAGAAAGTAACTGGATTCTTAAACAATCGCTAAAGGGACTTAACTGCATGGAGCATAGAGGTGGTTGTGGAGGAGATAGTGATTCAGGAGATGGTGCAGGCATTTTATGTTCAATTCCCTGGGAATATATCGACCCAAAAATGAATCTTGAAAATACACAAGACTTGGATAGAGGTTTAGGCATGATTTTTATGCCTGATAAAAAAGAGAAAATTGAAGAATGTAAATCAATATGTGAAAAAGAAGCTGAGAAATTAAGAGTCAAGAAAACATTTTGGAGAACAGTACCTGTTAACAACGAAATCTTAGGTCCTTTAGCTAAAGCAAATGCTCCGTTTATAAGTCAGTGGATCATCTACGTTGATAAAAAAGATAATCAAGATATTGAGAAGCTTTTGTTCCAATTACGAAAAAGAATTGAAAAAAAAATAAGAGAAGCTTTTAAAAATCATGTTGGTGATTGCGAATTTTATTTTGCTTCTTTGAGTTCTCAAACAGTTGTTTATAAAGGTATGGTTCGTTCTGAAATATTATCTGAGTTTTATAAAGATCTAAAAGACGAAAATTTTAGAGTCTCATTTTCCGTTTACCATAGGAGGTTTAGTACTAATACACTTCCAAAATGGCCATTAGCTCAGCCTATGAGATTTTTAGGTCATAATGGCGAAATAAACACTCTCCTAGGTAATATCAACTGGGCTAAAGCATCAGAAACACATATTGATGATTTTTGGGGAGACTTATCTAATGAAATCAAGCCTATAGTAGATGTAAATAAAAGTGATTCATCAAATCTCGATGCAACTCTTGAAATTAATATTCGTTCAGGTCAACCCATTACCGACTCATTATTAAAACTTGTTCCAGAAGCATTTAGAGATCAACCCGAACTTGAACAAAGAGGGGAGATTAAAGCATTTTACGAATATTCTGCAAGCCTACAAGAAGCCTGGGATGGTCCTGCACTCCTTGTATTTGCTGATGGAAATTTTGTCGGAGCAACGCTTGATAGAAATGGCCTAAGACCAGCAAGATATTCAATAACAAAAGATGGTTTTGTAATAATGGGTTCCGAAACAGGAGTAGTAGATCTCGAAGAGGAAAGAGTAATAGAAAAAGGTCGATTAGGACCTGGGCAAATGTTAGCTGTTGATTTTCATCAAAATAAAGTTTTGAGAAATTGGGAAGTGAAGACTGATGCTGCTCAAAGGCATAACTATAAAAATCTCTTAAAAAATAGAATTTTAAAAATTGAAAATAATGAATGGTTAAAAGACTGCAAGCTAAAAGACCTTGAGTTATTACAACAGCAAACTGCATATGGTTTTTCAGCGGAAGATAACGATCTTATCTTAGATTCAATGGCCTCATTAGCTAAAGAGCCTACTTATTGCATGGGAGATGACATCCCATTAGCGGTACTTTCTTCAAAGCCACATATTTTATATGACTATTTCAAGCAAAGATTTGCGCAAGTTACTAATCCTCCAATTGATCCTCTAAGAGAAAAACTTGTAATGAGTCTAGAAATGCATCTTGGAGAAAGATGTACACCATTTGAGATTAAAGGCGCTAAACCTTTTGTTCATTTACAAACTCCAATTCTCAACGAAGAAGAGCTCTTATCAATAAAAAAATCAAAAATTAAATCTCAAACAATTTCAAGTTTGTTTGATATTGAAGAAGGTGTGCAAGGCTTAGAGAACCAATTAAAAACAATTTGTGAACAGAGTGAGCTCTCTATAAAAGAGGGTTGTTCCATAATCATTATTTCTGATAAGGGGATAAATCCTAAAAAGACTTTTATTCCTCCATTACTTGCTGTTGGAGCAATTCATCATTATCTTCTTAAAAAAGAAATAAGATTAAAAGCTTCTCTCATAGTTGAGACAGGGCAATGTTGGAGTACACATCACTTGGCTTGTTTAATTGGTTATGGTGCAAGCGCAGTTTGCCCTTGGCTAACCTTCGAAGCTGGTAGGCATTGGTTAAAGCATCCAAAAACTCAAAAACTCATTGATAGTAAAAAAATAAATCCATTATCAATAGTTGATGTTCAAGAAAATATTAAAAAAGCTCTAGAAGACGGTCTAAGAAAAATTCTTTCGAAAATAGGAATATCGCTTTTATCTAGTTACCATGGTGCACAAATTTTTGAAGCAGTAGGCCTTGGTGCTGACTTAATAAAAATTGCTTTTGATGGTACAACAAGCCGTATAGCTGGCATAACATTAAAAGAATTAACTAATGAAACGCTTTCAATACATACAAAAGCCTATCCAGAAATCGATTTAAAGAAATTAGAATTTTTAGGATTTGTACAATTTAGAAATAATGCAGAATATCATTCCAATAACCCGGAGATGTCCAAAGTTTTACATTCAGCTGTAAAACAAGGGCCTGGATATGATCATTTTGAAACTTACAAAAAACTCATTAGTAATAGACCAACAACATCTCTAAGAGATTTACTAACAATTAATTCAAAAAGAAAAAGCATTCCATTAGAAGAAGTTGAAAGTGTTGAATCAATTTGCAGCAGGTTCTGTACTGGAGGAATGAGTTTGGGTGCTTTATCAAGAGAAGCACACGAAGTTTTAGCAGTTGCAATGAATAGAATTGGTGGGAAAAGCAATAGTGGAGAAGGAGGAGAAGATCCAGCGCGTTTTAATGTTTTAAATGATATAGATGAAAATACGCAATCAGCGACGCTACCATTTATTAAAGGTCTCAAAAATGGCGACACCGCATGCTCAGCTATTAAACAAATAGCATCAGGTAGATTTGGAGTTACCCCTGAATATCTAAGAAGTGGTAAACAACTCGAAATTAAAATGGCTCAAGGCGCAAAACCTGGAGAAGGGGGACAATTGCCTGGTCCAAAAGTTGATTCTTACATCGCAAAACTAAGAAATAGTAAACCCGGAGTAGCTCTAATATCTCCGCCGCCGCATCATGATATTTATTCAATTGAAGATTTAGCTCAACTTATCCATGACTTACACCAAGTTCATCCAAAAGCGAAAGTAAGCGTTAAACTTGTTTCTGAAATTGGAATAGGCACTATTGCTGCTGGAGTAAGCAAAGCTAATGCCGATGTAATTCAAATTTCAGGTCATGACGGGGGTACAGGTGCTTCACCCTTAAGTTCTATCAAACATGCAGGTTTACCATGGGAACTAGGTGTTGCTGAGGTTCATAAATCTCTCTTAGAAAATAACTTACGTGAAAGAGTAATTTTGAGAACTGATGGAGGTCTTAAAACAGGCTGGGATGTAGTTATTGCAGCTTTACTAGGTGCTGAAGAATACGGTTTCGGCTCTGTAGCGATGATTGCTGAAGGATGCATAATGGCTCGGGTTTGCCATACAAACAAGTGTCCTGTGGGAGTTGCCACTCAAAAAGAAGAATTAAGAAAAAGATTTAAAGGTATTCCAGAAAATGTTGTCAATTTTTTCTTGTACATTGCTGAAGAAGTAAGGCAGATAATGAGTAGTATCGGCGTTTCTAATATGGAAGAACTGATTGGAAATCAAGAATTTCTTTCTACTAGAAATATCTGTCTTCCAAAAACTTCTAATATCGATCTTTCTTCTTTGGTAAATAATGAACATTCAACCATTAATAGATCATGGTTAAAACATTCACAAAATGCTCATAGTAATGGTTTTGTATTAGAAGACGAGTTTTTGTCAGATACAAAATTTATAGATTCAATTAAAAATCACGAAAAATTAACAAAAGAAATTGAGATAAAAAATACAGATAGAAGTGTTTGTGCGAAAATATCAGGCGAAATAGCAGAACTTCATGGCAACACTGGATTCAATGGCGAACTTAACTTAAATTTCAAAGGATATGCAGGACAAAGCTTTGGAGCCTTTTTATTGAAGGGAATGAATGTTCGATTGATCGGGGAAGCTAATGATTATGTTTGTAAAGGAATGAACGGAGGAATACTCACAATAATCCCCCCCCAAATAGATAAAATCTCCTCCGAACAAGTCATCCTAGGAAATACTTGTCTTTATGGAGCAACAGGGGGGAAATTATTTGCATTAGGAAAATCGGGAGAAAGATTTGCGGTAAGAAACAGTGGTGCCACAGCAGTAACAGAGGGGGCAGGTGATCATTGTTGTGAATACATGACAGGTGGGAAAGTGGTTATTCTAGGCTCCACAGGAAGAAATATTGGTGCGGGAATGACTGGTGGAATAGCTTTTATAATCGATGAAAATAATGATTTAAGTAATAAAGTAAATAAAGAAATAGTAAGCATTCATCAAATAACTTCATCAAAGCAGGAAAATATCTTATTGGAAATTATTAGAGAATATCAAGCAAAAACAAATAGCTTAAAGGCTGCCAAAATAATTGAAAATTGGTCTCATTTCAAGAGTTCTTTCAAATTGATTGTTCCCCCAAGCGAAGAAGAGATGCTTGGTATAAAGAAAATGTAAATGCCTTTCTTTGTAAAAACTGAAATTATAAAAAAAGAATACTTAATAAATAATGATTTAAAACGAAAAATAATTAACGAACATATTGAATGGATAAAAAAATTAAAAAAAGAGGGAATTAATATAAAAAGTGGCTTTTTGGTAGATGAGTTAGATAGGCCAGGTGGCGGCGGATTACTTATACTTGAGATGAATAATTATAAAAATGCACTAAAAATTATTAAGAATGATCCAATGATTAAAAATGATCTAGTTGAATGGAAATTAAATGAGTGGGTAGATTCAAATAAATGAAAATAACTATCTTGGATACTTTTTCATAAGTTTTTGAATCTCTTCAGCATGGTAACTGCTTCTAGTTAAAGGAGAACTAACTACTTGCATAAAGTTTAAATCTTTTTCCCCGAACGCTTTAAAATAGTTAAATTTTGAAGGACTTACAAATCTTTTAACAGGTAAATGATTAGGGCCAGGAGATAAATATTGGCCAATAGTAACAATATCAACGAAATTACTTTTTAAATCCTTAAGCAGCCTCAAGACTTCCTCGTCTTTTTCTCCTAAACCAAGCATGAAGCCTGACTTTGTATAAACTTTGGGAGAGTAGTCTCTGGTTCTTTTAAGCAACTCAAGAGTTCTTTCATATTTACCCTGAGGTCTTACCTTTTTATATAGAGAAGGCACAGTCTCAATATTATGGTTTAAAACATTTGGATTTGAATCAAGAACTTTTTCAAGAGCTTCCCAGTTGCCACAAAAATCAGGAATTAAAAGCTCAATAGTAGTTTCAGGAGATTTTTCTCTTATTTGATAAACACATTGAAAAAATTGAGATGCGCCACCATCCTCAAGATCGTCTCTATTAACTGATGTGATGACAACATGCTTAAGCTTCATTCTAAAAACGGCTTCGGCTAGACGATATGGTTCTGTTGGATCTAATTCTCTTTTAGATCTATCAAAATCAATATCGCAATATGGACATGCCCTAGTACAGCCAGGACCCATTATGAGGAAAGTAGCAGTTCCACTAGCAAAACATTCACCAATATTTGGACAGCTTGCTTCTTGACATACAGTATTGAGATTTAAATCATTTAACAATTTTGCAGTCTTACCAATTCTCTCAACTTGCGGAGCTTTTACTCTTAGCCAATCAGGCTTTGAAATTAAGCTATTAGGATTATTAGTCAATTTAATTGTTTCTGGCCTATAGACTTATTTTACTAAAAACAATTTGAATTAACTATTAATAATTTCAACCATAAAGTCTATTAAATAGAAGTGAAAAATAAATGAATTTAATTAGTCCATCAAAAATTAAAAACTTCCTAATTCAATGTAAAACTTACAAAATATGACTGTTTCATCAACTAAAACTATTACAGTATTTAGAACATTATTTTTAGAACAGATATCAGAACATTTAATAATTTCTCTATTTTTTTGTTAAAACTGTAATTATTGAAATTTTTTGTACTAAAAAGTGTTTTTTTTCTAATTTATTGATACAGTAAAAAATAGATGTAATAAAACATTGACTTTTAAATTTAAAAGAAAACGTATTTTATTATCGGAAAAAAATAAAAGCTCCAAAGCAATAGGTTATGCTAGAGCTACTCGTAATGAATATGAATATTTAGAAGAGCAAATAAAAATTTTAAAGGGAGAGGGTTGCAGTTTAGTGTTCTCTGAATTTATAAGTTTAGATGAAGAAATCAAACCCCAACTCAATAAAGCTATAAATTCCTTATCAAAAGGTGATCGATTAATCATAACTCAGCTTGACCGAGCATTTAAAAATAAAAAAGAATGTTTAAGAACAATAAATAAACTTATTAATAAAGATATTCAATTACAAACTTTGACTGGTTTTTTTGCTACGAATGAATCCTCTAATGCAAATTCTTCAATTTTTAAGATTTTATATGAATTAGATAATTTAGAAGACAAAAGTTTAGTTGAAAGAAAAAAAGAACAACTATTACGCAGAAAATTATCTGGAAATAATTTGGGAGGCAGGCCCAGAATAAGTCCTTTAAAAGAATCTTTAGTAATCAGATTGCGTAATGAAGGATATTCATATCGATCAATCAGATCCCAAACTGGAATTGCATTATCAACGATTAGAAGAGTGATTTTGGAGGGAGAATTAACATAAAATGATGAAGAAAGAAATTGAAAATTTAATAAAAGAAAATTTTAAAGATACAGCATTGCGTATCTATGAATTAGATAATGAAGATAGAAAAAGTTTGTTAGCAGAATATAGAGAATGGATTATGAATGATTTAGATTTTGAAGAAGTAATGATGCTACCTTATGAAGCTTATACTGACAAATTAGATTCTAATTTCTTAGAAGATTCACTTTAGTCCTCAATAATATATCTCTTATTAAAATTGTATACTTCTTTTGCTATAAACGGTAAAAGGGAGGAATCTTTGGAATATTGTTCTCCATTACAAAAAACTACTAATAAAGTTTGTAGAGATTGATTATTAATCCACCAAGCTGAATCATGTCTAACTTCAGACATTAAGCCTGCTTTGCTCCAAAGATTAATGCTTTCTGGTAATCCTTCACCCAAAAAACCATCTATTTGATTAAGAGAATCGTTTTTAAGAACCACTTTATTTAAATTTCTTTTTAAAAAACTTCGCAAATTTAAATTATTTTCTTGATAATCAATATGAATCATAATTTCCTCCAAAACCCTTGCAGCTGAATCAGAGTTCATAGCGTTTCTATTTTCATTATCATATCCATAAAATTCTTTCTCACGACCAAATGGTCCATCATCCCAGGTCTTCTGACAGCAATTTATCCCAACCAATTCTTCCCAATTTAAATCATGTAGCCAATCATTTATTATACTTCTTTGGTATTTCCAATTTTCCCATAGTTCACCTTCAATACGAGGTCCACTTGTTGTTCCTGTAAGTAAATCAATTAAAAAGCTTGTTGCATTATTACTGGAGAAAGACAACATTTTCCTCACAGCATCAATAAGTTCATCTGATAAAAGTAAACTTCCTTTTTTAATCCAATAATATGCAGCAAGACCATAAACCAACTTGACTATGCTGGCAGGGTAAACCATTTTTTTATTATTAATACCAGTTCCAAAACCTTTAAATACACTTTTATTTTCGCTTTTATAATTAATCCAAGTTATCGAAATATCTTCTCTTGAAAAATCTTTATTATGAGAGCATGCCTTCCCTAAAATATTATTTAAGGCTAGACCCATCTCTTTACTTAAATAGTGAAAGGTCATAGTATGGAAAATTATAAAAAACCTATCCCACTATTTAAACAAACTAATTTTTCAAAAACTATTTGGTGGAAATTAAAAGTTAATATTTCTGGATATCAAAATGAAACAGAAGATAAATTAGTGACTGAAATATTTAAAAATAGAATTTTTAGGCTAATTTATCCAAACATTTATCAACATAACCAGAAATTTTCAAGAATACTAGTTCAACTATATGAGGATGGTTACATATGTTGGATTAATTTAGATGGATTAATTATTGAGAAATGCGAATTGAGAAAAACTGAGGATGCGAAAAAAGAACACTTCTTTATAAAAGATAAAGTTAACTCAATTTTAAAATGGATCAAAGATCAATCTGAGTTAAATAATGAATACCTTTGGGGAGGTACATTAGGACCCAATTTTGATTGTTCCGGGTTAATTCAGACTGCTTTTTTAAAGCATCAAATTAATATACCTCGAGATTCTTTTCAAATAAAAAGTTTTTGCAAACACCTTTTTTATTACAAAGAATCCTATGCGGATCTACGACCTGGCGATCTTTTATTTTTTGGAAATGAAGAAAAATGTGATCATATTGGAATCTACAAGGGAGATGGATTGTATTACCATTGCTCTGGAAAGGATTTTGGCAGAAATGGAATAGGATTAGATACCCTAAAAAAATCTAATGACAGAATCTCATTGCATTATAAATCTAAACTAATTTCGGCAGGAAGAGTAGTTAGAAATTATAGATGGGATAGAACTATACGTTAATAGAAGAGCATACCTCTTAACTTTAAATTAAATTAAAATATTACTGATTCTTTTATTTAGGAATTAACCTGCAGTCCAAATATTTTTAATTATTGGCATTATGGTATCTAAGTGTAAAGTTCCAACAAGTAACCAAGCAAAAACAGCTCCTCCACAGCCTCCTAACCAAAATCCACTTGTAAAATCAGCCCAACCAGCTCGTGTAAATAAATCCTTTGGCGGATTATTAACAGTCGCATCTGGAGGTTGTACATTAGGTGCTTTACCAGGTGCATTGTATAGAACAAAAAGTGCTGTCAAAATATGAACAGCTCCAATAGTTGCGAGAAGTCCAGCTGTTAAAGCAAATTCAGAATTTCTTAATGGGCCAGTCATAGTAAAAGGTCCGTATAGAAGATATCCAAAAGCTGCTCCAGTTTCTAAACCTCTAAAATTAGGGGAAATACCTTCTCTGTAAAAAGGTAAATTATTTATAAAGGCTTTTGTAAAATAACCACTATTAACTGGAGTAGCTAAATTACCAACACAAGGATCAGCAACTGTTTTTACTGCCCATTGTTCTGCTACGCCAATATCATTTGGTTGTACAGAAGTATCTACATATTTCTCATCAAACTTAATAGAACTTGTTGATTCAGAGAATGATTTTTGAAAGTCGCTCATTTTTTTAATAGTTTAGTGTTTGATAATTTATTCAGTTGCTGTAATTAATCTTCCAATCAATACGATAAAAACAGCAGGCATTGCTATACCAATTAATGGAACAAAAATGGAGGGTAAAAGACTTGGTAAATCAGATGGCATAGTTCTTTAAACATCTTTAAACACTTTAGTATTTATCTGCGAAATAGTGTTAATTTTATTACTGGATGATATAAAAATTATTAACTTTTTACATGATAAATTTTTTGGCGATTTTACTTATTATTTTTATAGGGTTATTAATTCTAGTTTTTAAAAAAAGAAGCTTTAAAAAGTTAATAAATAAAAGAAATATAAACTCTATTAAATTAAACAAAAATAATAAATTTTCATCTAATAAAAATAGTTTTTTATACAATCACGAAGAAAAAAAGTACTCAATATTTTATAAAAATTCTCAAAGAAATAAAATGATTAGTCTTTTTCAGGGTAATACAGAAAATAAATTAAAGGCATTAAAAATTGCGGAAGAATTGGCTGATGTATCAACATTGCCAATTTTACGGAAAGGCTTAAGAGATATTTCTCCTGAAGTCGTTGAAATTTCAGCTTTATTAATAAGAAAGTTCAAGTAAACAATCAATTTTGCTTAGCACTGTTTATTGATCTAATTCTGTAAATTGGACGACTTTGACTTTCATGATATGTCCTAATTAAAAGTTCGCTTAATAATCCAAAGCAAAATAATTGAACACCAGCAATTCCTAATATTAATGCAAACATAAGCAACGGACGATTTCCAATATCCTCACCCATTATTTTTAAAACTATCAAATAAGAACTTATCGCAAGGCTAATGAAAATACTTATAATTCCAACAAAACCAAATCCATACATCGGTCTTGTTAAAAATCTAGTCAAAAACCAAACAGTTAGTAAATCCATTAAAACTCTAAAAGTTCTATCAATTCCATATTTACTAGATCCATATTGCCTGCTCCTATGATTTACTTTAATTTCTTTGATTCTTGCACCTTCAATATTTGCTAAAACGGGCAAAAACCTGTGAAGTTCCCCATATAGCTTTATATCCTCTATTATTTCTTTCTTGAACGCTTTTAATGAGCAACCATAGTCATGCAACTTCAAACCTGTTACGTGAGCTATTAACTTATTCGCTATTTTTGATGGTATCTTTCTATTAATTAATTTATCTTTTCTATCAAACCTCCAACCACAAACCAAATCATAACCATTGTTAATTTCTGAAATTAATAAAGGAATATCATTTGGATCATTCTGTAAATCACCATCCAAAGAAATAACAATATCACCCTTAGAATTATCAAAGCCAGCTGACATTGCTGCAGTTTGCCCATAATTTTTGCGAAGGGAAATTACTGACAATTCTTTAATTTTGAGAGTTAGCTGCTGTAATACTTGATGAGTATTATCTTTAGAACCATCATCTACAACAATCAATTCAAAATTAAATTTATGAGATGACATTACATTTATAATTTCACCCAATAAAAGACCAATACTTTCACTTTCATTGAAAACAGGGACGATAATAGAAATTAATTGTTTTATATCTGACATTTATATTTAATAATAATTACACAATTTTAACTTAATTCAGAACATTAAAATTAAACAAAAAAAATCACCACAAACGTGGTGATTTAAATTATTTTGGAAAAATTTAACCAAACTTACCTGAAGTTGATGCGATGACAAATGCACCAAATGTAAGTATGTTTCCAATCGTGAAATGTGCAAGTCCAACTAATCTAGCTTGAACAATTGAAAGTGCAACTGGCTTATCTCTCCAGCCTACAAGGTTAGCTATTGGAGTACGCTGATGTGCCCAAACTAATGTTTCAATTAATTCTTGCCAGTAACCACGCCATGATATTAGGAACATGAAACCAGTAGCCCAAACTAAGTGTCCGAATAGGAACATCCAAGCCCAAGGAGATAAAGAGTTAACTCCAAATGGATTATATCCGTTAATAAGTTGAGCAGAGTTTAACCATAGATAGTCTCTAAACCAACCCATTAGATAAGTTCCTGATTCGTTAAATTGTGCTACGTTACCCTGCCATATTGCTAGATGTTTCCAATGCCAGTAGAAAGTAACCCATGCTATTAAATTTAATGCCCAGAACATCGCTAAATACATAGCGTCCCAAGATGAACTATCACAAGTACCTCCACGTCCAGGTCCATCGCAAGGAAATGCATAACCTAGATCTTTTTTATCAGGAATTAATTTTGTTCCTCTAGCATCAAGTGCACCTTTGATAAGGATTAGAGCAGTTGTATGAAGACCTAGGGCAATAGCATGGTGTACTAAGAAATCTGCAGGACCGATGGGTAAGAAAGCACTTAACGCATCTTGTCTATTGATAAGATCCATCCAGTAATGATTACCTGGTAATGAATTAGCAGCGAGACTTGCTGAGCTTGTAGGATCAGATAATAAAGCGTTGAAGCCATACATCATCTTACCTTGAGCAGCTTGAACGAATTGAGCAAATACTGGCTCAATTAGAATTTGCTTTTCAGGATTACCAAAAGCTACAACAACATCATTATGAACATAAATTCCAAGGGTATGGAATCCAAGCAACATTGTTACCCAACTAAGGTGGCTTATAAGAGCTTCCTTTGTTCCAAGAACTCTCGCTAATACATTATCTTTATTTAATTCTGGATCGTAATCTCTTACAAAGAAAATGGCTCCGTGAGCAAATGCTCCAACCATCAAGAACATGGCTATGTACTGATGATGACTATATAAAGCAGATTGTGTAGTGTAGTCCCTAGCAATAAAAGCATAAGAGGGAAGTGCACCCATATGTTGTGCTACAAGAGAAGTTGCTACCCCAAGTGATGCTAATGCTAGTCCAAGTTGGAAATGTAATGAATTATTTACAGTTTCATATATTCCGTCATGGTTAATTCCAAAACTACCTTTATGAGGATCATTAGGGTGCCTTGTATTATGAGCTTCTGTAATTTCTTTTAGGCTATGTCCTATGCCAAAGGTGTTTCTATACATATGACCAGCAATTACAAAAACTGTTCCAATCGCAATATGGTGATGAGCAATGTCAGTAAGCCATAATGCTTCACTTTGAGGATGAAGACCACCTAAGAAAGTAAAGATTGCTGTTCCAGCTCCCTCAGCTGTTCCAAATACTTGATCAAGAGAATCAGGATTTTGGGCATATGCGCCCCAGTTTAAAGTGAAGAAAGGAGCTAGTCCTGCAGGATGTGGAAGTACTGTTAACCAGTTATCCCAACCTACATGTTGTCCCCTTGATTCAGGTATAGCAACATGAACCAAATGACCTGTCCAAGCGATACTACTGAAACCAAATAAGACAGCTAAATGGTGATTTAATCTTGACTCTGCATTTTTAAACCAAGCTAGAGAAGGTCTGAATTTTGGCTGTAAGTGTAGCCAACCTGCAAATAGCGTCCAACAAGCCAAAATACTCATAAATATTGAAGCTTGGAAGAGTTGCTCATTAGTTCTCATTCCAATTGTGTACCACCAATGGTAGAGACCTGAATAAGCTATGTTTACTGGACCATTTGCTCCAGCCTGTGTCATTGCCTCTGTGATACCAGATCCAAAATGTGGATCCCAAATAGCATGTGCAATGGGACGAACGTGAGTTGGGTCAATTACAAATTGCTCGAAGTTACCTTGCCAAGCAATATGAAACAAGTTACCAGCAACCCAAAGTGCGATTATTGCTAGATGACCAAAATGTGTAGAGAAAAGCTTCTGATAAAGCTTTTCTTCGGTCATACCATCATGACTTTCAAAGTCGTGAGCGGTAGCTATTCCGTACCATATTCGTCGGGTTGTAGGGTCCTGAGCTAGACCCTGGTTAAATGATGGAAATTTTGTTGCCATTGAATTAAAAAGGTGAAGTTCAGGTAATTAGCCCAGGCCGAAAAGGCGAGCATGGAAGAAGGCCCATGTGGTAGCAATACCACCGACAAGGAAGTGTGTGACACCTACTGCTCTACCCTGGGTGATAGATAAAGCTCTTGGTTGAATGGTTGGAGCAACTTTAAGTTTGTTATGTGCCCAAACAATTGATTCGAATAATTCTTGCCAATATCCCCTTCCGCTAAAGAGGAACATTAAACTAAATGCCCATATGAAGTGAGCTCCTAAGAACATCAAACCGTACATGCTTATTGATTGTCCATAACTTGTTAAAACTTGAGAAGCTTGCGCCCAAAGGAAATCTCTTAACCAACCATTAATGGTAATGGAACTTTGTGCGAAGTTACCACCAGTAAGTCCCCATACATCACTCTGCATTTTCCAAGAGAAGTGGAAAATTACTATTGATAAACAGTTATACATCCAGAAAAGTGCTAAGAACACGTGGTCCCATGAAGAAACTTGACATGTACCACCTCTTCCAGGTCCATCACAAGGGAATCTAAATCCTAAGGAAGCTTTATCAGGAATCAACCTTGAACTTCTTGCATAAAGTACTCCTTTGAGAAGTATCAAAACAGTTACGTGAATTTGGAAAGCATGAATATGATGAATCATTAAATCAGCTGTCCCTAATGGAATTGGAGCTATAGCAACCTTTCCACCCACTTCTACTAGACTTCCATTAAAGACTTCACTTAAAGCTTTGTGAGGTAAAGCTTCTGCAGTACCTGCTAAAAGAGAAGTTCCAACAGCAGATGCTTGAATACTCTGAACCCATTGAGCAAAAATTGGCTGAAGTTGGATTGCAGAATCACTAAACATATCTTGAGGTCTACCCAAAGCCCTCATAGTATCGTTGTGAATATAGAGTCCAAAGCTATGGAATCCTAACCACATACATACCCAGTTCAAGTGACTGATTAAAGCATCTCTTGCTTTAAGGATTCTGTCTAATACATTATCAATATGTTTTGCTGGATCATAATCTCTTACCATTGCAATTCCAGCATGGGCTCCTGCACCTACTATGAACAATCCACCTATCCACATGTGATGAGTAAATAATCCAAGAACTGTCATGTAGTCAGTAGCTATATATGGATATGGAGGCATCGCATACATATGATGAGATACGAGTATACTTATTGATCCAAGCATTGCTAGGTTTACTGCAAGCTGGGCATGTCTACTTTCTGCCATGAACTCAAAAAGACCTTGATGACCTTTAGGAGCAGGAAATAATATTGGGTCTCCTTGCTGTGAATCTAATATTTCTTTCATACTATGACCAATACCGTAATTAGTCCTATACATATGACCACCAATGATTGCTATTACACCAAAAGCTAAGTGATGATGTGAAACATCAGTCATCCATAAACTTCCTGTCACAGGGTTAAGTCCACCTTTGAAGGTAAGGAAATCTGAGAATGCTAACCAGTTTAAACTAAAGAAATTACCTGTACCACTTGCTAATCCTGGAAATATCTGACCGATGATTTGAGGATCACAGAGTTGATGCGGCATAGGCATATCTGCAATAGTTGCTATTTCTTTACCATTGATTACTAAAGGGGAGCCTGCATCAATTGCATCTAAGAGAGCAGCAGTAGGAGCTCCGATATGAATACAATGACCAGCCCATGCTAAAGATCCTAATCCTACTAAACCAGCTATGTGGTGGTTAAGCATAGACTCAATATCTTGGAACCACTCCATTTTTGGAGCTGCTTTGTGATAATGAAAGATTCCGGCATGAAGCATAAGTGCAGCCATTACTACAGCACCTATTGCTAAAGCCATCAGTTCACTTTCATTAGTTATTCCCCATGCTCGCCACATGTGGAAAATTCCTGAACTTATTTGAATTCCGTTGTAGTTAGCTCCAAGATCAGCATTCAGCATTTCTTGGCCAACTATTGCCCAAACTTGTTGGGCCCCAGGTTTAACGTGAGTTGGGTCAGCTAACCAACCTGAATAATTAGAAAATCTTGCTCCATGGAAAAATGCTGCACTCATCCATATAAAAATGACTGCAAGATGTCCAAAATGAGCTGAAAAGATTTTTCTTGTTGCTTCTTCAGCATCGCCTGTATGCACATCAAAATCATGTGCGTCAGCATGCAAATTCCAGATCCAAGTTGTAGTTTTTGGACCCTTAGATAATTTACTTGACCAGAAACCTGGCTTATCTAATTTGGCAAAATCAATAGGTCTTGGATCAGCCTTTACAGGATCTTCCAAAACTTTTTTGTTTTTTTCTCCACTTTCTGGTGGGCTGATGGTCATCTAGCACCTCGAAAATAATTGACATTAAAGCCGATTGATCGGATCTCGAACACATTAATAATGATAATGTTCAAGAAAACGAATCCACCGGAAACTTTAGATATTCGTTTCAAAAATAATAAGGCAAAGATTCTTTCGTTATGCATTAACGTAACAAATGTTCTAATGATTGTTACTATATGAATATTTTGTTAAATTCAAGTCTATGACATAATTATGAGTATTTTTGCTCTAATTTTACATAAATTTCTTAAATTTTTTTTTATATTTCAAAGAAAATTTTTAAAATCAAGCGACAGGATATAATTTCAACGTAACTATCAATAGTTTCTGATTTGAAAGGAATTGCTATAGGTCTATCTAATAATTCAAAAGAAATTTTAAAAAGACTTAAAAAAACCGAATTTGTCGAAGATATATATATTGCAGGTTTTTCAAAAGATGATGGAAAAGAAAATGAACCTATTCAAGTACAAAAACCAAGAGAAATCTTACTTAAAAAATGGCCGGAGATAGATTTAATAATTTTTATAGGCTCAATTGCTGCATCAATAAGGATAATAAATTCTTTTTTAACCTCTAAAGATCAAGATCCTGGTGTAATAGTAATAGATAACAAATGTTCCAAGATAGTTCCTTTAATTGGATTACATCAGTCAAATACACAAAATATTGCGTGTCAAATTGCTAATTTACTTGGTGGCGAAATAATAGAAACTAATAATTCCAATGATCAAAGCTTATTAAATCTTGATGCATTTGGGAATCAATGGGGTTGGAAAAAATCTGGTAACGTAGAGAATTGGTCAAAACTAGTAATTAAACAAGCTAAGAAAGAAGAAATATTTTGCAAACAATTATCTGGTAATAGCTTATGGAAAAATTCAGAATCAGGCGAGATTATTAATCAAATTAATGAAAAAGAAATTGAAAAAACAGATTCAACATTTCATGTGAGTATGTTCGAAAATCATAAAACAACTTGGCACCCGCCCGTATTATGGATTGGAATTGGATGTGAAAGAAACACAAGCAAAGAATTAATAGCAAATTCTTTAAATAATTTATTGAAGTCAAAAAATTTATCCAAGTATTCAATTGCGGGACTTGCAACAGTTGATATTAAAAAAGATGAGAAAGGAATTTTAGAACTTGCAGAAGAAAAAAACTTACCCATAAAGTTTTTTAATAAAGAAGATCTTTCAACAATACTTGTTCCAAATCCTTCAAGTGTTGTAGAGAAGGAAATTGGCATCCCTTCAGTAGCAGAAGCCTCTTGCTTACTCGCAGCAGGAGAAGAATCAAAATTATTAGAAGAAAAAAGAATTTTTAAAAACCAATCTGGGGCAGTAACTATCGCTGTAGCAGAATCAAAAAATCAATATAATCCAACCCATGGTGAAATACATATCATTGGAAGTGGACCTGGTGATATCTCCTTCCTAACCAGTAACGCAAAAAAGGCACTTTCAAGATGTACTGTTTGGATCGGATACAAAATGTATTTAGATTTAATTAAATCTTTAAAAAGAAGTGACCAAGTTTTAATTAAAAGTAAACTTACTGAAGAAAAAGAGAGATGCAGCAAAGCAATTAAACTAGCTGAGGAAGGAATTAAAGTGGCTTTAATTTCTTCAGGTGAATCTGGATTTTATGGCATGGCAGGTTTACTTTTAGAATTACTTCAAAAAATCAAAAAAGAATATAGACCTTACTTTGAAATACATCCCGGTATAAGTAGTGTTCAATTAGCGGCTGCGATTAGTGGAGCACCTTTAATGAATGACTTTTGTTCAATAAGCTTAAGCGATAAATTAACTCCCTGGTCTTTAATAAAAAAAAGAATTGAAGGAGCTCTTGTGGGTGACTTTGTAATAGCTTTATTTAATCCTCAATCCATTGAAAGAAATTGGCAGCTAAAAGCCATAATAGATATATGTTTACAATCTAGACATGGTGATACTCCAGTTTTAATTGCTAGACAAGTAGGGAGAGAAAATCAAACCAAAAAATTTTTTACTTTAAGCAAAATTCCTTTTAAAGAGATCGATATGTTATCAATCATTATTATCGGCAATTCTCAAACAACCTTAGTTGACGAAATATTTCTCACTCCCAGAGGATATTTACAAAATTAAGTGTAAATAATCGATAATTTTATAAATGGATTTTCTTCTTTGCTTTTTCTTTATAAGAATACTAATCTTTTATAATAATGGCTAGGAAATTAATTGAAAAATATTGGTTTAATTTTGTTTGACATTGATGGGGTAATCCGCAGCGTCGAAAATAGTTACAGACTTTCATTAAAAAAAACAGTTTACAAATTTTCCGGATGGGAGCCAAGTTTTATAGATATTGATGATGCAAAAAATGAAGGGATCTGGAACAATGACTGGGATTTAAGTTTAGAACTTATAAAAAGATATATAAAAAAAAAGAACTTAGACCTTAAAATTCCTCCAAGAGAAGAGATAGTAAAATGTTTTGAAGAGTTTTACTTTGGTGGCGATCCAAATAAAGATAGTAAATATTGGTCTGGGTACATAACAAACGAGGAGTTATTAGTTGATAAAAAGTTTTTTGATTTAATTCAAGGTAATGGAATAATCTGGGGTTTTGTTAGTGGTGCAGAGTCTGCTTCAGCAAAATTTGTTTTGGAAAAAAGACTTGGACTAAAATCACCACCATTAATATCTATGGGAGATGCCCCTGACAAGCCTGATCCTAAAGGTTTTATTAACTTATCAAAAAAGCTTATTGGAGATAAACTTGGCGAATCAAATATTCCCATTGCATATGTAGGAGATACTATTGCAGATATAAAAACAGTTATAAATGCTAGGAAGGAAATACCCTCTCAGAAATTCATAAGTATCGGAATAGCTCCCCCTCATTTGCATTTAAATTCTCGATTAAAAGAACGTAATTCTTACGAAACAAATCTTAGGAATGCTGGCGCTGACTTGATTTTAAATTCTATTTATGATCTTAAAGATATTAATCTTGAATTATTTTAAAACAAATTTTAATTTAAAAAATTTTCCAAATAAAATACGGAGAGGGAGGAAATCGGACTGAGACTGAGTGAGCAGATATAGGAAGGGATGACACTCTGACTGATGGGATAGTAGGAATTTTATCCCCTATTTTATCCCCTCATTAAAAATTCTATTTTTAGCGATTAATTAGAGGAAATTTCTAAATAATCATAAATCTCTTCAAGATTATAAGTATCACTTTCAAGTATTTGTCCATTTGCGTCAATTGCACAATCAATACTCACAGGGTCCCATTTTACTTTGTACTTATTTTGAGAGGTTTTTGACCATGAAAATGAAGTTTCAAAATCATATTTTGCAGGATTTATTTGATCTAATGGAACTTCATCTAAAAAGAATGAGTATCCAGTATTATCTCTTTTTAGGATAAGTCCCCAAAATTGTCGCGGACGCCAAACACCCTCATTTTCAAAACCATCTTCTATTTTTCGAGCAATTAAATTAATAGTCTGACCATTTAAATCATTGTGAATGAATGATTTATATTCTTGTAAACCTTTACCTCCAAATTCATTATTTTCAATATTGCATCCTGATTCAACAAATGTATATTTATAAATCTCCTCTGGAAACTCCACTTTATTTGATTTCAGTGGTTGTCTCATAATGAATTTTTCATAATTTGCAAGAACTTCTTCTTTTCCTTCAATTACTAAATTTCTGCCAATACACTTACCTGTAATTAAATCAGAGTAGTCATCATATTCATCCTGCCATGGATATTCAAGATTTATTCTCCAATTATTAGGAGTTTGCACAACCTTTGCACCCTGAGAAAGTAAAGTGTTCAATTCATTTGTGGTAATTCCTAATTTACTGCATTCATGAGATACGACAGTTTGCCGAGATTGAAAAAGAAAATTTCTATCATCCAAATCGAGGTTATCGCCCGAATATGATTTACCGCCATTAATTTGATCAATTACAATTATATTTTTTTGAATATCTACTTGTTTTTCATTATTTTTGGCGCATCCTATTGAAGAGAATCCAAAACAAATTACAAAAAAATACCTTAGAAATTTTATGAAAATTTTCAAATCCATATCTATTTTTTTACAGTAATGCTGAACAATTCAGACATTTTATCTCAAGGGAAGATTAAGATAAGATTTTTGTTAAAATTGAAGATAATTTCAAAAATTTACCTTTATTTAGTATTGAATTATTAAATCTCTACGAGATCAAAAACGCATGAAATCAAAAAGATCAATTAATTTTTTTATTATTTTTATTTCAATAATCTTTATAGATATTTTTAAAAATGCAAATGCGTCATTACAGGATCAGTATCGTGCCCAATCATGTACATTTGATAGTGCTCCGTTTCAAAATACCCAAAATGAAACTTACAGATATTGTATAAATAAACTTAATAAAAGAGTTACTCTTATTTTTGATGATGGGGATACCATTGTTCAAGAGGGGTATCTAGGACAATCAGAATTGGTAGATTTTTATGGAACATGGACTATTTTTGAATGGGTAATTGATTCAAATAAATTAACTCAATATAGATGCCATGGTAATGATAAAGACGGTTGTACAGACAAAGTTTATAAAAATCAAGAGGCAATAAAGAGATAAAAAACTTTAATTTTATGAGGAAAGCAAATTAGAAACTTTATTATTGATTTTCATCCCCTCACCCACAAAATTTTATCCCCTATTTTATCCCCTCACACACTGAAACTTCGTGGTATGCTGTGAATACCCCTGATTCCCTCAATCAGAGAGAACCCTTACTATATCTACAATCTGAGTCTTTATAACGCCTTCTGACACCTAATAATCACGGAGAGGGAGGGATTCGAACCCTCGACAAAAGTTACCTCCTGTAACTCCTTAGCAGGGAGCCGCTTTCAACCACTCAGCCACCTCTCCAATTCTTATACATTATCAATTTTTTTGCAAACATTCAAAATTTTTTATTTAATCGAAATGTCTATCTACTTGAACTTTCGGTAATCTATTTTTAAAAGAACAAAGAATTTCCCAAGGGATAGTATTAGATTTTTTTGCCCATTCAAGAGGAGAAATTGTTTTTTCGCCATCAGATCCTAGTAATACCATAGTACTACCAACTTTAATTTCATTAGAGTCTGTTATGTCTACCATCATTTGATCCATAGTTATAGATCCAACTTGAGGGTAAAATTTATTATTATGAATAACTCTGATCTTACCTGAGAGATTTCTCGGAACGCCATCTGCATAACCAATACTTAATACAGCTAACTTAGTTTTTCTATAACTTACAAATTTGCCTCCATAACTTACACTTACACCTTTATCAATAGTTCTTATAAAAGCTACTTTGACCTTCAAAGATAAAGCTGGTTGAAGTAATAAATTTTTATCTATTTTGGCTAGAGGATTATATCCGTACATAGAAAGTCCAACACGTACCATTTGAAAATGAAAATCTTTGTTAAGAAGCATTCCCGCAGAATTAGCCAAATGAATCTTAATTTCATTATTTCTATCAAGATAAATTTGCTTTAATAATTCATTAAACTTAAATCTTTGTAATTGTGTAGTGCTTTTAGAATCTAATGCGTTATTTTCATCTGCAGACGATAAATGACTATATATTCCCTCTATTGATATATTTTCAAAAGATTTTATTTTTTCAAATTGCTCAACAAATTTTTGAAATTCGAATCCTAATCTTGACATTCCAGTATCAACCTTTAGATGTAAAGAAAATTTCAACCCAAAGTGCTTCCCGATATTATTACAAATTAGACACTCTCTTATACTGCTGATAGTTGGCATAAGATCATTTTTAAAGGATATTATGAGATCTCTTTTTGTATAAAGATTTCCGAGAATAAGAATTGGTTTTTTAACTCCAAAAGAACGGAGCCTAATCCCTTCATTTAAAGTGGCAACTCCAAATTGTGAGGCTCCGCCTTTTACGGCGTATTCGGATACTACTTTTGCATCATGTCCATATCCATCAGCTTTGACAACAGCCATAAACTGACAATTTTTGCTTAGCTTTGTCCTTAA
Organism: uncultured Prochlorococcus sp.; assembly: GCA_902595175.1. Taxonomy (GTDB): domain Bacteria; phylum Cyanobacteriota; class Cyanobacteriia; order PCC-6307; family Cyanobiaceae; genus Prochlorococcus_A. The sequence goes on along the minus strand of CACJPB010000003.1, from coordinate 74,329 downwards.
CTGCCTTACATTTGTCTCTATTGCTTTGCCTTTAACTTCTATCCATGCTCTTTGCTTGGGATCTATATCTTTTTTAAAATTTGAATATTTATCAAAATTAAATCCCTGATTGGTTTGCCGAATTTGCATTAACTTTGCACAAATATATGCGCTTATTGAAATATACAGTTAGCATGACATGTAAATTGTATTTTGGCATGGGCCAGACTCTAGTTTTAAATGCATCTTATGAACCTTTAAACATCACTTCTTGGCGAAGAGCTGTCATTTTGATGATTAAAGGTAAAGCGGAAAGCTTAGAGGAAGATAAATCATATGCTATACATAGCGGAAGAAAATTGCCGACGGTTATAAGACTTCGTTACTACGTAAAGGTTCCTTTTAGAGAAGTTTCTTTAACTAGAAAAAATATTCTTCTTCGAGATAACAATGCTTGCCAGTACTGTAACTATAGGGGTAGTGACCTATCAATTGATCATGTTTTACCAAGAAGTAGAGGTGGAACAGATAACTGGGAAAATGTTACTACTGCATGTCTTAGATGTAATGTACAAAAAGGAAATAGAACCCCAGAAGAGGCTAATATGCCTTTAAAAAACAAGCCTTATCGTCCACTTAGTAATCTAAATTTTGAGGCCACAAGACAAATTGACTCAGGTAGACATAAAGAATGGAGTAAATACGTAATAGGGATTGCAATCTAAAAAATAAAATCTTAATTTACTTCGTTATTAAAATCTTCCATCATTCTTTTTTGTTCTTGCGCTATGCATGCATCAATCACTTCATCCAACTGACCAGCAAGAATTGGCTCCAGTGAAAAATTCGACCCTAATCTATGGTCAGTTGTCCTGTTATCTTTAAAATTATAAGTTCTTATTTTTTCACTCCTATCACCCGTTCCTACCTGGGAAAGCCTTTGTGATCTCTCTTTTGCATTAGCTTCTTTTAATTGAATTTCATATAATTTAGCTCTTAAAATTTCCATTGCTCGTTCGCGATTTTGTAATTGTGATCTTTCTTGAGTACAAAAAACTCTTATTCCTGTAGGCTTATGGAGAAGATCAATAGCTGTCTCTACCTTGTTAACATTTTGTCCCCCTGCACCTCCTGATCTTGCTGTGCCAACCTCAAGATCAGTTGGATCAATATTAACTTCAACAGGATCAGCCTCAGGCATGACGGCCACCGTAGCAGTAGAGGTATGGACTCTACCTTGCGATTCAGTAGCTGGAACCCTTTGGACTCTATGCACACCAGCCTCAAATTTAAGTTGACTATATACAGAATCTCCCTTAACGGATATAACTAACTCCTTAAATCCTCCCATATCTGACTCGGAAGCACTAACAGGTTTTACAGTCCATCCAATTTTTTGTCCATATCTTTCATACATTCTTGCTAAATCACCCGCCCAGATACAAGCCTCGTTACCTCCTGCACCAGCTCTGATTTCTAACATTACACTTCTCTCATCTCTAGGATCTTTTGGTAATAAGGCGATTGTAGTTTTTTGAATCAGTTGATTCTTACATTCCTCTAGATTTATTAACTCCTCATTAATCAAAGATTCCATTTCTTTGTCATTTCTGTTTTCTCTAAGCAGATTTTTTGAATCTTCGATTTCTCTATCAGTATCAAGCAACTTATTAAAATCAATCACTAAAGGTTCCAATTTTGACCTTTCTCTTGCTATTGATTCTAATTTTTTTGGATTATTAGCTATATCAGGATCTGCAAGCTGCACTTCCAAATTTTCAAAACTTTCTGAAGCAGTTTTCAACCTTGCAATTAATGTTGAGTATTCCAATTGAAATTGTGCTTAATTTTTGAAAGTTCTATTTTTTAGAATCTTTTTCTTCTTTTTGCTCTTTTGTCGTAGCCGAATTAGCTGAACCCATTCCATATTTTTTCATGAACCTATCAACCCTACCTTCTGTATCAAGAATCTTTTGAGTTCCAGTGAAAAAGGGATGATTACCACTCCATACATCAACATGTAATTCAGGCTGCGTGGAGCCAGTCGTCATTACAACTTCTCCATTACAGATAACTTTTGCATCTGGATACCATTTTGGGTGTATTTCTGATTTAGGCATGATTTAAATTACTTTAACGTTTAGAGAATTGAGGAGCTTTTCTTGCTTTTTTAAGACCATATTTTCTTCTTTCCTTCGCTCTAGGATCTCTACTGAGATGACCTTCAGTTTTTAGCGGTTTCCTATTGTCAGGTGATAATTCGCAAAGTGCTCTTGCTGCTCCTTGCTTTATAGCATCTGCTTGACCTGTCAATCCACCACCAAATACATTTACGAGAATATCATAAGAATTCTCAAGGCCTAGTGTTTGCAAAGGTGCTTTTATTGAATTTAAGTGCAGAGGGTTAAAGTTTAAGTAGTCGTCTCCAGAACGACCATTGATTTTTATGAGTCCATTTCCTGGAATCAAGCGAACTCTAGCTACTGAAGTTTTTCTTCTTCCAGTTCCCCAATACACAGCTTTGTTTTTTATTTGGCTATTCATTTTGATAAATTAACTATCTAATAATACAGGATTCTGAGCGGCATGAGGGTGATTAGCACCTTTATAAACTTTTAGTTTTTTAAACTGCTGTCTCCCTAAAGAGTTATGTGGCAGCATACCCTTAACAGCTTGCTCTATGATTCTTTCAGGAATTCTTTCTTGTAGAGACTCAAATTTTTCAATTTTCATTCCTCCTGGTCTTCCTGAATGTCTCCTATATAGCTTTTGTGATGCTTTTTTACCTGTTACCTCAACTTCTTCGGCATTTACTACAATGACAAAATCTCCAGTATCTAGATGAGGTGTAAATGTTGGTTTATTCTTACCTCTCAATACAGTTGCAATTTCTGTAGCAAGTCTCCCAAGTGTCTTATCTTTTGCGTCAACTAAAAACCAATTTCTTTCAATGGTTTCTAAAGATGGAGTAATTGTTTTATTCATTTACCAAATTTATGCAAATAAATTTAAAGTTAGTTTTAAAATTCTACCTTATTGGAGGAATATTAAACAACAGTTTTAAATCATTAAACAAAAAATTAGCTTAATTAAACTTTACTTAAGAAAAACCCTTAATTAAGAATACAGGAAAAAAATCATTGTTATTAATCTTTTCAAAAACATTATTTTCATAAACAGCATTTACAAAACATAACCCCTTGGCTGGAGCAGATTCTTTAACATCATTTTTCTTTTTGTTTACCCATCTATCTGTAAAAATTTCTGGGGATATTTTTTTTTCTCCAACTAAAACTAATTGACCAATAATTAAACGCACCATTCCATACAAAAAACCAGTAGCTTTAATATCAACTAAAATCAAATCTTCTACTCTCTCAATATCAATATTTTTTATTTTTGTAATAGAGTTTGTTCTATTACTACCAGTTTTCTGAAAAGCAAAAAAATCATGTTCCCCTTCCATAGTCTTTGACGCATTTAACATTAAAACTTCATCTAATACTTTTTGATATCTATGCCATGACCAATTATTGATGAACAAATTAGGAAATTTACTGTTATTTATGACATATCGATAATGTCTATACATTGCTGAATAGCATGCATGCCAACTATCTTTAACCTCAACTGATTCCAAGATCCTAATTGTTGGGGGCAAAATACTATTTAAGACATCAGAATAACTATTTCCTGGAATAATACAATCAACATCAAAGTGTACTACTTGACCTGATGCATGAACACCAGCATCAGTCCTTCCTGCTGCAAAGGTCTTTACTTTTTGATTTGTAACCTTTAACAGAGCTCTGTCTAAAATTTCTTGAACAGTAGTTGCATTTTTTTGTTTTTGCCAACCTGAATAATGTGATCCATCATATTGGACTAATAAAGCTACCCTTTTCAAAAGTTATTATTTAGTAAAAACCCCTTTATTATCAAACTTAAACAAGCTCTATTATGGCCATCTGTGCGTTATCACCTTTTCTAGATACAGTTCTAACTATGCGTGTATAGCCACCATTTCTGTCCCCATATCTTTCTTTTGCTTTTTCAAATAACGAATGAACTAATTTTTTATCATAAATATATCCAATAGCCCTTCTTCTAGAAGCCAAACTTCCATCTTTGGCTAGTGAAATCATTCTTTCAGCTTCATTTCTTAAAGCTTTTGCCCTAGATTTTGTTGTCGTTACCCTACCTTCCCTAATTAATTGTGTAGTTAAACCCCTTAGAAGTGCTTTCCTCTGGTCAGCAGGTTTACTTAATAATGGAATTCTAAGTTGGTGTCTCATAGTCTTAATAATTGTTAAACAGATGTTCTGCTTTGTGGAATAGAAATGCCAATGCGCTCGAGAGCTTCAATAACCTCATCTGCAGATTTAGAGCCAAAGTTCTTAATTTCAAGAAGATCTTCATAACTGAAGCCCATTAAATCCGAAACTGAGTTAACTTGCGCCCGTTTCAAACAATTATATGCTCTAACGGACAAGTTTAGTTCCTCGAGAGGAATTTGAGCTTCGGGAGATGGTTCAGGTTCCTCAGGAATTTCCTCTACCATTGTGACAGTTGCGAGGGGCTGAAAGAGTTCTATTAATTGATTTGCAGCTTCAGCAATAGCATCATCAGGACTTGTTGAGCCATCTGTTACTACTTCCATTTTTAATCTTTCTCTTCCTGTTCCGCCTTCTGCTACAGCGGTTTCATCAATCGTAAAATTCACTCTCTTCACCGGCATAAATACAGCATCTATTTGAAGCAAATCAATAGCAGTTGTCTCTTCACTCTTACGGTCGACCGGCCTATATCCAACACCTCTTTCAACATGGATTTCCAATTCTAAGTTATGACCCTCCTGAATAGTCGCGATTGGTTTTTCGCCATCAACAATTTCAACTTGAGATGAGAATTGGATGTCATTCGCCTTCACCTGCATTGGACCAGTCGCTACTAACCTGCCGATTTCGAGCTCTGGATTAGAACTATTTATTGATAGTTGCTTGCAATTAAGAAGAATATCTAAAACATCTTCTCTAACTCCAGGAATAGTGGCATATTCATGATTAATTCCTGCTATTCTTACTGCAGTAACTGCACTCCCTTCAAGTCCTCCCATAAGGACTCTTCTTAGGGAATTACCCAAAGTTGTAGCTTGTCCCCTCTCTAGAGGGCCAATTAAAAAAGTTCCTGTTTGGGAGCGATCATCTGCTATTTGATGGTCGATTCTTTCAATCTGGTATTGCAACACGGAAAATAATGAGGTTAAGAGTTTTTTTTTGGGGGGGTTGAGAATGGTTAAGACCTAAACGCGTCTCCGTTTAGGTCTCCTACATCCATTATGAGGTAATGGAGTTACATCTCTTATTAGAGTTATTTCTAATCCGGCCACTTGTAAAGCTCTTATGGCCGTTTCCCTACCTGCGCCAGGTCCTCTAACAAGTACTTCTATTTGTCTCATACCTTGATCAAGTGCTCTTCTAGCTGCAGCTTCAGCAGCTGTTTGAGCAGCAAATGGCGTACCCTTACGAGCGCCTTTAAATCCACTTGCGCCAGCAGAAGACCATGAAATTACATGGCCAGAAGTATCAGAAATTGAGACGATAGTATTATTAAATGTGCTTTGGATATGTACCACACCATTAGGTACATTACGTTTAGATTTCTTTGAACCTGTTTTTTTTACTGTAGCTGCCATGATGTTTTAATTTAATACTTTAATTTGTAAATAGATTTAGTTATTTATTTTTTTCTTCCAGCAACTGTTTTCCTAGATCCACGTCTTGTTCTAGCATTGGTTCTAGTTCTTTGGCCTCTTACTGGAAGACTCATTCTATGTCTTCTGCCTCTTACACAACCTATATCTTGTAGACGTTTTAAAGCCATTCCCTCTTTTCTTCTCAAATCACCTTCTAAAGTGAATTCTTCTGTAGCACCTCTAAGCTTTTGAACATCAGAATCTGAAAGGTCTTTGACGCGAGTATCAGGGTTTACCCCTGTATTAGCAAGAATTAGCTTTGATCTCGTTAAACCAATTCCATAGACGTATGTAAGTGCAATTTCCACTCGCTTTTCGCGAGGTATGTCAATTCCTGCAATCCTGGCCACGTGTTTTGAATAAGTAAAAGTTTGAATTTAAGGGTTGAAATTTAACCCTGACGCTGTTTATTACGAGGTCTTTTCTTGTTAATAACATAGATTTTACCTCTTCTCCTCACGATCTGATCGTCAGGACTAATTTTTTTGACTGAAGATCTGACCTTCATAGGGGGTTTAACAAATAAAACGTTAATACTATATTCTACATCATCATCAAGCCATTTTTTGTTTGATATCAGAGGAAATGGTTTTTAAATCTCTATCAGCATTAATATATTCTAACAATGAGAGATCTTTAAAATATTGAATCAAGGGTTCTGTAGTTTTTTTATAAATATCAACTCTTTTTCTAATTGTCTCTTCTGTATCATCTTTTCTGCCTCTTAAAAGCAGACGCTTAATTAGCACTTCTTCTGGAATATCTAAATAAAAAACCACTTCTAAAGGTTGATTTATTTCAGTTAAGACTTCATTCAATGAATTTGCTTGAGATAAATTCCTTGGGTAACCATCTAGAATCCAACCCTTATTATCCTTAATTAAATTTTGTCTTACTATTTTTAATACGAGTTCATCACTAACAAGTTCCCCTCGGTTCATAATATCCTTTACCTGAATACCAAGGGTAGTATTCATTTCGATTTCTTTTCTTAATAACTCACCAGTGGAAAGGTGCAAGTAAGAATTAGTTTGACTTAGCAATTCTGCTTGAGTCCCTTTCCCTGCTCCAGGGGCTCCTAAAAATAGTAAATGTTTCTTCATTAATTATTAATTAGTCCCTCATACCTTTGTGAAATAACATAAGTTTGAATTTGCTTAGCAGTATCTATAGCAACGCCCACAAGAATAAGTAACGAAGTTGCTCCTAAACCTTGAAAGGTTTGAACATTTGTAGCTCTTTCTACTGCAGCAGGGATTATAGCGACTGAACCCAGAAATAATCCTCCCAATAATGTCAACCTATTTTGTATTCCTGATAGGTAGTTTGCTGTATTAGTTCCTGGTCTAACTCCTGGTATCGCTACTCCTCCTTTCTTTAAATTTGAAGCAACATCAACTGGATTGATGGTAAGAGATGCATAAAAATAAGAGAACCCCAAAATCAAGGAGAAGAATGTAAGAGCATATGGCCATGGATTAGAAGAACCGGGATTTAAACTGCTTGCTAACTTAATTAAGACTGGATTGCCGGTAACATTTGCAATAGTTATAGGTAAAAAGATTAAAGCAGATGCAAATATGATAGGCATGACTCCTCCTGCATTTAATTTCAAAGGTAAATAACTTTGCCTTGTAGGAAGAAGTGTTGAATTTCCTATTTGCCTTTTTGCGCTAACAATAGGAATGCGTCTTGCACCCTCTTGAACAAAAATTATCCCAACAATTGTCAGTAAAAATACTCCCAGTAAAACAGCTATGCCTAAAACATCTCCTCTATCGCCAGTTTGAGCTTTTTCAATGGTTGAACTTAAAGCCTTAGGTAATGTCGAAACAATATTCAAAAAAATTACCAGTGAAGCACCTTGACCTATTCCTTTCTCCGTAATAATTTCACTAAACCACATTACCAACATTGAACCAGTAACTAAGGCAATGGAGGTTTGTAAGACAAATGTAGTTTCACTTATCCCTTCAATAGCATATTGTCTGAGGATTAAGGAAAAAATTATACTTTGCAAAAACCCCCATCCTAATGAAACGTATCTAGTTATTTGAGCAATTTTTCTTCTTCCCGCTTCTCCTTCATTTTTTTGTAAATCTTCAAGCACAGGTAATGAAGCTGTGAGAAGCTGAATAATAATTGATGCGTTGATAAAGGGAAGTATCCCTAATGCGAATATTCCTAAGGTTGAAATTCCTCCTCCAGTAAAAATATCTAAAAAACCTATTAATTGACCCCCTTGGTCTATAAAACTTTTAAAAGCAACCCTATCAATACCAGGCATGGGGATATAGATACCGAGTCTTACTAAAAGGAGAAGACCTAAAGTTGTTAAAACTCTATTCCTTAGCTCTTTATTCAAAAATAATTGGGAAAGGATTTCAGAAGCGCCAGGATTTCTACTTTTGTTGACAAACATTTTGAAGCCTACCTAAATTTTTAGCAAATTTATTTATTATTTATAAGCTCGCAGGATCCACCTGCGTCTTCAATTTTTTGTTTTGCAACTTTTGTGAATGCATGAGCTTGAATTTTTAACTTTACACTAAGTTTTCCATTACCAAGAATTTTTAAAGGGAATTTGGGCTTGAAGATCAATCCTTTCTTAACTAGTGAGTCTAGGTTGACAGTATCGTTATCTTTGAAATCGTTTAATTTTTGTAAATTAATTATAGAAAAGTTCTTTTGATTAATTATTTCAAAGTGCTTTAATTTTGGAACTCTTCTATATAAGGGCATTTGGCCACCTTCAAAACCTGGACGTGTCGGTCTTCCAGAACGTGACTTTTGTCCTCTCATTCCAAAACCACATGAAGCACCTTGACCAGCTGCAATACCTCTACCCTTTCTTAATTTTTTCTTTCTAGAGCCGGAGTTTGATTTAAGTGTATTTAGTGTTGAAGTCATGATTTTTAAGAGTAGAGCTGTTCAAGTGAGATGCCTCTCTCCCTTGAAACAGATTTATGTGTTCTCAATTGAGCAAGAGCTACCATAGCAGCTCTTGCATTATTCAAGGGTGTTTTACTGCCCAACCTTTTTGCTAAGACATTTTTTATACCAGCTAATTCTAAAACCGTTCTAATTGAACCGCCAGCAATTACACCTGTACCTGGAGCCGCAGGCCTAATCAAGACGTTAGCAGCACCATCACTACCTAAAGATAAAGTTGGTATTGAGTTATTTGGCGTTAATGGAACTCTGACAAGATTCTTTTTACCATCTGAGACTCCCTTTCTAACTGCACCAATAACATCACCAGCTTTACCAACCCCAACTCCGACTTGACCTTTCTCATTACCAACAACGACTATTGCTCTAAAACTCATTTTTTTTCCGCCCTTAACAGTTTTCGATACACGTCTTATTTGAACAACCCTTTCTTGCCAATCAGAATCTCTTTCAAGGTTTTTTGAATCACCTCTTTTGTTTCTTTTGCGATCATTTCGATTATTCTTTTTTTGTTCACCAGGCATAGCTCCTGGTACGTTATCATTTTTGGGTTGAATTTCTTGTTTTGTTGGAGTGTCAGTCATAGTAAAAATTAAAAAAATTAGAATTCAAGGCCAGCTTCACGAGCAGCGTCAGCAAGTGCCTTCACTCTACCGTGATATAAATTACCTCCACGGTCAAAAATTACTTGCTTAATACCTTTTTTTATAGCTCTTTTTGCTAATAATTTTCCAACAATGGATGAGGAATTACAATCAGAGGGCAATTTCTCAGATTTTTCTCTAAGTTCTTTATCAATAGTTGAAGCTGAACAAATAGTTTTTTGAGCGCTATCATCTATAACCTGGGCATAAATATGGTTATTAGAACGAAAAACAGACAGTCTAGGACGCGTAGCATCTCCAATTAAGAATCTTCTTAATCTTCTATGTCTTTTTTGAGTTTGTAATTTCCTTGAAAGTTTGGTCATTTTTTTAATTGGAATTATTTTTTGCCAGATTTACCAGCTTTTCTGAGAATTCTCTCATCCTGGTATTTTATTCCTTTACCTTTATATGGCTCTGGGGGTCTAATTGATCTGATTTTTGCTGCTTCATTGCCAACAATTTCCTTATCAATTCCAGATACGGTAACGTTTGTATTACTGTCAACTTTGTATGTTATACCATCAGGGGGGATCATTTCTATAGGATGACTATATCCTGCACTAACAACTAGATTTTTACCTTTTACTTGTGCTCTAGATCCAACTCCAACAATTTCCAGTTTTTTTGAAAAACCTTGACTAACACCTTCAACCATATTTGCAATTAAGGCTCTACATAAACCATGTCTTTGCCTTGAGAATATTTTGGTAGTGGTGGGACTTACGACAACAGTATTATCTTTTTTATCAAAACTAACTCCCTCAGGCATGAGACGTTTTAATTCACCCTTAGGGCCTTTAACCGTAACTGTTAATCCATCAAAGTCAACAGTTACTTTATCTGGGATCAGTACTGGTGTTTTTCCGATTCTTGACATGATTAATCCTCCTTAATAAACATAGCAAAGTACTTCACCACCTATACCTTGCTTCCTGGCATCACGATCACTCATGACACCTTTAGAAGTCGATATGATAGCAACTCCAAGACCACCAAGAACTTTTGGTAAAGCTCTAGTATTTTTATAAATTCTCAAACCAGGTTTACTAACTCTTTGCATGGATCGAATAGTAGGGAATTTATTTTTTCCACTATATTTCAGCCCAAGTATTATTTGTGATTTATAGCCTTCACCTTCCTCGTTAATTTCTGAAATGAACCCCTCTTTTTGAAGCACTTTTGCAATACTTAGGGACATTTTTGAACTTGGGATTGTTGTGGTTGTATGCTTTTTTTGACTCGCATTTCTGATTCGAGTAAGCATATCTGAAATAGGATCGTGATTTGACATGGTTTTAAATTAATTCTTACTAAAAGGCATTCCTAACTCTTGCAAGAGAGCCTTACCCTCTTGATCAGATTTCGCACTAGTGACAATAGTTATATCCATACCTCTTATTGAATCTATTTTATCAAAAGAGATTTCAGGAAAAATTAATTGCTCTTTCACTCCAACGGTGTAATTACCTCTCCCATCGAAACTTTTTGGATTAACTCCTCTAAAGTCTCTTATTCTTGGTAAAGCTAGATTTATAAATCTCTCTAAAAAGGAATACATCCTGTCACCTCTCAAAGTTACAGTACAACCAATTGGCATACCTTCACGAATTTTGAAACCCGCAATAGCTTTTTTGGCCCTAGTTACTAAAGCCTTTTGTCCTGTAATTGTTGCCATTTCGTTTAAGGAAGCCTCTAAAGCTTTTGAATTTGAAGCAGCTTCACCAAGACCTCTATTAACGTTGACTTTGACAACTTTAGGTACTTGATGAATATTTTTAAGACCAAGTTCCTTTAAAAGTTTTGGTCTAATTGATTCTTTGTAGCGATTTTTTAAAGTCATAATTTTTTTTGTTAATCCTGGTCTTTGTCAGAATTGATAAATTAGGAAAAGTTTAAATCTGGTTTCTGATGAAAAATTAATCAATTACTTCACCAGTTTTCTTCAGTCTTCTTTTCTTAACTCCCTCTTTATCAATAAAGTATTCAATCTTACTTGTTAGATTTTTTTCCTTTGAAAAGAACATTACATTTGATGCATGTAAAGATGCCTCTTCTGTGAGTATTCTCCCTGTTTCTCCTTCCTGAGTTGGTTTTACATGTTTAGTCCTAAGGTTAATTCCTTTAACTACAACTCTATTTTCAAGAGGTATAGTTTTTAAAACTTCTCCAGTTTTGCCTTTTTCCTTTCCGTTAATTACCTTTACTAAATCACCAGTTTTGATTCTCATTTTTATTCTTTGGAAATTCTTCTTTTGTTTTAATGAATCCAACATTTAAATCACCTCCGGAGCAAGAGAAACAATTTTAGTATAATTTTTATCCCGCAGTTCTCTAGCTACAGGACCAAAAACTCTGGTGCCTTTTGGATTCTTATCTTCATTAATCAAAACTGCAGCATTATCATCAAATCTGATTGAATTACCAGTATTTCTTCTTAATGTTGCTTTTGTTCTAACGATAACAGCTTTCACGACCTCAGATTTCTTAACTCCCATATTCGGAAGAGCATCCTTAACAGTTGCGACGATAACATCACCAACGTGTGCGTATCTTCTATTAGAGCCTAAAACTCTAATACATTGGATTCTTTTCGCTCCGCTATTATCAGCTACTGTTAAATAAGTTTCTTGTTGGATCATTTTTTAACCTCCTTAGCCTGACTGGTTTTATTAAGAATCTCTTCTATTGCCCATCTTTTATGAGCGCTGAGCGGTCTAGTTTCTCTAATTTTAACTCGATCCCCTAAAACACAAGTATTTTCGGGGTCATGCGCCTTATATCGCGTAGTTCTACTTACAATTTTTTTATAAGTAGGATGTGGATATCTGTTAATAACAGCAACGACAACTGTTTTGTCCATTTTGTCGCTTACAACAGTACCAATTCTTTCTTTAAGTGCCATAACTAATAATTAATCAGAAGTAGTTTTAGAAGCAGATTGACTCTTACTGAGAGTTAGTAATTGTGCAACTTGTTTCTTGATAATTTTAAATTTATGAGTTTCATTAAGCTGTCTCGTAGCTTGCTTGAATCTCAAATCAAAAAGATCTTTTCGTAATTGGTCAATTTTTTCAGAAATTTGATCAGAATTTAATTTTTTAAATTCTTTAAGAGACTCTGAGTTTTTCATTGTTTAACCTCCTTTTGAGATTTTTTACTATTATTTGTATTTTCTTGGGAGCAGTCTTCTAGATTTTTGTCTTTAGAAATAAATTTAGTTTTTACAGGAAGTTTATATTGAGCCAGACGCATAGCTTCCTTTGCTATTTCCTCAGTGATATCATCACCACCCATCTCAAAAAGTATTCTTCCTGGTTTTACAACTGCAACCCAAAACTCCGGATTGCCTTTACCAGAACCCATTCTAGTTTCGGCAGGTCTCATGGTTACAGGTTTATCAGGAAATATTCTTATCCATATTTGTCCGCCACGTTTGATATATCTTGTCATTGCTCTTCTACTTGCTTCAATCTGACGTGCAGTTACCCAGCCACAGTCTTGAGCTTGGAGAGCAAATTGACCGAATGCAATAGTATTACCTTTTGAGGCTACACCCCTCATTCTGCCTCTATGTTGTTTACGGAATTTAGTACGTTTTGGACTAAGCATTTTTATACCTCCTATGAATTCTCATTTGAACGATCCTCAAATTGCTGAGGTCTTCTACTAGCTTTCCTCTTAGGGCTCGCACCCACAGGGATAGTTTGTTCTTCTTTAGGGAGAACTTCACCTTTGAAAACCCAAACTTTAATTCCTAGAACACCGTAAGTAGTATTAGCTTCACGTGTTGCGTAGTCAATTTCAGCTCTCAAAGTATGTAAAGGTACTCTACCTTCTCTAGTCCATTCAGTTCTGGCTATTTCAGCACCATTCAACCTTCCCCCTACTTGAATTTTAAGACCTAGGACTCCAGCCCTTTGAGCCCTTTGTAAGGCCATCCTAATAGTTCTTCTAAAGGCGACTCTTTTTTCTAGTTGTTGAGCAATATATTCAGCTAGTAAAAAAGCATCAGCGTCTACACGTTCAACTTCAACAACGTTTATTCTAACTTGCCTTGTTCTATCACCTATAGTTTTTTGAATGCCAGATCTTAATTCTTCAATACCACTTCCTTGTCTTCCAACTATAACTCCTGGTCTTGCTGTTTTTAATTCAAGTTCCAGTTGGTCAGCTTTTCTTGCTATCAAGACATCGCTAATTCCTGCTGCTCCATATTTTTTTTGTATGAAGGTACGAATTTTAAAATCTTCTTGGAGAAGAATTGGATATGTTTTAGAAGTAGCAAACCACTTAGAGCGATGCTCTTGTGTAATTCCTAATCTTAGTCCAGAAGGATGTATTTTATGTCCCATTAGTTTTGTACCTCCGCATTAATTTGAGTAGGAGCAGGCTCAACAGAAATACTGATGTGGCAAGTCTGTTTTTTAATTGAAAAAGCTCGACCTTGAGCTCTGGGTCTATACCTTTTCATTACTGGACCACTATTAGCCCATGCAGAGGAAATAACTAGGGTAGATGGATCCATTCCAAGGTTATGTTCTGCATTGGCAACAGCAGATCTTAGAACTTTAGTAATGGGGTCTGTAGATCTATAAGGCATAAATTCCAACATAATCAATGCATCTCTATAAGATCTACCCCTTATCTGATCCAAAACTCTTCTCACTTTAGAGGCTGATCCGCGAACATAATTCCCATGAGCAATTGCTGTTTTTGTTGTTTCAGGTGTTTTTGTCATGATTTTGCTCCTTTCTTATCTCTTATATGACCTCGGTAAGTGCGTGTAGGAGCAAATTCACCGAGTTTATGACCAATCATTTGTTCAGTAATAAATACTGGAATGTGAGTCTTGCCATTATGTACAGCGATTGTGTGACCGATCATTAAAGGTAAAATCGTAGATGATCTTGACCAAGTTTTGATAACAGACTTGTCATTATCGGTATTTTGTTTTTCTACCTTCTTGAGCAGGCTATCTGCTATGAAAGGTCCTTTTTTTAGTGAACGTCCCATGATTATGTAATAGAAATTGAAATAATAAATGAAGTAATCAAGAGTCTCTTCCTCCTCTACTTCTCTTAGAAACGCGACGGCGTCTTCGAACAACTAATTTATTACTTGGTTTGTTCTTTTTACGTGTCTTTAGTCCAAGAGCTGGCTTACCCCATGGAGTAACTGGACCTGCTCTACCAATTGGTGCTTTTCCCTCTCCTCCTCCATGTGGATGATCACATGGGTTCATTACACTACCTCTTACTTGAGGCCTTCTTCCAAGCCATCTTCTTCTTCCTGCTTTACCTAAGCTAGTATTTCTTATTTCAGAATTACCTACTTCACCAAGAGTTGCGTAGCATTCTTTTCTTACAAGTCTTACCTCAGTAGATGGGAGTTTTAAAGCAACATAATCTCCCTCTTTTGCCATAACTTGAGCACTAGCTCCTGCGGATCTAACCATTTGAGCACCCCTACCTGCGTATAACTCAACACAATGAACACTAGATCCTAATGGCATATCAGAAAGCGGCATTGCATTTCCATCTTCAATTGGAACACTTTCTCCAGAAATGACATTTTGTCCGACTTTTACTCCTGCTGGAGCGATAATATATCTTTTCTCTCCATCTTCGTAAAATAAAAGTGCTAACCTTGCATTTCTATGAGGATCATAGTGTATAGCTGCAACTTTAGCGTTGATATTTCTTTTATCTCTTCTAAAGTCAACCAATCTATATTGCCTTTTGTGACCACCTCCACGATGACGACAAGTGATAACTCCACGATTATTCCTGCCTTTAACTCTATGTTTTGAAACTATTAGCGATCTTTCAGGTTTTGCACTTGTGATTTCACTAAAGTCAGTAACTACTCTCTGCCTAGTGCCAGGTGTATAAGGTTTAAATTTACGTATTGCCATGATTAAAACTCCTTAAGATTCTGGAAATAGTTGGATTTTGTCTCCTTCAGCAAGACGTACAATTGCCTTCTTGACCTGAGAACGTTTACCGGAAAATTTCCCGACTCTTCTTGTTCTCCTAGGAGGATTCATGGTGTTAACTCCTATGACTTTAACACTGAACAAGGCTTCAATAGCTGCCTTTATTTGTGGTTTAGCCGCTCTATGATCTACTTCGAAAGTATATTGGTTAAGATCTAGTGCATTTGTAGCTTTTTCAGTAATAACTGGCTTTCGTATTACATCGGCTAAACGGGAATCGAATAATTTACTCATGATGCATAAACCTCCTGAATTTTATCTATCGCTGATTGACCTATAACCAATTTATTGGCATTGAGAATATCAAATACGTTTAATTGATCAGCGGCAATTAATTTTACTTTCTCAATATTATTAATCGATTTTTTTATAATATCGGAGGGACTATCAAGAATAACCAAAACTTTTTCAGTTTTTTGTATACCTAATCGAGCAAGGCCATTGATGATGTCACTTGTTTTAGGCTGCTTTAAAGTAGATCCAAAATCTTCAACAGCCTTCATATCAGATACTCTGGACATAAGAGCTGTTCTAAGAGCTAATCTACGTTCCTTACGATTCATATCAAGATTGTAAGAACGTGGCTTCGGTCCAAAAATAATTCCGCCACCAGGTCTTAAGGGTGTCCTTATTGATCCTTGACGAGCTCTTCCTGTACCTTTTTGTTTGTAGGGCTTTCTACCCCCCCCGCGCACTTCAGATCTTGTCAAAGTTGATGCTGTCCCTTGTCTTTTATTTGCTAGCTGTCTAAGGACTGCTCTATGGATTAAGTCTGCCGAAGAAGTTGCTTTAGCAACTGCTAAATCAAGAGTAACTTTGCCTGATTTTTTACCATCCCACTTTAAAGTTTCAAGTGTTGTCATGATTTTTCACCTCCCTTTTTGCCTACAACATTATTTGGCTTAATATTGACAATTGAGCCGGGCTTACCTGGAACAGAACCCTTTACTACAAGCAAATTCTTCTGATCATCAATTTTTAGAACTAACAATCCTTTGGTAGTTATCTGTTTTCCTCCATATCTTCCTGCCATTCTTTTCCCTGGATAAATTCTACCCGGAGTTGTTCCCGCTCCTGTAGATCCTGGTGCTCTATGATTTTTTGAACCATGACTCATAGGACCTCTGCTAAAACCATGTCTTTTCTGGTAACCTGCAAAACCTCTACCCATAGATTTGCCACTAATATCAACTTTCTGACCAACCTCAAAGTTTTTTACAGTTATTTGTTTTCCGATTTCATAAGATGAAGTTTCTTCAACCCTATATTCTTTCAAATGCTTTAAAAGTTCTTCACCTGATTTCAATAAGTGTCCCTTTTCAGGTTTGCTTAAATGCTTCTCTTTGGACAAGCCATAACCTATCTGAACGGCGGTATAACCATCCAAAGCAGTTGTTTTCAATTGAGTGACGCGGCACGGACCAGCCTCTATGAGAGTAACTGGTACCGAATTACCTTTATCATCGAAAAGTTGGGACATACCCAATTTCTTTCCTAAAATTCCGATAGACATAAGACTAAATTAGGCTAGCTTGTAATAATTTTTAAATTATCTAAACCTTTCAGTTATTAAGGTGAAGTTAATAAAAAAACAATTAGTAAGGTCGAGACTTATCTGAAATAATAGATAGTTTCTCTCGGGATAAACCCACCTGAGTTTTTTAACGAAACGCTAAAAAATGTGAAATTTTCAGAGGCTAGGCTAGCTTGCGAGCTTAAAAATTCACTGAATCACAATTGTACATCATCAAGTACCATAAAATAAAATAAAATAGAAATAAAGGAAATTTTTATGCCATTACTTCTCTCAGGGAAAAAATTTCATAACGATTTAAAAACTAACAAATGTCTCGCAATATTTGCTCCTCTTGAGGGTGGTTATGAAACTCGTCTTTTGAGGAGAATGAGGGCCAAAGGCTTTAAAACTTTTATAACTTCAGCAAGAGGTCTTGGAGATCCAGAAGTTTTCTTGCTCAAATTACATGGCGTTAGACCACCTCACCTTGGTCATCAAAGTGTAGGAAGAAACGGAGCGCTTGGGGAAGTTCAACAAGTAATCCCACAAGCTTCTGAGTTATTTAATGAAAATGATAAAAATAAATTACTTTGGTTATTAGAAGGTCAAGTATTATCTCAATCTGAATTAGAGAGCTTAATAGAGATTTGTACTAACGATAATAAACTAACAATAGTTGTTGAAATGGGGGGTTCAAGAAAACTTGAATGGAAACCATTAAGTAATTATATTTTGGATGAATTTGAAAGTTAAATTGTTTGATTAAAATCAAGAATAAAAAAGATAAATGGATTAAGTTAATTTGTGGTGCCAGTAATGAAGATATTGTTGCCATAGAAGATTTATGTGCAATTTATACTGCTGCTGGTGTCGACTACATAGATGTTGCAGCAGAAGAATCTATAGTTTATGCAGCAAAAAAAGGAATCGATTGGGCAAAAAAAGTCTTTAAAAAATCCCCTGGATTAATGATAAGTATTAGTGATGGAAATGATATCCACTTTCGAAAAGCAAAATTTGATCCTTTAAAATGTCCCCCTAGTTGTCCAAGACCATGCGAAAAAGTATGCCCCACCTTTGCAATTGATAATTTCGGAATTAAAGAGAGTAAATGTTATGGATGTGGAAGATGTTTAAATAGTTGTCCTCTAAATCTAATTAGTGAATATGAATATAATTTGTCAAAAAATGATTTAGCATCAACACTTCAAAAAATAAGGCCTAATGCAGTAGAAATTCATACAGAAATCAATCGCCTAGATTCTTTTACAAAAGTTGTAAGTATCCTTAAAAGTTCTGGAATGAAATTGGACAAGATATCTATTAGTTGTGGATTAAATCAATCTTTCAAAAAAGCCCAAGAGCCGGAAGATCTTTTGAAAGCTTTTTGGGAAAGATATGAAATTCTGAATGAGCTAGATATTCCCCTTATTTGGCAACTAGATGGAAGGCCAATGTCTGGAGATCTTGCTCCTACAACAAGTAGAGATGCCGTTAAGTTGTTTGAAAAAATAGGTTCAGATCTTCCACCAGGATTAATTCAATTAGCAGGAGGAACAAATGAAAAAACTCATGAATTGTTGAATTCAAACAATCTCCCAGATGGAATAGCATTTGGAAGTGCTGCAAGAAAAATTATGCAGCCCCTTATTGAATTTGCTCACAAAAATAACAAAAAACTCTATGAGTATCCTGAAATAATGGGTTTGGCGATCAAAAAAGCTCAGAAATTTCTAGAGCCATGGAAATCGAGCTGATTCAAATAATATTTTTATTTTTCAAAACTAGCGCCATGTTTATAAAAAATTTGTATTTTTTGGATAGAAAAAAATCTTCTCATGTATTAAAATGATAATTCAATGGGCCGTCGCCAAGTGGTAAGGCATCGGGTTTTGGTCTCGACATTCCTAGGTTCGAATCCTAGCGGCCCAGTTCTAATATTCAATTGGTGTCTTCTCAAAAAATTTTTCTATTTGATTTTGATGGAGTAATAGTTGATGGAATGCAAGAATATTGGCATAGCTCCTTGCTGGCCTGTGAAAGATATTTAAATTCACCCAACATCACTATTGATCAAAAACTTTATCAAGAAGTACCAAATTCTTTTAAAGAAATTAGGCCTTGGGTTAAATATGGTTGGGAAATGATTCTAATTGTTCACGAAATTATAAAAACAGAAAATCCATTAAAAATTGATAATAAAGAAGATTTCATTAATAACTATCATCAAAATTGCCAGAGGATATTAAATGAAAATTCCTGGATAGCAGAAGATATACAAAAAATGTTAGATAAGTCTCGCAAGTACCAAATTAATAAAGATTTTAAATCGTGGGTAAATTTACATAAACCTTTTTTTGAAATTATAAATTTTATGAAAGAATTAAGCAAAAGAGGAATAAAAACTGGAGTCATAACAACTAAAGGTAAAATATTTGCAGAAAAAATTCTTAGACAATTAAATATTTTTCCAGAATTTATTTTTGGTTATGAATCAGGAACAAAAATCAAAATAGCTGAAAAACTTATACAGACTTATGAAATTTTAGGCTTTATAGAAGATAGAAAAAAAACTCTAATCGATATTAAACAAAATTCAGAAACTTCTCACATTCCTTGCTTCCTAGCAGATTGGGGATATTTGAAAGAATCAGATAAAGATAATTTAAGTAATGAAATCAAATTATTAAAATTAGGAAACCTTGGAGAATTACTTGCAATTTAAAGATAATCAGCTAGAGTACAGATGTACTATAGTTTGTATTTATGAAGTTTGGTTTAAATAAAAATTTCCAAATTTAGAATAATTACAAAAGCTTTAACCGATAAATCAAACAATGAGCCTTGAAGAAAAGAAAAAAACTGAATCAAAAGAAAAAGACAAGGCATTAAGTCTTGTCTTAGGTCAAATAGAAAGAAATTTTGGACGAGGTTCAATAATGAGACTTGGTGATGCCTCAAGAATGAAAGTAGAAACAATATCTACTGGAGCGCTCACCTTAGATTTAGCATTAGGAGGAGGCTATCCAAAAGGAAGAGTAGTAGAAGTTTACGGACCAGAAAGTTCAGGAAAAACTACATTGACGCTGCACGCGATTGCGGAAGTCCAAAAAAATGGAGGAGTAGCTGCGTTTGTAGATGCTGAGCATGCACTCGATCCAGTTTACGCCGCCTCTTTAGGTGTTGATGTTGAAAATTTGTTAGTTTCACAGCCAGATACTGGTGAAATGGCTCTAGAAATAGTTGACCAACTTATAAGATCGAGTGCGGTAGATCTTGTAGTTGTTGACTCGGTCGCAGCACTAACCCCAAGAGCCGAGATAGAAGGAGAGATGGGAGATCACGTAATTGGAAGCCAAGCAAGGCTAATGAGCCAAGCAATGAGGAAAATAACAGGAAATATTGGCAAATCTGGATGTACGGTAATATTCCTGAATCAATTACGCCTAAAAATTGGCGTTACATACGGCAATCCAGAAACAACCACAGGAGGTAATGCATTAAAATTTTACGCCTCAGTAAGACTTGATATCAGAAGAATTCAAACTCTTAAAAGAGGTACTGAGGAATATGGCATAAGAGCAAAAGTGAAAGTAGCAAAAAACAAAGTTGCACCACCATTTAGAATTGCAGAATTTGATATTCTCTTTGGGAAAGGTATTAGTACAACAGGATGCTTATTAGATTTAGCAGAAGAGACTAATATCATCATAAGGAGAGGTGCTTGGTATAGTTATGAAGGAGAAAATATTGGACAAGGAAGAGATAATACAATTATTTGGCTTGATCAAAACTTAGAAATCAGGAATAAAGTAGAATCTATTGTTAAAGAGAAATTAACAGAAGGAACTGAAGTCAGTTCTAATTCAATGAAAGCATTAAATAGCAATCCTGCTAATACAATCGCTGTTAATGATATAAAAACAGTAGCTTAGATTTATAAAGAATCAGCTAAAGTCCACCACCCAGCAGCAGGGCCTATAAATCTCACTACAATCCATAAGATTACTAACCCTCCGATTCCAAACCAACTGGCCTTAATACTTAATTTAATTAGGTTATCTCTTTGATTGATTGTAAAGGGAAGCCATTCAAATAATCTTGGAGACTCATCAATTTTAGTTGTAGTATTATTTTTTTTTGGAGGTAAACCAAGCGTTTTACGTCTTTTTGCTTCTCCCATTTTTCTTTAGTTATTTACAAAATCATAACCTAATCAAAAGGTAGCATATAGTTAATTTGTTTTGAGGGTTGAATGTTTTGCAAAAGTAATCTTCCCCAGTTTCTTTTATTTGCTCTTCCATCTAGGATTATTAACTTACCTGAATTTCTTCTTAATGGAGAAATAGATCTTTCAAGTTTAATTCTAGCTTGAGGAAGAAAGAAGTCTCTAAACCAATCTTGAGAAAGCTTCTTTTTATGAGAGACAGTAATTGCATTAATGGGTTCTGACATATTCGGAATCGGAAGTAAAGGAATGATAATTTGTTCTGGAATTTGAATTAAATTAGAATTCATAATCCACCAGTCAAAACTAGAGCAAAGGATTTCATTTCTACCTGAGGGAATTGTCTCTAGCAATACTCTCTTCCCATAAGTAGAAGCTAATTCTGTAGCAAGATTAGTTTTTAAATCAATATCATCTGACAACACTAAAGTTAAACCCTTTCTAAAAAGTATTAACTTTTTGCATTTGTCCAAGATTGAATTGGTAAAAAGAGGATTATTAGGAAGAAACTGTTTAGAGGGTATATATAAAGAAATCTTTTTCTCATCAAAATTACTCTTAAAATTAATAACCAAGTCAATATCTAAACTATGCTTTTTAAAATACATTTGGAAAAAATTATCTTTTCTCAATGCTGATAAAAAAACAAATTTATTATTTGAAAAAAATTCCTTAATTTGAAAAAGTTCATCTATTGGTTGTAAATACAAATTCCAATCTAAATTTGTATCGTTTAACTGTACCCAGCATGCCCAACCTTGAGATAATGCTTTGTTGACGCTTAAAAATTTATCAGAAAAAAAAGAATTTTCATGAAAAAAGTTTGACAAGAAACTAATTTCTTTTTCATCTAAATTGATATAGTTATTTCCTAATACTTTCCTCAAGAAGAACTTTTTCTTCAACGAATCATATACTTTTATAAATTTTTGATTGATTAATTCAAATTCTTTAAAATTTTTTGTCCAATCCTTTTTAAGTAAAGAAATCCTAAAATAATTTTTTAAATCATGTTTTATATCCTCAATTCCTGAATAAACTATTCGATGATTTCTAAGATTACGAGAATTTGGATTTTTAAGAAAATTTTGGATAGTTATCAAGTGAACATGATGATTTGCAAAAATAAATTGATCATTTTCAAAAATAAAATTAAAACCTAGATTTTTCAATGAATCAATCTGAAATTGGCTTATAAATTGGATTTTTTCTTTAGATAAAATAAAAGTTGAATCCTCTTCCTTTAAAAATAAAGAAATCAAAATTGGAGGTAACCAATCATAGCTAGAGAAAATTTCTGAATTAATTAGATAGGTAGAATCATTTTCAATACATTTGGAAACTATCCTCCCAAAAGAATATATGTGCTCCCAATTAATACTTTGATCTCTCAAAAAATTTTTCAAATATTGATGACTTAAAATTTCAAGCATTTATAATTAATTTAATTCCAAAAACATGCAAAATTTATGAACCTAATATACAAAAAATTGGTATCAATAAAAGAGGGTCTTGAATTAATTAATTTATGAAAATTGGAATAGTAGGATTAGGATTAATTGGTGGTTCTTTAGGATTAAAACTCCAAAGTCTAAATCATACAATTTATGGAATAGCAAATAATGAATTTAATGAAAAAAAAGCTAAGGATAAAAAACTTGCAAATTTTGTTAGCTGTGATCTGAGCTTATTAAAAAAATGTGAGCTAATAATTTTGGCATTGCCTATCAAAGATTTGATCAGTCCTTCGCAACAATTAGTAGCATCAATACCTCAGCAAGCAATATTAACTGATGTAGGTTCTGTAAAAGAACCAATTGTAAATACATGGGAAAATTCACATCCTCTATTTATTGGATCTCATCCAATGGCAGGCACAGAAAAAAAAGGAGTTGATTCAGGTTTTGAAGGTCTTTTTAAAAATGCAAAATGGATTATTACCCCAACACAAAATAGTGATTTAAATTCAGTCAAAACTATTTCCGAGCTCATAAAATCAATGGATTGTGAAATTTGCCAAGCTTCGCCAAAAGAGCATGATGAAGCAGTATCTCTAATTTCTCATTTGCCTATATTTTTAGCTTCTGCCCTCATAGAAACTGCGCAAACAAAAAATAATCAATCTTTATTAGATCTCTCGCAAAAATTAGCTGCTACAGGATTTGCTGACACTTCGAGAGTTGGCGGAGGCAATGAACAACTAGGCCTAGATTTAGCTATTAATAATCAGATTAATGTTTTAAATTCCATAAATAATTTTAAAAATAAGCTGAATATACTGGAATCTCTTATTAAAGAAAAAAATTGGGATTTACTTTCTAAAAAACTTGCTGAAGCAAAAGAAAACAGACAAAATTTTATAAACTAAAATTTTCTATACCTTTGGAAGCTAAAATTTGCCTTGAAACCATTAATGCAGACTGACTAACACCTGCAGTCCCCTCTCCTGGATAAATCGAATCTCCACATAACCATAAACCTTCAAAAGGTGTCCTACTTGATAATCCAAATAAACCAAAAATATCTGGATTTTGACCAAGCCCACCTACTATTCCATTAGGTCTTTTTGTCCATTTTTCAAAGCCCAATGGAGTTGCTAATTCTCTATGTAGCCATTTTTCAGGATCAATATCAAATTGACTTTCCAATTCAAGGGATATTTTTTCCATGAAACCATTTTTTTTCTTTAAGTAAGTTTGCTTATCTAGATCTATCCAATCTTTAGTTTTGGTAAAGATACTGGCAATTAAGGTAACCTCCCCTTTTGGCGCTCTTCCATCACCATCATCACTAATTGATACAAATAACGAACAAAATTCTTTTGAAACAAATTGATAATGATTGGATAATGTTTTTTTAATATGTTCCTTTTTTAAGGCTGAATAAAAAACTACAGCTCCACTTGGATCAGGCAAATTATTAAGTCGATTTTTATAATTTTTTTTTCTTTCTAAAGGTTCTTTCAAATGCTTAAGCAAAGATTGTGGAGGTGCAGTATAAATCACATGTTTTGCTTGATAAATAAATGATTTTTTTTTCGAATTAGCAGATAGTTGCCAACGCATATTGACGTCGTCAAAAGTTATAGAATTAACTTCTTGTCCAAAAATTAAATTAACTCCAGTTTTAATTAATGAACTTTCTAATGATTCACTTAAAGACTGCATAGATTTTTTAAGATGCCACAGACCATGTGGCTGTTGACACATCTGAAGAACAGTAGATCCATATAA
Source organism: uncultured Prochlorococcus sp. (assembly GCA_902595175.1). Lineage (GTDB taxonomy): Bacteria > Cyanobacteriota > Cyanobacteriia > PCC-6307 > Cyanobiaceae > Prochlorococcus_A. The sequence goes on along the minus strand of CACJPB010000003.1, from coordinate 50,024 downwards.
TGCTGCAGTACTATAAACGTCCTCTTGAGAATAAAGTTTTAGTTGAAGATTTAAGAATTTAATCAGGCGCTCATTCTTGGATAATCCACATATCCGCAATAGATCAAAAATAGTAGATTTAAGTAAGATACCTGTGACAAGATTTGAAGGTACAAGTGCTTTGAGAAGTTGAGAAAAATCCCAAAAATTACTTATTGGTAATACAGGATTATTATTAGCAAATATCCAATTACTTTCATGTATTAGAGTACAAAGCTTCCAAAATCTTTGACTTCCAGGAAACTGCATTTCTCGTTCAGCAATCCATTTACTTTTTTCATACCAAATAGGTATAGGATTACCACCATCATTTAAATCAACAATGCAAGCAGGGTCTAAAATTGTGGCTTCTGGGGATGGAATATCTAAAAAATCAAAAATTCTAGAATGTATTCCTCCCTTCTCTAAACCAGCAACCTGAGTTGCGCCTACATCGAAAGTATAATTCTTTCTTTTAAAAGTACCGGCACATCCTCCGGCTTGAGTATGAGATTCGATTAAAGTCACTGATAAGCCTTGTTTTGATAAAATCGCTGCAGAAGTTAGTCCTGCTATACCGGCGCCTACAACAATAACTTCAGACTTTTTCATTAAAATGCAAAAATTATCTCCTATTGAAATTAACGAAATTTGTGAAGAATTAGGTGAAACCTATCCAAAAAGTATTGAACAAGTACATGGTGGCGATATTCATAATGCATGGCGAATAGAATTCTCAACCAAAAAGTTATTCCTTAAAAGAAACATTAGAAACGAAAAATTTCTTGAATTTGAAAAATATTGTCTCCAAAATTTGAGAAAATATATTAATCAAGAAAACTTGGTTATTCCTGAAGTTATTGCATATAAAAATATAAAAAATATAGAGGTTCTTTTAATTGAATGGATAGATATGCATAACTTTGACCAAAAAAAGCTTGGAAAAGGTTTAGGTGAATTGCACTTGAAGTCAGCTGAATCTAACCCCAAAATGTTTGGGTTTCCAGTTGAGGGTTTTATCGGAACAACAGATCAGAAAAAAGGCCTGGAAGATAATTGGATAGATTGTTTTTTAAACTTAAGGATAATACCTCAATTATTAAGTCTTAAATCGAGAATTTTAGATAAAGAAACCATAAGTAAAGTTAAAGAAAAAATCAAATCAGAATTGCTGAATCACAAACCAATAAATGCTCTAGTTCATGGTGATTTATGGTCAGGCAATGCAGGAATGGACAAAAATGGAAAGGGGGTTATATTTGACCCGGCATCTTGGTGGGCAGATAATGAAGTAGATATAGCTATGACAAAACTATTTGGAGGTTTTAGAAAAGAATTTTATGAAGAATACCATAGAATTTTTCCTATAAAAAACGGATTTGAAAAAAGAATTATTATTTATAATTTTTATCACATATTGAATCACGCCAATATGTTTGGAGGAGGATACTTAAACCAAGTTCAAGATTACGTAAAAGCAATTCTTAATATGTAATCTTTAACTACCCTAAATATGTCTTCTTAAGATTTTGTACCTTATCTAGAACAGCTTCACGATTTTCACTGGTACGAAGATTTTGCCAGCTCCATTGACCGACAACAATGACCCCTAGCAGTTCTAGTAAACCAGGAAGAATTGGGAAAAAGTTTATCGTGTCAATGACAACTTTAATTATTATCTGAGCTATTACGACAACAGCAATTATGCCTGCCGCCTTGCCGTACTTGCCCATTTGAGTCCAATCAACATTACCTAGGGTTTCGTTGACTTTTCCCATAACATCAGAGTACTTCTCTGAAAAACTTTTGGTTTCTGAGCTTGTATCGGAGCCGGAGTCTTGGTTTGACTCTGGAGTGTTATCACTCATGAATTCAGTAAACTTAATATATGAACCAGACAGTATCGGAAAAAACGTCTATTGACTACCTTTTTGTTGTGCAAAATTCCGAACCGAAACATTTTGTATTTTTTTAGAGGCTTTGGTATATATGCTTTCTGAAGATATTTAAACTTAAAATTGATTTATAAAAACTTCACATTATTGTCTAGTTCTAACAAAAACATTTATAAATTAGGGAAATACGAAAAATTTAAAAGTCTAAAATTTTTATTTTAATTATTATATTTTCATAGTTTATCTCGCAAAAATTAAAGGGTCGAAATGTCCAAAGGTATAAAATTTCATTTCTTAAACTCTGATGAAGAAGAAAGATATCAAAAACATTTGACCCTCAAAGAGATAGGTTATGAGGGCCAACTAAATCTTAAAAACAGCTCAGTATTATGCATTGGAGCAGGTGGGCTTGGTTCTTCCGTTTTGCTTTATCTAGCTGCAGCAGGAATTGGTAGGATTGGAATAGTTGATAACGATCAAGTTGAAAAGTCTAATCTCCAGAGACAGATAATTCATGAAACAAATACTATTGGCAATCTTAAAATTGATTCTGCTCGGGAAAGAATTAAAAAATTCAATCCTAATTGTGAAATATTAACCTTTTCAGAGAGAATTAATCCTAAAAATGCTCTTGCATTAATAAAGGAGTTTGATGTTATTTGCGATTGCTCTGATAACTTTGGCACAAGATATCTAATAAATGATTCATGCCTGATATTAAATAAACCCCTTGTTTTTGGAAGTGTACAAGGCTTTGAAGGGCAAGTGAGTGTTTTCAATTTATATAAAAATAGTCCTAATTTAAGAGACTTACTTCCAGAATCACCTTCAAAAAATGCTGCCCCTAGTTGTGCAGAATACGGGGTTGTAGGTGTTTCAACAGGTTTAATAGGAATTCTTCAGGTTAATGAAATTATCAAAATTATTTTGAAAAAAGGTGAAATTTTAGATGGGAAGATTTTAATTTTTGATCTATTGAATATGAATATGAAAAAATTACATCTAAAAAGTGATCAATTAAATAAAAGAATAAAAAATTTGTCTCAATTTGAAAACTTTTATAATAGCAATGAATATTGTGAGAAAAGCAATGAAATTAAAAGAATTAATGCTAATGACTTTTATTCCTTATACAAAGCAAAACCAGACAAAATTCTTTTAATTGATGTTAGAGAAAATGAAGAATTTTCTACATCTGCAATAGAGGGATCTATATCAATTCCCTTAAGTCATTTTAACCAAGAATCTAACTTTAAATTTATTCAAAAAGAAAGTTTAAATAAAGAGGTTTTCACTATATGTAAATCGGGTAAACGTTCTGAAAAAGCTTCAAGAATCTTGTCTAAATTCAAAATTCAGTCAAGATCTATTGAAGGCGGCATTGAAAAGGTAAAAAAATATTGTGAAATTAATTTTTTAGAATAGTTAGTAATCTACCCCTCTTTTCAAATTAACTCCAACATTTGCATAATGCTTATGACAAACCATTTCAGAATAAACATCAGCTAGTTCAAAGTATGAAGGTTCATTTTTACACCTCCCAGTAATTACAACTTCTGTATCTGCTGGTTTTTTTAAGAGAGTTTGATGTATTGATTCCACAGGTAGCAACTCTAAATCAACAGTTGGATTCAATTCATCTAAAATAATTGTCTTATACAAACCAGACAAAATCGCAGCTTTAGCAATTTCCCATGCTCTTTCAGCCTCAATGTAGTCAATTGGTTGTTGCTGACCTCTCCATACTATGGCATCTCTGCCTGAACGCAAATGATCGACTAAATGCGGGTAACTCTCTCTCAAAGCTTCTATGGCAGCATCTTCGGTATAACCATTCCCACCTTTTAACCACTGTAATATTAAAACTCTATGACTTTTATCTTGAGATATTCCTTTTCCGATAGCTTGAAGAGCCTTACCGAGTGCACTTGTGGATTTCCCCTTTCCTTCACCTGTATAAATCTCAATTCCACCACTAGAACTACTTTGTCTGGTTGGTTCTAATAAATTTCCGATCAAACGTGGTCTCATTTCTGAATGGAGTTGAGATATTCTTACCAGAGAGGATGGGGCCGCCCTCCCAGTAATAATTATTTCTAATCCATCTGGACGATTTTCAAGAGAATCAATGACTTCATTGATATCAAGCATTCCTAAATCAAGAACTGGATTCAACTCATCGAGTACAACTACAGAATAAAGAGAACTAGCAATTGCTCCTTTAGCAATATTCCAACCTCTTTCAGCCTCACCAACATCAAACTTTGTCACTTGTTCAGCAGTAAAGAATTCAGATCTTCCTGTCCTTACATGGTCAATTAAATGTGGAAACCCTCTTTGTAAAGCCTCTATAGCTGAATCTTCGTCATAAGGCCTCTCAGGTCCTTTTAAAAATCTTAGAAGTAAAACTCTTGACTGTCTTTTTTCGCATATTCCTAATCCTATTGTCCTGAGAACTACTCCCAATGCAGCCTGACTTTTTCCCTTACCCTCTCCATCATAAATATGTAATTGACCTTTTGATCTCTCTTGACTGTCACTTGCTGTGACAATTCCAATTCCTCTATTTCTACTCGTATTAGTCAATTGAACAAAATTAATAAATTTAATCTAATATATAAAAAAAAATATTATTAAAGATTTAATAATAAATTTAACCTATTCATAGGTAATTTGAATTTTAAAGTAATTAGCATGTTCAATCAACTAGAAATTCTCTCTGATGAACAAAGCGAAAAGCTTTATACAATTAGAAGATACATTAAGAATCTTGATAGTGTTTGTATTGCTTATTCCGGAGGAGTTGACAGTACATTAGTAGCATCATTAGCGTTCGAGCAATTAGGTAGTAAAGCAATCGCTATTACGGGTATTTCTCCTGCATTAGCCAATACTCTTCTTGAAGAAGCGAGAAGGCAAGCAAAATGGATTGGAGTAAAGCATTTAGAAATTAAAACATCAGAATTAGACCAATCAAGTTACAGTAAAAATCCCAAGGATAGGTGCTTTGCATGCAAAAAAGAGCTTCACAAACATACAACCTTCCTCTCAAAAAAACTTAATTGCAAGAATGTTTTAGATGGAGTCAATCTGGACGATCTTAAAGATTACAGACCTGGTATCCAAGCCTCAAAACAAGCAGGAGTTATCTCTCCCCTCGCAAAATTTAAAATCTCAAAACAAGACATTAGGGATATATCAAGAGCATTAGGTTTTCCGTGGTGGGATAAACCTGCTCAACCTTGCTTATCATCAAGATTTCCTTATGGCCATGAAATAACTAGTGAGAGGCTAAAAATGGTTGAGAAAGCAGAAGAATATCTTAAAGAATGTGGTTTATCAGAGGTTAGAGTTAGATGTCAAGGTTCAACTGCAAGGATAGAAATTCCCCAAGGTGAATTAAAGGATTTTTTTAACAAATATAATTTTAGTGAGTTAGTTCAATATTTTTCTAATTTAGGATTTAACTGCACAAGTTTGGATCTTGAGGGACTAGTGAGCGGAAAATTAAATAGATAAATATTATCAAACAACCGTTCTGATCTGTTTAGAGACTGTTGAAGGTGGATTTCGTTCAATGACACGCAAAGAGTGTTCTTTAGCCATTAATGATTTAATCAAATATTGACTAGCTAGTTCAGGCATCATCTTTTTACCACATGTAAAAATATCGACTGCAGAATAATTAGACTCAGGCCAAGTATGTATTGAAATATGAGATTCTGCAAGTAATGCAATTGCTGTAACCCCTTGCGGTTCAAATTTATTACTTATCAAATTCAGAACTGTCGCATTTGCCAATTTAGCAGCTCTGTTTAAAGTACACCGCAAAAAGGATTCGTCATTTAATTTTTCGCAATCACATCTATAAAGTTCTAACAAAAGGTGTTTACTTCGATGACTTGATTCTTGCTCATCACTAAACGAACTTAAAATTTGACTTTTTTTGTAGATTTCCATTTAAGAAATTTATATGAATTTAAGATTAGCTAAAAAAAATTAATTTTCATAATTATAAGTGAATCATTTGTGAAGAGCCTAAGAAAGACTGATTAAATTTATCTAAATGAGTTGCACTTATAAAACATTGACTATTTTTACCAACAGAATTTAATAACAAATTTTGCCTGGTTAAATCTAATTCGGCCAAGACATCATCCAATATAAGTATTGGAGGTACATTTAATGTTTTAGTCAATAAATCTAGTTCAGCCATCTTCAAAGCCAAGATAAAAGTCCTTTGCTGTCCTGATGAACCATATTTTCTGACTGAAACATTATTAATAAGAAACTCTACATCATCACGATGAGGGCCAAAATTACATTTACCAGTTAATGCTTCTATTGAACGCTGATTTAATAGTTGTTCTGCTATTTTTTTGCTTATAACTTCTTCCTCTTCTTCTTCTGGACTTATATTCTGTATCCCCGAAAGATAATTTATGCTTATTTGCTCTTTAGATTTACTTAAATAGTTATGCCAATACTCAACATATGGTTTTATTTTTAATAGAGCTCTTCTTCTTCGCCTAAAAATTCTTGTACTTATTATTGACATTTGAATGTCAAAACTTTCAACAATATCCGTGGATTGGGTTTTAAAAAAACTTTCTGAACGCCAAAAATGACTTCTTTGTTTTAAAAGCCTATTAAATCTACTTATCAGGTCAAAATATACTGGTTCAAGCTGAGATACGACTTTATCAATCCATGTTCTTCTATAACTTGGTTCACTTCTAACAATATCTATATCATTAGAACAGAAACATACACTCCGAATATAATTCTTTATTTCACTCTGTTTTTTCAAGATTGATTCATTTACGTAAATTCTTTTAGGGCCTTTTCGGAATAAATTTAACTTTAAATCATCCTTAAAATTTATTTGTCCTATGACTACTGCCATATCACTCTCATTCTCTATTAAATCTTTATCACTTAATGCTCTATTAGATTTTAATTGACTTAAAAATTCAACCGATTCAAGTAAATTTGACTTGCCAATACCGTTACTTCCAAGAACAATTGCTCTTTGCTCTGTTAAATCAGTTTCAAAACTTTTATGGTTCCGAAAATTTTTAATTTTTAATTTATTTAGAAAAATTTTTTTAATGCATTCATTAATTAAATTAGCTAAGTTTAAAATATTTAGATTTTCTTTAAAGAAATTGAAAAAATAAAGGGCATGTAGCTCAGTTGGATAGAGCATCAGATTCCGGTTCTGAGAGTCGGGGGTTCGAATCCCTCCATGCTCGTAACATGATTTTTAAAGTTTATATCCCATTACTCTTATTCCATTTGGATCTAGTATGAATCCATTTTCCTCTAAACTTACAAAAGAAGATGCTGGAGCTTGTACAGAAACACTGCATCCAGGCATTTCTCTATTTATTTTCTCAAGAGTTAATTGAAGCAATATTGAATAATATATTTGCTGATTATTACCAGGCAATGCACTTAAATTCCATAAGTTAGCATTCAATCCCTTATCGGAAGTAACCCTTACAAAGCCGTATAATTTATTTTTTAATTCGCCCTGTATGGTAAAAAAGAAATTACTTTTCTGAATAGCCTCAGAAAGAGGTTTAATTGGAAATGTCTCACAACCACAATTCGCTAAAAGTTTGTTAACTTCTTTAGCTAAAGGGATTTGAGAAGAGTTAACAAAATAACCTTCTGGAAGAACAAGTTTTTTTTTAGAAAAATATTGCAATTATCAACCTGTATTTCTCATACCTGCTGCAATTCCATTAATAGTTAAAAGTGCCCCCCTCAATAGTTCGCTTCTACTGTAAGCTCTTCTAGATTCATCTTTATCAATGATAAATTCACTTATTGGGGGTTGTCTAGTCTGGTCTCTTAATCTTCTTAAAAGTGAAACCTGCAAAAAGCCCAAAGGTATAATTGTCTTATTTCTCAAGCTGACTGATGATTTCAAGTCCTTATCAGATTCGAGAAGCAACTTTTTACCAGTAATTTCAAGTATTAAAGATTTTGTAAGATTATATTCTTTAGAAATTACTTTAAAAATATCATCAAAAGAATCTTTATTTTCCTTACTGCCAAGAGTATCAACATAATATCTAGCAACTTCCAGATCCACCTTAGATAATGTCATCTCTACCTTAGATATAAGCATCCTGAAAAATGGCCATCTTTGATGCAGAACCCTTAATAATTCAATTTCTTGCGGATCAGAATTTAATTCAGTTGATAATGCAGTGCCTACTCCAAACCAACTTGGCAAAAGAAATCTACTTTGTGTCCAACCAAATACCCATGGAATAGCTCTTAAACTTGACAAATCTTTTGCACCTTTTTTTCTTCTAGCAGGCCTACTAGATATCTGTAATTTACTTATTTCTTCTATTGGAGTGACCTCTTGAAAGAAATTTAACAAATCAGGATTCTCATGCACTAATTTTCTGTAGTGAGACCTTGATGTTTCAGCCAACCTGGACATTAATTGATTCCATTCTGGAGTAGCATCAAGTCTATTGTTGACCAAACTATTTTGAATTACCGCTGTAGTGACCGTCTCAAGATTGTACAAAGCTAGTTCCGGAAGACTATATTTAGAAGCTAAAACTTCACCTTGTTCTGTTATTTTTATTCGTCCTTTTAAAGTGCCACTTGGTTGGGCCAATATTGCCTGATAGGCTGGTCCTCCTCCTCTCCCTACAGAACCACCTCTTCCATGAAAAAGTCTTAACAAAATCTTATTTCTACCTGCAAGATTTTGAAGAGCTATTTGGGCTCTATGAATTTCCCAATTACTTGAAACAAACCCCGAATCTTTATTGCTATCAGAGTATCCAAGCATTAATTCTTGCAGAGGTTTAAAAGATTCTCCCACTTTTGGCAATAATGATCTGTAGAAATCTAATTTAAACAACTTTTCCATTACTTCTGGTGCTCTTTTAAGGTCTTCTACAGTTTCAAAAAGAGGAACAACTAATAATTTTGACTTTTGTGAATTTTGATCAAGAAGTCCCATTTCTTTTGCCAGTAAGAGCACTTCAAGCAAATCAGATGCACTATGACTCATTGAAATTACATAAGAATGACAAATGCGACTTCCAAATTCTTGCTGTAATCTTTTAACCATTTTAAAAACTGAAAAGGTTTCTTCTGTAGTTTTTGTCCAGTTGACATCAGATGGAATTAAAGGCCTTTTTGTATTTAATTCATCTGTAAGCCATTTAATTTTTTCTTCCTCAGACATTTGGTCATATTGCACAGATAAATCAAGATAATTTGTAAGCTCTTGTATAGCGTCACTATGCCTTGTACTCTCTTGACGAATATCTAAACTTGCTAAAGAAAATCCAAAAATATGAACCTGAGTAAGTAAGGTATCTAAAGACTCACAAGTTAAATCTGTACTAATCAGGCTATTTTTAATTAATTCGAGATCATAAGTAAATTCGTTTACAGATTTATAATATAATTTTTCAACTTTATCTGGATTTTTGTCATCAATTTCTCCCTCTAAGTCCAATTTCCAGCCATTATCAGCTAATAAATTATTTCTTTCTTGTGTTAACCTTAATTTTTCTAAAATATAACTAAATTTTAATCTGTAAGGTTCTGATCTATATCTTGTAGCCCTGGCTTCATAGATCTCTGGGAACTTAACCCTGTCGGTTTCGAGTGACTCTAATAAAGAAGAACTGACTTGACTCCATTGCATCGAGACACTTAATTGATCTCTAAGATTTGATGAGGCAATAATATATCTTTCCAACATCAACTGCCTTTGGTAGCAAGCAGTTCTCCATGTTATCTCAGGAGTAACCGATGGATTACCGTCCCTATCGGAGCCTACCCAAGAACCAAAATTACAAAAAGATTCTGAGGGCAACTGAACATCTGGATAATTTTCAGTAAGTGCTTCAGTGATCCTAATCCTCAATTGAGGCATCGCATTAAATAAAACTTGCTGAAAATAATGCAAGGAATAATCTACTTCGTCCAAAACTGAAGGTTTAAATTGATGCAATTCATCTGTTCTCCACCAAAGTCTTACTTCCTCTTTTAATTGGGTCTTTAGAGAATTTTTTTCTTCTTTTGTTAGAAATTGCTCAATCTGTATTTTTTTTAATAAGTTGGCCACTCTAGTTTGCTTATGTCTAATCGTATGTCTTACTATCTCAGTTGGATGTGCAGTAAACACCAAGCGGATATCCATTTCCTGCAATAACTCTTCTAATTTTCCGGGTGGTACATTTAACTTCCTCAGCCTGTAAAATAATTCTCTAAAAGTTACTGGAGCATTTTGCCTAGCCAATGCTGGAGCAAAAGGATCAAGATTATCGGGCGATTTTTGAACATCCTTATTAGTAAAGCTTTGAATATATCTATCTTCCTCAACTCTTTGTTCCAAAATATTCACGAGTTGAAAATACAATGAAAACGCCCTTGCTGCTGAAATGGATTCTGCTAAATCCATAGAATTTATTATTTCAACTATTTCATTTTTAAAAGTTTTTGAACTATCACCATCAATTTGTTTTGAATAACTTAATTCTTTAAGCTGTATCAATCTCTCTGCTTGATCATCTGGGCATTCTTCTCTGAGTACAGATTCCCATAAATCTTCTATTAAAAGACGATTTTTATCAAGTGGATCATTGTTACTTATCAGATCCACGTTATTGTTTTTTATCTGTCGAAAAGATTCCATATAATCATTATGTCACAAGTGAAAATGTTCAGATTAAAAGTTTATTTAAATAATCAAACATTTACGCCTTCACTCCTAATCATATCTTCGATAGAAATTTTCATTATTTGATCAATAGAAAGACCTTTTTCGTATTGTTTTATCCATTTCATAGATTGATTACCTTCTTCAAGGACTTTATAGATAGGATTCAAAAGATGTTGCATACTGAATTTTTCTGCTGTCGATGACAAATCTGATAATAAGTTTTGAATCCACTCTCTACAAATAACTTTTTTGCCATCTTGCCAGTGTATTAATTCTGAATTCAGACTATCTTTAGCAGCATTAGTTTCATTTTGATCACATATTTCTGATAATTTATCAATTGAAAAAAAACTAACATTCAAAGGATCTAAAGAATTCATATTTTCAAAAAGATTTAGAATCCTTAGTTCTATCATGGCCGTTATCCCTAAAAGCAAATTAATATCGTGTACAAAATCACAAATTCTTAATTCCAAACGATCAAGAATTAAAGGTCTTTGGGGACCATTTGGTCGGATTGAAGACCAAAAATGCCTGATATTTTGCATATTTTTATTAGCTATATTTCCCTCGATCCAATCGATATAAGATTTATGATTTACAAAAAAAGGAACCTTACTTGGTGTTTTAGGAAACTGCATCCATCTCTGAGAGTGATGCTCCGTAATTTTATTATTTAAAAAAGGTGAACTAGCACTTAGGGATAGATATAAAGCAGCCTCAGATCTTATTAGTCTAATAGCCGCAAAAAGCTTATCTAAATCATCTATTCCAATGTTTATATGTACACTTGAAGTTGCAATAGAGGTTCCATAATTATCTTGTATAAATTGATGATAAGCATTGTGAATATCAGATCTTTGAAATTGTATATCGTGTTTAAAACAAAGAGTGGATGAAGGAATGATTGTTAACTCTTTTTTGTTTAACCATCGTCTTAACTTTCTTCTTGGAGTTATTAATTTCTTATATAAAAATTTGTAGTCTTTTTCAGGTGTTGTTATGTATTCCACATTTCTATTGTCCGGCTCTTTTACAAAATCAGGAAATATTTTCTCAATTTCAGCCGAAACACCAATATGAGAATTGAAAGAACCTGTGAAAAGTTCAACCTCAAAACCTTTATAAAGATTATTTTGACTCATTTATTTATCCAAACAGGCTATTGCTTTTAATATCCCCTTTGCTTTATTAATTGTTTCTTGATATTCATTTTCAGGAAAAGAATCAGCAACTATTCCAGCACCTGCCTGAACTGATACATTATATTTTCCATCTCTTGAGGGTTTAACTATCATAGTTCTTATGGTAATTGCCGTATTTAATGCACCATTAATATCAATAGATCCGTAAACACCGGCATAAGGTCCTCTAGCATCTTTTTCAAAGTGCTTAATCAATTGCATAGCTCTTATTTTTGGTGCACCTGTTACTGTCCCAGCGGGAAAAGATGCTTTTAGCAAATCCCATACATCAGCATCATTTTTTAAGATTCCCTCAACTTCACTAACTATATGCATAACATGTGAATATTTCTCAATAACCATTAAATCCTTGACCGTCACAGTACCAATTTCACAAACTCTTCCAAGATCATTTCTTCCAAGATCAATTAGCATTACATGCTCAGCTATCTCTTTTGGATCTCTTAATAAATCCTTTTCTAATTCCAAGTCTTGTTGATTATCAATACCTCTAGGCCTTGTGCCAGCTATTGGTCTTAAGCTTGCAACAATCTGATTATTTTTATTTTTTTCGGCTTTCACCATTACTTCAGGACTCGAACCTATCAGGAACCATGAGCCAAAATCAAAAAATGACATGTATGGAGATGGATTAACCATCCTCAAACTTCTATATAAATTAAAGGGATCATTATTGACTTGAGTTTGGAATCTCTGACTTAAAACTATTTGGAAGATATCTCCCTTTTTTATGTATTCTTTTGCAGAGAGAACTGCGTCCTCAAAATTTTTTTTCTTCCAGTTACTTTCTAGATCAAAATTCAGATTCTCATTTTCATTCCAATCTAAAAACTCATTTTCTTTTAGAGGAACTCTCATTAAATTTCTAATTTTCTGAATTTTAGAAATTGAGTTTAGATACAACTCTTCAATCGAGAACTCTTTTGAAAAAGTTGTATCTACATAAACAACTGCAGTAATACATCTTTTTATTTGATCAAAAACAACTAATTGATCAAAAAACATCCATGAGCCATAAGGTACATTATTTTCGGATATTGCATTTATTGGAACGCTTGGTTCTATTCGATTTATTAATTCATAACCCCAAGAGCCATATAATTGTCCGATTGATGGTAAGTCATCAAGCATGGTTGACTTATATTCCTTTGTCCAACTTTTTAAGATGTCAAAAGGATCACCTTTATGTGTTTCGGTTTTGCCATTATTCCAAGTTTTAACTATTTCTTCTCCATAACAAACGGCTTCCCAAAGAGGTCTAGTAGCAACAATACTCCACCTACCCAAACTTTCTCCACCTTCAACAGATTCAAGAAAAACACCATGGGAATCTTTTGATGATAATTTTAACCAAGTCGACAAGGGAGTCTCTAAATCTGCTGGCCAAGTTTGAATGATAGGTATAAAATTTTTACCTTCTTTGTAAGCCTTTAAAAAACTATCTTTGTGTGAGCTGATCATATTAATAATGTCAACCCAAATTATAATTATTTTCTTCTTTTATATCAACTTTAAGGAAGTTAATCAAAAGTATTCTTAGTTGTAAATTTCAAACCAGCTGGATTAGGATTCTCTCCTATTCTTCTTGGATTATGACCAACTTTCTCTCTGCCTTCATTTACTTTTTCAGAGAAAACACCATCTTTTGGGTGTAAAAATTCAATGTCGCCACCTGGGAAAATTCGGTAAATTTTAAAATCTTCAATTCTTGGTTTAAAGGCTCTTAATTGTGTCCCTAATGCAAGGCATTGTTCTTTTCTTGCAAAGTACATCAGATTATCACCTTCATGCATAATAGCTGCTCCACCAGTGGGCAATTCAAATGCTTGTTCCTTGGAACTTTTCCATACAATTGCATATTTTTCTTCGGTTTCTGCTGAGTTTAATAAACCCCCGGTACTTCCTATATGCTTTGGAAATTGACCAACTAAAGTTTCAGTCATCCTTGATTTTTGAGTTATTTCTTATAAGAAATTAGCATTCATATTTTGCAAAATTATAAATTTACAAGAAATTTTCTACATTATTTAATATATGGAAAACTTGTTTCTCATTTTATTTTGAATCTGAAATCGGAAAAAATACTGTTAAACCTGCATCACGCCTTTCTGTGACATGCCCTCCTAAGCTCGCCAACAACTTTTGAGTAGCATTTTGACTAAGTTGTAAACTACCTGTTTGAGGGTTCCAATTTAAAACAGGACCAATATCAGAACTTTTATCTTTTTTTTGAATTTCTTTTTGATTACTTTCTAATTTTTGTACTTTTAGTTGAAGTTTAAGTTTTTGACCAGCTGGTCTCAATTCTAAAATTAATGTACTACCTTCTTTTAATCCTCTAGTATTTTTATTAATTAATCCACTTAACATTAATTCTAATTTTTCAGAATCACTCAAAATTTGAGGAAGTTGATTGGGGATATCAATTTTTAAAGAAATCCCTCGTCGATTTAATTGTTTATTCCATAAAGGCGCAAGCTTTTTAAAAATTTCAGATAAATTAATCTTTGCCAAATTATTTAATGACGGAACTTCATTACTAACTAATTCTGCTGCATTAAAGATTAAACCAAACCTATCAATTTGTTCATTACATTCATTATCTATCTGAATTAAACGATTTTTCATTGATTCGTCCATCTTATATTTTTTTAAAGTAGAACTTATAAGGGTTCTGATTGTTGCCAAAGGCGTCCTTACTTCATGAGATATTGCACGTAATAATTTTGCTTCAGTTATTTGCACATTTTCTTCATCGTTTTTTACAGAATTCTGTATATTACGATATGGAGCAATATTTGCTAATTTTGCAGATAATAATGGCCAAAATGATTTTTCAAATTGATTATTGATGTTAAGGTTACCTAAATTATTTATTGCATTACGAAATTTTACTCCTTCCTCATAATTTTCTTGGTTTAATTTTGCATGCATTAATTCAATTGAAAGTTTAAGACTTTCTTCATCACACTTCATTAATAGAATTTTTTTATCTTTTTCTCCTGCAATTGATAATATGCATTGAAAATTTGGGGTAATTATCATCAAAAAAGGTTCATAACCATCTGCTCTACTAAGATTTAAGACTTTATAATTACTAACTAAATCGAAATCTTTTTTTATCTTGTCTGAATTATTGACTGGCAAAAAACCTGCATTCTCATTCTGAAAATATGGAAACCCTTCAGGAGACCAAAGCCATCCATAAAATTGATTTAAAAATTTTTTATCATTAAATGCAGGCAAAGGTGAGGCAACCCAAATTCCCCCATTTGTATAATTCTGAGATAAGTAATCTTTTTGAATAACTTCTAAAGACGCCCACCACATTCTTCTGGATGAATCATCATCCACATATATAGTTTCAACTCCTTTAATCAAAAAGTCTTGAATTTTTTTTATGGTTATATTTGATTTCATTAATTTCTTAGTGATCTGGAACGTTTCAATATAGATAAAACAAATCCAATAGATATAAAATTAGTCACCAATGAAGTTCGACCATAGCTCATAAAAGGAAGGGGAATACCAGTAACTGGTCCTAATCCAATAGTCATAAATAAGTTAATAATTATTTGAAATAAAAAAGTTGAGGCGATTCCAATAACAATTAGAGATTCAAAGTTAGTTCTAGCAATTGTTGCAGTATAAATAAGTTTTTTAATCAAAAAAAACAACAAAAATAAAACTATAGCGCACCCCACAAAACCTAATTCTTCCCCTAAAGCACTGAATATAAAATCAGTATGTTGTTCAGGTATAAATTGCAAATTAGTCAGCTTACCTTGTAGCAAACCAGTCCCAAATAATCCTCCAGAACCAATTGCAATTTGACTCTGTATCAAATGATATCCGCCACCTAATGGATCTCTATTTGGATCTAAAAATAAAACTAATCTATCTTTTTGATATTCTTTTAAGCCATATTGCCACAAAATTGGTGTCAATTTTGCCACTAATAAATGAAACGAAATAGCGAGAGCAGAAAAAATAATTTTCTTTTTTGAAGATCTATAAGCAAGATATCCTATAACTGGAATCCAGAAAATAAGAAGCGTTGGTAAGGTTAGATATAGTATAGATGTGATAATAAAAAACACTAATATCAGAATCCACTCTATGGGCATCTGTGACCAATAGAGCATCACACCTGTCAAAACAAATAAAACTAAAGAGGTACCCAAGTCCGGTTGAAAGAAAATTAGTAACCAAGGAATAACTACTACTAATAAGGGCAATACTAAATCTCTTATTGTTAGGATTATTTTTTTGTCGAGTACTAAAGCAAGAGTTAATACAGTACTAAGTTTAGCTACCTCTGAAGGCTGAAAAGAAAAGATGCCAAAGCTTAGCCATCTTTGAGCACCAGAAACTGAAATTCCAAAAAAATAAATTAGTGATAAGAATATTAAAGTACACAAATAAAATGGGACCACATACTTTCTGATTCTCTCCAACGGTATATAAGAAATAAAAAATGCTGAGAAATAACCTAAAAAACCAGTTAGGATATGACTTAAATAGTTCGATACTAATAATTCACCTTGAATACTTTTTATCAAAAAACCTGAAATAATAACTAAAAATAGGGGAATTATAAGTAGCGGAGAAAATAAAAAACCTCTATTAAAATTGTCTTTTTTTTGTAAAAACCCTTTGTTATTTACTAAAGAAATTCTCTTAAACATCAATTAAGTTTTAACAAATTGATTCTTAATTAATTGAGCTAAATTACCAAATACTAAAGAACTTTCTTTATTGGGCTGGCTTATTGAGATTGGTACACCTTTATTACTATCATCAACGAGAGGGATTTCAATAGGAATTTGAGCTAATAATGGTAAGTCATTTTCGTTAGCTAATGTTTGTCCACCTCCTTTACCAAAAATTTCATATTTTTTGCCTGGCATATCTGGCGGAATAAATACTGACATATTTTCTACAATTCCCAATAAAGGTACTCCGAGTTGTTTGAACATTGCTAATCCCCTCCTTGCATCTTGCAAAGATACTTGTTGGGGAGTGGTGACAACTATAGCTCCAGAAATAGGCACAGACTGAGAAAGGGATATTTGAGCGTCTCCTGTTCCTGGAGGTAAGTCAATAACCAAAAAATCAAGATTATTCCATTCAACTTGGTACAAAAATTGTCTGATAATACTATTAAGCATTGGTCCTCTCCATATAACTGGCTGACCTTCTTCTATAAGGAAACCCATTGATACCAATGAAATTCCATATTTATTTATTGGTATTAACCTTTGATCACTGCCACTACCTTCTGTAACCTTTGGATTCTGTTCGGCAACTCCCATCATTGAGGGAGTATTAGGTCCATATATGTCGGCATCCAGCAAACCAGTTTTTAAGCCTAATTTGGCTAGAGAACAAGCGAGATTAACTGCAATGGTACTTTTCCCAACTCCTCCTTTACCACTGCTTACAGCTATGATATGCCGAATCCCATCAATCTTCTGAAACTCAGGAGCATTACTATGATTTTGAGATTCTGTTTTGGAAGGATTATTATCTACCTCTATTTGAACATCATCAATATCTTCAAAATCTAGTAGTAACCCTCTAACCTCTTGTACAATTCTATCCCTCTGAGAATTTGCAAACGATGGTAATGATAATGTTACGATTACTCTCGGTATAGTTACTCTTACATTTTTAATCCAAGCTAATTCAATTACATTTTTCTTTGATCCAGCATCTAGAACTTTTTGTAAAGCAAAATTTGCATCTTCTATTGTGGTCATTAAATTTTTAAATATTTTGACAAGGTAGTCGACTGTTTAAAAGATTAAGAACTATGTCGAACTATCAAATAATAGGCAATAAGGACCCCCTAAGAGAAATTATAAAGAGAAACTTATAATTAACCAAAAAAATTTTTTTCTTCAAGATTTACTAAATACATGTTGAAAGAACCTCCTAAAAACTCGAGAGAGAAAACTAAAAATCTCTTATTAACTCTACAAGACAAAATTTGTTCAGGACTTGAAAATATTGATGGCAAAGGGAAATTTACAGAGGAATCCTGGTTAAGAGACGAAGGTGGCGGAGGAAGATCAAGAGTATTGAAAAATGGTTCTATTTTTGAGCAAGCAGGCGTAAATTTCTCGGAAGTACAGGGAAGAGAATTACCTCAATCTATAATCGCTCAAAGGCCCGAAGCAAAAGGTCATGAATGGTTTGCTACGGGAACTTCTATGGTTTTACATCCTAAGAATCCCTATATTCCTACAGTTCATTTGAATTATCGATATTTCGAAGCTGGTCCTGTTTGGTGGTTTGGGGGAGGTGCAGACTTAACCCCTTTTTATCCTTATCTTTCTGATGTAAGGAATTTTCATAATGAGCATAAAAAAGCTTGTGAGAAAGTTGATCAAGATTTGCATAAAGTTTTCAAACCATGGTGTGATGAATATTTCTTCTTGAAGCATAGAAATGAATCAAGAGGCATAGGAGGTATTTTTTATGATTATCAAGATGGTTCAGGCATTATCTATAGAGGAAATAATCAAAATGGAGAAGCTTCAAAAGCTTCACAAAATATTGGCAAATTGAATTTAAATTGGGAAAATTTATTTTCTTTAGCGGAAAACTGTGGGCAGGCATTCCTCCCTTCATATTTGCCCATTATTGAAAAAAGAGCTTCTCAAACATATTCATCAAGAGAAAGAGAATTCCAACTGTATCGAAGAGGTAGATATGTCGAATTCAATTTAGTTTGGGATAGAGGGACGATTTTTGGACTACAAACAAATGGCAGAACTGAATCTATATTAATGTCTTTGCCGCCTTTAGCTAGATGGGAATATGGGTATAAATCTAAAAAAAATTCTCGAGAGGAATTTCTCACATCAATTTTTACAAAACCCCAAGATTGGTTAAATGATAAAGAGTTAGAGAAATTCTGTATGGAGAATTATATTTTTGATTAAAAATTATCGAATAAAATTTTAAAATATCCTAAATAGGTGTTTTAAATAAAGAACCGTCACTTTTCAATTGGAGTTTTTCTCCTAGTTCATTTTCTAAAGAGATTAATTCATCCCTATGGGCTCTAAGTCTCATAATAGTTAAATCATTTTCATTTTTGTTGATCAACTTTAATTCAAATTTCTCCTCTCTTGCTGATTTTTTAAAATAAACAATTCCAGACAAAGGGCCACCAATTAATCCCAAAAGAATAGGCCACCAACCTAATTCAGGATATATTTGAATAATTACTAATCCCAAAGCACAAGAACCAAAACCGCCAAGAAAACCTAAAAAAATTGCTAAAAATTTACTAGAAACAACTTGACCCTTAAATATTAAAATTCTTTGTTCAAAATCTCCTCCTGTTTGCTTCCATCCTCTCAAATTAAGCCATTCACATAAACCATCTAAAACTTTAATTGGCTGCTGAGAAGATGAAATCTCAACGATTGTAGTTCTATCTTTACTAGAAGCCCTAAGAAAAAAAAATAATCCTATGGCCAAAAGAATTGTCAGCAATAATGTTGAATTTAAGGAATATGACATTAAATAATTTTTTCTAGTAACTCGAGAATAAAAATTAAAGTTACATCTTATTATAATTTTTTAAAATTATTCTGTAAAATATTCCTATTAGATAAAAATTTTTAATTAAATAAAATCTTAAGTAATATTCTAAATCTTAAATTAATTTGATTACTTTATTAAAATGACTAATGAAAATAAAAATATTGATCTTCTTTATAACGATTTAACAGTAGATTTATACAATCTTTATAAAAAATCATCCTACCTAGCTATTGACACTGAAGCAATGGGTTTAATTCATGGAAGAGATAGGCTCTGTTTAGTTCAAATATGTAATGAATTTAAAAGAACATCCTGTATAAAAATCGAACTTAATACATCTTCTTCACCTTATTTAAAAAAACTTCTTGAAGATGAAAAAATTACTAAAATATTTCATTACGCGAGATTTGATGTAGCAGCTCTAAAATGCAATCTTGAAATTAATACAAAAAATATTTTTTGTACAAAAATTGCTAGTAAGTTGGCAAGAACTTATACAAACAAACACGGCTTAAAGGATTTAATTTATGAATTGTTAGGTATAGAACTGGACAAAAGCTCGCAAAGTAGTGATTGGGGTAGCAACAAAGATTTAACAAAAGATCAATTAGATTATGCAGCAAATGATGTTAGATATTTAATTGAAGCTATGCATAAATTAAAAGTTATCTTAGAAAGAGAGAATAGATATGAATTAGCTCAAACATGTTTCGAAACAGTTTCTGTACATGCTGATTTAGACATACTAAAATTTTCAAATATATTTGAACATTAAGAATCAATCTTCAGTTAAAAAATTATCTTCACCATCAAGAGTTGCCATTAGCTTATCAAGTATTCTTGAAGAACTTAATTTATCTCCATCATTTTTTTCACAAATTTTTAAAACATTTTGCGCAACTTGTATTTTTTCTTGAATAGTTTTCGAGCCTTCTTTTGCAATTTGAATTTCTACTTTCTTTTTAGCCGAAGATAAGCTTATACTCATGAGTTTTGCAATCTCTGCACAAATTTTTAGATATTGCCGATCATTTATTGGATACATAAAAGAATTAATAATTAATAAGCTAGTGCCATTTACTAAGATAACAAATTAAGGTTTATGGCATCCACGATTTTCTTACTTGCTCCGGATTCCCCCATTCTTTTTTTTCCAATTTTTGCTTGTTCTAACATATCAACTTTTCCTTTCAAAAGTAAACTTAAACGTTTTAAAAGAATTTTTTTGTTCTTGCAAACTAAAACACTACCTCCCAATAATCTTGATTGCCTTTTTGCAAATGATTTTGTAAATTGTGGTCCAGGTCCAGGCAGAGAAAGAGATGGAATTCCAAGGCCAGCAATTTGCTCTGTAGCAGTTCCTGCATTAGACAAGCCAACTTCTGCCATATTGGCCCAAGAACTGAATTTACCTTTTCCAATCACGATATATTGATCTTTCTTTTTCCATACTGAATCTTCTTCAATTAGTAATTTAGATTTACTCTGTTTTATAAAACCATATTTATTTAAATAATTTTGAATTTGGCTTACATTTGCATTAATGCTCAAAGGCAAAAGTATTAACAAATCCTTTGATAAATCAAAATCTTGCAAGCAATTTAGAAAATTATCAAGATTTTTAAGAGCTTCAGGGTATCTACTTCCAACTAATAAAATAATCCTTTTAAAAGAAATAATATTTGAAATCTTATCGTTTCTTAAATTCACAAAATCCATCATTGGATTACCCAAGTATTTTGCATCAATATTTTTTTTATACAAATTATTAGCTGTAATTTTATCTCTCATAATTAAATTTTTACATCTTGGAGATTTCATTAAAAACATTTCCCATGGATCCCATTCAGAACCTTTCAACTTATGATAAAAATCGCTTAAATCCCAACCTGGCCCGCTACTCCAAGTATGATCACTTTTGGGAGTTCCAATGAAACTAAAGTCGCATTCTGAACTCCAAGCGTAGAATAATGGCAAGAAATCGCCCACTGCGATAATTTTGCAGTTATGTTTTGACTTCTGTTTTACAAGTAAAAAATTTCTTAAATTATCGATTAAAAATCCTGCAAAGAAATCAAGCAAGAATCCCTTCAGACTTTGATTGCTAAAACCTCCACTAGGTAGCTCTTTTAAATATCCTATTTTACGAAAATTCTTTGATTTTATGGAGTTAAATACATCTCCATTTCCTACTAATGGCAAAACTTCAATTTTTTTATTTTTTATTTTTTTTAGTAATCTTTTTATTATCTCCGATGCGATTACATCTTCTCCATGACCATTGCATATAAATAATAGAGAATGAGACACCTTACTGTTAAGATCATAAAGAGACTCAATCGAATCTTTATCGGCGGCATGGCCAAGTGGTAAGGCAGAGGATTGCAAATCCTTTATCCCCAGTTCGAATCTGGGTGCCGCCTTATTAATTTTTTTTACGAATTTAATTATGAAGTTTTCGAAAAACTTCAATTTCAAATAAAAGGTATAAAGTTTCAATTACCTATTGATCAATAGAAAAATAATATTTTCTTTATTATTGATAAATAATACCTTAAATCCATTAATAAATAAAATTAAATGGATTTATTAATTATTTTAAAAAGATTATTTATATATAAATTTGAATTATTTTAGTAATCATTATCTGCTACGCACATTCCTAAACATCTAACACCATTTGATGCAGTCCTTTTGCAATGATTACATAAAATGGGATCTTTCTCTGAAGTAAGGTTAATTTTTGAATTATTTTGATCTTTAAAACTTATTAACTCTTGTTTTGAATCATATAGAGTCATTCTTGGAATCATTAAGTGAATCGATACTAACAACAAGTGAAGCATTTGCGTTGGAAGAGGGTATATCCATAATTTTTACAGTTTCTTTAGGCTCATCAATAACTTGATTTTCTTCAGTACTCTCATCAACTGCACAAGCTTCAAGAGCCTCTCGAAGTAGTGAATCAAAAGTTGCTCCAGGCAATCTATGTCTAGCAACCTCAAGAAAAGTTCTCGGTAAAGATTCAGATGCGGCATCTCGTAAAGCAGGATTATTCTTTCTATGTTCTTGTTCTTCTTCTATTGATTTAATAAACCTCAGTGTGACATCTCTTTTGGTAGAGGCTTTTATCAGCGTATCGTTTTCAGGATTACTAAAATTAGGTTCATTTTCAAGATCACTAAGTCTTTTTTCCAAACTATTTAAAACTTCATTAGCTTCTTTACTAATATGCGCTAATTGACCATCGGACAAATTAGGTAAATCAGCGACAAAAACTTTCCCATGATCCCTTAGTGTCAAGAAAGTTGGCCTTGGGCCTTGGGCCTGTCTACCAATTGATTCAGAATTATTACCTATTGGTCTTTTTGGCGGTGTAGGGCCAGCTGAACTACGTCTACGTGTAATTCTTTGATTATTTGCGAAGGGCATTGAATAAAAGGTTAAATCTTAATACTTAAACTTCCGATATAATTCGGCGGTAATTTTATTATATTACACCTAACTTTTTCATTTGGGTATAAAAAATATTTTTTTAAATTTCATTTTAAAAAGATGAAAAAATTTAAGTTAAAATTCCTGGCAAAAATTTACTCATTGTTGAATCATTTTTTCGAACTATCTTTCCAATTTCCCAACTATCTATCTCATGATCTTTACAGATACTTAATATCACGTCCTTAAATTGTTTATCAATAATTAAACAAAATCCAACTCCAAGATTGAAAGTATTCCAAAAATCTTTTTCAGGAATCGATCCTTTCTTTTTAAGGAATTTAAATAAAATAGGTATTTCCCAAGAACTGGTATTGATATAAGGAATAAAATCAGAAGGTATGCATCTTGGTAAATTTTCTGGAATTCCTCCTCCAGTAATATGAGACATCGCTTTTATTTCTATATTTTCAGATAACATTTGATTAATCACATTATTGTAAATTTTTGTAGGTTTTAATAACTCATCATAAAAATTTAAGTGAGAAACTTTTTCAAATTCTTTATCTATTTCATTATTGTTTTGAATAATTTTTCTTACTAAACTAAAGCCGTTACTATGAACTCCATTACTTTTTAAAGCAATTATTAAGTCATTTTCAGAAACTTTTTTACCATTAATAAGCCTTTCCTCATCAACTATTCCAACACAAAATCCTGCAAGATCATACTTATTTTTAGAATAAAATCCAGGCATTTCAGCAGTTTCTCCACCGAGTAATGAGCAGTTATTTTCTCCGCAGCCATGTGAAATTCCCTGCACAACCCTCAACAACTGTTTCTTATCAAGTTTACCAGTGGCAATATAATCTAGAAAAAATAAAGGTTTTGCCCCACTAGTAATGATATCGTTCATGCACATAGCAACTAAATCAATACCAACCTCAAAGTGAAAGTTTTTACTTTGGGCTAATTCTAATTTTGTTCCAACGCCATCAGTTCCTGAAACTAGAACTGGTTTTTTAAAACTATCGATAGGAATTCTAAACAAACCTCCAAACCCACCAATACCCTCAATCACATTAGATGTATGAGTTCCTTCAACTGCCTGTTTAATTTCAGAAACAAATTCTCGCCCAGCTTCTATATCAACACCTGATGTTTTGTAATCCATGAAATAAAAATGATAGACTTCCCTATATAGATCTTCCTCCTAAGATTGCTTTTGTCCAGTAATTATTTATCAAATAGATTTATTTTTTAAAAACAAAGTGAATAAAGTAATTTTAAGGAAAACTGAAGAAATAGAAAATTGGAGGAGAAATATAAATAGTGAAATTAACTTCATTCCAACAATGGGTAATCTTCACAATGGACATATAAAATTAATATCAACAGCAAAAAATGACAATTCTAATGTTAATTTAGTTAGTATTTTTATTAATCCACTTCAATTTGATAACAAGTTAGATCTAGAGCATTACCCAAAAACAATTGATGATGATATAAAAATCTCCTTTTCAAATGGCGCAGATGTCATCTTCATCCCAAATAATGAAGATATATATCCACCGAATAAAAATATTAAATTGCTAAAAGCACCAATAGATTTATCTTCTGCATTATGTGGATCAAATCGAATTGGACATTTTGATGGCGTTTGTACAGTAGTTTATAGATTAATTAATCTCATCAAGCCAAAAAATCTTTACCTAGGAGAAAAAGATTGGCAACAACTTTTAATTTTAAAAAATCTCATCCTAAGAAAGAAATTAAATGTTGCTATTAAATCTATCCCTACACAAAGGGATTTTGATGGCATACCTTTAAGTTCGCGTAATGTACATTTATCAAAAAACGAAAGAGAATTGATTAGGTTCTTTTCAAGTGAGTTATTAAAAGCAAAAAAAAATTTTCAACAAGAAAAAAGAATCAATTTAGACGAAATAATTAAAAAGCTATCAGCAAAGAAAATTTCAATTGAATATTTAGAACATTTACACCCTCATACACTCCAAAAAGCGAGACTTGAGGATAATATTTCGTTACTGGCTGGTGCGATAAGATGTGGAGAGACAAGATTAATTGATCACGTTTTTCTAATGAAAAGAAGGCCGATTATTGCAATTGATGGTCCTGCAGGTTCAGGTAAAAGCACTGTAACAAAGTTAATAGCGAAGAAACTTAAACTTTTATATTTAGATACAGGAGCGATGTATAGAGCATTGAGTTGGCTTATGATAAAAGAAAGTATTGATTATAAAAAAGAAAAAAAATTACAGAATATTCTTAAAGATATATCTATTGTTTTCAAGTCGAATACAAATTCACATCAAGAGGTTTATATTAATAACTACTGTGTTACAGAAGAAATTAGGTCGCAAAAGATAAGTTCTATCGTTTCTAAAATTTCCTCAATAAAAGAAGTAAGAAATTTCTTAGTAGAAGAACAAAGAAAAATTGGAGAATCAGGCGGACTTGTAGCTGAAGGAAGAGATATAGGAACTACTGTTTTTCCTCATGCAGAACTTAAAATATTTTTAACAGCTAGCATCGACGAAAGAGCAAAAAGAAGACAATCTGATAATAATAGTAAAGACTCACAAGAAATAGACCTTAATACATTAAAAGAGCTTATAAAAAAAAGAGATTTTGAAGATTCCAATAGGGAAATTTCACCTCTAACAAAAGCGAATGATGCAATAGAAATTATTACAGATGGATATACGATTAATGAGGTAGTGAATAAAATTATTGATCTATATAATGACAAGATTCCTAAAGAAACTGAGATCAAATAAATTCAAGAAATACTTTCCAAAAAACCCTCTACTGAGTCTTCTAAAATATCGAGGACATAATCGAAGCCCTCATCACCTCCAAAATATGGATCAGGAACTTCTTGCTCATAAAAAACTGATCTAAAATCTTGTATTTTTTTAATTGATGCAAAACCAGTTGAAGCTGTTCTATTTTTAAGATCATGGATATTTCTAAAATTTGAATCGTCCATCGCAAGAATATAATTAAATTCGTCAAAATCTTTGCTATTTATTTGACGAGCCCTGCTTAAGATATTTATATCTCTTCTTCCTGCCGCAATTCTCATCCTAGAATCAGCTTTTTTCCCAATATGCCAACTCCCAGTTCCAGCAGAATCTACATCAAAGGCATCGGTTAAGCCCTTCTTCTCAATTAGACTTATAAAGATAGCTTCTGCTGCAGGAGACCTACAAATATTTCCTAAACATACAAAAAGAACAGAAATTTTTTTCATATGATTTCAAATTTCATAAAATTATAAGACTTTTAAGTAGTAAATAAAACTTCTTTAATTAAAGATTCAGTAAATTCTTTACCAAACAAACTTGACAACATTGGCCTTGCTGGGTCGTTATCTCTTCTATATTTTAAATAATTATTTTGACCGTTTATTAATTCTTTTTGCAGTTCAATATTGACTTCTTTACTTTCGAAAAGAATTTCCAAATACAAATCAAGATATTCCTTAAATGAATTATAAAGCTGATTAGCAATTAAAAAATCACTTCTTTCTTCCTTTGGTAATTTTGACCATATTACTCCTGGAGAAAAAAATCTAGCTACATCCCCAGACATTTTATCAGCTAATGGGAGTGATGAATGACAATGATTTTTGAGTTTTATAAGTTTTTCTAACAACCGATTATTGTATTGATTTTGTATTTTTAATGAAGGCTGAAAATCTAACACTAATAAATAACTATTAGGTAGAGAAACAAAATCTACTCCAAAAAATGGGACATTATATATAGTATTAGGAATAATTAAAAAATTTAAAACAGAATAATTTGGACTATTGATACATACTGCTCTTGCGAATTGAATCCTTTTTTTATGCGTTACACCCCATGTAGAAAGATTCACATTTTTTTTTGATTTTTTTGAACCATAAGTTGAATCTTTATAAGAATATTCCGAGGGAATTATTTTTTCTAAACAGTTATATTTACTTAAATTATTAGTTAAGTATTTTAAAAAGTTATGCCATCTCCAATCAGGCCTGTAGAAAATAGTATCTTGTATTAACATTCAATGAATAATCTCATTATTTAATGTAAATAGAAATTTATTGATAAATTTTTTTGTCCATTTTTCTCCAAAAAAAGATTTAAACAATTTATCAGCAGGGTCTTTTTCAAAACTATACTTATCATATTTAATTTGATTTATCTTTATTTCTTCTGCATTTAAAAATTGATTACCAGGATTCGATTTATAAATGTTCAAATAATTATTTACAAATGAATGGAATATATTGTTTAAATCTCTATCAAGATTTAATTTATTTCCCCTACATATAATCACCCATGGGGAAAAATACTTTTTTGAATCATATAAATTCTTCATTTTATTATTATCAAAAGCAGAATATTTTTTCTTAATAAAACCTAAACTTGAACAATATTTTTCAAGATATTTGCCTTCTTGAATTAAAGGTTGATAATCAAGTATTGCTAATAACTTTTGAGAAGTTCCAAACCACAAAATATCAGCTCCTAAAATGGGGATTTCACTATCAAAATTAGGATATGCGACCGTATTAAACACTTGCAGTTTTTTGCCACCATCTAATCTTGTTATTCGCCACTTTCTATATTCGGGAGATGAAAAAAGCCAATTTTTAATAATATATTTTGAGTCTTCATTGTGATGTTCTTTGAATTCGCTAGATATTTGTACTTCATGACCGTTTAATTCATCAATATTGGTTTTAAGGAAATCAACTAATGAATCAAACATAAATATTAGGTTTCGGTACTTCCTTTCCTAACTTTTTTTGTTATGTAATTGAATACAATCTTACCTAAAACAGCAATTAAGTTACCTTCAAGTTCCTTAAACATTTTCATATTGTAAGTAAAAGCTTGATTAGCTTCATCAATAATTTGATCAGCAGTCTTTTGATTTATTGGAAGTTGATTCAAAGTAAGGGAATATTCTTCCTTGAATTTTTTTTCATCAGCAATTAATTCAAACTCATAAAAATTTAAACCATCATTTCCCTGCAAATTTAATGCTTTTTTAGCGATCCTTTTCAAGATTTGACCCCCAGATAAATCTCCTATATAGCGAGTGTAATGGTGACCAACTAATAGCTCTGGGGAATTTTTTGCAACCTCTCGGATTCTTTCAACATATTCTTTTGCTGAGTGAGAAATATTAATTTCATTCTTCCAGTTTTCACCAAAATAAAATTTAAGATCATTTATAAGAGTTTCTCTCCTGAATAACGATTTAAAACCTATAGGTTTTATTACCGGATGTTCCTCATTGACCAGTCTTTCAATTTCTTCTTCCATAGCTTCATAAACAAAATATAAATCACTAATTAATTTTCTATAAGAATTTTTTTCAACAACTCCTTTTAAAAAACAAGCCACAAAGCCAGTATTTTCTGCCATAGTGTGGGATTTTTTTGTCCCTTCTCTTAATTGTCCTGCAAGAGCAACTGCCATATATTTTGAATTATTTTGTAAGTGTATTTAATCTACAAGGAAAATACATAAAACAGCTAATTTTTGTTACCTGCAGATGTAGTAGAAAATAGCTTATAAAGTTCTTTGCAAACCAAAAAAAGGTTATCTTTTTGTTCCTTTTGCGGTAGATGAGTGCCAGTCATTTCCCAATCACCGATGGTAGCCACTCTCCATCTCTCGGAAGGAACAATCATGCCCCGCATTATTATTCCCAACAATTTAGGGACTCTGCCATTATTATAATTTTCAATTCTTAATTGTAGGAGTATTGCTCTACATTCAATAAGAGGACTCCAACCAGGGAAATGAAACGCAAAATCAATACTATCTTGCATGGATTCATTATTTGAGTTGTCCCAGGGACTAAAGTTTACGCTTGCATCTGGAAAATATTTTCGAAACAAAGCTGCAGTGGAAGCTATTTTATTAGCTATTTCAACATTGCTTACATTTGAACTCGCATTCATAAGTAGCAGAGTACTTTTTTGAAAAATGACATAATTTGCTTTAACTTGCTTATTAACTTCTTTTTCTTTTAATAAAGATGTTGAAATGCTGATCAATAAACAATTATCTATTCACATTTGAATAATAAATTTCTAGGTTTTAAAGAAAATAACTCATCGCAAATTACAATACGAGGAATTTCAATGGGTTATCTTCTATTAATTCGATGCTATGCCAAACTTTGAAAAATTAACTTTACCTAATGAAGGCGAGATAATAACTTTTAATCAAGGCAAACCGAACGTTCCTAATAATCCAATTGTCCCATTTATTAGAGGTGATGGTACTGGAGTTGATATTTGGCCTGCAACTCAAATAGTTCTTGATTCAGCGATTAAAAAAAGCTATGGAGATGCAAGGAAAATTAATTGGTTTAAAGTCTATGCAGGCGATGAAGCTTGTGAACTTTATGGAACATATAACTACCTCCCTCAAGATACTATTGAAGCAATTAAACACTTTGGTGTAGCCATCAAAGGTCCTTTAACGACTCCCATCGGTGGAGGTATTAGATCTCTTAATGTTGCATTAAGGCAAATATTTGATTTATACAGCTGTGTTAGACCATGCAAATATTATTCAGGAACTCCAAGCCCTCACAAAAATCCTCAAAATTTAGACGTTATTGTTTATAGAGAAAATACTGAGGATATCTACATGGGAATTGAATGGGAAGCGGAGGATAATAATTGTCTTGAATTAATTAATCACTTAAATAACATCGTCATACCAAAAAGTAAAAATTTAAAAAATAGATCCATACCAGACGGATCAGGTATTGGAATAAAACCGGTAAGTAAATCTGGTAGCCAAAGACATATTAGAAAAGCTATTGAACATGCTAAAAGATTATCCGGAGATAAAAGGCATGTCACGCTTGTACATAAAGGAAATATTATGAAATATACAGAAGGTGCATTTAGAGATTGGGGATATGAATTAGCAGTAAATGAATTTAGAGATGATTGCATTACAGAAAGAGAAAGCTGGATTTTAGATAATATTCAGAAAAATCCAGAAATTACAATTGAAAATAATGCTCGAAAAATTGAACCAGGTTTTGACAAGCTTACAAATAACAAAAAAGCATTCATTTGCGAAGAAATTAAAGAAGTTATTGCATCAATATCAAATTCTCACGGAGATGGGAAATGGAAAGAACTTATTCTTGTTGATGATCGGATAGCTGATAGTATATTTCAACAAATTCAAACTAGACCTCAAGAATATTCAATTCTTGCAACCTTAAACCTTAATGGAGACTACGTTTCTGATGCAGCTGCAGCAATAGTTGGCGGCTTAGGTATGGCTCCTGGTGCAAATATTGGAGATAATGCAGCAATTTTCGAAGCTACGCACGGTACTGCTCCAAAACATGCAGGCTTAAATAAGATTAATCCAGGCTCAGTAATTCTTAGTGGTGTAATGATGCTTGAATATTTTGGTTGGGATGAGGCAGCTAACTTAATTACTAATGGTTTAAGTAAGGCAATAGAGCAAAAAAAAGTCACCTATGATCTAGCTCGTTTAATGGAACCGAAAGTAGAACCATTATCCTGTAGCAGTTTTGCTGAAGAAATTATTTCAAATTTCTAATTTTAAAAATTAATTTTATTTTCAAAAATTTTCCAAATATTTACCAGTGAATCTTTAGTGCCAATATTTCCAGGATGCGTAATAATAGGAAGTTTTTTGTCATTTTTCAGGTTGCAAGTTACGACTGAAATGCCTGTTAAAATCTGTCCCTCAAGATAAACATAATCTGCATTAAGTCCATCACTAAGGATCATATTAGTTGTTATCCCTCCTTTTGAAATCAAATATCCTATTTCATATTTCAAATCTGCGACTAATTCAGCTATAAAATAAGAAAGTGAATTATAAAAATTAAATTGTTCAATATAGTCTAAAGACATAAATTTTCTTGACGTGAACAATACAGGAGTTTTTCCTTCCTCAAAGGAAAATCTAATTTCTCTCAAAAATTTATTTTTAAACAATTTCATTTGTTTATGATTATTCTCTGATGAAGTAATTTTAAAGAATTCAAAAACATTTAATTCTATTGGATTGCAATTACTTATCTCTAATAAATTTTTCAATTGTAGTGTCGAAAGTTCCACGTAGGACCCAATAATTATCAGTCCTGGAAGAAAACTATTTTCTTTATTTCTAATTCTTAAATTTGAGAAAAAAGTCTCAAACTTAGGGATGCTTTTTTTCTCAGAAATTGAACTTATAAAACTTGCTGCAGAGCGAAAAAGAAATTTTTTTTGTTTAGTTAATTTTTTGATTACCAAAGCAAATTTATTCAGTTGAGAATAATTTTCTACATCTACAATTACATGTTTATTTTTATTTAAATTCTTTAGTTTTTTAAAAACGATATTATCTTCTTCATCATTTAAAATCTCGATATCAGACCATAAAAGATTTTGAATATCTTCAATATTTATTTGCGATTTACTCTTTTGAAATAAAAGATTCTTAACATTACTTGTCTCATATCCAAATATTTTATCTCTCGCAAAAATTGTTTGATCAATTGGAGTTTTATCAACAAAGTGTGATCCATTAATTGTTAATCTTTTACCCTCTATAAAAGCTGGAATATGAAAAGTAGCATCAAAAGGACCTAAGCAACTATTTAGGGTACTTGGCTCTAAAAAGTTATGTCCGCGAAGAGTAGAGTCTCCTCTACTTATAAAAATAATTTCTTCTTCATAAACTTGAGAAGCAATTACAGCCTTAATATTTTTGCAAATTTCCTGTATTGTGCATTTCGCATCATTTTCAGATAGTGACCTTGTATTAGCCAAAATAAAAAATAAATTAGATTTAGATTCAAAGCCTTTGACTAGAGTTGAGCAGTCCCACTTCAGCAGTAATAAGCAATCTTGAACAGTTTGAGAGCCTGTGGGATCATCATCTATAACGACAAATTTCATAAGTACTACATAAAATTACTTAAGAGATTTTATTTCTATTGATGCATTTAACCTTTTTCTATCATTTGAAAGAATCATAATGTTTCTAAATCCATCAACAAAAGAATTTCGGGGACTAGTCCAAGGTTCGAGACATATCATTCTTCTTGGAGGATCACTCCAAATAACGCCTAAATCAAAAGGATATGGATGATTTAAAATTACTTCTCTTTTAAAAATTTTATCTCGAAAAGAGCTTCTACCGGAAGTATAAATAAGGAGATCAACTCCTAAATTAATTTTATTTAATTCATCCAAAGTATTACTTATAATGTTTCTTTCTTGATCATGACAATTAACTGGATTATCAATAAACTCTAAATTTTTGAAATCTGAAACATTAAAATAAGGATGCAAACCAAAATTTATAGGCATAGCAAAGTCTGTTTTGTTATGGATTGTAATTTCAAATTCTAAACAGTTAATTTTTAAGGTAACTTCGATTTTTAGTTCGAAATCGAAAGGATAATATTTTTTGGTTTTTTTAGATGAATTTAAGAATAAGCATAAAAATTTTTCATTTTTATTGAAGGAGTATTGCCATTTCAAATCCCTAGCGAAACCATGTTGTGGTAGCTGCAAAAAATCTTTTCCAAATACTGAACTAGAGATATTGAGATTTCCACAAATTGGAAACAGGATTGGAATACCTCCCCTAATACTTTTTGTCTTGTCTATAAATCTTTTTTCATCAAAATAAAGTATCTCTTTACCGTCCGAAACCCAATTTGTAATAACACCTCCTCTTTCAGGACAAAATTTAATGTAGTTTTTTTTATCTAATTGAAAAACATAAATTCCTTGGTCTTTATTAGATAATTCAAGTTTCACAATAATTTCTTAAAGAGAATCAACCCAATCCAAAATATGTTGGTTAACTAATTCAGGTATCTCATCATGAGGACAATGTCCTGCATCAAGAATAATTTCTTTTGTATTCTTTGGTGTAAATTTTTTATATAGATTTCTTTTTTTTGGAGTGTTCATCCATGGATCTTTCCCTCCCCAGAGCAGTAATAATGGTGCATTTAGTTTTGCGAATAGCTTATCCAAGGGCAATCCCTGAGGACCTGATGGGTTAAATACACTTCTAAAAACATTAAAAGCTCCAAAATCTAGAGAAGGTTTTCTTATTGACTCAACTAAAAAATCATCAACATTTTTTTTATCAACATACACTTGATTCAAAGTTTTTTTAATATTTTTTGGATTTCTCATATTCTCAAAAATCAAGCGTTGAAGAACAATATTTTTCAAAAATATGCCAGCAACTGTTTCAATTGAAGTTTGCAACATATTCTTTTTGATGGTTTTTTCTTCACTAAAATATCCAGCAGCATTAAGTAATATCACACCTGCGTTTAGCTCATTTAATTCTGCACCAGCTGCTAACGCGGCATAACCACCTAATGAATTTCCAACAACAATTGTTGGTTTTCTGATTTTTTCTTTTACGTAAGCGACAACCTGATCTTTCCATAAAGATCCTGAGTATTCTACGTCTTGAGGCTTAGGACTTTTTCCAAAACCGAGTAAATCCATAGCATGGACTTCGTATTTTGTACTTAAAACAGGGATATTAAATCTCCAATGATCCGTAGAAGCCCCGAAACCATGAATTAATAAAATTGCGTGTTCTTTTGATGTTTGTTCAGGGTTTGCTGAAACAGTATGTATTGGGTAATTTAAGAAATTCCAGTCATAATTTACATCACTTTCTATAAGAGCTGATTTTTTCATTTATTGAAAATTTTTTGTTTTGATTCTAATAAACTTATTTCCTAAAGAAGGCCCACTGGATCAGCTGCAACATCATCTGAAATTTTATTGCCATCGTTTGGGGGTTTATCTTTTAGGACAATTCTTAATAGAACAGGTGCAAGAAATGTAGTTCCTATAACCATTAATAAAATAGCTGCTTCAAGAGAAGGAGTTAACAACTTAGCGCTTGTTCCTAATCCAAGAAAAATCAAACCAACCTCTCCTCTAGGCATCATACCCAAACCTACCACTAATCTATTGGTAGGTTTATCACTTGAAAATACCCATCCTGCTGCAATTTTTCCAATAATTGCAACAACTAATAAAAATCCTGCAACTACAAGAGCTGACCTACTTGTTGGATCAAGTGGATTGATAACTGATAAATCCATTCCCGCTCCAACTAATACAAAGAAAATAGTTGCAAATAAGGATACTAAAGGTAAAACGGATTGTTGAATTGCGTGATTATTTTTAGAACTACTTAGAATTAATCCTGCTGCGAAAGCACCTAAAGCTGCTTCCAATCCAATGGCTGTTGCCACGAAACAACACAATACAAGTATCACAAAAGAAGCTACCACTACGGCTCCAGGAGCTTTTAATCTATCTAATAACCAATCAAAACCTGGAGCAGCTGTTCTACTTAATGCAATAGCAGCAATAACGAATACTACAGCTGCTGCAACTAATTTAACGATAGGAGCAATTTCTAGAGTCCCTCCGGCAGCAAGGGCGACTACAACTGCCAGAATTACAATTCCTAAGATATCGTCTAACACTGCTGCACCAATAACAATCTGTCCTTCCCTTGTTTTTAAATAACCCAACTCACCAAAAACACTTGCAGTAATTCCTATACTTGTTGCCGTCATAGATGCTCCAGCAAAAACTGCTGGAATTAGATCAACTTGGAAAATAAACATTAATCCAAGAGTTCCAAAGGCAAACGGTAAAATCACACCAGCCATAGCAACAGTAAAAGCCTGAGCTCCGACAGCTACTAATTCCTCTAACTCACTTTCTAGTCCTGTTAAAAATAAAAGAGCGTATAACCCTAGAGTTGCTACTGCTTGGAGGGATGGAAAACTTTCGAAATAAACATCAGGTACAGCTTCTGGGGGGATTGAAGCTAAAGAACTAATAACATTTACAAGTCCTTCATTTAATTCGGTTCCGGCTGAAGGCGGTATCAACAAATGGAATCCTGATGCTCCTATAACAACCCCTGCGAGAAGCTCACCTACTATTGTTGGCAAACTAAGTCTTACTAATACTTCTGCTAATGCTCTTGCAGCTAAAAATATCAATAGAAACCTTATAACTCCTATCAACGTTTCAGCAACTTCTAAATCATGTGCACTTAATTCAGCAAGTAAAGAGTACATTTATGCGTAAAAAATAAACTACCTAATTGGAAGATAGTTTATT
This sequence comes from uncultured Prochlorococcus sp., assembly GCA_902595175.1. GTDB lineage: Bacteria > Cyanobacteriota > Cyanobacteriia > PCC-6307 > Cyanobiaceae > Prochlorococcus_A. The sequence goes on along the minus strand of CACJPB010000003.1, from coordinate 14,993 downwards.
AAGGGCCCACTTTAAGAAATATGTAAGAAAAAAGCAAAAATACTCAACAAGTGTGGATCTGAAGTTACAACAAAGAAATTTTCTTAAAAATGGCTATTGTCTGTTATATGTCTATTCCAATGAATTCCAACGAACCCTTTGATCTGCGCTTGCCTACACCAGGCTGCTATTTAGATCCTGAGAAAGCTGGCATGGATTCAGATGCTGTTTTTCAGGGAATGACAGCCCATCTTTTCTACACTCTTGGAAAGTTAGCAACCTCTGCAAGTCCTCACGACTTATACATGGCTTTGAGTTACGCAGTTAAAGATAGGTTAATGACAAGATATTTAGCCAGCCAAGAGGTCATTAGAAAAAAACCACAAAAAACTGTAGCTTACTTATCAGCAGAATTTTTAATTGGACCTCAATTAAGTAACAACCTCCTCAATCTTGGCATAACTCAAGAAGCTGAAGATGCATTAAAAAGATTTGGGATTGAATCTTTATCAACAATACTCGAAGTAGAGGAAGAGCCTGGATTAGGTAATGGTGGCCTTGGAAGACTTGCTGCATGTTATATGGAATCATTAGCATCTCTACAAGTACCAGCAGTTGGTTATGGTATTCGCTACGAATTTGGCATATTCAATCAATTAATCAGAGATGGTTGGCAAGTTGAAGTTACTGACAAATGGCTAAAAGGTGGATGGCCTTGGGAACTTCCACAACCTGATGAATCCTGTTTTGTTGGCTTTGGAGGAAGAACTGAAAGTTACAGAGACGATAAAGGAAACTACAGATCAAGATGGATCCCTTCTGAGCATGCAATAGGTGTACCTCATGATGTTCCAGTCTTAGGGTACAGGGTAAATACATGTGACAGATTAAGATTATGGAGAGCTGATGCAACAGAAAGCTTTGACTTTTATGCTTTCAATATTGGTGATTACTATGGAGCTGTAGAAGAAAAAGTGGCCTCTGAAACTCTTTCAAAAGTTCTATATCCAAATGATGGAACCGACGAAGGTAGAAGATTAAGACTCAAACAACAACACTTTTTTGTAAGTTGTTCTCTTCAGGATATGTTGAGAAGCCTTGAGAAAAGATCAATACCAATAACAGAATTCCCTAAGCATTGGACAGTTCAATTGAATGATACCCATCCTGCCATAGCAGTTGCAGAATTAATGCGACTTCTTATTGACCAATATCAAATAGGTTGGGATAAAGCTTGGAACATAACAACTTCATCTGTTGCTTATACCAACCACACATTACTCCCAGAAGCTTTAGAGAAATGGGATTTAAATTTATTTAATGATCTACTTCCTCGTCATCTAGAAATCATTTATGAAATTAACTGGAGATTCCTTCAACAATTAAGACTACGTTATCCTGGTGATGACAAAATCCTTCAAAAACTCTCAATAATTGATGAAGAAGGTTCCAAATCAGTTCGGATGGCTCACTTGGCTACAATTGGAGCACATCATATAAATGGTGTAGCAGCACTTCACTCAGATCTAATAAAAAGACAACTTCTTCCTGAATTCGCAATACTATGGCCTGAAAAATTTACAAACGTAACTAATGGAGTTACTCCAAGGAGATGGGTTGCCCTATCTAATCCATCATTATCTAGCCTTCTTGAAGAAGAGGTTGGTCCTAATTGGATAACAAATATGGAACTTCTTAAGAAGTTAGAAGAAAAGAAAGATGACAACAATTTTTTACAAAAATTTGAGGAAACTAAATTAAATGGCAAAAGAAAATTAGCAAGTTTTATCCATTCAAAAACTGGCATACTTGTTGATCCATCAAGTTTATTTGATGTTCAAGTAAAAAGAATTCATCAATACAAAAGGCAACATTTAAATGCTTTACAAATTATCGCTCAATATCTAAGAATCAAAAATGGTACAAATAAGTATGAAGTACCAAGAACTATAATTTTTGGAGGCAAAGCTGCGCCAGGATACTTTATGGCAAAGCTAATGATTCGATTCATTAATGGTATAGCTGATGTAGTTAATTCTGATCCAGATATGGATGGTTTATTGAGAGTTGTCTTTCTACCTGACTATAACGTTAAACTTGGTGAAATAGTTTATCCCGCAACGGATCTTTCAGAACAAATTTCAACTGCTGGAAAAGAAGCATCTGGAACTGGAAATATGAAGTTTGCAATGAATGGAGCTTTAACGATTGGGACCTTAGATGGAGCTAATGTGGAATTAAGAGATCTTGTGAAAAAAGAGAATTTCTTTCTTTTTGGTAAAACTGAAACAGAAATTATGGATTTAAAAAACAATAATTACTCTCCCAAAACTTTTATTAGTCAATGTCCAGAGCTTAAAGAAGTTATACGCTTAATTGAAATTGGCCACTTTAGCAATGGAGATAAGGAATTATTTAGACCTTTATTAAATAGCTTGACTGGTCACGACCCATTTTTTGTTATGGCTGACTTTGAAGACTACATAAATAAGCAGGATGTGGTCAGTGCATGCTGGAATAATAAAAATTCTTGGAATAAAATGGCATTATTAAATACTGCTAGATCAGGATATTTTTCTTCAGATAGGTCTATTAGAGAGTACTGTAAATCTATTTGGAAAGTCTCTCCAATGCCAGTTGAAATTACTTGCGACTTCGAAGAAGTAACTAATTAACTAATTTATATTTTTCTTATCAGGCGAATCTGGGGTTTGATGAAATAATCTATTTAGAATTAATCGATCCATATTTAATGGATCTGGGGCCAACACATTTGCAATTTCTTTAAATTTTGATTCAATATTGTTTGAAATTTTTGTATCAAATATTCTTTCCATTAATGCTTCTATTGAATATAAATAGGCATTAACACTTTCAAGTTCATCTAAAGCTTCAGAAATTTCTCTATCAGAAATATGTTTTTCTCCTGGTCTAATATCTTTATTTGATTCTCTTTCAGATAATTCTCTTTGCAACTCATCAGTAATCTTAGTGCAAAGAGTTCTGAAAGATTGAATAGATGCCCAATTCAATTCTTTTTGCTGACTAAAAGTAGGAAATTCTCTAATCAGACGATCATGCTCTTTATAAAATCTCTGACAATCAGAGCATTGACATGGTTCTTCAGGCAAAAGAAAATATAACTCTTTTTATATCATCTCACTATTTGGGCAAAATTGTAGGGCCATCCAATAATTCGTCATTTTCATCGAGTGAATCTGGACTATCTGGCAATGGTATCTCAATACTAGTAACCAAATTAATAACATCTCTTAATCTCATAGAATCAGCGAACCATCCCATAGCTTGCTCGGTATCGCCTCTTTTTTCAGCATCATTTGCTTGATCTTCGTGAGCTTCCGCCAATAGAGCAAGCCAACACAAGCATCTTGCTTGAACAATTGAAAGATCTAAATCATTTGGTTGGGACTTAGAAATGCGCTCATGCTCTTGTTGAATTAAGAGCTTTAATCGCATATCATGCAACTTGGCCATAAAAGATTTATTACTAACTATACGCTAGCTAGAGAGTAGCAAGTTTGCACACATACTACATATAGTTTTTCAATTTTACGGGACTGGCGGGAGTCGAACCCACGACCTACGGTTTAGGAAACCGTTGCTCTATCCTGCTGAGCTACAGCCCCATTAGATGATTTTTTTAGTAATAAGGTTTATGCTAAATGAAAGCAGGAGAGGCAATCGCAAGAAAGTTTTATTTTGGAAACAAAACAAAACTTTCTTGAGGAAAGTCCGGGCTCCCAAATGGTCAGGCTTGCTGGGTAATTCCCAGTGCGGGTAACCGTGAGGATAGTGCCACAGAAACATACCGCCTAATACTTTATGTATGGCAAGGGTGCAACGGTGTGGTAAGAGCGCACCAGCAACATTGAGAAGTGTTGGCTAGGTAAACCCCGGCCGGGAGCAAGGCTTAGTAGATTTATGACTATTACACAATCTACTTTTAAGCGCCGCTTGAGACTGTGAAGTAATTCCAGTCCTAGATAGATGGTTGCCCATCTTAATTAAGATGAACAGAACCCGGCTTATGACCTGCTTTCTAATTGTTGTGATTATCCAAATCATATGGCAGATATAATTAACGCAAAGAGAATTAATCAAATAGCTACTTTTTTAAAGTCTTTAAATATAAAATCAAAAAGATTTTCTGAAATTATTAGAACACAAAATATTTCAGTTATTCAAGAATTTAATCAAGCATTTATCCATTCCTCAGAGGACAAAATAATAAATTATGAAAAACTAGAATTTTTCGGAGATGCAGTGCTCAGATTAGCTGCTTCTAATTTTATTGAAAAAAAATATCCTCAAATGAGTGTAGGAGAAAGATCAGAGTTAAGAGCACAAATTGTAAGTGATGAATGGTTAACTAAATTAGGGGAAACAATTGATATAGAGAAACTAATAATTAAAGGACCTAAAGCTCTTGGTGATGATAATTCAAAAAATACTATTATTGGTGAGGCTACAGAAGCTTTAATAGGTGCTATTTACAAATGCTTTAATTCAATTGAGGAAGTAAATCTTTGGTTAGATGATATTTGGGAGGAAGATTCAAAAACATTCTTAAAAGCTCCATATAAATTTAAATCTAAGACAGTTTTGCAAGAGTGGTGTCAAAGTAAAGGTTTTGATTTGCCAGTCTATAAAATAATTGAAGTCTCAAAGAAAAATGGGGACCCTAAAAGATTTTCTTGCGATATATTTATCGAAGGATTAAAAGAATCATCTGCATTTGGCAAGTCTCATAAACAAGCAGAAACAAATGCAGCCAGAGTTTTGATAGAAAAATTTATAACTATAGGTAGAATCTAATTTTTAGACTATTTCTAAATTTGTTAGTTGAAAAGTTATGAGTTTATCCCAATTACCCCCTTCAAATAGAACCGCTGCTCTTTTTTTTGTAACTCTTTGTACAAACCCTTTATATCCTTTATAAATAGAGTTAGCATCTTTTACAATAACGAAAGAACCTGGGAGTATGGGTTTAGTAGATAATTCCATAAAACACTCTTTTTTATACAATATATGATAAATACAAATGAATGGTTGACTGTCGGATTGGTAACATCATGTCACGGGATTAATGGACAAGTAAAAGTTAAATCTCTAAGTGATTTTGAAGAAAGATTTTTAAAACCAGGAATGAGATGGTTGCAAAAAGACAATGAACCACCGTCAAAAATAGAACTTTTAACTGGTTTCAAACAGCCTGGTAAAGAAACCTTTATAGTTAGGTTCCAAGGAATAAATACCAGAAATCATGCAGAGCAACTAAAAAAATTTAAAATTCTTGTAAAGACCAACGAACTACCCAAACTAAAAGAGCAAGAATTCCACTTATTGGAACTTATAGATCTACAGGTCAAGACTTTAGAAAATAATGAACTAAAAGTAATTGGAAAAGTTATCAATTTAGAAAATGAGAAGAATAATTTACTTGTTATTGAACTATTTAAAAATCAAAAAAAAGTTCTCATACCTTTTGTTCAAGAAATAGTACCAATAGTAGATATAAAAAATAATTTTATAATTATCAATCCTCCAAATGGACTTTTAGAGTTATAGATCTTTAAAAATAATATTCCTAAGAAACTTTTATTCCACAGTTACACTTTTAGCTAAATTTCTTGGTTGATCTACGTCAAGTCCTCTATGAGCTGCAATATGGTAACTCAATAATTGTAAAGGTACTATATTAAGTAAGGGCGAAATCCATTCATTAGAAGAAGGAACTTTCATTAAATAATCAAAAATTTCAGTTCCATTACATTTTGGAGCAACCCCAATCAAATATGAATCTCTGGCTTTTGCTTCTTGAGCATTACTGATAACTTTATCGAAAACTTCACTAGGGGAAGCAATAGAAATTACAGGTACTTTTTTATCTAACAAAGCAATTGGACCATGTTTCATCTCACCAGCGGGATATCCTGCCGCATGTATATAACTAATTTCTTTGAGTTTTAACGCTCCTTCAAGAGCAATAGGATAATTTATACCTCTTCCCAAGAAGATAACATCTTTAATATTAAAAAAATCATGCGCTAGCTTTTCTGAAGATTTATTATGTTGTTCTAAAAGATCTTCTATTAATGGAGGCAGTTTTGTAAGTTCAGTTATCAAATTACTTATTTCATCAAAGCTTTGACTACCTTTTATTTCAGCAAATTTTATAGCTAATCCATAAAAAGAAAGTAATTGTGCAAAGAAAGTTTTTGTTGCTGCAACTCCTATTTCTATTCCTGCGCAGATATCGATTATATTTGAGACTTGCCTTCCAACAGAGCTCTCTTTTCTATTTGTTATTGCAATAAGATTAGGTTTGTAATTTTTATCTTTAATCGAAGAGCGTCTTTTAATTTCCATATCAATAGCTGCAAGTGTATCAGCAGTTTCTCCGGATTGAGTGACTCCTATAGTTAATGTGTTTGGCAGCAATGGAGGTGGTGAATATCGAAATTCACTTGCATAATATACATTTGTAGGGATACCTGAAAATTGCTCTAATAAAAAGCTACCGACCATTGCAGCATGTTTACTTGTACCACAAGCAATAATTTCGATCCTCTCTATTGATTCAAAAAACTTTGTATCAAAAGGATAATTAATTTGATATTGGCCATCTTCAACGTTTTGAATTAAGTAATTTTCCATCCAGTTTTTTGCAGTCTGTGGCTGATCATATATTTCCTTTAACATAAAGTGTTTAAAATTCAACTTATCTATTTTTTGCTCTGAGACTTGCAATGAAACTGGATTTCGATATTGTCTCTCATTGTTTGTATCGTATATTTCTATTCCAAGAGGAGTTAACAAAGCTATTTCTTCATCCTCCATAGGCAAAATAATATTTGTAAAATTAGCAATAGCTGGGGTATCACTTGCACAAATAAATTCTCCTTCACCCAAACCAATAATCAAGGGTGCTTGTTTTCTTGCAACTACTAAAGAAGTTGGAGCATCAGCCCATAAAACGGCTAAGGCATAAGATCCTTCCAAATCAGATATTACATTTCTCACAGCCACTAATAATGTTGAGCCATTATTCTCAAGATTAAGTTTACTTAATGTATTTAATTCTCTTTTAATTAAATGGGGAATTACCTCGGTATCTGTATCAGAATTGAAAATAATACCCTCTTTCTCTAATTTATTCTTTAAGTCTTGGAAATTTTCGATAATGCCATTTTGAACAACCGCTATAGTTCCTGAAGCATCGATATGAGGATGGGCATTTTTAAACTCAGGTTTTCCATGAGTTGCCCATCTAGTATGACCAATACCAACAGTTCCTGGAATATTCTCATCATTAAGATTATTTATTAAATTCTTAAGTTTTCCCTCTGCTTTGTTACAAGAAATAGAATTTGTTTCAGAATTGATTATCGCAATACCTGCGGAATCATATCCTCTATATTCAAGTTTTTCTAAACCATTTATTAATAATGGTAAAGCTTTTTTATATCCAGTTACTGCAACTATTCCACACATACGAATTTTTTTTTCAATTATATTGAAATAAAATGCGTATTTACCAAAACATGGACTCTCTTAAAACTGCACTATAAAAATTAATATGCTAAACCCATACTCCTAGAAGTCTCATCTCCTAAATAAACACGAATACTTAAGAAATCTGTAGGACATGCCGTTTCACATCTTTTGCAACCTACACAATCTTCTGTTCTTGGAGATGAAGCTATCTGCCCAGCTTTACACCCGTCCCAAGGAACCATCTCTAAAACATCAAGTGGGCAAGCCCTTACACATTGGGTACAACCAATGCAAGTGTCATAAATTTTAACTGCGTGTGACATGTAAAAATTGTCTTTTGAACCTCGTTTTATAATACTATTGTCTTACAAAGAAATTAAAAAAATTAAGATATGCTTCACTCTTGTTAACTCTAGGGCATAAAATCATATAGATAATTAGTAATTTCCATAAATTATGTCACAAGAAATTCTTGAAAAAGTCTGTTCTATTGTTTCAGAACAATTAAGCGTTGAAGCAGGAGAAGTCAAATCAGATTCAAATTTCCAAAATGATTTAGGTGCAGATTCTTTAGATACTGTTGAATTAGTAATGGCTCTTGAAGAAGCATTTGATATCGAAATTCCTGATGAAGCAGCTGAAGGAATAGCAACTGTTGGCGATGCAGTAAAATTCATCGAAGAAAAAAAAGGTTAGTATAGGATGCCAAATTTCCATCGAGTAGTTATTACTGGTATCGGAGCAGTAACTCCAATTGGTAATAACATTGATGAATATTTAGTCGGTCTTCAAACAGGTACTAATGGGGTCTCAGATATTACTCTCTTTGATCCTGAACAACATCCCTGCAAATTTGCTGCAGAAGTAAAGAATCTTCAATCTGAACATTTTATTGAAGCTAAAGAATCCAAAAGATGGGATCGTTTTTCCCAGTTTGGAGTTATTGCTGCAAAGCAAGCCTTTAATGATTCTGGACTTGAAATTACTGAAATTAACGCATCAAGAATTGGAGTGATTATTGGTTCTGGTGTTGGAGGCCTACTAACTATGGAAAGTCAAGCTCAAATATTGAGTCATAAAGGGCCTAAAAGAGTAAGTCCATTTACAGTCCCAATGATGATTCCAAACATGGCCACTGGATTGGCTGCTATCGCTTTAGGTGCGAAAGGACCAAGTTCCTCTGTTTCCACCGCTTGCGCTGCTGGTTCAAATGCAATTGGTGATTCTTTTAGATTACTTCAACTTGGAAAAGCAGATGCAATGATCTGTGGTGGAGCAGAAGCAAGTATTACACCTTTAGGAGTAGCTGGTTTTGCCAGTGCCAAAGCTCTTTCTTCCAGAAATGAAAGCCCTCAAACTGCCAGCAGACCTTTTGATGCTGAAAGAGATGGATTTGTTATTGGAGAGGGATCTGGAATTCTTGTTTTAGAAACTTTAGAAAATGCACAAAAAAGGAATGCGAGAATTTATGCAGAAATAGTTGGTTATGGAACAACATGTGATGCTCATCATATAACCGCTCCATCTCCAGGAGGGATTGGAGGTGCAGAAGCTATCAAATTAGCAATTGAAGATGCTTGTCTTAGCCTTGAAAAAGTTGATTACATAAATGCTCATGGAACAAGTACATCAGCTAATGATAAAAATGAAACTTCTGCAATTAAATCTATTTTTAAAGACAGATCTTACCTTATTCCTGTAAGCTCTACTAAGTCGATGACAGGTCATCTCCTAGGAGGCTCAGGAGGTATAGAAGCTGTAGCTTGTATACTTTCTTTGACACATAATTTTATCCCTCCTACAATTAACTACGTCAATCGAGATCCTGAATGTGATCTTGATTATGTACCAAATAATGCAAGAGAAGCTCAAGTAGGAGTTGCTCTTTCTAATTCTTTCGGCTTTGGTGGTCACAATGTTTGCCTTGCTTTCAGCAAAATGAATTGAAGACAACCAATTCTTTATTTCCAAATTATCTTATTTTAAAACAATGGTCGCTGCATCTGTTTCATTAGAATCACTTTGTGTAAATAGTATAAGAATGCTTGCTGTAGATGCAGTAAATAAATCTAATAGTGGACATCCTGGATTGCCAATGGGGTGCGCTCCTATGGGTTATGCATTATGGCAAAACATACTAAATCACAACCCTAATAACCCAAAATGGTTCAATAGAGACCGTTTTGTATTATCAGCTGGTCATGGCTGTATGCTGTTATATTCCTTGCTTCATTTGACAGGATATAAATCAGTTTCGATAGAAGATATTAAAGAATTTAGGCAATGGGGATCAAAAACTCCTGGACATCCAGAAACATTCGAAACTGAAGGTGTTGAAGTTACAGCTGGTCCTCTTGGAGCCGGAATTTCAAATGCAGTTGGTTTGGCAATAGCTGAAACACACTTAGGAGCTAAATTTAATAAGCCTGATTGCAATATCGTTGATCACTATACTTACGTAATAATGGGTGATGGCTGTAATCAAGAGGGTATTGCATCAGAGGCCTGCTCATTAGCTGGTCATCTTAAGCTTGGAAAATTAATTGCACTCTATGACGATAATCAAATTACTATAGATGGGCGAACCGACGTTTCTTTTACCGAAGATGTCTTAAAAAGATACGAAGCCTATGGATGGCATGTACAACATGTTGAAGATGGGAATCATGATGTTAAAGGAATAACTGAAGCTATCGAAAAAGCAAAATTAATTACAGATAAACCTTCAATTATAAAAATTTCTACAACCATAGGTTATGGTTCTCCCAATAAATCAGATACTGCTGGAATTCATGGAGCAGCTGTTGGAGAAGAAGAAGCTGCATTAACTAGAGAGTTTCTAAATTGGGAATATCCTCCATTTGAAATACCCGATGAAGTATATGCGCATTTTAGAAAATCAAAAAACAAAGGTGAAAATTTAGAGAAAGAATGGGATGCAAAATTTGAAGAATATCAAAAAAAATATCCCTCTGAAGGAGCCGAGTTAAAGAGAATGTTAGAGGGAAAATTACCTGAGAATTGGGACTCTGATCTTCCCTCTTATTCGCCTGATGATAAAGGATTAGCCACCAGAAAGCATTCACAAATATGTTTGGGTGCTCTAGGCCCTAACCTACCTGAATTAATTGGGGGATCTGCAGATTTAACTCACTCTAATTACACAGATATAAAAGGAGAAACTGGATCATTCCAGCCCCATAGCCCTGAAAAAAGATATTTACATTTTGGTGTACGAGAGCATGCAATGGCAGCTGTGCTTAATGGTATTGCCTATCACAATAGTGGTCTTATCCCTTATGGTGGAACTTTTCTTGTTTTCGCCGATTATATGAGGGGCTCAATGAGGCTTTCAGCGCTTAGCGAATTAGGAGTAATTTATGTCTTAACTCACGATTCAATTGGTGTAGGAGAAGACGGCCCAACGCATCAACCTATTGAAACTATCCCTTCTCTTCGCGCTATGCCTAATATGTTAGTTTTCAGACCTGGAGATGGCAATGAGACAAGTGGAGCTTATAAGCTTGCTATCCAAAATCGAAAAAGACCTTCAGCCCTTTGTTTAAGTAGACAAGGTATGCCAAATCAAGAAAATACTTCGATCGACAAAGTTGCTTTAGGAGGATATGTAGTTTCTGATTGTGAAGGAACACCAGACTTAATATTTATAGGTACTGGAAGCGAACTGAATCTTTGCATAGAAGCAAGTAAGGAAATTTCAAACTTAGGTAAAAAAATTAGAGTTGTTTCTATGCCTTGTGTAGAACTTTTTGAAGAGCAAGAAGAATCTTATAAAGAAAGTGTTTTACCTAGTAGTGTGAAAAAAAGAGTTGTAGTAGAAGCTGCCCATTCATTTGGTTGGCATAAATATACAGGTTTTGATGGAATTTGTATTACTATGGATAGATTTGGTGCATCAGCACCAGGTGGAGAATGTATGAAAAATTTTGGATTTACAGTCGAGAACGTAGTTAATAAGACGAAAGAAATTCTATAACTACTAATTGATAACTATACTGAAGTATTGCATTCTTCAAGCTTATCTTTTAACTGATCAAGAGATTCATCAGAAATCTTTGAATTCATTGGACAATGTTTAGGGCCACACATTGAACAAAACTCTGCCTTTTTAAAGATTTCTTCAGGAAGTGTTTCATCATGGTACTGCTTTGCCCTTTCCGGATCCAATGAAAGTTCGAATTGTTTATTCCAATCAAAGTTATACCTTGCATGACTAAGTTCATCATCTCGATCACGAGCTCCAGCTCTATGTCTCGCTATATCGGCAGCGTGAGCAGCTATTTTATAAGCAATTAAGCCTTCTCTCACATCTTCTGCATTTGGTAGACCTAGATGTTCTTTTGGCGTTACATAACATAACATAGAAGTCCCATACCATCCTGCCATCGCCGCCCCAATAGCACTTGATATATGGTCATAACCAGGGGATATATCTGTCACTAATGGACCAAGCACATAAAATGGGGCTTCTGAACATTCTTCCATTTGCTTTCTTACATTAAACTCAATTTGATCCATAGGTACATGACCAGGACCTTCAACCATTACTTGAACATTATGTTCCCATGCTCTTCTAGTAAGCTCGCCTAAGGTGTTCAATTCAGCTAGCTGAGCATCATCAGAAGCATCATGTAAACATCCAGGCCTTAGTGAATCTCCTAGGGAAAAAGTACAATCATATTTCTTGAAAATCTCACAGATATCATCAAACCTTGTATAGAGAGGATTTTGTTTAAAATGATGTAACATCCATTGAGCTAAAATACCTCCCCCTCTACTGACAATTCCAGTAATTCTTCCTTTAACTTTTGGCAAATGCTCTATTAATAGACCAGCATGAATAGTTTGATAATCTACACCCTGCTGACAATGTTTATCAATAATATGAAGAAAATCGTCTTCTGTTAGTCTATCTATTGAACCGTGAACACTTTCTAAAGCTTGATAAACAGGAACAGTTCCTATTGGAACAGGAGATTCTTGAATAATTGCTTGTCGGACTTCATCTAAATTTACTCCTCCCGTAGAAAGATCCATAACCGTATCAGCACCATATTTAACAGCAAGTTTGAGCTTTTCTACTTCTTCATTGATATCACTTGCATTAGGGGAAGCACCAATATTGGCATTAACTTTACATCTAGAAGCAATACCTATAGACATTGGCTCAAGATTCAAATGATTAATATTCGCTGGAATAATTAATCTTCCTCTTGCCACTTCTTCCATTATTAAAGAAGAAGGAAGATTCTCTTTTTTAGCAACAAAATCCATTTCTTCAGTAATATATCCATTTCTCGCAAAGTTCATCTGAGTTACATTGTCTTTCCCAAGGCGAGGCTTAATCCAAGAACTTCTCATAATTTATTAATTTTTAAAAGTGTTATTACTAAAGTTTGATCAAATCTCCACTTCCCTGCATCGAAATTAATGATTCAGGTTCAAAGGGTATGATCTCAGCTAAGGTAAATTTCTTAGCACCCCTAGTATTTATCTTATTAATAGCTCTTTTCTAAAAATAAGTCATCTCATATTACGTGAAAATAAATAAAAATAATTTTATTTAATTTTTTGATAAGTCTTTATCTTTTTTAAAATATTTTTTCTATCCAATTGTCTGCTTATACCCCTCTCCAAAATAATTACAATCCCCATTAAGCCAATAGGTAAATAAAAAATCTTCTTGGAATTATCCCTAAATATTAATCCGACGGCAGATATAAAGATCATGAAAGGAGCTACAAAAGATAAAATAAATCTTTTATTAATTTTCATTTGCCAATAGTATTAATTTTTTGATTGTTTAATTTTACTATTGATTCTGTTATCACTTTAATTCCAACAGCAATAGCTCTTTCATCCGGATCAAATTTAGAACTATGAAGAGGAGCACATCCATTGGAACTAGAAACCCCAAGCCTAAACATAGCTCCAGGAATTTCATTTAAGAATTCAGCGAAATCCTCAGCTCCTAATGATGGTTTTTGTAATTCGATTACATTTTCTTGACCCAAAACCTTAATTCCCGAATCTCTGAGGACTCTATTAATTTCAGGATTATTATTAACTGCCGGAGTGATTTCTCTAAATATTACTTTTGCTTCAGCTCCGCAACTATTAGCTAAAGAAGTGATATTTTCATTTAGCCAATTACCAATATTCGTAAATACTTTACGATGAGTGCATCTAACAGTACCAATTAGATTAACCTTTTCTGCGAGAACATTGAATGCATTGCCACCATTTATTTTCCCAAAAGTTATAACAACTGGATCTAAAGGGTCTAACTTACGTGTTATTGATTCTTGAATTCCCGAGATAACTTTTGAGGCCGCCCAAATAGCATCAACTCCTTCATGAGGTCGAGCACCATGGCCTGATTTTCCTTTAATCTCAACATTAAGTTCTCCAGCAGCAGCAGTTAGACTTCCTTCTTTAATGCCAATAGTCCCTACAGATAAATCAGGATAGACATGAACTCCCAAAATATGGGTTAAACCATTAGTTGCACCATCCTTAATCATCCATCTAGCTCCACTCGCAATTTCTTCAGCAGGCTGAAAAATTATCCGAGTCCCAAAATTTAGTTTTAAATCTTTAATAATTTTTGCGACACCCAATCCAATCGAGATATGCAAATCGTGACCACAGGCATGCATAACACCATCTACTTTTGAAGAAAAACTTAATTTAGTTTCCTCAAATATTGGCAAAGCATCCATATCCACTCTTAAACCTATAATACCTTTATCTAGGGGGCCAAAATCAGCTATAACTCCAGTCCTACCTATAGATTCTCTAACGTTCCAACCAATATCTTTTAAAAAACCACTGATCAAGATCGCTGTTTGATTTTCAAGTCCACTTAATTCCGGATGTTCATGGATATGTCTTCTTAAGTTAATTAGTTCATCATTAAACGAATCAATTTTTTTATGTAACTGATCTCTATTCATTACTTATTTTAAATCGATAAAATTCATTAAATCTTTAATTGGTTGAGGAGGCCATCTTCTTGTTTTTTTTAACCATTCTTCATCACTATATCTAGGATCTAATTCAGTTACCGCTATCCAATTACTCTCTGCTTTACCAGCTTCACCATTAGACCAATTCAAAGCTGTTAAAGCTGCCCTAGCATCTGCAAAAGTTGGATAACGTCTAATTAACTTTATTAATTCTTTTTCAGCTTCATCAATATTTCCCAACTGGAAATCTGCTAACGCCAAACTTGACCTAGCCATGGCAAATCCTGGATTATATAAAGCAGCTTTTGAGAATAAATCTCTTGCTTTATCCCAATGGAATGTAGATCCTTCGACGTTAGCTAAATTATATAATGCAGAGAAATTTTTACTATCTAGGGAAATAACGAACATATAATCCTTTTTCGCTTGCGACCATAAACCCAACGCTTCCTCAGCTATCCCCCTGTTAATGTAAGGATCTATTTCACTAGGATTCAAACTTATTGC
>CACJPB010000002.1 GCA_902595175.1 uncultured Prochlorococcus sp. | reverse complement strand
ATTCCAATTCTGGCTGATTTTATTTCGATTAATCCTTGTGCATTAATTCTTATTTTTGTATCAGGTAGTATTTCTCCAACATTTTTAAAACCCATTAAGAATTCTTTTGGTTTTAAACTCGTAACCATTGCTGCTGATTCAGTTGAGCCGTAACAAGGCGCTAATTTTATTTTTTCTTTTATACATTGTTCTGCAGTTTCATCTGAAATTGAAGCTCCACCTACCCAAATTAGATCAAAAATTTTTAGCCAACTAATTCCATCTTTTTGAGCTAAAAGTCTTTGTAATTGGGTAGGTACTAATGATGTAATCAAGTGTTTTTTGTTTTTTTTAAATTTAATTGTGAAAAGTAAAAGTTCTCGAGTTTTTTTTATCAAATTCGGAGAAATATTAATACAATCACATCCCCAAGTTTGACTTCTAAAAATTGGCATTAATCCACTTATATGGTTCAGGGGTAAAGTATTTAAAATTAAGCAGTTTTGTAATTCAAATCCTTGCTCTATTAGCCATTGACCTGATGTAGTTGCAGATAATTTAAGATTACTTAAATGGTGAAAACATTGTCTCGGTTTTCCAGAACTCCCACTACTATTTAAGATAATTGCTGGCCCATTTTTAGTAATTGAATCTAGTACATTTTTGTCTTCATAAAATTTGTTTTTTACATAAATAATTTTATTCTCTCTAATTTTTTCAATAATTTTTTCTACAGATTGAGTTTCGTTATTTTCAACTTCAATAGTATGAATTTTATTTTTCATAGTTGATCCCATATTTTTTTTGCTTCATTTAAAAATAGAAACGAATTAGGGAATTTATTCATTGCTAAACCAGGAACTTTTGGCGTTGGTCCTTGTAATTGTAGAGAAGATAAATGATGGAGCCATCTCTTTCCTATTCCAGTTTCAAATGAGGTACTTATAGATATTAAAGCTTTTTTATTTTCTAATTCTCTTAAAAGCTTAACTGGATTATTTTCTTGAGAAGGCCTTCTAATTTGCCAACCCTTCCACTCATCAATCAAAGTTGGAAATTTTAAAAGTGATTCGTCTAAAGCTATTGGAATTTTTTTGTTTAGTTCTGTCAGTCCATCAATATCATCAACACAGAGAGGTTGTTCTAACCAATCTATATTTTTATTATCTTTCAAAATATCAGCCCATCTATTAGCTATGTCTCTTCCCCAAGAACCATTAGCATCTATTCTTAACTTAATATTATTACCTATTTTGCTTAAAATTTCTTCTAATTTTGCTTCTTCCTCGTGGTTATTTTTTAGTGCTACTTTCCATTTTAAGGTTAATGATTTTCCAATATCACAATGTCTTTTTTTAATATCATTTAGATCTGAAACTACATTCTCATGATTTAACAATATGGCTGTTTTACCAATTTCATCAAAGTAGTAGTTTTCTTTAAAAATTATTTTTCCATTGATCTCAGCTAATGCAGAATTTATTGCAGATTGAATGCATGGGTGAAAAATATTTATTTGCTCAGATAAATTAAATTCTTCTATGTACTCAGGGATCATATCTAGTTGTTTCGCACACTTTTTTAAGTCTTTTTTAAGTAGCGGTGAAACTTCTCCAAACCCTATTTTTTTATCATTATTTATTAATTTAATTATCCAACCCGATTTTGTATGGTAATTGGTTTTAGAATTTTCTACTTTGGCCGATAACTTAAAGCTATAAGATTTTTTTTGAAATATTAAGTTCATTTATTTAGCAAGTAATTAAATATTAATCCTGTGATTAAACCAATTCCATTAAGAGTTTGAAATTTTATTGCGACGAATTTGCAATTTTTTATTGCAGAAGGTTTTGCATACGAAGATTTTAATAAATTTATAAGTCTTATTGCTTGAGGGAAACTAAGCAAATAAAGGATGGAAAACACTGGAATAAATCCATAAACTATTGTGAAAAGTTGAAAAATATATATTGTAAAAATGATCCAAGGCACAAATTGAGAACCTTTTTTTGCCCCTAAGCGAACTAAAGGTGAATTTTTCCCATGCTTTTTATCTTCAGAAATTTGATGAAAATGAGAACAAAATAATACAAGAGTTGTTGCCAAGGAAGGTCCTGAACCAAGTAATAAAGAAACTTTCCATGGAATATCTTCGAAGTAAATATTAGATGGATTTAACGCAATTAAGACTGCAGAGTACGCAAAAGGTCCAAATGCAAGCCAGCATAATGGTTCTCCTAAACCTTGATAGCCCAATCTAAAAGGAGGACCTTGATATAAATATCCTAAGAAGCAGCAAGCTGCCACTAAAATAAAAATGTTTATACTTGTTGATACTGAAATAATTAAAATTATTAATAAACCAATAACTAAAGATGTATATGCAATAAATGAAATTATTTTTTTATTTTTTACAAGATTTACAATTGAATGGAATTTAAATTCATCGATTCCTGTTTCTGCGTCGTATAAATCATTAGTTAGATTTTCCCAAAGTAATATCAAAATTGCAGCTAAAGTAAATGAAATAAAATTATAAATTTTTACCTCTTCATATTGATTGAGCAAGTAAGCCCCTGTTATTAAAACTGGAAGTATGGCAACAGAATAAAGAGGCCATTTTATTGCTTTTTTCCATAATTTTTTCTTATCTTCGTCCATTTTTAATTAACACGCAAAATTAGATAATTATTGAATGTAGTTTATAAATTGAGTTACATTTTTTACTTTATTGCATCATTTTTAGTTATTTTCAATAAGTAATGAAAAATGATTTAAACTTAACAGATTTTTTAAAAGATGTATTTTCCTCTTTTGATAAGAAAGTTGAAAATTCTGGATTAGTAAGTATTTGTGTTGAGATTCCTTGTCTTGATTTATTTCAAGTTTATGAATTGTTAATAAATCAATATCCGTTTTCTTCATTTTGGGAGGAATCTGATGGCATTTCATATATAGCTTTCGAGAAGTGTAAATATGTTACTCTGGATGGCCCAAAAAGATTTGAGGTAGCAAAAGAGTTTAATTCTGAGAATTTTAAAAATTTAATTAACTTAACTAATGAATCGCATAATTCTGCACTTTCAAAAATAATTTATTTATTTTCTTTCTCTGAAAATTTGAATAATAAGAATTTACCTTCAGATATCCCTAGTTTGGAAGCCATTTTGCCAAAAATATTAATTACTAAAAGTGGCAAGAATTGCTGGTTAAGAATCAATGGTCATGTTGAAGGTAAATCATCATTAAGAACATTAATTGAAGAAATATGGACAATTAGAAATCAAGTTATTAATTCTGGCTCAGAATTAATAAAATCATCTGGCTTAAAAACTAGTTTTGATTCCCCTCTTATTGATGATTTCTCACGCTCCTTAGAAACTTCTAAAACAAACATGAAAAAAGTAGTAAATAGAGGAATTCAATTAGTAGAGAAAGATATCCTCGAAAAGATAGTTTTAGCGAATAGGATTAAAATAAAACTTAAAAATAAATTAGACTTAGTAGAAATTTTAAAAAGATTTAAAAAGAAGCAACCAAATACATGTAGATACGTTTGGAAAAGGAATAGTAAGGATATTTTGTTTGGAGCATCTCCAGAAAAATTATTTTCTTTCTCTAAACCTAATTTAACTTTAGAGGCTCTTGCTGGAACTATCTCGACTAATTCAAATTTTAAGAAACTCCTAAAAAGTAATAAAGACTTAAAGGAACATAATTATGTAATACAACATTTGATTAAATCTTTAGAAGTTTCAAAAATAACAAACTTTAAAAAAAGTGATATCAAGGTAAATTCATTTGGGGAAATTTCTCATTTGCAAACACTCATTTTCTCTCAAGTTGAAAATATTTGTCCTTTTGAATTGCTTAAAAACTTACATCCATCTCCAGCTGTTTGCGGATACCCAAAAAATGCAGCATTGGATTGGATAAACACTCTTGAGTCTTTTCCCAGAGGAAATTATGCTTCTCCAATGGGTTGGGTCGATTCATCAGGCAATGCTTCATTTCTTTTGGCAATAAGAGGCGCAAGATGTATTGAAGAAAATATTGAATTTACTGCAGGTTCAGGTATAGTTTCTGGCTCCGTTTTAGAGAAAGAAATAGATGAGATTAAATTAAAATTTGAATCTATAGTAAAACAGATATTTTGTGCTAAAAATCCTAGATAATTTCTACTAATTTTTCAATAACTTCCTCTGAAACATTTTTATTGGATAAATTTTCTATTTCTCTTAAACCTGTTGGACTGGTTACATTAATCTCGCTAAGCATTCCATTTATTACATCAATACCTACAAAAAATAAACCCTCATCTTTGAAATGTTGAGATAATTCTGAGCAGATACTTTTTTCTTTTTCTGTTAATAATGTGGGTTCAGCCTTGCCTCCCATCGCTAAATTACTCCTAAAATCGCCTCCTTGAGGAATCCTATTTATTGATCCAATTGCTTCTCCATTTACGATAATTATTCTTTTATCACCCTCTATGACTTCAGGAATAAATTTTTGCATCATAACGGGTAATTCTTCTTGAGAAGTGATTAATTCAATGATTGATTTAATTCCTGGAGAATTTTTATTTATCCTTATAACACCTTGACCACCTTTTCCTCCAAGAGGTTTTATGACTACTTCATTATTTATATTTGCAAAATTAATAAGATCTTTTACCTTACTCGCAACTATTGTAGGTGCCATTAAGTGGCTGTATCTTAAAGCACCAAGCTTTTCATTCCATGCTCTTAACGATGAGGGTTTGTTAATTACTTTTACTCCTTTTCTTTCGGCAACTTCTAAAAGATGGGTTGCATATAAATAAGCCTCATTTACAGGAGGATCTTTTCTCATCCAAATGCAATTAAATTCGGCGAGAGGTATGCAATCATTCTCTTTGAAAGAAATCCACGGAATTACTTCAACTTTTACGGAAGATGCCCATACTTCATCACCTCTAGCTTCCAGGTCTTGAGGAGTACAACTCCAGATTTCAATATTTTTTTTTGATGATGCTTGCATTAAAGCAGCAGTTGAATCTTTTAAGGGATTTATATTTTTAATTGGATCTATTACGAATAGAAATTTCATAAGATCTAGTTTAATAATGCTTCTAATTTATTTTCATTTTCTAATGCGTAGAGATTATCGCAGCCTCCGATACCCTCATTATCTATAAATATTTGTGGTAATGTTCTTCTGCCATCAGCTCTTTCAATCATCAATGCTCTGGCATCTTCGTCGCCATCTATTTTATATTCCGTAAAATTTACATTTTTTTTCTTGAGGAGTGATTTTGCTCGAATACAGAATGGGCAATATTGCCAAGTATAAATTTCAACTTTGGACATTTTTTTAAAATAATACTTAGTTTATACTATTAAACAAAAGTGCTTGTTAGATTATAAATAACGATTAAATTCTATTTTGATAGATATTACAGATTTCAAAAAAGATCTTTCGGAACTAACAAAGCGCCTGGGTAATGCTCAGGATTGTCTTTGACGTTCCAAGATTAAAAGCGAAAAGGAAAGAGTTAGAGCAAATTTCTGCCCAGCCTGAATTCTGGGAAAATCAAGAAGAAGCTAAAAAGCAAATGTTAATCCTTGATGATGTCAAAGCACAACTCGAATTGTTAGATAAATGGAAAACTTTTATTTCTGATGCTAATGCCTCTCTTGAGCTTTATTCTCTAGAACCCGAAGAGGAAATGATTTTAGAATCGCAGCTGGGATTAAAGAAATTAAGAGAGAATTTGGATAAATGGGAATTTGAAAGATTGTTATGTGGTGAATACGATAAGGAAGGAGCAGTAGTTTCTATTAACGCAGGTGCGGGTGGAACAGATGCGCAGGATTGGGTAGAAATATTATTGAGAATGTACTCAAGATGGGCCGATAATAATCAAATGAGCCTTGTCATTAATGAATTATCTCAAGGAGAAGAAGCAGGTATTAAAAGTGTAACGTTCGAAATTTATGGAAAATATGCATATGGCTATCTGCAACATGAAAAAGGAACTCATAGATTAGTAAGAATTTCTCCTTTTAATGCCAATGGTAAAAGACAAACCAGCTTTGCTGGGGTAGAGGTTATGCCAAAATTAGATGATAATATTTCACTTGATATACCTGAAAAAGATTTAGAAATTACAACGAGTAGATCCGGTGGAGCTGGAGGACAAAATGTTAATAAAGTAGAAACAGCAGTGAGAATTGTTCATTTGCCTTCAGGGATTTCAGTAAGATGTACTCAAGAAAGATCTCAATTACAAAATAAAGAAAAAGCTATGTTACTTCTAAAGTCTAAACTATTAGTGATTGCTAAAGAACAACGAGCTGCTGAAGTCGCTGATATTAAAGGTGATATTGTGGAAGCTGCATGGGGCAATCAAATAAGAAATTATGTTTTCCATCCCTATCAAATGGTAAAAGATCTTAGGACTATGCAGGAGACTAACGAGTTAGATAGTGTTTTAGATGGTGGACTCGAACCATTTATTCATGAATTATTACGTATGAATATTTCTTCTAATGAATCTATTGAATAACTAATGGAAAATAAAAACGAAATTTCAGAAAAAAAAGTTTCTCCTCCAAGCTTTATAAAGCTTGCTATGAGAAATATGGTAAGGAAAGGCTCAAAAAGTATTTCTCATTTTTCAATAACCTTTCTAGTTTTAATTGGGATATTAATACTTGTGGCCACAATAGGTAAGCCCAATATTCCAGTTTAAGAATGTATGAAAGAAAAAATTATTTCTGAAATAAATTTAGATTTGGTTTTTCAATGTAATGATTTCTCTCAATTTTCAAATAAGTTAAAAGATACTAAAACTCATCTTATTTTTGAATCTATTTTTTGGGAGAAAGTTTTTTTATCTTGGATAAATACAATATTAAAAAAAGAGGATTATGAATTACCAAATTATATTTTTGAAAAAAAATCTTTTTCATTAGGCTTACAGATAATATCTAATCAAGAAATTGCTTCTTTGAATAAGAAATGGATGCAAAAAAATGGTCCAACTGATGTTCTATCTTTTCCAATTATTTCTGATGAATCTCTAAATAATTTAGATCATATAGAGTTGGGAGATATTTTTATATCATTAGAGATGGCACTTGAGCAATCTTATGAATATAAACATTCAATATATAGAGAGATGATCTGGTTGGCTAGTCATGGATTTTTACATCTTTTGGGATGGGAACATAATAATGAGCATGATTTAGAAAATATGTTAGATTTCCAAGAATATTTAATTACTCGATTAGATTAAAAATCAATGAAAAAAAAAATAAATTATTTTGAAAATAGAAAAGAATCATACAAAACTTCTAGTAATGTATTTAAAAGTTTTAAGTATGCTTTCAGTGGTATTAGTTATGTATTAAAAAGTTCAAGAAATTTTAAAATTCAATTAATTTTTGCATTTACAAGTTTAATAATTGGTTTTTTACTCAAAATTAGTCTAAGTAATTATGTTATTTTGATTGCAACAATAATGTCTGTTTTAATATTAGAAATATTGAACACATCTATTGAATCAATTGTTGATTTAGTAGTGAAAAAAGAATTTAGTATTTTGGCTAAAATTTCAAAAGATACTTCTGCAGGAGCAGTATTATTAGCTTCCATTAATTCTGTTATTATTGCTGTATATATCTTTGTTCCTAAAATAAAGTTGTTATTTTAAATCCATATAAATATGTTTCTTGTTATTGATAATTACGATAGTTTTACTTATAACCTTGTTCAATATTTAGGAGAACTTTCAGTTGAGCATGAAATAACTAAAGAATTAATAGTTAAAAGAAATGATGAAATTACTCTAGAAGAAATTATCAAACTAAATCCTGCTGGAATTCTCTTATCTCCAGGTCCAGGTAATCCAGATCAATCTGGAATTTGTCTGCCAATTCTCAAAAAATTATCTAAAAATATTCCGACCTTGGGAGTTTGTTTAGGTCATCAAGCTTTGGCCCAAGCTTTTGGAGGTAAGGTTATAGTTGGGAAAGAACTTATGCATGGTAAGACATCCAAAATATTTCATAACCAAAAAGGATTGTTTAAAGATATCGAGACTCCATTTGTGGCTACTAGATACCATAGTCTTATAGTTGATTCAAGTTCTTTACCATCTTGTTTCGAGATAACTGCGACTTTAGAAGACTCAACAATTATGGCTATCTCTCATAAAGAATATAAACATTTACATGGGGTACAGTTCCATCCTGAAAGTGTGTTGACGCAATTTGGTCATAAATTAATTAGTAATTTTCTAAAAATGGCTGAACAAAAGTAAAATAAAAAAAAATTAATATTATGATTTCTAAAATTAAAAACTTTTTATTTTTGATATTAGTTAGCTCTTTTTTACCTACCTCATTATTAGCAAGGAACTTAGGAATAAAAAGTTTGGGACATAGTAGTTTTTTAATTACTAGTGCGGATAAATCTATTCTTATAAATCCCTTTAAAGCAATAGGTTGTGCAAGTAATTTAAAGGAGCCAAAAGAAGTTAACGTAGATTTTATTTTGGCTAGTTCTAGGCTTCCAGATGAAGGATATAACCCTAATGATCAATTAATGTTCGTTGAGCCAGGAATCTATCAATTTGAGGATATTTTATTAAATGGAATTTCTGTACCACATGACAGAGTTGATGGAAGAAGATTTGGGATGGCAACTGTTTGGAGTTGGGAGCAGAATGATCTTAAAATTGTTCATATGGGAGGAGCTGCTGGTGATATTGATATAAACAGTCAAATTATTTTGTCTAGTCCAGATATATTGTTTATTTCAATTGGAGGAGGAATAAAATCTTACAGTGGTAAAGAAGCCTCAAAAATAGTTAAGCTTCTAAAACCTAATGTAGTTATTCCTGTTCACTTTGAACGCGGCAAAAAAATTAATAAAGAATGTGATTTCTCAAATGCTGATTTATTTATCGAAAATATGAAAGATTTTAAAGTAAAATATGTTGGAAAAGATATTCAAATAAAACCTAAAAGAATCGATCAAAATACAATTTATATTTTCAGTAATTAATTTTTTAAATCTAATATCTTGTAATTGTCCCAGAAAAAAATCATTTGTTCTTTAGTTCCAATACTAACCCTTATAGAATTACTGATATCTTTTTTGTTTTCCATACTTCTAATAAGAATACCTTTTTCTCTCATCTTTTGTATTAAGATTTTAGGATCTTTTTTTGGCCAAATTAAGAAATAATTACCTCCACTAAAGTGAGTTCTGATTTTTGTTGATTTAAATTTATTTAAAATCCATTTCCTCGCCTTTTTTACTTCTAAAACATAATTATCAATATATGATTTGTCTTTAAGTGCTGCTAATGCAGCTGTTATAGCAAAGCTGTTTACATCATATGGTCCTGTAACTTTATTAACGTACTGAATTAAACTTTTATTGCCAAAAGTAAAACCTATTCTCAAACCAGCTAGACCTGCAGTTTTTGAAAGAGATTGGATTATTAGTATATTTTTATTCTTTTCAAAATCTATCGATTCAAGAAGACTATCTCCATTAAATTTTTCATATAGTTCATCAACAACTATTAATGAATCGTTATTGATATTGGCTAAATTTATTATTTCATGCGAGCTTAGAACAGTTCCTGTTGGATTATTTGGATTGCAAATAAATATTAACTTTGGATAATGCTTTATTATTTTTTCCCTAAATTCTTCGATAGGGAATAGAAAATTGTCTCCAATGTAAGAACAACTTATTTTTTTCATTCCTCGGATTTCTGCACAAGGAGAATAGTAACCAAAAGTTGGATTTGTGGTTAGAAATATCTGATCTTTTTCTCCAAAGCAATTGAAAATTGCATTTATTGCTGCATCTGCTCCATTGAAAATTCCGATTTCATCATTATCAAATTTTCTTGAATCAAGATATTTATCACATAAAAATTTTTTTAAAAAATTATATTCTGGATAAATTGAAATCTCATCTAATTTTATCGCTTGTAATGCCTCTAAAACCTTAGGACTTGGACCTAAAGTATTTTCATTAAAGTCTAAGCGGAGTAAATTTCTTCTATTTTCTAAAGGTGCAGAGTAAGACTGCATATTTATTATTTCTTCTCTTGGTTTTGGGAAAAGATTATTTAATGGATCAAAATCATTCATTACATTCTTTCTAGAGTTTCAATTCCTAAAAGCTCTAAGCTTAATTTTAGTGTTTTTGCAGTTAGGTCACATAAATTCAGCCTAGAGATTTTTATATTTTTTTCTTCTTTGAGGATTGGAACTTGATCATAGAATCTATTAAAAGTCTGACATAGCTCGAACAGATAATTGCATAATCTATTTGGCATTAAGTCTTTTTCAATAGAAATTATGACTTCATCGAACCTAAGTAATTTTCTGATAAGTTTCCACTCAGATTTATGTTCATAATTTACGTACTGTAAATCTTTAGATTCATAAACAAAATCATTTTTTCTTTTAATTCCTAAAATTCTTACAAGTGTATATAACAAATAAGGAGCAGTATTACCATTAAGGGAAAGCATTTTATCAAAACTAAATTGATAATTAGTAATCCTATTTTGACTTAAATCTGCATACTTAACAGCTCCTAATCCAATAATTCTTGAAGTATTTGCTATAAACTCTTTGGTCTCATAACGATCTTCATCTTCTAATCTTTTCAATAAATCTTCTTTTGCTCTTCTAACTGCTTCATTTAATAAATCTTTTAGGCGTATTGTTTCACCTTCTCTTGTCTTTAGTTTTTTGCCATCAATTCCTTGAACTAACCCAAAAGGAACATGGTCTACTTGACAATTTTCTGGGATCCATTTTGCTTTTTTTGCAACTTGAAAAACTCCAGCAAAATGATTTGCTTGCCCATGATCAGTTACATAAATAATTCTTGAAGCATCATCGCCATTAGGAGGTTTATTGAATCTGTATCTTATAGCAGCAAGATCTGTGGTGGCATAATTAAAACCTCCATCTTTTTTTTGAATAATTAGCGGTAAAGGTTTGCCTTCTTTATTAGTCATCCCATCTAAAAATACACATTTTGCTCCTTGATCTTCTACTAATATTTTTTCTAAATTCAAATCATCAATAACTGATTTTAAGAAGGGATTATAAAAAGATTCACCTCTTTCTTCTATTTTTATTTTTAAATTTTGATAGATTTCATCAAATTCTTTCCTTGATTGATTACATAATAATTTCCAAGCTTTAATCGATTTAATATCTCCACTTTGTAACTTAACTACTTCCTCTCTAGATCTTTTTTGGAATTCAGATTCGTTATCAAATCTTTTTTTTGATTCTTTATAAAATTCAACTAAATCACTTATCTTGATCTTTCCTATTTCTTCTAGATCATTTGAATATAAATCTTTGAGCTGAGTAATAAGCATGCCAAATTGTGTTCCCCAATCACCAACATGATTGAGTCTTAATACTTCATAACCTCTTAACTCGAAAATTCTAGATATTGAGTCACCTATTATTGTTGATCTTAAATGCCCTACATGCATTTCTTTAGCAATATTAGGGCTAGAAAAATCGACAATAACTTTATTAGACAAACCACTATCTAAATCTTTTCTAATTAAGGGTATGCCAGCCCTATTGCATTGAATATTTGACTTAATTTCATTTATTAGAACCTCATCTTTTAATTTTATATTTATAAATCCAGGTCCAGCTATTTCTAGACTCTTACATAATTTTGCTATGCTTTTATTTTTATTTAAAAGGTTAATAAAATCATTAGAAATATCTCTTGGGTTCTTTTTATATATTTTAGATAAACTTAAACAAACATTACATTGATAGTCACCAAATTCCTCTTTTGATGACTGTGTAATTAAATTCTTGCTAAGAATTGCGAATTCTCCTTTTTTATCATTTTTTTCAAGACTATCTAAAAGAGATTGTTCAAATTGTTTTGTTAATTCTTTAAAAATGATTAGCATTAATTATTCAATTATTTATCTATATGATTAATTAATATAACGCATACTCAAATCAATCCAATTACTTTTGGTGATTGAAGAACTTGTTGAAATCAAATCAATACCTTTTATTAGATATTTACTAATTTCTTGAGGGTTTATTCCAGAAACTTCTATTATCAAATTTTTATTGACTTCTTTTTGTAGACTATTAATTGATAACTCTCTTAATTCTTGAACGTTTTTTTTGATTATTTCAGGACTAAGTTCATCTAATAAGACACTATCGGCTCCTGCTAATACTGCTTCTTTTGCCTGGTCGATATTCTCGGCTTCAATTATGATATGAGTTGTAAAAGGCGAATTTAGGCGAATATTTTGTACTGCATTATTAAGATTATCTGTCCATGCAATATGATTTTCTTTGATCATAGCAGCATCGTATAATCCCATTCTATGATTCACCCCACCTCCGCATTTGAATGCATATTTTTCAAATATTCTTAAGCCAGGGGTAGTTTTTCTAGTATCTGCTAATTTTATATTTGTGCCTTCTAATTTATCTGTAAGATTCTTTGTATATGTTGATATTCCAGATAAGTGCATTGCTATATTTAAGCTGATCCTTTCACTAGCGAGTAAACTTTTTGAAGGCCCATATATTTCTAAGAGTTTTTGATCTTTAACAAATTTATCTCCATCAGAAATATTAAATTTTGGACTGATTTTTAAATCAATTTTTCTAAAAATTTCTTTTATAATTTCAACCCCACAGAATATACCCTCTTCTTTTGCAATCCAATATGCATTACCATACTCTTCTGTAATAGAGGAACTTGTAAGATCTCCCCTACCTATATCTTCATCGATCCAATTATCAATGATTTTACTTATTATTGGAGTATTTAAATCCACTAAACTAAGAAATAATTAATTAATAAAAATTAAACTGAAGTTAGAGAATCAACTATATATCACTATGTAATTTAACTCAAATTTATTTACCAATACAAAACTTAGAAAAAATATTATCTAGAAGCTCCTCTGTTAATTCTTGACCAGTTATTTTAGATAAGTTTTGAATTCCATCTCTCAGTTCAATTGATAACAAATCAAATGGCAATTTATTTTCAATTATTTCATCAGTATCATTTAAATTAGATAGGCAAGCAGATAAATTTGTTAGATGTCTTTCGTTTAAAAATATATTGATATTTTCTACTTGTTTTAATCCGCATTTTTTTATAATTGTGTCTATTAATAATCTTTCACCATCATTATTCTTAATACTCATAAGAATTGTGTTTTTTAACTCATTTGAATTAATATTTTTGCAATCGATTAAATCTTTTTTATTGGCCAAAATAGTAATTAATTTTTCTTTGGGAATTTCTTGTATTATTTTTTTGTCTTCTTCGTTAAATCCTTCTTCAAGACTATAAATATAAATTATAAAATCTGACTCTTTTATTTTCCCAAAACTTTTTTTAATTCCAATACTTTCAATTTGTTCATGAGTTTCTCTTATGCCAGCAGTATCAATTATTTTCATTGGAATATCATAAATAGTTAAATTAACTTCAATAACATCTCTAGTTGTTCCAGGAATATTAGTTACGATTGCTTTCTCTTTTTTTGCAAGCAAATTTAATAAAGAGCTTTTACCAACATTTGTTTTACCTATAAGCGCAATCGATATTCCATTGTGAATATATGAATTTCTTTTTGCATTTTCTATTAGTAATTCTATTTTTTCTTTGACTTTTTTAATGTTTTTTAGATATTTGGTGTAATCAAAATCTGTGAAGTCTTCTTCAAAATCAACTCTCGCTTCTATTTCGCAAAGTTGATTTATAAGGTCATTTTTAATATCATCAATTTTTTTCTTTATTTCTCCTTGAACCCCGCTAAAGGCTAACTCTGCTGATCTGGTATTACTTGCATTAATTAATTGATTAATCGACTCGGCTTGAGTAAGGTCTATTTTTCCATTAAGAAAAGCTCTTTGACTAAATTCTCCTGGGTTTGCAAGTCTAACTCTAGAATTATTAGATAATAATATCTTTAAAACTTTATTTACTATGATAATTCCGCCATGGCAATGAAGTTCAACTACATCCTCTCCTGTGAAGCTATTTGGTGATTTCATCACTAAAATTAAAACCTCATCTATAAATTTATTTTGTTTATTTTCCTGAATAAAACCACGAAAAACCCTATGTGATTCCCATGCATATTTAGATTTAGTTTGAACAATCTTTTTGCAAGAATTTATTGCGTCTTTCCCTGATACTCTTATTATCGCAACTCCTCCCTTCCCAATACTTATAGCTGAAGCAATTGCGGCTATCGTATCTTCTGTAGTAACTATCGAATCCATCTCTCGCTTTGTTATGGATAATTAAGTAAGATTATCAAGAATTTAATTTTGAAATTTTCTTTCTGAATGAGATTTAAAAGAGATATTACCTATAAGAAAATTCTATCATTATTTAGGAGTCAGAATGGAAGTCCTTTCTTTAATGCTAAAGGTTTAGCTATAGGGGTATTTAGTGGTTGCTTTCCTTTTTTTGGCTTTCAGACTTTAATGGGAGTATTTTTTGCGAAAATAGCTAAGGGAAATATTGTTCTAGCTGCAATTGGTACCTGGATCAGCAACCCTTTTACTTATATTCCACTTTATTATTTTAACTATAAAGTTGGTTCGTTTTTTTTAAATAATCCTTCTAATAAAACTCTTGAAAAAAGTTTAGTTATTGATGACTTATGGAAACAAGGTAGAATTTTTTCCTTAAAATTACTCTTAGGTTCATCTTGTGTAGGTATTTTATTAGCTTTGATTTGCGGCAGTATTGTTTTCTTTATCTACACGATAAAAAGTAAAAGATAGATTGATCTGATTTTAAAATTAACTTTGTCCAACTCTGGCAATATCTAAAACATCTGCCATTGATTTAATTTGTTCAATTGTTTTGTGAAGTTGATTATAACTTTCAAGACCTACACAAAGATTTATAATAGCTGGTTTACCATAAGCAGTTTTAACATTGGCATCACTAACGTTTATACCTTTATCAGATAACCGCATAAGAATATCTTTAAGAACTCCAACTCGATCAATTACTTCTATTCGTAGCTGAATTGGAAACTTATTATCGCCAGTTTTATTATCTTGATTCCAACCGACAGGTAATCTTCTCTCTATTGGAATTGGTATTACATTTTCACAATCTTCCCTATGTATAGTTATCCCATGGTTGCCGAGCGACACAGTTCCGATAATATCCTCGCCTGGGAGTGGGGAACAGCATTTACCTATTCTGTAATCAAGACCTTCTATCCCAGAAATTGGTGATTTAGCTGCTGTATTAGATTGATTAGTGGATAAATTATTATTACTTTTAAGAGATTTTGCTATTTCAGAGTCAGAATCATTTCTTACATCTTCTGTCTGTAATTTTATTTCTTCTCTTAGTCTGTTTAATACTTGATGCAAAGTTAAACCACCAAAACCAAGAGATGCAAGAAGGTCTTCAGTAGTTTTTAAATTGCATCGATTTGCAACTTTTTTCATGGCTTCACTAGAAAGTAATGCTTCAAAACCGTTTCTACCTACTTCTTTTTCAAGTAAATCTCTACCTCTTTTAATCGTTTCATCACGATGGCTTTTCTTATACCATTGGCGAATTCTATTTTTAGCAGTTGGCGTAACTACAAAGTTAAGCCAATCCAAGCTTGGAGTAGCATTATTACTTGTCAAAATTTCTATGAAGTCACCATTTTGAAGTGCTGTAGATAATGGAGAAAGCTTTTCATTAATTCTTATTCCATTACAGTGATTTCCAACTTCAGAATGGATTCTGTAGGCGAAATCTATCGCGGTAGATCCTTTCCTTAAACCAACAACATCTCCTTTTGGAGTGATTACAAATACTTCTTCATCAAATAAATCTTCTTTAATTGAAGCCAAATAATCATTATGATCCCTTTCATTACCTTCTTGTTGCCATTCTACTAATTGTCTTAGCCAATTAAATCTCTCGGCATTACTTTTAGCAGGAGAACCACCCTCCTTATATTGCCAATGAGCGGCAATACCATATTCAGCAATTTGATGCATCGAAGTAGTTCTAATTTGAACTTCAATAGGTCGATGTCTTCCAATAACAGAAGTGTGTAATGACTGATATCCATTGGGTTTTGGTAATCCTATATAGTCTTTAAATCTACCTGGAATTGGTTTGAAAGTATCATGAACAACTGCTAAAGCTCTATAACAACTATCTGAATTGTCCACGATAATTCTTAGGGCAGCAACATCATAAATCTCGTGAAAATGCTTTTGTTGTCTTTCCATTTTGCTCCAGATGCCATAAAGATGTTTTGGCCTTCCTGTTATTTCAAAATTTTTCAAACCTGCTGAAATCAAGTTTTCCTTCATAAGATTCAAAGTTACTTTTAATCTTTTTTCTCTATCACTTCTCTTAACGGCGATTTGATCTTTAAGATTTAGATATTCTTTAGGCTCTAGGAATTTAAAAGCTAAATCTTCTAATTCCCATTTAAATCTGTTTATTCCTAGTCGATTAGCTAATGGTGCATAAATCTCTCTTGTTTCTCTCGCTATCCTTAGTTTTTTCTCATCATTTAGCCATTCAATTGTTCTCATGTTATGAAGTCGATCTGCAAGTTTAACTAAGACAACTCTGATATCGCTGGCCATAGCCAAAAACATTTTCCTAAGATTTTCAGCTTGTGCTTCAGTCCTGTTGTTAAAGTGAATGCCGCCTAATTTTGTTACACCTTCTACAAGTATTTTTACTTCTAATCCAAAATTTGTTTCTATTTCGGATAAATCAATGCCAGTATCTTCAACTACATCATGTAAAAGGCCTGCAGCAATAACAGATGAACTAGCACCTATTTCTTTAAGTAGATTTGCAACAGCAACCGGGTGGATAATGTATGGCTCGCCGCTTGCACGGAATTGTCCATCATGAGCTTTATAAGCAAGTTTAAAAGCCTTTACTATGAGGTTTTGATTTTTATCATTTTCTTTATTTGATTTTTCAAAATTATGAATATCTTTAAGAAGCCAATCGGGAATGTTTATTTGATAATTTAAAGATTCACTTTCATATTTTTTATTTTCAGGCAGAATAGTTTTGGAAACTTTAATTTCGTTTTTTTCTTTTGAATTTGCAGTTGCCTCGGACATTTTATATTGCTTTAGATGTATTTTATTTATGTCTAGAAAAATTTGCTATAAATCATGGAAAAAAATAAAGAAAAAATTATTGTAGTTAAAAATCTTACTGTTAAATATGATCTAAAACAGCAACCTATTATCAAAAATTTTAATTTGGAAATAGATAGTGGAGATCATTTGGCAATAATAGGACCTTCTGGATGTGGAAAGACTACTTTTGCAAAAACATTAGTAAATATATTGCCTGCAAAGGCCACTTCTAAAGGCTATTTATCGATTTCTAATGTAGATCCTAGGAAAATAAACAACAAAGAAGCACAATTATTTAGAAGAAAGAATTTTGGATTTATTTATCAAGACTCTATAAAAAAACTTAATCCGCTAATGAGAGTTGGTGATCATTTATATGAATTATTTAAAACACATGATCAAACTAAATCATCTTTAGCTATAAAAAAATTAGTAAGAGAAGTTTTTCAAAAAGTCGGAATTGAAGAAAGTAGACTTGATTCTTTCCCACATCAATTTAGCGGCGGAATGAGACAGAGAGTTTCTATAGCAATGGCACTTGCTTTGAAACCTAAATTATTAATAGCTGATGAACCTACAACAAGCTTAGATACCAAAACAAGTTTTGAAATTATGCAAGAAATAATTCATCTATGTAATGAATTTGATACAACTTTAATTTTAATTAGTCATGATATTAATCTTGCAGCAAAGTGGTGTAGAAAAGTTGCAATAATTGAAAAAGGATCGATTGTTGAAAAAGGGAATATATTAGAAATTTTTCAATCACCAAAATCAGATATCGGGAAAAAGTTAGTAAATGCTTCAAAAATAGTATTAGAACCAAATACTAAAAATAATGCTCGAGATGAGGTCGTTCTAGAGGTAAATAACCTTAGACATTGGTATAAATTAAATTCTTCAATTTTCATTAATAAATGGAATAAGGCTTTAAATGAAGTTAGTTTCAAGTTATATGAGAATGAGACTCTTGGAATAGTTGGTTCTTCAGGAAGTGGTAAAAGTACATTATGTAGGGCTTTAATTGGACTTCTTAAAGTAAGAGGTGGTGAAATCAAAATTTATGATAAAAATCATGCATCGAAAAAAAATAAATTTTTTAAAAAGAACAATAAAGTGCAAATTATTTTTCAAGATCCTTTTTCAAGTTTGAACCCGAAAATGACAATTAAAAGTATTTTGGAAGATATATTTTTTATTCAAAAAATTTCAGATAAAAGAAAAATCGAAAAAGAAATAAGATTAATGTTAAAAAATTTAAATCTTCCCTTAAATAATGATTTTTTTAATTCTTATCCTAACCAATTATCTGGTGGTCAATTGCAAAGAATTTCATTGGCCAAGGCGCTGTTGTTGAAGCCAAAAATTTTAATTTGTGATGAGAGTGTAAATATGTTGGATGCTTCAGTAAAAATAGAGATTCTTGAATTACTAAGAGTCTTTCAAGAAAAAATGAATTTAACTATTATTTTTATTACACATGATTTAGGTATTGCTAAAAGATTTTGTAATAGGTTGCTAGTTATGAATCATGGAAAGATAGTTGATGAAGGAGAAAGTTCTAAAATATTCACTAAAACTCAAAACCCGTATACAAAATCGCTTATAAATTCCTCTTTAAATCTCATTTAACTTTAAGAACACTTAGTAATTTTTGAAAATCTAATGGTAATTCTGATTCAAATATCATTTCTTTACCATTTATTGGATGTATAAGTCCAAGCTTGATGGCGTGTAAAGCTTGGCCATCTAATTTACAGGGTAGTTTTTTACATCTTCCATATAATGGATCACCTACAATTGGGTGATTAATGTGAGCGCAATGAACTCTTATTTGATGCGTTCGACCCGTAACTAGTTTGAAACTCATTAATGAGTAATTGCCAAATCTTTCTTCTAATTTCCAATAGGTACAGGCATACCTTCCTGAAGTTTCTTCAACTACTTTATATTTCAATCTATTTAATTTATCTCTGCCAATGTGTCCCACTATTTGGCCTTCTTCAGAATTAGGTGCTCCATGAATTACTGCAATATATTCGCGTGAAGCTATTTTTTCTTTAATTTGTTTCTGGAGATTTACTAATGCCTCTTGGCTTTTTGCAACCACAATACATCCGGAGGTGTCTTTATCTAATCTGTGAACAATCCCAGGTCTTAATTTCCCATTAATTCCAGGCAGATCTTTACAGTGAAAAAGTAATCCATTCACTAAAGTTCCAGATTTGTGTCCAGGGGCTGGATGAACTATTAGACCTGATTGTTTATTGATGACTATGATGTGATCGTCTTCAAAAAGGATATTTAAATCCATTTTTTCAGGTTTTAAATAAATAAGAGGTTCTGGAGGAGGCATCCATATTTGAACATTGTCGCCATTTTTTAATGGGGTCTTTGCTTTTGCGGTCTTATAGTTTACAAGTACTAAACCTGAATTTATAAAATGTTGAATTCTTGCTCTACTTTGTTCTGGCCTTTTACTTACCAACCATCTGTCTAGCCTCATAGGTAGAGGTTGCTCATAAATAATTTCTATAAGCTCACCTTCTCCAATGCCGAAAGAATTTTGATTATTTAATTCCATAGTGGGACTTCTAAAGCAATTTTACCCAGCATTTGATTTCTATAATCTTCCAATAACTTATGAGACATTCTCCTTTTATCACCTGAGGTATGTTTTGAAGCTGCCTCGTTGATCCAAGCAGAAGGACTCTTAAAGCCTTTGGTAATATCAACTCCATATCTGTTAGATATTTGTTTAACTGAGATATTCGCATTCTTATCTTTATTGAGAGTGGATATAATTTTGATAAACCCAATCGCGACACTCTCTATTTCATAAGCAGCCTCACCAATATCGTCACATAGTGCAAGATTAAGTGCTGATTTTTGATCTTCTAAATTTGGAGGAATAACACCAGGAGCATCTAGCAGATCTATACCACTTTCTAATTTTATCCATCTTAAATTACGAGTCACGCCTGCTTTCCTAGCGCTATCTACAACTCTTTTTTTTGCAATTCTATTAATTAATGCTGACTTTCCTACATTTGGAAAACCAAGTGTGAGGGCTCTAATTGGTCTAATTCGCATTCCTCTAGAGAGTCTTCTATCGTCGATTGACGACCTAGAATCTTTGGCTGACTTACAAATTTCTTTAATCCCTATTCCTCTTTTAGCATCACACCAAAGAGGATATTCATCTTTATCGTTAAACCATTTGTTCCAACTATTGATTGTATGAGGGGAGATCATGTCTGATCTGTTAATAACAAGAATATGTTTTTTATTATTTATCCATTTATTTAAGTGTGGATGTCCTGTTGACAAAGGAATTCTTGCATCTCTAACTTCTATGACTAAATCTACTTTATTGATAACTTCAGATAATTTCTTTTCTGCTTTTGCGATATGGCCTGGGTACCA
The DNA here is from genome assembly GCA_902595175.1 of uncultured Prochlorococcus sp. GTDB lineage: Bacteria > Cyanobacteriota > Cyanobacteriia > PCC-6307 > Cyanobiaceae > Prochlorococcus_A. The sequence goes on along the minus strand of CACJPB010000002.1, from coordinate 118,065 downwards.
TTGGATTTTGGGTATGTCCACTTCAATAAATAAAATAAAATTTTGTATTCCTTTTAGTTTTTATAAGTTTCAAAAGTATTTACTTCTAAAGTTTAGTATAAATTTAATGACTAAAAAATTTTTATAAACGTTAATTTTTAAAATTTATTAAGGCATAGGTAACAGTAACTACTTTTTAACCCAATAAGCCCAAATTAACGTTAGGGTCTTGGGATTATAAATATAGCTTGTTTAATGTCAAAATTATCTCTTTCCAATCTTGATAAGATACATTTAGAAGGAAAAAAAGTTCTTGTAAGAGTAGATTTTAATGTTCCATTAAATGAAGATGGTCAAATAACCGACGATACGCGTATTCGTGCAGCGATCCCAACTATTGAATATCTTATTAATCATTCTGCAAAAGTTATTTTAGCTGCTCATTTTGGTAGACCAAAGGGTCAAGTAAATGAAAAAATGAGATTAACTCCAGTAGCAGCAAGATTAAGTGAATTGTTGGAGCAAAATGTTGCTCTTACTAACAGTTGTATTGGTGATGAAGCAGTTGCACAATCAAATAGCTTATCTAATGGAGATGTTCTTTTACTTGAAAATGTTCGTTTTTTTGGTGAAGAGGAAAAGAACGACCTAGAGTTTGCTAAAAAATTAGCATCACATGCAGATATGTATGTAAATGATGCTTTCGGTGCTGCTCATAGAGCTCATGCTTCAACTCAGGGTGTTACAAATTATTTAAGTCCCTCAGTAGCTGGATTCCTTTTAGAAAAAGAATTGAAATATCTACAAGGAGCTGTAGATTCCCCAAATCGTCCATTGGCAGCAATAGTTGGAGGATCAAAGGTTAGTAGCAAAATAGGAGTACTTGATTCTTTACTAGATAAGTGCGACAAAATCATGATTGGTGGAGGTATGATTTTCACTTTTTATAAAGCTAGAGGTTTAGATGTCGGAAAGAGCCTTGTAGAAGAAGATAAAATCGAGCTCGCTAAAGATTTAGAAGCAAAAGCAAAAGCAAAAGGAGTAGAATTATTATTACCAACTGATGTTGTTTTAGCTGATGAATTTTCTCCCGATGCAAATAGTAAAATATCTCAAATTGATTCAATTAGTGGGGATTGGATGGGTCTCGATATTGGTCCAGATTCCATTAAAGTTTTTCAGAATGCTCTTGCAGAATGTAAGACAATTATTTGGAATGGTCCAATGGGAGTTTTTGAATTTGATAAATTTGCAGACGGTACAAATGCAATAGCTACGACACTTGCGGACTTAAGTGCTTTTTCTGAAGTTTGTACCATAATTGGTGGTGGAGATTCAGTCGCAGCAGTAGAGAAAGCAGGATTAGCTGAGAAAATGTCTCATATATCTACTGGAGGTGGCGCAAGTTTGGAACTTTTAGAAGGTAAAACTTTACCAGGTGTAGCAGCGTTAAACGAAGCTTAGACTATATCTCATCAACAATATCAATACTCTTTGTGAAAGTAATCATTCCCTCAGGGTGAGCTATAATTCCTGACCAAATTTGTATCCCTGGTTTTGAAGGGGCTCTTGTTATTTTAAAAATTCCTCCAGATGCCAATGGTTCCAATAATATTTCCTGTTCAAACAATGAATTCACTTGATGAGGTTTTATGGCTCCAGCAATAATCACTTCTTCAAGAGGCTTATTTAGAACTATATCTATATCGTATTTTGAGCCAGTAAGAACTCTATCAGGAATATTAAAACTAATATCTATTTTTTTATTATCGTTTCTTATTGTGGTGAATAAATTTTTGATAATCCCTTCATCTATTTTTCCATTTACGATTGAAAATAAATAATCAAATTTGGATTCGAGTATATATATTTCTCCATTAACTATTTTTTCCCCAAAAACTTTTATTTGCAAAATATTTTTATATGGAATATTAGATTTTAATCTTTTGATCTTCCATTTGCTGTTAGGGAAATCATTAATAATCTTTGAAAATTGTTTTGGTATATTTTGGCTTTCTTCATTTCTAAAATTTTTTCTAATGAATTCTAAATCTTTTGCATTTAAGGAGTTTTCTAGATTTTTTATAAAATCAACTTTCAAAGTTTGCGTTATTGCTGAATAGGGAAAAATAAGATAAATAAATAAATAGAGAAGAAATCCTAAATTTTTGAATAAGCTTAAATTAAACATATTAATCATTGGTTATTTTATTCTACTATTTTAGGTTTTATGTCTAAAAAAAATAATTTATTAGTTGCAGCAAGTGGGACAGGGGGACATATTTTTCCAGCCTTAGCAGTCTCTAATGAGGTGGAAGATGAATGGAATATTCATTGGTTGGGTGTTAGTAAAAGACTTGATGCAAATTTTATTCCCGAAAAATATAATTTGAGAACTTTGAATATAAAGACACCAAGAAAAAATATTTTTTTGTTTTATCAATATATAGAAATTTTAATGGCAACTTTTCAAATAATAAGGATCTTAAAAGAAAAAAAAATTAACTTAGTTTTTGCGACTGGCGGTTATATATCAGCACCTACTATTGTTGCTTCAAAACTTCTAAGGATACCCATCATTATTCATGAATCAAATGTAATTCCAGGAATGGTCACAAAATATTTTGGTTTTTTATGTAACTATGTTCTTTTAGGATTTAAAGAAACAAATTCTTATTTAAAAAATTGTAAAACTATTTTCACTGGAACACCTTTAAGAGAGCAATTCTATAAATTTAATTTTTTGCCAGAATGGGTTCCAAAAGGAAATGGACCTCTTTTGATTGTTATGGGAGGTAGTCAAGGAGCAAAAGCTATAAATCAAATTCTTTATGAATCTCTAGAATTTTTAGTAAAAAAACAATTTCGGATAGTTCATATTGTTGGCGAATCTAATCTAAAACCTTTTCATGTAAAAAACTCCAAAAATTATATTCAAAAAAAATTTACTAACGAAATAGCAGCTTTAATTCAAAACTGTGATCTTGTAATATCGAGATCTGGTGCAGGAACAATCAATGAATTAATGGAGGCTGAAAAACCTTCAATTTTAATTCCATATCCAGATTCTAAAAATAATCATCAGGAGAAAAATGCCAAGATTCTTGCTGCAAATGGAGGCTCAGTTTTAATCAATCAGAATAAAATGTCCAAAGAAGTTTTTGAAGAAACTATAGAAAGAATTTTTAAAATAAAATCAAAAAAGGGGAAAAATCATTATGAAATATTAGATCTCATGAAGAAGAATATGGAAAATAATAATAAAATTAAATCTAAAAATGAGATTAAAAAGTATATTAATTATTTTTTAAAGGAATTCTGAATTTCTTTACATAAAAGAGTGTTATTTTTTCTATTCTGCAAACTTATTCTTGCCCACTTTTCGTCAAGAAATCTAAATGAAGTACAATCTCTAAGCAATATTCCCTTATTTTCTAAGTATTTGATATTTGGCGACAAGGATGTTTCACTTTCTATTAAAAAAAAGTTGGTTGAAGAGTTATGAATTTTAAGGTTCTCTATTTTTAATAATTTTTCAAATACTCTCTTTTTTTCAATATTTATCCAGCTGTGAATCTGTTTTGTCCACTGTTTATAGAATTTCTTATTACTTAGTAGATCAATTCCGGCTTTAATAGAAAATGAATTTAAAGGCCAAGGATCTCTATTTATTTCCCATTGTTTAAGTTTTTTCGATGAGCCAATAACGTAACCTAGTCTAAGACCAGGAATATTGAAGATTTTGGTCAAGCTTCTCAAGACTAATAAATTATCAAATCTTTTGGTTAATGGTATTAAAGATTCTTTGTCTCCATTAGGTGTTATCGATAAGAAAGCTTCATCGCAAATAACTAATTTATATTTTTTCACAACTTCCTCTAATGAATTCTTTTCCCATAATTGGCCGGTAGGGTTATGTGGATTTGTTATCCAAATAACATCACCTTTTGGATGAAGCGGAAATGATTGAGGAAAAATATCATTCCAGTTTTTTGGTAATTCGCAATGTATAAAATTGCTATTCCAACAATTTAAAGATCTTTCATAATCAACAAATGATGGAGAAGGAATACAACTTATTCCGAATTTGGATGCTTCATAACCTGCCCAGGTTATTAATTCAGAAGCTCCATTTCCAGGCAATATATTGTCTGGATTTATCCCATGAAATTTGCCGATTATTTCTTTCAGATCACTCAAGTTTCTTTCTGGGTAATATCTAAAGCCAAGATTCTTAATTTCCGCATTTATTGAATCTATTAGTATTTGAGGGGGATCAAAGGGTACTAATGATGCACTTGCATCAATGATTTCGGAGGGTAATAAATTTAATTTTTTAGCAGTTGCATATACATTTCCACCGTGCTTCAAGGTTGATCCTTGCATGGCTAATGTTGAGTAATCATGAGGTTCATTATTCATTCTCTAATTTTATTCCACCCATTTTAAATCTGATCCAATTGCATCTTTTATACTAGATAATTGATGGTTATTGAGTTGCTTTATAATTCCCTCAAGTATATCTGGTACTAATTGTGGACCCTTATATATCCATCCTGTATAAAGTTGAATTAATGATGCTCCAGAACAAATTCTTTCCCAAGCTGACTCAGGACTATCTATTCCACCGACGCCAATTAAAATAATCTTTTTATCAATATTATGTATATGTTTTATTATTTGATTTGCTTTTTTTTGGAGAGGCCTTCCACTTAATCCTCCATTCTCTTGAGAGAGTAATAATCCAGTTTGCCTGATCTTTCTATTTTCAAGACCTAATCTATCAATGCTGGTGTTTGTAGCAATTATTCCATCGATGTTTTCCTCGATTATTAATTGGCAAATATCTTCAATATCTTTAAGGCCTAAATCTGGCGCAATTTTTACAAATAATGGTGGACAATTAGGTAAGTTTTTAATTTCTCCAAGAAGTTCTTGTAGAAGAATTGGATCTTGTAATTTCCTTAGCCCTTCTGTATTTGGAGAACTAACGTTTATTGCTGCGTAATCACAATATGGAATTAATAATTTTAGAGAAGTTAAATAATCATCTTTTGCTTGAGATAAACCTGTAATTTTTGACTTCCCGAAATTTATCCCTAAACAAATATTCTCCCTGTTTTTTTTAAACTCAATACCTTGTTCGACAAAGTTTTTAACTAGATTTTCAGCACCATTATTATTGAAACCCATTCTATTTAATGCTGCTTCTTCTTCTGCCAATCTAAATAACCTTGGTTTGGGATTTCCATTCTGAGCAAATTTAGTTACTGTACCAAGCTCAGCAAATCCAAATCCAAAATCTTTCCATATATTTGCGGCATCTCCATTTTTGTCAAAACCCGCAGCTAAACCAATTGGATTGCAAAAATTTATTCCACATATGTTCTGAGTTAACCTTTTATCAACTACAGAAAATTCTTCATTTAGATTTTTTAAGATAGAAGATATTATAGGCCAATTATATTTTCTTGAACTGAATGATAGGAGACTAAGAGATAAATTTGTTAAGTATTCTGCATCAACTCCAGAGTCTTTTTTTAATACAGGGGTAATCAAGTTTTTATAAAGATTTTTAAACCCCCCCTTCTGTTCATTCATAAAAAGTTAAGCTTCTTTTTTTTCTATTATCCAATATTTTTTATCTTTAGGAATCAATCTCCAATTACGCCATTCAAAAAGTGAATATTGTTTTATCTTTAAGTGGTTTTCTTCACCTAATAAGGTGTCTAGTTCAGGAGAACTTAAAAGGTATTTTTTTTCTGCAAATTTTTTAATTAATTCATTGCGGGAAAATAATTCCTGAATTTCTGCAGGTGCATTTTTTTCATAAAAATCAATAGAAGATTCTGATTTTTTTAAGTTATTTTTTATAGATATACCTTTGCTGTAATTAGTTGCAATTTTATCAACCCTATCATTTTGTTTATCCCCACTATGACCTTTAACATATTCCATTATTAGGCCATTAATTCTTAATTGATCAATTTTTTGCCATAGATCAAGATTTTGAACTGGTTTTCCTGAACTTGTTTTCCATCCATTTCTCTTCCAATTAATAATCCATTTTGTATAACCCTCTATGACATATTTACTATCAGTTCTGAGTTTAAAGTTCTCTTTTAATTGGTAGGTTCTTAATTTCTCAAGAGTTTTTATAGCCGCAGTGAGTTCCATTCTATTATTAGTAGTATTTTGCTCGGAACCACCTATTTCTAATTCGCTGTTATCGTCAAAAATTATTAAACCGCCCCAACCACCTGGGCCTGGATTACCACTGCAAGCTCCATCTGTTGCGGCTTCAATCGCAATACTATCACTATTCATAATTTTTGAAGCCGATATTAAGGTTATCGGCTTGAAAAAATGTACTCTTACTTAAGTGTAACTTTACCGCCAGCTTCTTCAATCTCTTTCTTTAAAGATTCAGCATCTGCTTTAGCAATTCCTTCTTTTACTGTTTTTGGTGCAGATTCAACAAGTGCTTTTGCATCGCCAAGACCTAGGCCAGTTGCATTTCTTACAACCTTAAGGACTTTGATTTTTGCAGCTGCATCGAAGCTTTCGAGAACTACATCAAATTCAGTTTTTTCTTCAGCAGCGCCACCATCTGCGTCACCGCCAGCTGCTCCTGGAGCTGCCATTACTACACCTGCAGAAGCTGCAGCTGATACACCAAAAGCCTCTTCAATTTGCTTTACAAGCTCAGATGCTTCTAAAAGTGATAGAGATTTTAATGATTCAAGAATTTCTTCAGTTTTTGCGGACATTTTCTTAAAAGTTAATTAGGTTTTGATTTAAGATTCTGATTTTTCAGAATGTTGTTTGAGTGATCTAGCAAGTCCAGAAGGTACTTCATTAATAGAAATAGCAATTTTTGTTGCAACGCCATTAAGAGCGCCCGCAATTTTTGCCATCAATACTTCTTTAGATGGAAGACTTGCAATTTCTTTTATTTCAGAATCGCTTAGAAGTCTGCCTTCAAACAAAGCTCCTTTGGTTTCGGATTTTTTGGTGTCTTTTTGAAAAGATTGGATAGCTTTTACAGCACCACCAACATCTTCTTTGATTAAGACAAAAGCATTTGTTCCGGTCAGTAAAGATTCAAGATCGTTCCAATTACTATCTCCATCAATAGCTTTACGCATTAATGAATTTTTAGTAACTTTGCAAATGCCGTTAGTAGTTTGCAATCTAGATCGCAAATCTGACATCTCTTTGATAGTTAAACCTTTATAGTCAAGAACTACAGCCATTTCCGAATCGTTTAATAGAGATTTAATCTCAGTAACGATTTGTTGCTTATTCTCTAGTGTTCGGCCCATTGATGTTTGTTTGGATCGTAATTTAGGGAGAGCAGGAAATGCGGCAAAGTTCTTTTAAAGAGGCCGCTTTTATTAGATCCAAAAAGAAATAATTTAAGACGAGTCCTCGGTAGGATTTAAAAATTTAGAACAACTAAATTAACCTACTTTCTTTGGCCGTATTATTGCATTTTAAATTATACTACAAAGCGTTAACCTTCAGGTTGGTAATCTTGTACAGCATTTATGTCCACCTGAACTGAAGGCCCCATTGTTGAAGTTACATAAAAAGTTTTCCAATACTTTCCCTTAGCTCCACTTGGTTTATTTTTATCAATAGATTCTTGTAAGGTTTTTAAGTTGTCAAATAGAGCTTCCTTTGTGAAACTTGCTTTTCCAAAGCGAACATGAACGATTCCAGCCTTATCTGCCCTAAATTCTAGCTTGCCAGCTTTGAATTCTTTTATTGCATTAGCAATATCATTAGTTACTGTCCCAGCTTTAGGATTAGGCATTAAACCTCTAGGGCCTAAAACTCTCCCTAATTTTGCAACCTTTGGCATCATATCTGGAGTTGCAATAAGTAGATCAAACTCCATATTTCCTTTGTTGATGCTTTCCACAAGATCTTCTTCGCCAAAAAAATCTGCACCAGCAGCCTTAGCTTTCGATACATTTTCACCGCTTGTAATTACTGCAATTTTGATGCTTTGGCCAGTACCGTGTGGTAATGCAACAGTTGTTCTTAATTGTTGATCAGTATATTTTGGATCAATACCTAGACGTATATGTGCTTCAATAGTTTCATCAAATTTCGCATTAGCACTTTCCTTGATAATACTAAGAGCTTCAAGTGGTGAGTAAATGCGATCTTCTATCTTTGTTGATAGAGCCGCCATTCTTTTGGATAGTTTTTTCATAATAATATTGGGTGCAAACGGTTAATTAACCTCCCCTAAATAGTGAGAAATTTTGTATTGAACTCAATCAGTTATAGAGACACCCATATTACGAGCAGTACCCTCAATTACTTTCATGGCAGATTCAACACTAGAACAGTTTAGATCAGGGAGCTTAGTTTTGGCTATTTCTTCTAATTGAGATTTACTTATATTTCCTACAGAGCCTTTTGCGGATTCACCTGATCCTTTCTCTATACCCGCTGCTTTCGTTATTAAGACGGAAGCAGGAGGTGTTTTCGTGATAAAAGTAAAGCTTCTATCTTCAAAAACAGAAATCTCGACTGGAATTACAAAACCTGCTTTATCTTGTGTCCTTGCGTTGTATTCTTTGCAAAATGCCATGATATTGACACCATGTTGTCCTAAAGCTGGTCCTACAGGAGGAGCAGGATTTGCTTTGCCTGCTTGTAGAGCAAGCTTAATAACTGCAACAATTTTTTTTGCCATTAGATTAGATAATTTAGCTGAAGTAGAAAATCATAATTTTAATCGATAAACAAGAACAATTAGAAATTAATTTTGTTTATTGATTTGGGAGAATTCTAATTCTACAGGAGTCTCGCGCCCAAATATTGAAAGTAATGCTTTTAATTTATTTCTTTCTCCCGAAACTTCTATAACTTCTCCCTGGAAATCTTTGAATGGACCACTAGTTACAATGATTCTATCTTTTTCTTCAATATCTAACTTGATTACAGCTTTTTTCTCTGATGCACGTTTAAAGATTCTATTAACTTCTTGTCTTGATAATGGTCGAGGTTTGATATGACCACGCGATCTTCCGCTGCCTCTCCCGTCTTCAGCACCGACAAAGTTAATTACATTTGGAGTACTTTTAACAGCCATCATTGTATCTTCATCCAAAATCATTCTTACGAGGACATAACCTGGGAAAACTTTTTCTTCAGTAGTTTGTCTGCTTCCATCTTTTTTTAATTTAATTCCTGGAGTTTGGGGAATTTCAATTTCAATGATTCTATTATTAACACCTAAAGTTACTGATCTCTGCTCAAGAGTCGCTTTTACCTTTTTTTCACAGCTTGATGCTACTTGAACCGCGTACCATCTTGCGATGCTTGTATTTGCTTTTGAAGAAGCAAGGCTTGTAGTTAATTCATTACTCATTTTACTTGAAGCTTAATTAAAGTCTTAATTAATGGATATTCGGGAGATAATTCAACCAAAAATTTGAGAGGCTGCCCATCCATAGAATCTGCTGACAGAAGCAATGGCTGCAGCAGAAAACGATACCATAATTATAACTGCTACTGATTCGCTAAAAAGTTGTTGTTTGTTAGGCCACACGACAAGCTTAAGTTCATCGTAGGTAGATCTAAAAAAATTATTCTTTTTTAGGCTCTTCAACCTCAGGAGAATCCTTTTTTATAGGTTCATTATTAGTGGTAGGACTTGTCACAAAATTTTTTTTGAAATTTAGCTTTATGATTTAGTCTTTATTTTAGCTTATTGATTTACTCCTCAGCTAGGTTTGAAAACGATCTCATCTTTTTTAGAAGGATTAAGTTTAATTGTTATATTTTTTTTGTTTTTAAAGTTATCATCTAAAAGTTTTGCAGCCAAGGGATTTTCTATTTGTCTTCTAAGTTCCCTGCTAAGTGGCCTAGCACCATATTCAGGTTCGTAAGAATCGTTCGCAATTTTATTAATTACTTTTTTGTCTATAGCGATATTTATTTTCTGTTCAAGTAGCAGGTTTTTTAAATCTTCTGTTTGTAAAATTATTATTTTTTGAAGTTCATCAATAGATAATGGATTAAACTTTACTACTTCATCAATTCTATTTAAAAATTCAGGTCTAAAAATTGAAGACAATGTATTACTTATGGAATCATCTAAGGTTTGTTGGTCTTTTTCTAACTTTCCCTCACTTTTAGAAATCTTTTGCGAATACTCCAGTATAGATTTACCAGCTAGGTTGCTTGTCATAATGATTACGGTATTTTTGAAGTCTACAGTCCTTCCTTGAGAGTCTGTTAATCTTCCTTCATCTAAGACTTGTAAAAGGATATTAAAAACTTCAGAATGTGCTTTTTCTATCTCATCAAGAAGTATTACTGAATAGGGTTTACGTCTTACAGCTTCAGTTAATTGACCTCCCTCTTCATAACCAACATAACCTGGAGGAGCTCCTAAAAGTCTTGCTACGGCATTTTTCTCCATATATTCACTCATGTCTAATCTTAAAAGTGCGTCTTCTTCATCAAATAAAGCTGTTGCGAGAGATTTTGCTAATTCTGTTTTGCCTACACCTGTAGGACCCATAAATAAAAAAGATCCGATAGGTCTTTTAGGACTTTTCATGCCAACGCGAGCTCTTCTAATTGCAGCAGAAACAGCTTCTATAGCTTTTTCTTGTCCGATAACTTTTTCACTTAGTTCTGTTTCTAGATTGACTAATTTCTTACGTTCATTTGAAACTACTTTAGAAATTGGAATACCTGTAATTTTTGAGACAACATCAGCAATATCATCAGGTTCAACTTGATATTTAAAGGGGAAATTTCTATTTTTCTTTATTTTATTAAAGTTCTCTTCAACTTTTTGTATTTCATTCTCTATTTCATTTAACTCTTCTTCAAGCTTTTCTAAATAATCCAGATCATTTTCAATTTCGCGATTTGATTTATCTTTAATTTGTTTGGTTAGCTTATCTTCTTCTTTCATTAAAAAAGATAATTGCTCCATTTCTTCCCGCAAATGGTTCCAATTGTCCAAAAGAACGTTCAATTTTGCCTCTGATTGTTCCCTCATATTCAAAATTTTTTCTTGAGCTTCGATATTTTCTCCTCGCAAATTATTCAGTTTTTCATTAATAACTTGTAGTTTCTTTTCTTGTTGGAGAATTATTTGAGGCTTTTTATTAGACTCGATTTTTAACTCTGCAGCTGCTTCATCAATTAAATCTATTGCTTTATCAGGAAGACATTTATCGCTAATGTATCTGTCGGCCAATTTTGCAGAATAGTTTACAGCTTCTTCAGAAATTTTTATGCCATGATGTGATTCATATTTTTTTTTGATACCTTGCAATATTTTTGCGCTTAATTCTACTGAAGGTTCATTAACAGCTATCTTTTGAAAGCAATTATTTAATGCCTGATCTTTTTCAATAGTTTCACGAAATTTTTCAGGTGTTGTTGTACCGATACATCTAAGTTCTCCTTCTGCTAGTAAAGGCTTTAAGATATTGCTAATGTCGGTAGAGGATCTGTCAGAACTTAATATTGAATGAATTTCATCAATAAATAGAATCATTCCCTGGCTTGGATTGTTTAGTTCCTGCATTATTAAGCTTAGCCTTTCTTCTAGTTGGCCTCTAAATTTTGTCCCAGAAACTAAAGCACCCAAGTCTAGCGAAATAATTTTAAAGTCTTTTAAAGAATCAGGAACTTTTTTGTCTACAATTAATTGCGCAAGTAATTTTGCAATTGAGGTTTTACCAACTCCAGGATTGCCAATAAGTATAGGATTATTTTTGTTTCTTCTGCAGAGTACTCTCATTAAATTATTGATCTCATATTCTCTCCCTAAAACGGGATCCAGCAGCCCTTTTTTAGCTGATTCTGTTAGATCTTTTCCATAAATTGAAAGAGCATTTTCATCTTTCCCAACTTGTTTTTTGGTTTCTATTTGAAGTTTACTTTTGGGTAATGGAACAATAGCTTCTTTAAATTTTTCTTCTTTAACTAAAGTCTCTTTGTTTGATTCAAAATTTGGTTGATTATTTATCGCAACTACGTTTTTATAATCAAAAGAATCTTTTGATCGATTAATATTTGGGAAAAACTTTAATTCTTCCTCTAATTTTTCCATTGAAAGATTGCTTTCTTCAAAAACATAATTACCAATTCTTAAATCCCTTCCAAGAGCAATTAGTAAATGAGGGATTTCGATGAATTTCGATCCCCATTGAATTTTAATCTGATTCGCATTATCTAATAGAATTTCTAAATCTTCTCCGATAGTAAAAATATCTGACTCATTTGTCGGTGTCTCTTCTAAAAAATCTTCTGTTATGTCTAAGACCGTATCTTGGTCGATTGATAATTTTTCAATGAAAGCAAAGAATTCACTTGATGAGAACAATGTATGAATTATGTGTTCAATATTAAATTCGCTATGATCCCATTTTTTTGCGGTTTCTTCCCCTAATAAAAGCAGATTCCAACTGATATCGCTAAAAAGTTCAGGACTGGATGTAAGAGTTTCTCTCATAAACTATAAAAACTATAGTTGATTATTAATTAATATTCTAAATAGGATCTGCATTAATAATCATCCAATAATTTTCAAATTGTAAGATGAATTTGATAAATGTGTTTTTGAGATAGGTTGCAGAGACTTTGGAATAAATAAATGTTTAAAATCATATCTAAGTTTTCATATAATAAAAAATTATATTTGTTTAACATAAATATGTCAGATATTAGCCAAATAGTTCAGCTATTAATAGGATTTAAATAGTAATAATTTAATTGTGAAAGAAACTATTGATTTTCTTATTGATACTATTGAAGCAAGGCAAGTCCTTGATTCAAGAGGTAATCCGACTGTAGAGGCGGAAGTATTTTTGGAATGTGGTGCAAGTGGTAGAGCAATTGTTCCCAGCGGCGCTAGCACTGGTGCTCATGAGGCACATGAATTAAGGGATGGTGGTTCAAAATATATGGGGAAGGGTGTTTTAAATGCTGTTAATAAAATTCATGAAACAATATCCCCGGCTTTATGCGGTTTGTCAGCTTTAGATCAAACTGCAGTAGATAAATTAATGATTGAAATTGATGGAACTCCTAATAAATCTAACCTTGGAGCGAATTCAATACTTGCAGTAAGTCTTGCAACTGCCAGAGCATCAGCAAATGCTTTAGACGTTCCGCTATATAGGTATCTTGGAGATCCATTATCCAATCTCCTTCCAGTCCCATTAATGAATGTAATAAATGGTGGTGCTCATGCACCAAATAGTCTTGATTTTCAGGAATTTATGCTTGTCCCACATGGAGTTAATAATTTCAGTGAATCATTAAGAATGGGTACTGAAATTTTTCACTCATTAAAATCATTGCTTGATCAAAAAGGTCTATCTACTGCTGTAGGCGATGAGGGTGGATTTGCCCCTAATTTGTCATCAAGCGAAGAAGCAGGGGACTTATTATTAGAAGCAATTCAAAAAGCCGGATTTAAGCCTGGTGAGCAGGTGTCATTAGCTTTAGATGCTGCTAGTACTGAATTTTATAGTGATGGTATTTATAAATATGAAGGTAAAAGTTTAAATAGTTCTGAAATGATTTCATATCTTTCAAGATTAGTTTCTAATTATCCAATAGTTTCAATAGAGGACGGTTTGGCTGAGGATGATTGGGAGGGTTGGTCAGCATTAAACAAAGAATTAGGAAATAAAGTTCAACTTGTAGGTGATGATTTATTCGTTACTAACACAGAAAGATTAAGGAAAGGGATTATGGAAAAATCGGCCAATTCAATCCTAATAAAGGTAAATCAAATTGGAACATTAACTGAAACTTTGGAAGCTATTGAGTTAGCTAAAATGTCTGGTTTCACAAGTGTTATTAGTCATAGAAGTGGTGAGACTGAAGATACAACAATCGCAGATTTATCTGTCGCCACAAGATCCGGTCAGATCAAGACAGGCTCTTTAAGTAGAAGTGAAAGGATTGCAAAATACAATAGGCTTTTAAAAATTGAAGAGGAATTAGGAAATCAAGCAAGATTTGCTGGAGCTTTGGGTTTAGGTCCCAAAAATATATAGTTTTTAGCGCTTAAGTTTTTCTAAACGTGAGCCTTTTCTCATACTTAATTGGCACTTTATCCAATCAATACTTATTGGGACTGCAAAAAAAAGTGGCAAAAATGCAAAATTATTTTGTTTATTGGTTACAAGTAAAGCAGATGCAATTGATAAGCTTCCTATAAGAATTGAATGGCCTAAAGTTTTTTGAGCAGTAAACATTTTTTTGAATTGCCTATCAGACTCTCCCATTCTTATTTGCAATTGTAAATCACCCTGCTCTAATCTCTCTAAACTTTCATCTATTCTTTTGGGAATGCCAACAGCTTTCGATCCTATTTCACCTACTTGCCTTCCAAATTGGTTAATTAAATCGTTGGGAGTTTGATTATTTGAAGTCATAAGTTCTATTAAGTAAGGCTTGGTCACTGATACAAGGTTAAACCCTGGATCAAGCATTCTACCAACTCCTTCAAAAGTTGATAAAGCTCTCATCACAAAGATTAAGTCTACTGGTAGTTGAAATGGTGTTTCATAAACAAGTTCGTATAAATCTCCAGATAATTTTTCAATAATATTTGGACTAAAAGGTGGAGTTAAGGCTTCTTTAAGCATCAATCTGACTAATCTTCTGACTGGTCCTACATCAATATCTTTTGAAATTAGCCCAGCTTGTTGTAATTGGCTGACAAGTAATGAGGCGTCTCTTAAAGCAGCAGCCTTAACCATCCCCCCTAATCTTGTTTGAAGATTATTTGAGATATTGCCCATCATTCCAAAATCATAAAAAATCAATTTACCTTCATTCGAAACTGCTAGATTCCCTGGATGAGGGTCTGCATGAAAAAAACCGTAATTTACTAATTGTCTTAAATAACTGATTGCGCCTATTTTTGCGATTTTAGGTAAATCAATTTCCTGTGATTGTAATTTTTCTAAATCGCTTATTTTTGTACCTTCTAGATAACTTAAACAAAGGACTTTTTCACTGCTCATATCCCAAATTACTTCAGGAACTTCAATATCTTCATCATCAAGAAATTGCTGTCTAAATCTTGCTGCATATTGCGCTTCACAATTAAAATCAAGCTCCTTCATTAGAACTTTCCTACACTCTTTAGCAATATCAACCCAGTTTCTACCTCGACTCCAATTCTTATTTTTCTGTAATAATCCTGCTATTTGCTGCATTATGCCCAAATCTATAATAAAAAGTTCTTTTAAATTAGGTCTTTGAACTTTAAATACTACTTTCTTACCATTTTTTAAAGTCGCTCTATGGACCTGAGCTAGTGATGCAGATCCAACCGGATCACATATAATTTGATCTATTTCATTAAACTTAGATCCTAGTTCTTCTTTTATAGTTTCTTCAACTTTCGCAAATGAAAAATTAGGAACTTGATCCTGTAATTTAGACAATTCCTGTATCCAGGTATTAGGAATTAAATCAGGTCTCGCTGATAATAATTGTCCAATTTTAATAAATGCTGATCCAAGCTTTATTAATTGATTAGTAAACCACCTTGCTCTTTTAATTTGGACCCTACTTTTTTCATTATTCTTAGCTTGGAAAATAGTAAATCTAATATTATCTATCCACAAATTTATTAAAAGTGAAATCAGAGTTATCCAAATAAGAAAGGCCCTCTTCAACTTTTTTAAACGATAATAAAGAATGTGAAAACTCATTTCATTTGATTATTTTTGGATTTATAAAAGAGATCAATTTGTTTATTGATGTCTTCAATTTCATTTAAAGCTTTTTTTATTTTGTAATCTTGATAAGTATTTGCAGACTCATTTTCTTGAATTTTTTCGGCTTTTTCCATTATTGAGGCTTCTTCAATTATGGATTCTTTCAAACTATCAAATTCCTTTTTGAGAATTTCTGGAGCATCCTGAGCAATATTTGTTGCTTCTTCAATTTTGTCAACCAATATCTCATTTAATTTTTCGGTAACTTTCTTAATGGCAGCTTTTAAAAGGTAATCAGAGTTGGTCATGAAAAATATAATGTTTCTACAGCAATTAATTTTGCATACAAACCAATAATAGATCAATTCAGAACATTTTACGTACCTGATCATTTTGATAATTAATTTTTTATGTTTTTCCTATGTAAGTTTGTTTCTATATTATGCTTTTTTCTCTTTTTTCTTTTAACTTATATCTATATAGAGGTTTAGGTATTTACATTAAAATATCTTCTAACCAAGAACTCATCTAATTAACTACTAAAAAGGAGTTTTTAAAATTGGAAATCATTGAGTCAGATGTAGTTATTATCGGAGGAGGCCCGGCCGGATGTACTTGCGCACTTTATACATCTCGTTCAAACTTAAAAACAGTCATTTTAGATAAAAATCCATCTGTAGGTGCTTTAGCAATAACTCATCAAATCGCTAATTATCCAGGTGTTCCGGTTGATATAAGTGGGGAGAAATTACTTACTTTAATGAGGGAACAGGCTGTGCAATACGGTACAGACTATAGAAGAGCACAAGTTTTTGGAATAGACGCTAGTGGAGAATGGAAAATGGTTTACACGCCAGAAGGCACTTTCAAAGCTAAAGCACTTGTACTTGCAAGTGGAGCCATGGGTAGGCCTGCATCATTTAAAGGCGAAGCGGATTTTCTTGGCAAAGGAGTAAGTTATTGTGCTACATGTGATGGGGCTTTTTATAAAAATAGAGAAGTTGCTGTTGTTGGAGTGAACAAGGAGGCAATTGAAGAGGCAACTGTTCTAACTAAATTTGCATCAACTGTGCATTGGATTACATCAAGTGATCCTAAATCAGATAATGAAGAAGCTATGGAATTGATGGATAATTCAAATATAAAACATTGGAGTAGAACAAGATTATTGGAAATATTGGGCGATGATATGGGTGTGAATGGGGTTGTTGTAAAAAATAAACAAGAAGAAAATCCTATCAATTTAAATTTAGATGGAGTGTTTGTCTATATGAGTGGCTCAAAGCCGATTACTGATTTTTTAGGAGATCAAATTGCTTTAAAAGAAGACGGAGGAGTTATTGTTGATGACTTTATGTCCACAAACTCTGATGGAGTATGGGCTATTGGAGATATAAGAAATACACCATTTAAGCAAGCCGTAGTTGCGGCTTCTGATGGATGTATTGCTGCAATGTCAATTGATAGATACTTAAATAGTCGAAAAAATATAAGAGTAGATTGGATTCATTCTTAAAAATAAATTTTGCTTCTTTAATTTAAAGGGGTGTTGCTTCAGAAATATAAGCAACGCCTCCGTAATAGCTTAAATCGTCCCTGATGTTATCTCTCATCTTATCTATTAATTCTTGTTCACAAAAAACAATTACATGAGCATTTGCTCCTAATCCTGTAAATTCCATATCTTCAGTAACAACTCTTTCAGGACCTCTGCCTGTGGCGTGTTTCATAACTGTATATCCAGGAACATTAGCTTTTTCTAATGTTTTAATGATTGCATCTAGTTCTCTTTCACTAAATATCAAGTCTAATCTTTTCATTTTTATAGAGGGGACAATGGGATAATGGTATTTACTAAACTCATATATATGGGAATGCCAAGAACTATATTGAATGGGAAAGTTAGACCTAGTGTAGTTGAAATATAATAACTAGATTTAGCTTCTGGTACCGTCATCCTCATCGCTGCAGGAACTGCTAAATAAGAGGCGCTAGCACATAAAACCACAAATAAAAGTGCGTTGCCAGGTCCTAACGATAAAAATCTTGCAACGAAAACACCAATAAATGCGTTAAATAAAGGCATAAAAATGGCAAAGCCAATTAAGAACGAACCCGCATTCTTCAGTCTCGGCAATCTTTGAGCAGCGACTATTCCCATATCTAACAAGAAGAAGCATTCTGCTCCATAGAATAATTGTCCAGTAAAAGGCTCCATTTTTGCAATCCCTGAGGGATTACTGGAAGCAGTGAGAAATCCTACAATTAAGCTTGAAAGCAATAAATAAACTGATCCATTCAAAAGTGATTCGTGTAATATTGCGCTTAGATGCATTTTTCTTGATTTTGGTCTATTTTTGGGAGCTGCAAATTTTACAAGCAATAATCCAACAATTATTGCAGGAGATTCCATTAAAGCTAAGGCGCCAACCATAAACCCATCAAAGGCTATTTTTTGACTTTCCAAAAAACTTTCAGCGGAAATAAATGTAACAGCACTAATTGAACCGTATGCTGCTGCTATTGCGGCTGAATTAAAGACATCAAACTTAAATCTTAAAATTAAAAATCCAATCAGAGGGATTACAAGTGACATCAGGATTGCGGCACTTAAAGTAGGCAATACTTGATCTGTAAAACCACTTTTCTGTATCTCTATACCCCCTTTAAACCCAATAGCTAGCAGCAGATATAAGGAGAAGAGTTTAGGTAATGGAGCTGGTATTTCTAAATCAGATTTAAAG
Organism: uncultured Prochlorococcus sp.; assembly: GCA_902595175.1. Taxonomy (GTDB): domain Bacteria; phylum Cyanobacteriota; class Cyanobacteriia; order PCC-6307; family Cyanobiaceae; genus Prochlorococcus_A. The sequence continues at coordinate 99,608 of CACJPB010000002.1, read as the reverse complement.
AGTACTGATATCGCTCCAATCAAAAAGAAAAGAACTGGCGGGGCTAATACATTTTGCAGAATTGGATTTATTTCCATAAATTACTGGGATATTTCATTTAGAGCAGTTTCTAAAGCTTCTTTTCTGGTTTCAATAATGCCTTCAACTCCAAACTTAGCTAATCTATCTTTTACTTTTTCATTAGCACCAGCAACAAATGCTTTTCTGGAATTATTTTTCGCTTCTTGCATCATATCTTCTATTGCCAGAGTCGCAGTAACTCCAAGTCTTGGTACATCAGTGATATCTAATATCAAAACTTTGTAGTTTCTTACTAGCATCATTCTCTCAGAAATTCCTTTAGCTGCTCCAAAACTTAGTGGTCCTTTAAGTCTAAATAGCATTACCTCGCCTGAACATCTATCTAGGAGTGCTTTTTCATCAGCAGGTAATGCATTTTTAGCTTGATCATCTTTTGATAAAGGATTATCCTCATCCATACCTTCTAGTTGAGTTTCGGTTATTGAATCAATAGTGAGCATATTTGCTATGAAAACACCGACTAATACTGCCCAGATTAGATCCCAAAAAACAGTCATTAGAAGTACGCCGTACATTACCGCAGATGTTTTTAGAGATAATTTGTGAGCTCTTCTCAAGAACCCCCAATCAATAATATCTAGACCAACTTTTATAAGAATTCCTGCAAGCAGAGCGTTAGGAATTTGCTCTGCTAATGGTCCTGCCCCAACTAATACTATTAATAAAACAACTGAGTGAACCATTCCAGAAATAGGAGTAGAACCTCCAGATTTGACGTTTATAACGGTTCTCATTGTTGCCCCTGCACCAGGTAATCCGGTGAAAAGACCAGCTACTGCATTACCTATTCCTTGTCCAATTAGCTCTCTGTCAGAATTATGCTTAGTTTGAGAAATATTGTCTGCAACTAAAGATGTAAGTAAAGAATCAATTGCTCCAAGCACAGCCAGTACTAAGCCTGCTTGGAAAATAATTGGAAGATATTGATTAAAACTCGGAATATTTAAGGAAGGTACTCCTCTTGGAATATCACCGATTCTAACTAAATCGCCTTCCCCAAACATAAATATTGATATTGGAGTTACTATCAATAATGCTAAAAGAGGAGCAGGTACCCACTGACTAATCTTTCTAGGTGTTAGAAATACTATCCCTAATGTCATTACAGATATACCAATAGCCGCAGGGTTGGGTTGGAAATTAGAAAAAACAGTTGTTAAAGAATCTATTACCTTTCCCTGAGTGGTAATACCAAGTAATGGCCCAATTTGAAGTGCAATAATTATGAAACCAATGCCTGACATAAATCCTGACACTACAGAATATGGTACGAGAGTAATATATTTCCCTAGTTTTAAAATTCCAAATAATATTTGTAATAAGCCTCCAATAACTACTGCTGCCATTACTAATGGAAGAATTTGTCCAGCAGACAGATCTTTTGGAACCCCAGCAGCAGCTAAACTTGCCACTACTCCTGCGACGGTCACGCTCATTGGACCGGTAGGCCCACTAACTTGAGCAGGTGTTCCGCCGAATAATGCTGCTAAAAAACCAACTACTACTGCTCCGTATAGTCCATAAATTGCACCGCCAGGCCCTAACGCAGCATTACCAAAAGCAAGAGCGAGAGGTAAAGCCACTACTGCGGCTGTGATACCTCCAAGAATATCTCCTCTTACATTTTTCAGATGAAATCCATTAATTATTTTCAAAGATGCTCTCCTTAAAATAAATACTTAACTAGAAGATATTATCTCTTAATGACGTAAATTTGTGAAAAATGAAGATTGTGCAAAATATTTTTGTAACTTTTTTTTGCTCTTACTAAATAAATTTAGTTAATTTTCCTGAACAAAATTAGTCTCTGATTGATTTATGTGCGAGGCGAGCGATTAATGTATTAGATAAATATTTTTTTTATTTAAATAATATTCAAATGAATTCGATTATTCGTCCTAGAAGATTAAGAAGAACTGAGGCAATTAGAGAAATGGTTAGAGAAAACCATTTGGCGGCATCGGATTTTATCTATCCATTATTTATTCATGAAAAAGATTTTAAAGAGGAAATTTCTGCAATGCCCGGAACTTACAGATGGGATATTAATGGCTTATTAAAGGAGGTTACTAGGGCATGGGAATTGGGAATTAGATGTGTGGTTCTTTTCCCAAAAATTAATGATAGCTTAAAGACTGAAGATGGAGCAGAATGTTTTAATGAGGACGGCTTAATACCTAAAGCTATTCAAATATTAAAAAAAGAGATTCCAGAAATGGCAATAATGACAGATGTTGCCTTGGACCCTTACTCGTGTGATGGACATGATGGCGTAGTTGATGAAACTGGAAAAATATTGAATGATGAAACGATTGAAATTTTAAAAAAACAAGCTCTAACTCAAGCTAGAGCTGGAGCAGATTTTATTGGCCCTAGTGACATGATGGATGGGAGAGTTGGAGCAATTAGGACTGCTCTTGATAGTGAAGGATTTAGTGATGTAGGTATTATTAGTTATACAGCTAAATATTCATCTGCTTATTATGGTCCGTTTAGAACTGCTTTAGATTCGGCTCCTAGAGAAAATAGTAAGAAAGTAATTCCAGACAATAAGTCTACATATCAAATGGACCCTGCCAATTCAAAAGAGGCTTTAATTGAATCTGCATTGGATCAGTATGAAGGAGCTGATATTTTGATGGTAAAACCAGGAATTTCATATTTGGATATTGTTTATAGACTAAGCACATTTTCAAATAAGCCCATAGCTGCATACAACGTTAGTGGGGAGTATTCCATGGTAAAGTCTGCTGCTATGAAGAACTGGATTAATGAAAAAGATATTGTTTTAGAGACATTGCTTAGTTTTAAAAGAGCAGGAGCAAAATTAATACTCACTTATCATGCTTGTGATGCATCTCAATGGTTGCAGGATACTTAAAAACTCATTATTAACAAAAATTTGGTTTATTCTTAAATAACTAATAAATTAATTGCTTTGTTTTGAAGTTTTCACAAGGAGTAAATAGGATTGGTCACATTGCACTTAGAGTAGAGAATCTCGAAAGGGCGAAATCTTTTTATATTAAGCTTGGCATGAATTTGGTTTGGGATGATAAGGATTGGTCTTATTTAGAGGCAGGTAAAGGGAAAGATGGACTTGCGTTGTTAGGTCCTAGCTACAAAGCTGCGGGACCTCACTTTGCTTTTCATTTTGAAAATAAAAAAGAAGTGGAAAATATTCAAAATGATTTAAAAAATTCTGGTGTAAAAGTTGGTCCTTTACATGAGCATAGAGATGGAACAGCATCTTTTTATATGAAGGATACTGAAGGGAACTGGCTTGAGATGCTTTATGTTCCTCCTGAAGGGATTCAATCGAATGTTTGATTCTTTTTTTTTGTATGCAAGAGAAAAGTTATTCTAAAAAATCATATTCAGTTAACACCTTAGAAGAAGAATCTATAAATCTTTTAGAGTGGGATTCATTAAAAACGCATTTATCTTCATTTGCCTCAACGGAAATGGGTAAACGATCAATTTTAAGTTTTGTTATACCTTCAGAATACGAGGCATCTAAAAGACTTTTGAATGAAACTGTTGAAATTAATGAGCTAGAAAAAAATTTAGATAAATCAATTAGTTTTTCTGGTGTTTTTGATATTAGTAGAAATATTGAAATTTGTTCGAAGGGAGGTGTAATTTCATCTTCTGAATTGTTAGAAATAGCGAAAACAATTGCTGCAGCAAGAAATTTAAAAAAAATCTTATTAGATTTTGAACAAAGGCCTTATATTTCATCATTCACAAAAAATTTAATTGACCATCAGAATATCGAAACGATTTTTAAAAAAGGCATTGAATCGAACGGAAGGATTTCAGACAATGCTAGTAATGAATTATCTATTCTTAGAAAAGAATTTTTATCTAAGAAACTTGAAAGAAAAATATTAGTTGAGAAATTTATTCAAAAGAATTTAGCTTATTTGCAAGATACTACTATTGGAGATCGATATGGAAGGCCTGTTTTAGCAGTGAAAGTTAATTATGTAGATAAATTTAAAGGAATAATTCATGACTCTTCATCTTCAGGAAATACAGTATATTTTGAGCCTGAAAGTTTAGTAACTAAAGGTAATAAGATTGCTTCTTTAGATGCTAGGATCACAGCAGAAGAATTTAAATTACTTAAGAAATGGTCTCAGGTTGTTTGTGATAATTCAAAAAATCTTATTGAAATGGCATCCATTTTATTAAGATTAGAAAATGCGCTAACTCGTTCAAGATATTCAAAATGGATTGGAGGTAAAACTCCTACATTTGAGAAAAATCCCATTATTTCTTTAATTGGGTTTTCTCATCCATTATTGATTTGGGAACATAAGAAAAAAGGAGCCCCTCCACCGGTAGCTGTTGATTTTCATATAAATAGAAATGTTAAGGTTGTAGCTATTACAGGTCCAAATACTGGAGGTAAAACGGCAGCTTTAAAAGGTTTGGGTTTGTCTTTACTTATGGCAAGAGCAGGATTATTGATACCTTCAACTAATAATCCTATTATCCCTTTTTGTCCAAATATATATGTGGATATAGGAGATAATCAATCATTAGAAGAAAATTTATCTACCTTCAGTGGGCATATATCCCGCATAAAAGAGATATTAGATTTACTTGATAAAAAGACAGGATTATCAGTTGTTTTGTTAGATGAAATTGGATCTGGTACAGATCCTCTTGAAGGAAGTGCTCTTGCGATGGCTTTATTAAAAGAATTTGCAAATAAATCTGATATCACTTTAGCAACTACACATTATGGAGATATTAAGGCTTTAAAATATAATGACTCGAGATTTGAAAACGTATCAGTTGCCTTTGATGAGGATACTTTGAAACCTAAATATATACTCAACTGGGGTATTCCTGGGAGAAGTAATGCTTTATCAATTTCAAAGAGAATTGGTCTCGATGAAAGCATACTCAATGAAGCTGCAGATTATCTCAAGCCAAAAGAAGTCGATAATATAAACAGTATTATTAAAGGACTTGAAGAAGAGAGGATTAAACAACAAAATTCTGCAGAAGCTGCTGCAGAACTGATTGCAAGGACTGAAATATTACATGATGAACTGAAGAAAAATTATGAATTTCAAAAAATAAATGCTCAAAAAATCCAGGAAATCGAAAGGTCTAAATTATCAAAACATATTATATCCGCTAAGAAAGAGGTGATAGATTTGATTAAAAAATTAAGAGATAAAAATGTTAATGGAGAGGATACGAGAATCATTGGAAAAAGATTAAAGGAAATTGAGACGGAACATTTAACCCAAAAAAAATCTGAAAAGTCAATATCATGGAACCCTAAGGTAGGTGATTTTGTAAAGATTAAAAGTCTAAATAGTATGGGACAAATTGTAGATTTAGATAAAAAAGGTGGTTTTTATGAAATTAAATGTGGTTCATTTAGAAGCACATTATCTGTAAATGACTTTGAGGGTATTAATGGAGAAAAGCCTAATTTCAAAAGGTCAAAAATTGAGATCAAGTCTACAAAAGAAGATTTTTCTTTTTCTAAAATTAGAACTAGTAAAAATACAATTGACGTAAGAGGGTTAAGAGTTCATGAAGCCGAAATAATTATTGAGGAGAAAATTAGGAAATTTCATGGACCGTTATGGATTGTTCATGGAATTGGCACAGGGAAATTAAAGAAAGGACTAAGAAATTGGTTATCAGGTTTAAATTATGTTGAAAAGATTGAAGATGCAGCCAACAACGAGGGTGGGCCTGGTTGCAGTATCGCCTGGATAAAATAAAATTTAAAATACCTAGAAAATAATTTAATAAACGTATTAAGTGCAATTTATTGATCAAGCCAACATTATTCTTAAAGCTGGAAGAGGTGGAAATGGAATAGTTTCATTTAGAAGGGAAAAATTCGTTCCTGCTGGAGGACCTTCGGGGGGAAATGGTGGCAGAGGGGGTTCTGTTATTTTGATGGCTGATAATAATCTACAAACATTATTAGATTTCAAATTCAAACGTGAAATAATTGCTGAAGATGGATGCAAAGGAGGTCCTAATAAGAGATCAGGTGCTTCAGGTGAGGATACAATCCTTAAAGTACCCTGCGGTACAGAAATAAGGGATATTAAAACCGGCATTATTTTAGGAGATTTAACTAAACATAAACAAAGTTTAACTATTGCCATTGGAGGAAGAGGTGGACATGGTAATGCTTACTATTTAAGTAATCAAAATAGAGCCCCAGAATCATTCACTGAAGGAAAAGATGGTGAGATATGGGAGGTTCAATTAGAACTAAAACTTCTTGCAGAGGTTGGGATTATAGGTCTTCCAAATGCTGGGAAAAGTACCTTGATTTCTGTTGTATCATCTGCCCGTCCAAAAATTGCAAATTATCCTTTCACAACTCTAATACCTAACTTAGGTGTAGTAAGAAAAATTGATGGGAATGGTTGCCTTTTTGCGGATATTCCTGGATTAATATCAGGGGCAGCTGATGGAGTAGGTTTAGGCCATGATTTTTTAAGGCATATCCAAAGAACGAAGATACTTGTCCACTTAATTGATGCAATTGCAGAAAATCCCTTACATGATTTTGAGATAATTGAGCAGGAGTTAAAAAAATATGGCAAAGGTCTTTTAGATAAAGAGAGGATAATAGTATTGAATAAAATGGAGCTGGTAGATGATGATTATTTGAAAATAATTTCAAAAAAGTTAGAAGATTTATCAAAAAAGAAAGTTTTAGTTATTTCTTCATCTTTAAAAAAAGGTTTATCTTCACTGCTTTCTGAAGTATGGAAAAGGATCTAACTTAAATTAAAAATTTTTTTGTAAAAAAAACACTTGATTTAATAATGAAAATTAGTCATAAATAAGATACCTCTTTAAACCAATATGAATTTCTATACTTGCTTTGATCAACAAGGAAAAATAATAGCTAGATGTCAAACCATTCAAGATATTGAGGTTTTGAAGAAAATGGGAAGACCAATTGTAGAAGTCAAGGAAATGAAAAATGAAGAGTCGGTTGTATGTTCACTTACGGGAAGTCCATCCGACTTTAATAGAGATTACTAATAGAATAAAAAAAAGGGCTTTTAGAGCCCTTTTTTATTGTGAATTATCTATAAAAATGAAAACTTAATCATCATAAACAAGACATTCTGGTTCATCCGGGTTGGCATCGCAGAATAGTTCTAAAGCATTAGGGTCATGTTTATCCTCTGGATGATGATCCTTATACTCTTCGAGTTCTTTTAGCTCTTCAGTTAAATGTCTGACCTTTGGAAGATTGCCCTCTGCTTTTGCAGATTCGATTTCCGATTGATCTTTTTGGATGTGTTCGTCAATGGATTTCATTTTAAGCTTTTCGTACTTTAGTAGACATACATAACATAGTTAATTTCTAATGAAATTGCATTATCTATGAACTATATAAGTGTTCATTACAACATCATTTTTTTTTGAAATTGATTTATTTATTTTTTTAGGTCTCTACTTTCATTATTTTATTTAGCGATGGTAAAACTGGGATTATTTGATTTGGGTTTAAAGGGAATAAAGCTTTGTAGTAATCTTTTTTCCATTCATTGTCGAAGCATGTCCTATTTATGTTGGATAATTTAAAGAATTTTAATCTCCATTCAATAATTTTTTCAAAACTTGATAGTTCTTGTTCAGTACATTTGAAAAGTTTGCTGTATATCAATTCCCATCTTATAAGGGTTGGAAAAAGGTAAATATCTGCGTAGGTTAACTCTTCTCCAAATATCCAGTCCCCTTTATTTTTCTGTAGTAAATTTTCAATTTCATTTATAGCTGCGAAAAGTTTTTTACTTGCTTTTTCATATGCTGACTGGTTTCTGGCGAAACCACATTTATATACGCCATCATTAATGCTGTTATTAATTAAATCTAAAAATTTTTGATTACCATCTTTAATAGTTGATGCCTGATATTTGGATTCACTCTTTATTGAATTGAGTAGTCTTATGATCTGTGAACTTTCATTTGACAGAATATTTACATCATCTTTTACAAAGCTAATTAAAAGAGGTAATGTCGCTCTAAAGATAATTTTTTTATTAGCTTTTTTGTAAAGGTCTGAAAGTCTGATACATCCCATAATCTTCGTATTGAAAATCCATTCGCCATGCTCAAAATCTGCCTTTAAAAAAATTACTTTAACTTTTTTAGATAAATCTTTTATTTCGTGTATAAGTAAAGTTCTTTGACACCATGGACAAGAATGACCTACTAATAAATAAATTTGTCCATTCTCATTATTAATATCGTATTCACTATTAATGGTTATACCTCTAGGCCTTTTATAATTACCATGTAAATCTGATGGCGCGAAGCCATTCATTAATTGGGCCCAAAACCAAAACCAGAATTTTCTGGAGGCTTTTATAAGGTATTTATTTTGCATAAAATTTTATTTTTAAAGAAAAAATGACCATTCAAAGAATACTTATCGTTTCAGGCACTCATGGGAATGAAATTAATCCTGTTTGGGCTGTTAAGCAATTTAATAGAAAGGAAAATAGTTTAAATAATGGTATTGATTATGAGTACATAATAGGTAATCCTGCTGCCTATGAAAAAGGTTGCAGATATATAGATGTAGATTTAAATAGATCTTTTAAAGAAAGTGAGAATTTTGATCAACACAAGAATAGCTTTTATGAAACTAAAAGAGCCAATTTTTTAGTAGATGAATTTGGAATTGACGGATCTAGACCCTGTCAAATTGCAATCGATTTGCACACTACTACTGCAAATATGGGAACAAGCATTGTTATGTATGGGAGGAGGCCCAAAGATTTTTGTTTAGCTGCATTATTGCAGAACAAATTTGGATTGCCTATTTATTTGCATGAAAAAGACAAAGCCCAAACAGGCTTTCTTGTAGAAGCTTGGCCATGTGGTTTAGTTATTGAAATAGGAGCTGTCGCACAAAATTTTTATGATCAAAACATTATAAATAGATTCTCTCTAATAATTAGCTCCCTAAGGGAAGAGATAGATAAATTAAAAAATAAACTTATAGAACTTCCAAAGGAGTTATTGGTTCACGTTCATCAAGGGAGTATAGATTATCCAAGAGATGAAAAGGGAGATATTGATGGCATAATTCATCCTGAGAGAATAAATCAAGATTGGAAAATAATTAAAAAAGGAGATCCATTATTTCTGGATAGAAAAGGAATAACCCACAAATATGAACGGGACCAATCGATTTGGCCTGTTTTTATTGGAGAAGTTGCTTATAAGGAAAAAAAAATTGCCATGAGCTACACAAAAAAAGAAGTGATTTGTTCTAAAAAACAATGGGTTCAAGAGTTTGAAAGTTTTTAAATTAAGAAACCAGAACAATAAGTCGTTTAAAACTAATAAGGATTTTTTATTTTATAGATAAGTTTATTTAATATTTAATATTTTTATTTTTTTTCTAATTTTAAAACCTTAAAAACCTAAATTCTTTCACTCCAATAAATAACAGCTCCAAAAGCCTCTAATTGCAGTCTTCTATGCTTAGCCTCTCTTAAGGAAACTATCTCTCTGGATCTTTTTCCGTTGAGAAGCCATTCGATTATTACCAAGTTGAATCCTCAATAATAAAGAAAATCTTAAGACATGGAAGTTCTTTTTTCCTGTTTTCCAAAAAATAAGTTTACTTTAAGAAAAAAAATTTACACATTTTTAGCGATTTTGGTCTAAAATCTTCGAAGCGGAAATTTTATTCCGTTTTTATTTACACGTCTCACTTTAGAGACATACTTTACGAACTCATGACAACTATTCAGCAGCAGCGTTCTTCGCTGTTAAAAGGTTGGCCACAGTTTTGTGAGTGGGTAACATCAACTAACAACAGAATTTATGTTGGTTGGTTCGGCGTCTTAATGATTCCATGCCTTCTTACAGCAGCGGCTTGCTTCATCGTTGCATTCATCGCAGCACCACCAGTAGACATCGACGGAATTAGAGAGCCAGTTGCTGGTTCATTCCTATATGGAAACAACATCATCTCAGGTGCAGTTGTTCCTTCATCTAACGCTATTGGTCTACACTTCTACCCAATTTGGGAAGCAGCTACTGTAGATGAGTGGTTATACAACGGTGGTCCTTACCAGCTTGTAATTTTCCACTTCCTAATTGGTATCTCAGCATACATGGGAAGACAGTGGGAGCTTTCATACCGTTTAGGTATGCGTCCTTGGATCTGTGTTGCATACTCTGCACCAGTTTCAGCAGCTTTCGCAGTATTTCTTGTATATCCATTCGGTCAAGGTTCATTCTCTGACGGAATGCCTCTAGGTATCTCTGGAACATTCAACTTCATGTTTGTTTTCCAGGCAGAGCACAACATTCTTATGCACCCATTCCACATGGCTGGTGTTGCTGGTATGTTCGGAGGATCTTTATTCTCAGCTATGCACGGTTCACTTGTTACTTCATCTCTAATCAGAGAAACAACTGAGACAGAATCTCAGAACTACGGTTACAAGTTCGGACAAGAAGAAGAAACATACAATATCGTTGCAGCTCATGGCTACTTCGGTCGTTTGATCTTCCAATATGCAAGTTTCAACAACAGCAGAAGTCTTCACTTCTTCCTAGCTGTATTCCCAGTTGTTTGTGTATGGTTAACTTCAATGGGTATCTGCACAATGGCATTCAACCTTAACGGTTTCAACTTCAACCAGTCAGTTGTTGATGCAAACGGTAAGATTGTTCCTACATGGGGTGACGTTCTTAACAGAGCTAACCTAGGTATGGAAGTAATGCACGAGCGTAACGCTCACAACTTCCCACTTGATCTAGCAGCAGCTGAGTCTACAACAGTAGCTCTTTCAGCTCCAGCTATCGGTTAAGCTTAAAGTTCTTAAACTTACAAGCCCCCTTTTTGGGGGCTTTTTTTTTGTTTAATTTTCAATTGGTTTCATATAATGTTTATATATAAATATAAAACATTTGATATTTCTATGAGTAGTAGTTTTGGAAAAATTTTTCGTGTTAGTACTTTTGGAGAATCACATGGCGGTGCGGTAGGAGTTATTCTTGATGGATGTCCACCTAAGTTAAAAATAGATATAAATTTGATACAAAATGAATTAGATAGGCGCAGACCTGGCCAAAGTGACATTACAACACCCAGAAATGAAGAAGATAAAATTGAAATATTAAGTGGAATAAAGGAAGGGTTAACACTTGGAACTCCAATAGCAATGTTGGTAAGAAATAAGGATCAAAGACCAGGTGATTATAATAATTTGGAGCAGATATTTAGACCTTCTCATGCAGATGGTACATATCATCTGAAATATGGAATTCAGGCAAGTTCTGGCGGTGGAAGAGCCTCTGCTAGAGAAACAATTGGGAGAGTAGCTGCAGGTGCTGTAGCCAAACAATTATTAAAAACCTTCTGTAACACTGAAATACTATCTTGGGTAAAGCGTATACATAATATTGATTCTGATATAAATAAAGAGGAGATTTCTCTCAAAAAAATAGATTCTAATATTGTTAGATGTCCTGATGAAAAGGTATCAACAGAAATGATCGAGAGAATTAAGGAATTAAAGCGTCAAGGAGATTCTTGCGGCGGTGTTATTGAATGTCTAGTAAGAAATGTCCCCTCTGGTCTTGGGATGCCTGTTTTTGATAAATTAGAAGCTGATTTAGCAAAGGCTTTGATGTCTTTGCCTGCTACGAAAGGCTTTGAAATAGGTTCAGGTTTCTCTGGCACATATTTAAAAGGAAGCGAACATAATGATGCCTTCATTAAATCTGATGATATTAGGAAGTTAAGGACTATATCTAACAATTCTGGAGGTATTCAGGGCGGAATAAGTAATGGCGAAAATATTGAGATGAAGATAGCTTTTAAACCTACAGCAACTATCGGGAAAGAACAGAAAACAGTAAATGCTGAAGGAAAAGAAGTTTTGATGAAAGCAAAAGGGAGACATGATCCATGCGTTCTACCAAGAGCAGTTCCTATGGTTGATGCTATGGTGGCTTTAGTACTTGCTGATCATTTACTACTGAATCAAGCTCAATGTGGCTTAATCGATAATTAGTAGTGTTGTTAAAAAATTATATTTATCTTTGATTTAATTATTTTTAAGCCATTCATATATTTTTGGATCAAATTTTTTTTTAATAATACCTTTATTTCCAATCACGATTGCTTTATACCCTAAAGATTTATAAGTTTTTGAATCATTGATTGATAGTCCTCCAGCAGCAATGAAATCAATATTTTTATAGTTCAGTATATCTATCGAACTATCTTTACTTTTTATTGGATAAATTTTGATAATATTGCAACTTAAATCTATAGCCTCTTTAAGATCTTTTAAATTATTAATTCCAGGAATTAATAAATAATTTTTTGACTGCGCATAATTGAAAAGATCTTTATCCCAAAATTTCATCATCGAAAAATTTAATCCAATTTTTAAAGAATCTTCTAAAGATTTCTTATTAACTATGGAGGCAGAGCCTAAATTAATTCTTGGATATTTAATTTTGATATCGTGTACAAAATCGAACCATTTTTCGTTGTTAGACCAACTTATTTCAATATTCTTTAATCCTAATTTTACTAAGCATTCTAATTCTTCAAAAAATGAATTTCTTATGGAGGTATTTGAGTAAATATTATTTTCAGGTTTTATAAGTAAAAAAAAAGACTCTGTTTTCAGGAACTCCGAAAAAGAATCTTCTTTATTATTCATTAAAAAAATTTAAACTTTTGGGCCTAGATATAGTTTGCGACTTTAACTTCTGAGCGGTTAAGCAATTCTTGGATATCTTCAGTATCTATGGTTTCTCTTTCAATTAGCATTTGAGCCATTTCATCAAGAACTGTTCTGTTATCTGATAAAAGTTTCGTAGCTCTCTTGTAGGCAACATCAACAAGTTCTGAAACTTCTACATCAATTGTTGCGGCTGTGTCTTCAGAAAAATCTCTTGTAGAGCTCATATCTCTTCCCAGGAACATACCGCCTTGAGATTGACCTAAAGCGACTGGTCCTATTTTATCACTCATTCCAAATTTAGTAATCATTTGCCTTGCTACGTTGGCTACTTGTTGCAAATCATTTGAAGCTCCAGTTGTTACCTCTTCTTCTCCATAAACTATTTCTTCAGCAACTCTTCCGCCAAGGGCTACAGCCATTTGATTTTGAAGGTAAGAACGAGAGTAAAGACCAGATTCCATTCTTTCTTCACTTGGAGTAAAGAAGGTTAAACCTCCTGCTTGACCTCTAGGAATTATTGAAACTTTTGCTACAGGATCATAATCAGGCATTAATGCTCCAACGAGTGCATGACCCGCTTCGTGATATGCAACTAATTCTTTTTTCTTATTACTGATGACTCTATCTTTCTTCTCTGGACCAGCCATAACCCTTTCAATGGCATCACCTACTTCATCATTACTTACTTTATCTAAATCTTTTCTAGCTGCTAATATTGCAGCTTCATTTAAAAGATTAGCTAAATCTGCACCAGTAAATCCTGGTGTTCTTCTAGCAACTTTATCTAAATCAACGTCTTTTGAAAGAGTTTTATCTTTCGCATGAACATTTAAAATCTGTAATCTTCCAGCATAATCTGGCCTATCGACTGTTACCTGTCTATCGAATCTTCCTGGTCGCATTAAAGCTGAATCTAAGACATCAGGTCTATTTGTGGCAGCTACTATTATTATTCCTGAATTACCTTCAAAACCGTCCATTTCGGTTAGGAGTTGATTTAATGTTTGTTCTCTTTCATCATTTCCTCCACCCATACCAGCACCCCTTTGTCTTCCAACTGCATCTATTTCATCAATGAACACAATGCAAGGAGCATTCTTTTTAGCTTGTTCAAAAAGGTCTCTAACTCTGCTTGCTCCAACTCCTACAAACATCTCTACAAATTCTGAACCTGAAATTGAGAAAAAAGGCACCCCTGCTTCTCCAGCTACTGCTTTTGCTAGTAATGTTTTTCCTGTACCAGGAGGGCCTACAAGAAGAACACCTTTTGGAATTTTGGCTCCTACTGCAGTAAACCTATCTGGACTCTTCAGAAAATCTACGACTTCAGTGAGTTCTAATTTTGCACCTTCAACACCTGCAACATCTGAAAAGGTTACTTGCGTAGATGGTTCCATTTGCAGTCTGGCTTTGCTCTTGCCAAAACTCATGGCAGGGTTGCCACCTCCAGCATTACCGCTTTGGGATCTTCTGAAAAGAAAAAATAAGCCTCCAATCAAAAGTACTGGAAAAATCAAGCTACTTACAGCTTGTTGCCATGGATTAGATAATTTTGTGGGAGTTACAGCAATATCTACATCATTTTCAGTTAAGATTTTTAATAAATCTTTGTCTGGGGCTAAATTGACCTCAGATCTACTTCCATCATTTTCAACAACTTGAGCTGTTGCATTGTCGGGAGATATTAATACTCTACTGATTTCTTTATCTTGAACTGCCTCTATAAAATCACTATATCTTAGGGTCTTTGTAGCATTTTCTGTACTAGGTTTATCAAATACAGAAGTACCAATGAAAATTACAGTAATAACAGCTAGAACATAAAGTCCTACGTTTCTCCAGCGTTTGTTCACGATAAATTATTTTTTAATATTTATATAATACTAATAATAAAACATTATTAAGAGCGTCTTAGAACATCTACTACACTTTTGAATGCAAACCATTCAGGTATTGGTTCGCCATTCCTCAATTTCTTTCTAAATTCAGTACCACTAAGTTTCATAATTTCATAATTAAATTCTTTAGCTTCTTCAGCTGTAATATATCCTTTTTCCTTCGTATAAACTAAATTTTTTGAAGGAACAGTCTTCATCATCAATTCGTCTGCACATTTATTGGCAAAATTCTGGGCGTCATATGGGCCATAAAAATCTTCACCAGTTGCTGATGACTTACAGCCAGCCATATCTCTTCCGATAATAAAATGGGTGCAGCCATAATTTCTCCTTATTATCATGTGTTGAAGAGCTTCTCTTGGCCCTGCCATATGCATTGAATAAGGTAAAAAAGCCCATTTTATTCTTTCATCAGATATTTCCTCTTCTAATTCTTTATAAGTTAAATATCTAACTTTCCCTGGTATGTCATCTTGTTGAGTTGGACCACAAGTTGGATGAACTAAAACAACTGAGTTAGAGGAGACATTATCTGAGAGTAAGGCGTTAGTAAATAATTCATAATGTGCTCTATGTATTGGATTTCTGCATTGAAATGCAACTACATCATGATTTGATGGAAGTGTTGATCTAACTTCTTCTGGGGTTTTGCAGGGGAATTCTCTAATTGGCAGTTCGAAACCATAAACTCTTCCTCCTATATAAAATCTTCCTCTCTCGTTAAAAATCATCTTAACAGCAGGATGATCTAAAGAATTAGTACCATAACAAAGTTCAGCTTCTAAGGATTTGTCAGGCTCCCATTTAGAGCTAACTTTTAAAACTGCTATTTTTTGTTTTTTATAAGTAAGTAATATTGTTTCTCCAGCTTTTACTTTTTCATTATTTGAATCAAATACTATAGGCAAGCCAAAAAGCAACCCATTTGTATTTCTATAATTTTTAATTACCGAATTGTAGTTATTTTCATCCATAAATCCTTCCAATGGAGAAAAAGCTCCAACCATCAAAAGTTCTACGTCGCATGCATTTCTCTCGCTGCATTCAAACTCATAAGTAGCTTTAGAGATAAGATCATTTTTAAGGTTTTCATTTTTGATAATTAAATTTTTTAGTTCCCCTCCATAAGGCGGTATTAGTCCATTATTATCTGTTTTAGTTTTTTGTTGTAATTCCATTTTTAATTGATAAAGAAAAATTTTGAAAAAAAAAAGGGGTTTAACCCCCTTTTTCTCTTAAGTAGGATTTATGCCTTTCTTCCGTAAAGCTCCCCAATTATTTTTACATCAAGTGGATCCTTTGAACCCATATCTGTATCTGAAGGTTGGATTGCTTCAAAAGTACCAGCGAATTCGTCTGTGTCAGAATCTACATTGTTGATTGAAAGAGTAATAACGCCAGTACCGTTTACATCAACTTTAATATTTTCTTTTGCAAGTTCTTCGTCATCGCCTCCTAATGCAACTAAACCTTGAGCATATTCAACACCAGTATTTTTAGCTCTTGCCTTAGGATCTAGAAAGTCACCAGTTCTGTAATTAGGTGTAAATGTTGAACCACTAACCTCAGTGCCTGGCTCAATTGATGAAGGTAAATCAGCTGTAAGATCTTTTGCTGAGAATGCAAATGGCACCTCTAAACCACCAGGAGTTAATACAGTAATAAGTTGAAAATCAATACCACCCTTTTCAGTGAAAGTTCCTGAGTCTATATCTCCATAAACTTCTGTAACTGTGGTGTTATTTCTAGGACTAATGATTTTTGTAGAAACAAATTCTGCAGCTTTTCGTTTTGTCCCAGGCACTTTTACATAAACTTCTGTTGGATGCATGCATATCCCTTTAAGGCTATCTCCATTGCCTAGAGATATAGATCCAACAAGAGATGAATCTAATGTAGGGCAATCATTAGCTTTTCCTGTGTTAACAACATCAGTGAATTGTGCATTTCCCCTTTCAGAAAAAGCAAATGTTTTAAAAGGTACAAAAGCAAAAGTTATACAAATTGAAATAACAAAAGCTAAGAAAGAACGAATTCTCATAATTAAAGTTGCAGTAAAGTTCTGTGACGATAGATTAAAGGTCATCTAATAAGTTCAGTACGGATATTACAAGGGAAAGGACCATAAAAGATAGGACTATTAAATCCTCGAAACAACCCGTAGCTTTTTAGATTTTAAAAAACTGGAATTATTTTAAGCTATCACATTATTTTTAATGATTAAGATTACAAAAAAATACAAATTAAAAAAAATTTTTTTATTTTTTTAATGAAATAATTTGGGTTATTAATTTATTTGCTAAATCAATTTTTGATGTTTTGTTAATGTAGTGTTCCATATTATTAGTATCGAATAACCAACCTTCATTTTGTGCTAAAAAGCCAAATCCTTGGCCTTCAAGATCAATTGGATTTGCGAATAGATAATCGCAACCCTTTTGGATAATCTTTTCTTTAATTGTCATTCGTGCTTCTTCGATAGATCCTGTAAAAGCACAAAAGCCTACAAAAACTTGGTTATCTTTTTTTGATTTACTAATTGTTTTTAAAATATCTGGTACTAGCTCAAAGTTATGATTCAAATGAGCATTAATCTGATTTTTTGGAATTTTGGTTGAAGTATCAGAGGTTATTTTGAAATCAGAAACTGCTGCATTCATGAAAAAATAATCGCAATTTGATATTTCATTATTAAGTGCCCTAATTAAATCAACACTAGTTTCAATTTCATATCTTTTTATTCCATCAGTAAGATTCTTATCGATTTTCAGAGGACCATGAACATACTTTACTTGTGCTCCCCTGAACCTCGCTACTTGAGAAAGAAGTAGGCCCATAGCTCCAGAACTTTTGTTAGTAATGTGTCTTGCCGCGTCAATTTTCTCTGAGGTACACCCTCCAGTTATTAAAATTTCTTTATTAAGTAAATCTTTGCGATATTTATTTTGTTTAAGTGAAGCTATAAATTCAAGAGCTAATTGGATTAGATCATTAGGAGGTATCTTACCAACGCCAATAGCATCACATGCTAAGAGGCCTTCACTTGGCTGCAAAGACAAAACATTTTCGTAATTTTGTAAATTCTCATAATTTTTTTGAACAGCTTTGTTTAGCCACATTTGTGTATTCATTGCTGGTGCAACAATAATTGGCTTTATATTTGCTATTAAGATGCTTGGGATCAATCCCTCTGCATTTCCAGTTACCCATTTTGCTAATGTTGTCGCTGTTAAAGGGGCGATGATTAAAATATCAGCCCAATTACTTAGTGCTATGTGAAGTGGTGTTGATTGACCATCAGACCATTGATCATTTTCTAAAATGCACGGGTTTCTACTTAAAATAGAAAGAGAAAGCGGCTTTATTAATTTTTCTGCATTTTTTGATAAAACGCATCTTATTTCATAATTTTCTTTCGCTAATTGGCTTACTAATAATGGAATTCTTACAGCTGCAATACTCCCAGTTATTAATAAAAGAACCTTTATTTTGGAGCACTTACTCTTAGTTTTCATCGAAAGGTTCCTGATCGAGAAGATGGATATAATTAGTTGTTAATTCAGGTCTATTGATTGCGAGAGCCCTCAGTAAGTGCCAGTCTTTTAAACCATCAAATGGAGTATTATAGTTATCTTCTTCTAGTCTTTCAGCAAGCTCAAAGGTCATTTCTTCGTCAAAAGAATTTACTAGTTCCTCACTTATTTGATTTTCAGAAATGAATTTCATATTGAGAAAAGTCAATATTTCCTAATAATAAAGCCTCAAGTAATTATTTAAAATTGATATTGGTATTAAGTAAACATTTTCAAGGATATAGAAATTTACAATATTCATAATCTTTTCAAATATTTTTAGGTAATTTATCTTCATTCTCAGTCATAAATATGCAAACTCTCCTTTTCAAAAATTTTCTTTCTTAAAATATATGCAAAAATTTTATATCATGTCGCAAACCAAAAGAGAGCAAGTAATTAGTCACATACGCTATTTAAGGCAAGAGCTCAGAGAAATGCATTTAGGAATAAAAGAAGATGACCTTTTCCCAGAGCCAGGCGAATTAAGAGGATTAATGGCTCAGTTCGAAGCATTACTTGAATTAATAGAAGGAAATACTAAAATTCAATCAAACTCTGAAGCAGCTTAGTTTAATGGAAAATGGTTGTTAAACCTCAAAAGACAAAATTTCAGCTAAAAATTGTGGAAAATATTCAGACATTAAGTACTTGGGCTAAGAATCCATGGCGAAGATATTCAATATCGTTGATTACACTTTTAATCGGATACTTTCTTGGAAGTTCTCTTGGAATGGTAAGTGCCGTTGTGGAGCTTATGGATCCTGTAGCCGCTTTTTTATCAGTAGTTTTTATTGAGTTTTTAATAGTTTTGAGAAGAAATTTTAGATTTGAAAGGAAAAAGAAATTTTTAGTACTTTTATTGGATTCTTTAAGATTGGGATTATTTTATGGTTTCTTTACTGAAAGTCTTAAGTTGCTATAAATTTACTTGTTGTGTTTCTGTAGTAGGTAAAGCAAAGCCATTCTTATAGGGATACCATTTGCAACTTGATTATTAATTAAGCAATTAGGATATTGATCTACCACTTTGCTGCTAATTTCAATATCTCTATTTATTGGGCCGGGATGAAGAATAGGAATCTGTTTATTATTTAAAGATAATTTCTCTGGGGTTAAGCCATAATCCAAACTATATGAATCAATGCTACTTAGTAAATTTTCCATCATTCTCTCTTTCTGGAGTCTTAAAACAATAATCGCATCTGCAATTTTTATTGATTCTTCTAATGATCTTGAAATTGTTATTGAACCTCTTGATTTAACAGGATCATCTGTTTGATTTGGCACGGGGGTTTTTAAAAAATTGATAAATTCATCAGGTATTAATGTCTTAGGACCACATAAGATTATATCGGCGCCGAATGCACTCAAAGCCCAAAGATTTGACCTAGCAACCCTTGAATGATTAACGTCGCCAATTATTAAAATTTTCTTAGAATTTAAAACCTCTGGATTCAGTGTTTTTTTGGAAAAGAATTTTATTAATGTATAAATGTCAAGCAATCCCTGGCTAGGGTGACTATGTAATCCATCTCCAGCATTAAGAACCGAAGTCTTGGAATTTATTGCATCAAGTTTTTCAGCGATCTCAAAGGTTATGTAACTTGATGAATGTCTGATAACTAATGTATCAGCCCCCATAGCAGAATAAGTAATGGCCGTATCAAGTATTGTTTCGCCTTTTGTTAAAGAACTAGAGGATGGAGCAAAAGTTTGTACATCAGCAGAAAGCCTTTTTGCTGCAAGCTCAAAACTATTTTTTGTTCTTGTACTAGGTTCAAAAAATAAAGACGTTACCAAAGTCCCTTGTAAGGCCGGTATCTTTTTCGTTCCTGCATTCTTTAGTGCATCAAATCTATAAGCTAATTCAAATACTGACTCATAATCTTTAATTGAAAAATTAGCTAGTGTGTGGATATGTTTATGAGGCCAAATTTGCATTACTCTTAAAAAGATAAATGATTATTGAAATTTAGGTGTTCTGTCACCTTTTAATCTTTTACTTACACTCCTACTATTTTTGAGATACCAACGCCATTTTATATTTTTTGCCTTTGATATGCCAATTCTCGTAGTTTGAATAAGATCTTTTTCTTCTAGAGTGGAGTCTCGTGGAGAAATCCATAAAGATTTGTTATTAAGAACTTCAAGTGAGTTAAATGAAATGTCTACACTGAATGTTTTTGTTACTAGGCCAGGTCCAGAAGCTAATCTTTCATTTTTTTTAGGTATAAAAACTGATCTTATCAAAACACCACTCGCAAAATTTTCTTTATCAGTAACTATGTTCAAACAATGATGAATGCCGTAAGATTTGTAAATATAAAATGTGCCAGGTTTACCAAATAATGATTTGTTTGATTCAGTCATTTTGCGGTAGCCATGACAGGCTTCTTCTTCCTGTGAATAAGCTTCAGTTTCAACAATTACCCCTTTAACTTGATCTATCTCATTATTTTTTTTTATGAGGTAACAGCCTATTAAATCAGGAGCAACAAGTTTAGAGTGCCGATAAAAAAAATTTTTTGGAAAGAATTTTTCTTTTATTTTTCAATATCTATCTAATAACATATTTAGCTGAGAAAAATAATTAAGGCTATTAATTGATATTGATTTTCAAAAAGATGTAATTATTTTTTTAAATTATTTGAAATTCAAAGGATATGTCAATAAGTTGTTCTTAATAAACTATTATTTAATAAGAAAGGTATTAAAGGTATGACAAAAATAACTAAAGAGGAAGTAAAAAAAGTTGCTCATTTATCAAGATTAGAACTTAACGAGAATGAAATTAATAATCATGCACAACAATTAGAAAAGATATTGGATTATATAAGACAACTCGAAAAAATTGATACAGATGATGTCCCCTGTACAACGAGAGCTATAGAAGTTGTAAATGTATTTAGAAAAGACGAAAAGAAAAATTCTGATTGCAATGAAGAACTTTTAGAATTGAGTCCATCGAGAGAAGATAAGTACTTTAAAGTACCAAAAATTATTAATGAATGAGTAGGTTAGTTGCTTCCAATAAATGTTTTGTTGACTATCTTTAATAAAATTTTTTTTATCTTAAAGCCTGGATATAAATTTATGATTTTTCTTATTTTCCCCCTCTTTTTGCTATGACTCCTTACACCTATTAATAAATCATAAATAAAGTTAAAAATGTCTTCTTTACTTTCAAATATCCCAACCCTTTGAGGGGAGCCTTTTTTATCCAATAAAGGCTTAGTTTTTTCATAAGCTATTTTATATTCAAACCAAGGAATGGAAGGCCATAGATGATGAATAAGATGGTAATTTTGTCCCATTATTAATAAATTCATAAATTTGCTTGGATAAACTCGAGAATTTACCCATTTATTTCTTGATCGAAATGGTCTATGGGGTAAATAATCAAAAAATATTCCTAAAGTGACCCCTACCATTAATGCTGGTCCGAACCATAAATTATAAATTAAATTCATAAAGTCAAATTTCAGACCTGCCAAGATAATTGTTATGAATATGGATCTTTCAATTCCCCATTGTAATAATTCATATCTTCGCCAGAGTTTTCTTTGAAAGAAAAATACCTCATGATAAAAGAATCTTGGAGCAATTAACCAAATTGGACCAAAAGTACTGACAATATGATCCGGATCATTTTTGGGATGATTTACGTGAATATGATGTTGTAAATGAACTCTCGTAAAAACTGGGAAGCTGAACCCTAATAGAATTGCTGAGCCATGCCCCATAGCTTGATTTATCCAAGGAACTGGATGAGCAGCTTTATGACAGGCATCATGAATTACTGTCCCTTCAATATGTAAAGCTAAAAATGCAGTGGCTACAAGTAGAGGCAAAGGCCAAACACCTCTATACCATTGCCAAATGCTAAGAAAAGCGAGAAAATAACCGCCAAAAAATAAACCTAATGTTGGATTCCAAAAACTTGGCGGATCTACGTAATTTTTAATCTCTTTTTGCCAATTAAATGTTTTTGAAGAATTAGTATTTTTCGTTGTATTTTTATTGGTTAAGTTTGAAATCGTTTCTTTTATTCTTTAAATAATATAACTAATATTTTAAGATGATTGCATGATCAAACATAAATAATTTCTTTTAGGAGATTTTTAATTTAATTTTAATGTGTCAAATTAATCATCTTAAGAAAAAAAATTTTTAAAATAAACCTCTTTCAATTATTATTTTATTTGAGCGGTCGTGGCGGAATTGGTAGACGCGCGAGTTTTAGGTACTCGTATCTTCGGGTGTGGGAGTTCAAGTCTCCCCGACCGCACTTAAGGAAATTCTGATAGATAGTTTTTTTATTGATATCAACTCTTATAATTTAATCGAGTAGTTAATTTAATGAATAGTTCGATATTTTATTTGGGAACTTTTTATATTTTAGTTGGCATCATTTTTCTAACTGTACCAATAATTTATCTTGAGCTCGGTAAACAAAAAGACTTAATAAAAGCTTTTTTAAATTTATTAATAGGTTTGATATTAATAATTAAAAATAAAACTCTAGATGAATCATTTTTTGTAATTTTCCTTTTTTTAACAGTACTAGTTATTTTTTATCTAATAGAGCTTTTTTTATCTAGATGGTACCAATTGACAGACAACGAAAAGAAAAAATTAAGTACCTTTTTGGAGTTTAAAAACAACTTTTTGAAAATATTAGAATCTATTAATCTGGTATTTAATGATTTCAAGAAACCTTCAAATTTTTTTAATTTTGGTAGCAACATTAAAAATACAACCCAAAAGAAGTGGGTAAGGAATGATAAAAATGATAATATAAAAGTCTGAAATCAAATAGATTGGTTATTTGAAACATCTCAAAAAAACTACAGGTCAATTAAGAAGGAATATAATAAATTAGATTTATTTAAATAATTCTTTTGATCACCAATATTTCTTATATCTTCGTATGAAATCTCAAAATACCAAAGCACAAAAATCAGACTTTTCTTACAAAGAAACTTTAAATTTATTAAAAACTGACTTCTCAATGCGTGCTAACTCGGTTGTAAGAGAACCTGAGATACAGAATTTTTGGGCTAATAATGATATTGATTTCCAATTAGGTTCAAGCAATTCAGGAGAAATATTTACATTACATGATGGCCCTCCTTATGCAAATGGAGCTCTTCATATGGGTCATGCTCTTAATAAAGTTTTAAAAGACATAATTAATAAGTACAAAACCTTAAGAGGGTTTAAGGTTCATTTCGTGCCTGGTTGGGACTGTCATGGATTACCTATTGAATTAAAAGTTCTTCAGAATTTAAAATCTGATGAAAGAAAGAATCTTGACACCCTTAATTTAAGAAAAAAAGCAACAGATTATGCCCACATCCAAATTAATAATCAGAAGGAGGGTTTCAAAAGGTGGGGCATATGGGGAGATTGGAATAACCCTTACTTAACTCTTAAGAAAAGTTATGAATCTGCTCAGATTGGAGTATTTGGGAAAATGTTTTTAAATGGCTATATATATCGAGGTCTTAAACCTGTACATTGGAGTCCAAGTTCAAGGACTGCACTTGCAGAAGCTGAATTGGAATACCCTGAAGAACATTATTCAAAAAGTATTTATGTTTCATTAAAAATCACTAAAATACCTGAGGAAATTTTATTAAATTTCAACCAGGAAAACCTTAATATCAAAAAAGATTTTTTTCAAAATAATTCTTTCATAACTATTTGGACCACTACTCCTTGGACCATACCTGCAAATGAAGCAGTTGCAGTAAATCCAAAAATAAAGTACGTTTTTGCTATCGATGAAGAGAAGAAAATTTACCTTTTTGCTGAGGATTTATCTTCTGAAATAAGTAAGAAATTTAATAAAGATTTCAAGGTGCTTTTAGAGGTTAAAGGCTCCAAATTAGAAAATATTGAATATCAACATCCCTCTAAGAATAAAAATTGTAGAATTGTAATTGGAGGAGATTATATTACTACAGAATCAGGTACTGGAATTGTTCATACTGCGCCTGGTCATGGGATAGATGATTTTAATGTCGGTCAAAAATATGATTTACCAATAACATGTGTAGTTGATGAAAAAGGTAACTTAAATGAATATTCTGGTCAATTCAAAGGATCAAATGTCCTGAAAGATGCAAATGATTTAATTATTGAACATTTAAAAGGGAATAATTTGCTTCTATTACAAGAAAATTATAAGCATAGATATCCGTATGATTGGAGAACCAAAAAACCAACTATTTTTAGGGCAACAGAACAATGGTTTGCATCAGTAAATGGCTTTAGATCATCTGCATTAAAGGCAATCGAAGATGTTGAATGGATGCCAGAGACTGGAAAGAAAAGAATTTATTCTATGGTTGTGGGTAGAGGAGATTGGTGTATTTCTAGACAAAGGTCATGGGGAGTCCCTATCCCAGTTTTTTATAAAAAAAATGATAATGATATTCTCCTTAATGAAGAGATAATAAATCATATTCAAGAACTTTTTAGTGAACATGGAGCAGATATTTGGTGGGATTGGGATGTTAAGAATCTTTTGCCAGAAAATTATGCAAAAGAATCTGATCTTTGGAAAAAAGGAACAGATACAATGGATGTTTGGTTCGATTCTGGATCTAGCTGGGCCGCAGTATGTGAACTAAGAAGTGAATTAAAGTATCCAGCAGATCTTTATTTAGAGGGCTCTGATCAACATCGAGGATGGTTTCAGTCTTCTTTGCTAACGTCTGTTGCCGTCAATAATAAGCCTCCATATAAGAAAGTTTTAACTCATGGTTTTGCACTTGATGAAAACGGAAGAAAAATGAGCAAATCTTTAGGAAATGTTGTTGATCCAAACATAATTATTAATGGAGGTAATAATAAAAAAACTGATCCTGCTTATGGTGCTGATGTTTTAAGGCTATGGGTAAGCTCTGTAGATTATTCAGTAGATGTTCCAATTGGTTCCAATATACTCAAGCAACTTTCAGACGTTTATAGAAAAGTTCGTAATACAGCAAGATATCTTCTAGGTAATATTCATGATTATGATCCTAAAATTGATAGTTTTGAAATTGATCAATTGCCCCTCTTAGATCAATGGATGTTAGGCAGATTAGTGGAGGTTACGGATCAAATATCAAATGCTTATGAAAATTATGAATTTTCAAAATTTTTCCAAATTTTGCAAAGTTTTTGCGTTGTAGATCTATCAAATTTTTATTTGGATATTGCGAAGGATAGGTTATATGTAAGTTCTAAATCACAATTTAGGAGAAGATCTTGTCAGTTCGTCATGTCAAAAGTTGTTGAAAATTTAGCCGTTCT
Source organism: uncultured Prochlorococcus sp. (assembly GCA_902595175.1). Lineage (GTDB taxonomy): Bacteria > Cyanobacteriota > Cyanobacteriia > PCC-6307 > Cyanobiaceae > Prochlorococcus_A. The sequence continues at coordinate 74,009 of CACJPB010000002.1, read as the reverse complement.
TATTTCTCCAGTGCTTTGTCATATGGCTGAAGATATTTGGCAAAATATTCCATATTCAATTGAAGAAAAATCAGTCTTTCAAAGAGGATGGCCCATATTTTCGCAGTCATGGAAAAATCAAATACTTAATGAGCACATTGCGAATTTAAGAAATTTGAGAGTTGAGATTAACAAGGCTATAGAAGGATGCAGGAACAAACAAATAATTGGAGCAGCTTTGGAAACTGAAGTTAATTATTTACCTGAAGATAAAACTTTAAAAGATTCACTTAATTGGCTAAAAGAATTTGGTAATCAAGATGTAGATTTATTTAGAGATTGGCTTATAGTATCAAACTTCCAAGTGGTATCCGATTTGGTGGAGAATTCTCTTATTATTGATAACAATGCACTTGGTAAAATTCAAATAAATAAAGCTCAAGGTCAAAAATGTGATAGATGTTGGCATTATCAAAAAGAAACTTTTAATGGAATCCAAAATACAAAATTATGCAAAAGATGTTCAAATATTATTAATTTTGAAGTTATTTAAATCCAGTTTTTTTGATTCAAAAAGAAAACTGAGTTTTGATTTTCTCTTATAAAATTTTCTTCTGTTTCTGTTAACGGTGCTTTATAAAGTTTTAAGTTTGTAATTGAATAAGGAAGTGTTATTACTTTTTTTTCTGAATCTATTTCAATTGGATGAGTTGTTGAGCTACTGAAACCTCTGAAAATAATTATTTCTAATTGTTCCTTTTGATTCTCTTTGAGAATGAAACCTTCTAGTTTAAGTATCCTATTGGGTATCTCGGAACTTATTTTTTCAAGATTATTTATTAAATCAATTTCTGCCATTTTCGGAGAAGCAAGAGTTTCTTCCATTTTTAGGTAATTTTATTATTGACCATTGAATAAGCCCTAAAATATAAATTAATAAAGAAAATAATCCTAAAAATTTTGCTATCGGCTGAGTAAAGTTAGCTCCAAAGAAAAAAGTAAATAAATTCTTTATAAAAATATATAAATTTGAAGAAGGCTGAAGCCATATTGCGCACGCGTCGGAATTAATAAAAGAAAAGCAATTAAAGTTTTGCAAACTCTGAATTAAGAAATTGAGAGATATAAAAGTTACTGTCCATCTCCATATTTTTGTAGTTGTGGTAAGGGTGTAAGAAAAATCATATTCTCTTAATTCATCATTAATATCGTTCCAAAACCAAACTGAAATTGTCATTAATAGTGTTGAAATATTTGTTATTACAAGAGCATAATTATACTTACCTATTAAAAGTAGGATGCTTATAAAAAATAAAAGAGATATTTTCCAATAAATTGATAGAAGTTTACTAACTGCTTTATTTCTTTTCTTAATTGACCAGAAGGATAGAGTAACAGGAATACCAATAAGGAAGATTATTGAAAGTTGAAAGGATAGCCAAACAGAAAGTTGATTAAAAACGTTCAAAACTTTTTCTTTTTAAACACATAATAATTAAACATCAAACTGTTACTTTTGAAATTACTATTGTCATAGTTATGAATATTATGCATCCTTATATTATTGCCTAGAAATATATTGATAATTGTATGAGGCAGCATGTTAATCCGCTTAGTAGTAATTTCAATCAAATTGAAATAATACCTTCTTTGAGCGAAATGTTTGGTGATTCTAAATTGAATCTTCATTTGGATATAGGTTGTGCTGCTGGTGAGTTTCTATTTGATTTAGCTTTGGTTAATAACAGTTGGAATTTTTTAGGTATTGAAATTCGTGAGAAATTAGTTAAAAATGCTAAGTTAAAAGTTCTTGAAAGAGAAATCAAAAATCTATATTTTGTATTTGGTAACGCTAATAATATTCTGAATGATGTTCAAAATAAATTTATTTTCAAAAATTTAAAAAGTATTTCTTTTTATTTTCCTGATCCATGGTTTAAAAAGAGGCATTATAAAAGGCGTGTAATTCAGCCGGAATTTATTACTATTCTCTCAAATTCATTGGAAAAAGGGACCTTAATTTTTATAAAAACGGATGTAAAGGAATTATTCGATTATATGGATTGCACTATATCAAGTAATCCTTTTTTTAAAACAATAGATAAAAAAGATTTTGATTATTCTGAAAGTTTTAATCCAAACAAATTTAAAACTAATAGGGAAAAGTATGTGATTGTTAACGAACTTGATATTTTTGAAAGGATTTATATAAAAATTTAATGCGTGTTTATCTTATTATTTTATCGATTTCTAAAAAAAGTTTGTTTGTTATTTCGCTTGATAAAGAATGAACTTTCTTATGATTTTTGGCCTCAACTAGAACTCTAATAACTGGTTCTGTGCCACTAGGTCTTATATAAACTCTACAATTGTCCGAATAAATTTTTTGAAAAAACTCTATAGTTTGATCAATTAAGATTTTGGTTTCTGGATTTAATTTATTAATATCAAAATCTAGATTGATATTGGTTAGTGTTTGGGGATAAGGTTCGAAACTACTTTTTAGCCAATCATTTAAATTAATATTTTTCTTTTTGCAATATTTAGAAATTTGAAGTGCTGTCAATATACCATCTCCAGAAAAGTTATTAATTTTTGAAAGTATATGACCTGATTGTTCACCGCCTAAAACAGCTCTTTTTTCCTTAATTGCATCATGAACATATTTATCTCCAACATCAGTTCTATATAAAATTCCCCCAATTTTTCCCCAGGCCTTTTCAAAGCCTAAGTTTGCCATTTGCGTTGATATTAATAGATTATTAGTGAGAATTTTTTGTTCCATAAGTTCTCTACCCCAAAGGAAAAGAATGTGATCTCCATCTAAAACATGGCCTTTTGAATCTATTCCAATTACTCTATCGGCATCCCCATCGAAGCTAAATCCCATATCTGCAGTACTCTCTCTTAATGCTTTTTTTAATGGTTCGAGGTTAGTAGAACCACAATTCATATTAATTTTCAATCCATTTTTAGAGTTATTGATAACTCTTACATCAGCACCAAGAGACTGAAAAATTTGTTTTGCGCAGGTTGTCGCTGATCCATAGCATGTGTCTAATATTATTTTCAATCCGCTTAAATTTTCTCCGCCCATTGTTTGGATTAGGCTTTTAATATAAATATCAATAAGATCTTTATTTGTATTTAGTGGGATCACTTTTGTAGGAACTGCTATATCTTGATTTAACTCTTCAATTAATTTTTGAATTTTATTTTCAAAATATCTGTTAATTTTTTGACCATTATGATCAAAAATCTTTATCCCATTATATTCTGGCGGATTATGACTCGCAGATATCATGATCCCACTACTCAGGTTCTCCTGTTTGATTAAGAAAGGTATGGCTGGTGTAGGGCAGATCCCAAGATTTATAAATTTTTTGCCACTTTCATTTATACCTTGCGTTATCGCCTGAAGCAGAATATCTCCACTAATTCTTGTATCTCTTCCAATTAATATTGGATTTTTATTTTCTAATGTCGAACCTAGGACATATCCTACTTTATAAGCTAGAGAATAAGTTATCTCTTCATTGAATCTTCCTCTTATTCCATCAGTTCCAAAGATTGATTGCATAATAAGATTTCAGGAATCAAAGAAATTTTTGATAATTATTCATTTCTTATTTTATCAGTTGATTAAAAGCTCATAGATTTCAATTCTCTTTATTTGTTTAACTTATTTAAGATGTTTATAGTTGGTAATTCTTTAAAAGTGCAATTTGAGAATCAACAGCAAATTTTAAAACCAAATTTTAAAGCAATATTTATTTTGATTATATCTATTGTTATCATTTCTTTGTTTTTGTTTAAAAATTTCTTGTTTAAATCAACTTATCTTCTAAAGAGTTTTGGAGAATTATCTGTTGACCCTGAAATAGCTTTTACAAACAATAAACCAACATTTTTGGAATTTTATGCTGAATGGTGTGAAGTTTGTAAAGAAATGGCTCCAAAAGTTTCTGATTTTAAAGATGAATATGAAAAAGATATTAATTTTGTTTTTCTAAATGTTGATAATCAAAAATGGGGTAATTATATCCAGCAGTTTTCTGTCAATGGGATTCCTCAAATTAATCTTTTTGATAATAAGGGTAATCTAATATCTACTTTTATTGGTAAACAAGATGAAATAAAAATAAGAAATTCTATTAATGATATAAAAAAAGAAGAGAAACCTTTTGAGGAAATTATTAATTCTGAATTTTCAACAATTCAAGAAAATAAAAATAAAGAGGTTAGTCCTCGCAGTCATGGATAACTATTACCACTCTAAAGATTTTGATACAATAGGAAAACTTTTTTTAAAAATAGACTTGCAATTTTGGGCTATAGACTTATGTTCTTTTTGAGTGCCGTGAGCTGATCTTAAATGAATGTAATGTATCCACGATCTGCATGATCCAGACATATAGATTCTTGTTGGAGTTGCTAATGGTAAAACAAATCTTGCACATTCTTTGGCTACGCCTTCAGCAAGTAAATCTTCATATAATTCTGAAGCAGCCTGAAAATGCAAACCAATTTTTTCATTGAATCTTTTTTTTAACTCATCAGGGAGATCAGGAATTGAATTTTGCCTGTTTTTAAAATCTTGACGTCTTAACTCTGGTAAAGGAATATTACCCAATTGAGAACTATCTGCATATCTCTGTGAAAATTCTTGGAAAGTAAAAGATCTATGTCTTAAAATTTGGGCAGCAATTCCTCTGTTAGTTTCTATTTGTAAGGTCATAAATGACTGTTCAAAAACACTCCAATGTTCATTTTTAATGCAATAACTCAATAATTTTGAATAGTCTTCATTTTCCTGATTTTTTGGATTACTAACTCTTGCAATGTAAGCCATGGTTTTTTCGGCATCAGGAGTTAGCGAAATTAGTTCAACTTTACTCATTTTAGATCTTTGCAAGAGTTACTTTTTCTGGTTGGTTTTGATATTTACCTCTTCTATCTTCATAGGTTGTAGAGCACGGATCGCCTTCAAAAAAGAGAAGTTGGCAAATACCCTCATTGGCATAAATTCTGCAATCTGCACCTGAACTATTACTAAACTCTAAAGTTAAATGACCTTCCCAACCTGCCTCTGCGGGTGTTGTATTAACAATTATTCCAAGTCTTGCGTAAGTACTTTTGCCTATACAGATTACAGTTATATTTTCTGGCACTTGCATCTTTTCTAAAGCAACTCCTAAACCATAGGAGTGAGCAGGAAGAATAAAAAAGTCTCCATCATTATCATGGTGAAGAATAGTTTTCTCTAAATTATTGGGATTAAACTTTTTGGGGTTCATCACAGTACCAGGAATATGTCTGAAAATTAGGAATTCTTTTGATGAAAGTCTTAAATCATAGCCATAAGATGAACATCCGTAACTTAAAACTGGCTTTTGTTTATTGTCAGGCTCAAGATGTCTCACCAAATTTGATTGAAAGGGTTTTATCATTCCTTCCGAAGCTTTTTGATTTATCCAGAGATCATTTTTTAGCATTGTTTTATGAGCGAAGCTCGGTAATTTGGTTGGCCATTAATAATAGTTCTTTAGGAATATCTGTACCAGTAAGGATTACATCTCCTGATATAAATCGGTTTTCAAGTGTTGAAATCAAATCATCTTTATGGATAATTTTCATATCAATAGCTAAAAAAATTTCATCAAGTATGATTTGATCATTCTCGCCGGACTGCAGTTCTTTTTTACAAAAATTCCATAATTCCAAAGTAGATTCTTGAATAGATTTTTTTAAATTTTTATTATCTTCAATTGATTCAGATTCATATTGATCAAAGGAATGCGATGATCTTATCCAGGTTAAATTACCACAAAGCGTTACTGGATTATCAACTCCTTGTTTAACCCCTCCTTTCATAAATTGTATTAAGAGGACTTTCCTGCCAAGAGCGGCATTTCTTAGAGAATCTCTAATAATAGATGGGTAGCTTCCTCGATATGAAGAATGATAGATTTGAATTTGTCCGTTTTGTGTAAATCTTTTTAAGTTAATTTTGTTAGCGGTATTTATATTTACAACATCAGGATTACTTTTGGAATAGTTATGTGATGTACTAATTACCATTATTAAGATTCTTTCTACATGCAGTATAATTAGAATCTATTGACACTGCATATAGTGTAATTTTACTTAAAAAAGGGTTTATCAAGTGAAAACTGCCAGAAAATAGCTTATAAATCAACTAATAAGAATTGAAAATTGTTACTGTTGATACAAGATTTTTTAGAGTGTCTCCTTAAATTTTTTAATAGTCAAGATATTTATGATACCTGCTTCACGAGGATTCAACCGCTTTAGTTCGCAACAGTCAGGACAAAGTAAAATTAACTCCGTTGGAGAACGTTTTCCGATCAATAGAACTTTAATGGAGGTTATTAAAGGTCTAGATGGAGCAAGCACAGAAATGGTTGAGAGATCTAAAACAATATTTTTCCCTGGCGACCCTGCCGAAAGGGTTTATCTTATAAGAAGAGGAGCGGTAAGACTTTCAAGAGTTTATGAGTCAGGTGAAGAAATAACTGTTGCTCTTTTAAGAGAAAATAGTCTCTTTGGTGTTCTATCTCTTCTAACAGGCCATAGATCTGATCGTTTTTATCATGCGATAGCATTCACAAGAGTTGAAATGATAACAGCACCTGCAAATTCTGTTTTAAGAGCTATTGAGGAAGATGCATCAGTCGGACTATTACTGTTACAGGGCCTTTCAAGTAGAATCCTGCAAACTGAAACAATGATAGAAACTCTTACACATAGAGATATGTCTTCTCGTTTAGTAAGTTTTTTAATGGTTCTTTGTAGAGACTTTGGAGTTGCAGGTGAAAAAGGTATTACAATAGATCTACGTCTTTCACATCAGGCAATTGCTGAAGCTATTGGTTCTACAAGAGTAACCATTACAAGATTGTTGGGAGATTTAAAGGATTCAGGGCTGCTTAATATCGAAAGAAAGAAGATCACAGTGTTCGATCCTATTGCTCTTGCAAAAAGATTTAATTGATTCATCATAAATTATGATGTAGTGAACGTATGAAAAAGTGTGGCTTGGATTTTAATTGTTTTTTTAATATTACTAGGAGGATTAATTGCACCATTTGGGGATATTCTTGGCACAAAGATTGGTAAAGCAAGATTTAGTATCTTAAAATTAAGACCTAAAAAAACAGCAACTATAATAACCATAATTACTGGGGGATTTATTAGTTCAATATCAATAGGGTTGTTGATTTTAGTTAGTGAAGAATTTAGACAAAGACTTTTTGTTGATATCCCTTTCTTGCAAAAAACTTTAGATGAAAGTAAAAAGGCTTTAATCCCTTTACAGGAAGAAAGAAAGGAACTTGAAGGTAAAATAATTCAAAAAGAAAAGGATTTAAATCAATTAAAAAAAAATATTAAAGAATTTAGGAGAGGAAATATTGTTATTAAGAGAGGCCAAACTTTATTTATTGCTGAAATTAATTCCAGCTTAAATATAAAACTAGACTTAACAAAAATCTTTAATGAAGCTGATAAATTTGTAAGGAAAATTGTTATCCCAATAAATAAAGAAGCAAAAAACATTCTTTTGTGGAGACCTAGCGATATTACAAAAATTGAGACAACTGCTGGTAAAGGTGGTAACTGGATTTTATTAATTAAATCAGCAACAAATGTTTTAAAAGGGGATAATTATGTTTTTGTATCTCCTGATTTATTAGAGAATAAATTTGTAGTTAAAAAAGGGGATGTTATTACAAGTTCAATTATGGAAGAAAATGATTTAAATCTTAAATCAATAAATTTAAAAATTAAATCATTGCTTAGAGAAACAAGGGATGAAATTAAGTCAAAAGGATCACAAGTTAGTGAAATCAATACAAAAGGAAATTTTGTAAAGAAAATTAAAGACTTTCTTCAAGAAAATCAAAATATCAAATTTAAGTTAGAAGTAGTATCTTTGAGAGATAGTAAAACTGTAGAACCTATAATCGTTGAAATAAATATTTTAAAAATTGCTTCTTAAATGCCTAGAGTAATAACTATTGATCCAGGGAAAAGCAAATGCGGCTTAGTCTTAGCTGAAATAAGTCAAAAAAAAGTTTATAAAGCGATAATTATTAGAAGTACATTAATTGAGAATTATGTCAGAAATTTAATTACCACTGAGGACATATCACAAATCATTATTGGCAATGGTACCACCAGTAGAGAAATTGAAGAAAAACTTAATTTTTTTAAAAAAGAAATAATAATTTTTGAGGAAAAAAATACTACTTATAGGGCTAAAGCAAGATATTTCGAACTTTTTCCAATTAGTGGTCTTAAGTTTTTAATGCCTAGAGAGGTTTTTATTCTGAATAAAAATCTTGATGCGATATCAGCCTTGATAATTCTTGAAGATTATTGCAAAATCAAGTTTACTTTGAATCAAAATATAGATTTTAAAACTTGGCTGAAATAGTGAATTTATATTCATTACCTGCTTCAAGTTCATAATCTTTTTTTAATAAAAATCTCAATAATGAATCCTCAATTAATGCTCTTCCCAAAGGTGGATTTACCGTTAATAAACCTTTATGAAAAGACCAAGTAAAAGTCCACTTAAATTGACTAGCTTCCACAACCCCTTGAATTTGCTTTTTTGAGAAGCAATATTCCTTAACTCTTACATTGGCAATCGTTTCAGGTTTTGAACGCATTTCTTAAGGTTGGTCTTTATCAAAAGAATTTAATTCATTTATTATAAATTCTTCTTTTTTAGTATTTAGTTGTTCAAGGGATTCTATTACTCTCGTATATACTTTATCCAATATTGATTTTTCTTCTATTGAAATATTTCCTAATACATGTGAAATGGTATTGAAATTATTTTTTCCATTTATAACAGGAGGTGAACCAATACCGATTCTTATTCTATTAAAGTTTTGAGTTTGCAATTTTTCAATAATACTTTTAAGACCATTATGTCCACCTGAGCTTCCTTTTTTTCTAAATCTTATTTTTCCAAGGGGGAGATCTTTATCATCGACTATTATAAAAATCTGATCTAAATTTATTTTGTACCAATCAACTATTGCTCTGACAGCATCACCACTGTTATTCATAAACGTATTTGGTAAGAATAACCTGAAAGTAGAATCATTGATTTGAAATTCTGAGCATGAACTTTTAAGCTTATCTTTTAAAAAAAAATTTGAATTATATTTTTTCGAGAGATTTTCAAGCAGTAAAAAACCTATATTATGTCTACTTTTTGAGTATTTTTTACCAGGATTTCCTAATCCAATTAAAAATATTTCTTTCATTGTTTATTACTAAATCTCTTTTTGTTTGAGAATTATGAATATATACAAACTATAACTAATTAATAAAAACAAAAATTAAAAAAAATTATTTGGCAATTTTTACATTAACCAAATAACTTTTTAGGTAAATTACAGAAATTTAATTTCCGTTCCAGTCTACTGAGAAACCTTGTAGTAGTAACGATTGGTTATAAATTTGGAGAAGAATAACTAAGAAAACCAAAAGTAGTAGACCAATTACTGTCATGATAGGAACCGCTCCCCAACCAGGTACAACTTTCCCTTGTCCTGAGTTGCCAATTGCTTTTAAAAGACTTCCTAATGCTGTTTTTTGACCCATGTTAAATTCACAAAATCGGTTATTATTTCGCTATTGTATAAGAACTAATACATAAATTGTTTACAAACTTAGCAAAATTGATGCAAACTTTATCATCAGCTCCAGATCCTGCAGTTTCTATAGCTGTAACAATCCTAGCTTTACTTTTAGCTTTGACCGGTTTTGGTCTTTGGACTGCCTTTGGACCTAAAGCAGCCAAGCTTACAGATCCTTGGGACGATCATGATGATTAATTAATCTTAAAGTATTTCAAAATTTACCAAAAATACAAAAAGTAAACAATTAACCATAGTTTAATTATAAATTTAATAGGATATAAATCTGTCAGCACTAGTAATTCCATGCTCGCCTTAAAAATCTCTGTTTACACTATTGTCTTTTTCTTTGTTGGAATATTTCTTTTCGGATTTTTAGCAAGTGACCCAACAAGGACTCCAAATAGAAAAGATCTAGAAAGTCCCCAAGATTAATTGTTTTAATTAAATTCTTAAATTGATTTCAGGTACATTATAAAATCAATATTCTTCTCTTTGCTTTTGATTAGTTTCATTCAGCCATCATGTATCAGCTGCATTATCAAAATCAATAAAAATATCAATATTCAAAATAATAGTTATCTCTTATGGACCAAGGTTTTGGTTAACTATTAAAAGAGAATTAAATTCTATATAGGGTAATTCATTAAATTTATTTTCAATAAGGTTTTCATTCTCAAGCAGTGTTGAAGTTGCATCCCATTCACCTGATAAAAACATTTTTCTTGAGCTTTCTTTAATCTCAAGATTTAAACTTAAATCTTTTGCTTTTGCGAATGAATTTTTAAGGTCAATTTCTAAAAATAAAAATTTATTATCGCAATAGTTTTGTATCTCTTCTATAGAATTCTTAGGTAGAGTAAAACATGGAATTCCGATTGCAATACAGTTACTGTAAAAAATATCGGCGAAACTCTCTCCTATAATTGCTTTTATACCCCATCTCATAAGCGCTTGGGGAGCATGCTCTCTGCTGGAACCACATCCAAAATTGCTATTAACAATTAGTATCGAGGCATTTTTGTTTTCCTCAAGATCAAAAGGATGCTTACCTTTTAAAGTTTTTCTGTCGTCTTCAAAAACAGATTCACCCAATGAATCAAAGTTAACACACTTTAAAAAACGCGCTGGAATTATTCGATCTGTATCAATGTCATTTCCAATCAACGGGATACATTGCCCGTTAATATTTGAAATTTTTCCAATTGGCTGGGTAAACTCTGATTTCATCAGTTAATAAATTCTCTAACGTCACTGACTTTGCCATTAATTGCAGCAGCGGCAACCATTGCTGGACTCATGAGAAGTGTTCTTCCACTGGGAGATCCTTGCCTACCCTTGAAATTTCTATTACTAGAACTCGCACTAACTTGATTACCTATTAGCTTATCTGAATTCATTGCTAAACACATTGAGCAGCCAGGTTCTCTCCATTGAAATCCAGAATCCCTAAATATCTGATCTAGACCCTCTTGTTTTGCTTTAGTGGCTACTTTTTCTGAACCTGGAACTGCAAATGCTTTGACATTCTTAGATACTTTTTTGCCTTTTAATACTTTGGCTGCAACTCTTAAGTCACTGATTCTTCCATTTGTGCAACTACCTATGAAACAAACGTCTACAGGAGTATCTTTTATTAATTGTCCAGGCTTGAAACTCATATATTCATAAGCCTCTTCTGCAACTAATTTATCATTTGGTGATAATTCATCTAAAAGAGGGATTTGTTGATTAATGCTTATACTTTGGCCGGGAGTAATCCCCCAGGTTACAGTTGGTTCTACCTTAGAAGCATCTAATTTAATTACGTCATCATAAATTGAATTTTCATCGCTTTTTAATGATTCCCACCATCTAAGCGCTCTATCCCAATGCTCATTTTTTGGAGCATATAATTTATTTTTAATGTAACTAAAGGTCTTTTCATCAGGGTTGATGTAGCCGCATCTTGCTCCTCCTTCAATAGACATATTGCATATCGTCATCCTTTCTTCCATTGATAATTCATGTATCGCAGGTCCTGCGAATTCATATGCAAAACCTACTCCTGCCTTTACACCAAGTTTATTAATTATATGAAGGACTAAATCCTTAGCATAAACACCCTTAGATAATGTATTGTCACACCAAATCTGCCTCACTTTCAATTTGTTCATGGCTAAGGTTTGGGTAGCAAGAACATCTCTTACTTGACTTGTACCTATACCAAAAGCAATTGACCCAAAAGCTCCATGAGTTGAAGTATGAGAATCTCCGCAAGCGATTGTCATTCCTGGCTGAGTTAGGCCTAATTCCGGTGCTACTACATGAACTATTCCTTGATTACCACTACCAATATTAAAAAATCTTATTTTATGTTCTAAGCAATTTTTCTCAAGTGTTTCAATCATCTGTTCAGCGAGATTATCCTTGAAAGGCCTGCTCTGATTATCTGTTGGCACAATATGATCAACAGTAGCAACAGTTCTATCAGGGAATTTTACTTTTAATTTTTTGTCCTTTAAAGCACCAAATGCTTGAGGACTCGTCACTTCATGGATAAGGTGAAGACCAATAAATATTTGATCAGATCCTCCAGGAAGACTTGAAACCTTATGTAAATCCCAAACTTTATCAAATAGGGTATCTTGACTCAATTTGTAAAAATAGTTACTTACTATTCGATAATAGGATTAATCGGAGGCTGTTCAAACACACATTTACACTTAGTCTTTGAATTTCTATTCGATTTCGTGTTGAGTTAAATAGTTTTTTTATATTAGTTATATGATTATTTGGTCCTGAAATTGAAATATAGACAAGTCCAACCGGTTTATCTTGACTGCCTCCTTTAGGCCCAGCTATTCCACTAATTGCTATTGCCCAATCTGCTCCTAATTTTTCTTTTACATTAATTGCCATGGCCTCACAAACTTCTTCAGAAACAGCTCCATATTTTGTAAGCTTTTCTTTAGAAATATTTAATAATGAATTTTTTAGTTCATTACTATAGGAAACAATACTACCTTGAAAAACTTGAGATGAGCCTGATATTGAGGTTAGTGATGAAGATAGAAGGCCTCCGGTGCAGGATTCAGCAAAAACAATTGTTTCGTTCCTCTTGGTTAATTCTTTTATTAAAACGCTAGGAAGACTATCATTATCCTCTCCAAAAATAAATTTTGAAAAATCTTTTTTTAATTTTTCTTTAATAGGTTTAATTATATTTTTTGCTTCTAGGTCGTTCTTAGCTCGCGCGGTGATTCTGAGTTTAACCTCTCCTAAATTTGCATATGGAGCAACGGTAGGGTTTTTAAGATTTAATAGATCATTAATTTTTTCAGCAACGCTTGATTCTCCAATACCCGCAAATTTAAGAGTATTTGAGAAAAAGGAATAATTATCTGAGAATTTGGTTTTAATGAAATCATACGCCGTCTCTTCCCACATAGTTTTCATTTCACTGGGTACTCCTGGGAAAGTAAGGATAGTAAAATCTTTTACTGGTTCCCAAATCATTCCTGGGGCAGTGCCCCTAGGATTATTAATAATTTGAGCATTTTCTGGGAAGAAACATTGTTTCCTTAAGCTGGAGGAATCGTCCTTGAGCTTTGAGTTTGAAAGTTTTTGTTTAATTTCATCCCATAAAAGCGGTCTTTCAAAAAGAGATACATTAAAAGATTTGGCTATTGCTTCAGTAGTTAAGTCATCTGGGGTGGGTCCCAAGCCACCAGTTGTAATTAGAAGATTACTTCTTTTAGATATTTCTTGAATTACTTTTATAATTCGATCACAATTATCACCGACAGTTGATTGCCTAAAGTGATTTAAGCCTAATTGAGATAACTGTTCAGAAATCCATTGAGCATTTGTATTGATAATATTTCCTAAGAGTAGCTCTGTTCCAATAGAAAGAATTTCAACTCCCTTGGAGTTAGGACTCATTTAATTGATGCTTCAAGTTTGCCTTCATAAAGAGGAAAACGATTACATAAGGTTAATACTCTTTCTTTACATTTACTTTCAATCAGTGAATCGTCTGGGTTAAGTAATCTATCAGCAATAATTTCACCAACTTCAGCAAAAGCATCCTCATTAAAGCCTCTAGTAGTTAGAGCAGCAGTTCCCAACCTTAGTCCGCTGGTTACAAAAGGTGATTCAGGGTCAAATGGAACAGTATTTTTATTTGCAGTGATATTCACTTCACTTACAAGTAAGTCAGCAATCTTACCAGTCATATTGATACTTCTTAAATCGAGTAAAACAATATGGTTATCACTGCCTCCACTAACGATATTAATACCTCTATTTATTAAAGTTGAAGCTAGAACTTTTGCATTTTTTATTACTTGTTGGGAATAATTAACGAAATCTGGCTGCAAGGCTTCTCCAAATGCAACTGCTTTAGCTGCAATTATATGTTCGAGGGGACCACCCTGAGTTCCAGGGAAAACAGATTTATCAAATTTCTTTCCAAATTCTGCATCTTTACACAAGATAAGTCCTCCTCTAGGTCCTCTTAATGTTTTATGAGTAGTTGTGGTTACTACATCACAATATGGTATTGGATTTGGGTGAAGTTTACTTGCTACAAGACCGGCGATGTGTGCAATATCAGCCATTAAGAATGCACCAACTTCATCTGCAATATTTCTAAATGACTCAAAATCGATTGTTCTTGGATAAGCAGAATATCCACATATGATTAATTTTGGTTTTGTTTCAAGTGCTTTCTCTCTTATTTCATCAAAATTTAATTCACTAGTTTCTTTATTTACACCATAGTGAACTGCATTGAACCATTTACCACTCATATTTACTGGAGACCCATGAGTTAGGTGTCCACCATGAGATAAATCCATCCCCATGATTGTGTCGCCAGGTTTAAGTAGACTTAGGAAAACAGCAGCATTTGCCTGCGCTCCACTATGGGGTTGAACATTAGCCCAATTTGCATTAAATAATTTTTTCGCTCTCTGAATAGCTAATTCTTCGATTTCATCAACAAATTCACATCCCCCGTAATATCTTTTTTGGGGTAATCCCTCGGCGTATTTATTTGTAAGTACGGAACCTTGAGCCTGCATAACGGCAATTGATGCGAAATTTTCGCTTGCGATTAACTCAAGATGAGTTTCCTGCCTATTTTTTTCAGAGTTAATAAAATTTGATATTACTGGATCACTTTCTTGTAGATTTTGAAGGATATTCATTGAATTAGATAAGTAATACCCACAATATAAACGATATTTTTTAGAAAAATATAAAAAGAATATTTCAGAATTTTAAACGCGCCTGGAGAGATTCGAACTCCCGACACCCTGATCCGTAGTCAGGTGCTCTAATCCACTGAGCTACAGGCGCATAATTATGTAATATCTCTGTTTCAGGGTCTCTTAGTCAACTAGATTTCGGGTAAAATATCTATTATTAACAATCTAATTTTTAATATGCCTATAAAGTGGTACGGAAATGGTGACTCAGAAGATCCTATATATAAACATTTTTCTCGAATAGTAAATTTTGTTATTCACTGCATGATATTTACTGCCATTGTAAGTGGCACTTGGCTTTTAAAAGAGATTAAATATGAAATCAGCTATTTTAATAATTTTGCAATTGTCTGGTCAGTTCTTTTGGCCTCTCATTTACTTTTCGTAATTATAAAAAAACCTAAAGATACTTCAAAACAATCAACTTAAATTAATTTCTATTTATGGACTCTCAGGTAAGTATAAGTGATCTAGAAAATGTTATTTCCGAAAAGGTTTTTATAAAAATAGAAAAGTGGAATTTGTATCTTGGAGACGCTGGCCTAGCTAGGCATCTTGCTATTGAATGCATCAGCAATAAAGATCAAGGCCCATTGGAGGCTGCAAAATTAAGTCTGAAAGCAATAAATGTAAAAGTAGGGGATGGTGTTAATAGTATTCCACTGATTAATTTAATCACTAACTCACAAATTCTAGAATTAGGGGAGATTTTGGAAAGTTTTTTTTAAAAACTAAATCTCTTTTTTTTGAACTTTAAATTTATTTACTTTTAAGAATTTTGTAAGTAAAAAGTAAATCACAAAAAAAGTTAGAGTTCCAAATATTAATAATAAAAATTCTGCAAAATTTGAATTGAAGTTATTTGTAGTTTGGAGAATAGTAAAACAAAGTGTGCTGCCTATAAATGCTGCTAATGACATGAGGCTAATTTTCCTCAATAAATCTAAGTTAGGTAAATGGATATCTTCATTTCGCAGATTAAAAGAAAGCAAAATACAGACTATAAAGTTAACTATTACTGAAGATAAAATTATCCCCACAACTCCGAAATTATATGGAGAAAGATTCCCAAAATTCTTAATTGGGGCACCAATTAAAAACCAATCAAAAAAAATATTAAATATTATCCCTGCAAATGAAGACTTAAAAGGGAAGTTTGTTTTTTCTATTGAATAGTAAGTTCTTACTAATAAATCTCTATAAAGATAAAATGGTATGCCAACTGCATAAGCAATTAATATATTTTTTACTTTTAAAGTTGCTGAATAATCAAAAGATCCTCTTTGAAAAACTAATTGTACTATTTGATTATTGAATGTTATGAAAAATCCGGTTAAAAAAATAGCTGTCAAGAAACAGTACTCTACCCCAGATATCAATTTTTTTTGGAGACCTCTTTTGTCTTTTTCACTTCTTAATTTAGAAAATTTTGGAAGTAATGGCAGAATCAAGGAGTTAGATAATATGCCTAAGGGGGCTTGAATAAGAAAGTTTCCGTAAGCTAGTCCAGATGCTGCGCCTTGAAAACTTGAAGCGAAAAACATATCGATAAAAACATTAATTTGACTTAAACCTGATGAGATAGATGCTGGAATAATTAGTTTGAAAATTCTACTCTCTTCATCTTTAAATAAATTGAAGGTTGACTCTAATCTCAAGAGACCAATTTTATTTATTTCCCAAATTTGAACAACAAACTGAATTAAAGTTCCTGTCAAAGTTGCAAATGCCAGTAATCCCGTGTAAGTCAAGAAATTGGAAGATGTATTTTCTTGGTTGAAAATCCAACTAAATAAAATAAAAAAAATAATAGTTACGCTTGTTATTGCAGGACTTATACTTGATAAAAAGAATTTTCTTTGGGAATTTAAGGCGCCAAAACTTAAACCTATGAAGCCGGATAAAGGGATGCAAGGTGTAAGTATTTGTAATTGGTAAGTGGCAATAGATTTAGCTTCGTAACTTAAATTGGGTGCTAATAATTCAATTAAAAAACTGGAATTAAAGTAAATCAATATAGCTAAACCAAATAATAATATTGAAAGTTTTATGCTTACTTGCGTTAAAATAATTCCTCCATTTTTTTTGTTAAGGGGAGTTAGAACTGCAACGACCGCGTTGTGTAATGGACCATTAATCCCTCCAATGATTATTAGCAAAAAACCTGGAATTATATAGGCATAATTAAATGCGTCGTATGTTACGCCAACTCCAAAAGCAGCAGCTATGAATATTTGTCTTATGCATCCAACTAATTTACTAAGACTTGTACCAAATGAAATTGAAAAAACATTATTTTTTAAAAATGAATGCATTTATATTTGTCTAAATTTTTCAAGAAGTTTAAGTTTTAATTATATTTGATTTTTAACTAACGACATATCATGAATGATCGGATAATTGAATTTGAGCCATTAATTGAGGGTATTTTAATTAAGAGGTATAAAAGGTTTCTTGCAGATATAAAATTAAAGAGTGGAGAGGTAGTAACTGCTCATTGTGCTAATACAGGGCCAATGAAGGGACTTTTAAGTGAGGGAGCAAAAGTAAGAATAAGTGTTTCCCCTTCTCCAAAAAGAAAAATACCTTTTACTTGGGAACAGATATGTGTTTTAGATGAAAAAAATGAGGAGGTTTGGGTGGGAATTAATACTTTATTTGCTAATAAGTTAATCAAAAAGGTTATTGAGAAAAATTTGTTAAACAAAATAATAGGGGAAATAGAGACTATTAAACCTGAAGTCCCTTATGGAAATGATAAAAAAAGCAGAATTGACTTTTTTGTAACTCCAAAATCTTCAAATCCTGATAAACGTAACATTTATATAGAGGTTAAAAATACGACTTGGATTAAAGAAAATGTAGCTCTATTCCCAGATACAGTAACGAAAAGAGGCCAAAAACACCTGATGGAATTAAAGGAATTAATTCCTGAAAGTAAAAGTGTTTTAGTACTATGTATTACAAGAAAAGATGCTTGTTTTTTTGCCCCTGGAGATGATGCAGACCCCTTATACGGCAGTCTTTTTAGAGAATCTTTAAATGCAGGAATGATAACAATTCCATGTTCTTTTGAATTTCATAAAGACCACGTATCATGGAATGGAATTAAACCTCTAAAATAACCGAAAAACTTGATATTTTGAAATCCAAAGAAAAAATATTTTTAAATCTAACAAATAAATTTTAAGGTGCAACTATAAAAATGGTATAAACAACTACTAGACACGGATAAGTTTTTTGAATAAATTTAAATTTGAAAGGAAACAGCACAAACTGTTTTTTTGCAGATCTAATTTTTTTTTATGACCACTGCTTTGCAAACGCCTCAAAGGCGCTCTAGGTCCAAACTTCAAGATGCAAGTCTTGTTAACGGACCTATGCTCCTTTTGAGGAGTATTCGAGGATTTAGTTCAAACCGCTCTATGTTGTGGCTTGCAACTGTTCCCCTAGCTTTGTTTGGTTTAGGTATTTTTAATCTTTCAGCTCACGCAGCTGATTTACCTGAGTTGAATGCAGCTTTTCTTGCTAACAATTTATGGCTTTTGATCGCTACTATTTTAGTGATCTTTATGAACGCCGGTTTCGCTATGGTTGAGGCAGGTATGTGCCGTTCTAAGAACGCTGTTAACATCCTTGCTAAAAACCTCTTTGTATTTGCTCTAGCTGTAACTTCTTATTGGTTTATCGGCTATTCATTAATGTACGGAGGAAGTGTTGCTGACGGCTGGCTTTATTTTGGCGGCTTATTTTTTGATCCAACAGTTACTGCAGATATGGTAACTGATGCTGGATTAGTTCCAACTGTTGATTTCTTGTTCCAGTCTGCTTTTGCAGGAACTGCAGCAACTATCGTTTCCGGTCTTGTTGCTGAAAGAGTTAAATTTGGAGAATTTGTTGTTTTTGCTGTTGTATTAACTGCATTTATATATCCAATTGCTGGTAGCTGGAAATGGAATGGTGGTTGGCTTGATTCTTTAGGGTTTGTTGATTTTGCTGGTTCTTCAATCGTTCACTCAGTTGGAGCATGGGCAGGTCTTGTAGGAGCTATGCTTCTTGGACCAAGAATTGGCAAATACTCTGATGGCAAACCACAGGCTATGCCAGGACACAATATGGCTATAGCTACTTTAGGTGCATTAGTTCTATGGATAGGTTGGTACGGATTCAACCCCGGTTCTCAACTTGCTATGGATCAATGGGTTCCATATGTTGCTGTAACAACTACTTTGGCAGCAGCAGCTGGAGCTATTGGTGCAACTATTGTTTCAACATTAACTTCTGGTAAGCCTGATCTTACAATGATAATTAACGGAATCCTTGCGGGTTTGGTTAGTATCACTGCTGGTTGCGGTGATATGACTCTTGCTGGAGCCTGGTTCGCAGGACTAGTCGGCGGAATAATCGTTGTATTTTCTGTTGCAGCACTTGATGCCGCTGAGATCGATGATCCTGTAGGCGCATTCTCTGTTCACGGAGTATGTGGTGTATGGGGTACTGTTGTTATCGGTCTTTGGGGTACAGCTGTACAAGGTGATGGAGCAGGTATGGGATTGTTCAATGGCGGAGGTATTACCCTTCTTCTAGTTCAAGCTCTTGGTGCCGCAGCTTATGCTATTTGGACACTAGTTACTTGCTGGATCGCCTGGTCTGTAATTGGAGGATTATTCGGTGGAATCCGAGTATCTGAAGAGGAAGAGACTCAAGGCTTAGATATTGGAGAGCATGGAATGGAAGCATATCCAGACTTTGCATCTGCTAAATAATCTAACTAAAAATCTATTTAAGAAACCTGACTTATGTCAGGTTTCTTTTTTTTACGAAAAATTATTTAAAACATTGTAATATAAAAAGATGGATACTCAAGCCTTTAGAAGATCCCTTCATCATTCTGATAGATACAATAGAAGGGGTTTCGATTCTCCAACAAAAAGAGCTCAAGCGTTAGAAGAAGCTTACCAAAGTGATTTGATAAGTTCTATTAGAGATAATGGTTTTACTTACACTAAAGGCAGACTAAATATTAAGTTGGCTCAAGCCTTTGGATTCTGTTGGGGAGTTGAAAGAGCTGTAGCAATGGCTTATGAAACTAGAAGACATTACCCTAATGAGAATATTTGGATAACGAACGAAATAATTCATAATCCTTCAGTTAATGATCATTTAAGAAAAATGAATGTGAAATTCATTTCAGCTAAAAATGGAATCAAAGATTTTTCTCTAGTGTCTAATGGGGATGTTGTTATACTTCCTGCTTTCGGAGCTACTGTTCAAGAAATGAAACTCTTGCATGAAAAAGGTTGTCATATTATTGATACAACTTGTCCATGGGTTTCTAAGGTTTGGCATACAGTTGAAAAACATAAAAAACATGTTTTCACATCTATTATTCACGGAAAATTTAAGCATGAAGAGACTCTCGCCACAAGTTCATTCGCAGGTAAATATTTAGTTGTACTTGATCTTGAAGAAGCAAATTACGTATCTGAATATATTCTGGGTAGAGGTAATAGAAATGAGTTTATGAATAAATTTGCTAAAGCTTGCTCTAACGGGTTTGATCCTGATAAAGATTTAGATAGAGTGGGAGTTGCAAACCAGACAACAATGCTTAAGAGCGAGACTGAAGAAATTGGAAAGGTTTTTGAAAGGACTATGTTAAAAAAATTTGGGCCAGAAAACTTAAATAGTCACTTTTTAGCTTTTAATACTATTTGTGACGCTACTGAAGAAAGACAAGATGCAATGTTCTCTTTGGTTGACGAAGACCTTGATATTTTAGTAGTTATTGGAGGTTTCAATTCTTCCAATACTACTCACCTACAAGAAATAGCGATTACTAAAAATATTTCTTCTTTTCACATTGATACGCCAGAGAGGATATCAGTTAAAGAAAACTCAATATTTCATAAACCACTAGGATCAGAATTAGAACTTAAGAATAATTTTCTACCTAGAGGAAAAATTAATGTTGGAATTACTTCAGGTGCATCCACTCCTGATAAGGTTGTTGCAGATGTTATTGAAAAGTTAATTGATATTGCTTCCTGAATTTGTTATTCATTTATAAATTTGCTTAGTTTTTTTAATTTATTAGTCAGATAATTCCAAAAGATCTACTTTATTAACTAGAATAATGAAAAATTAATGAAGTATGGAAGACAATTCACAAACTAATCAGGTTCAAACTGCAAGTATGAATAGAACTAAAGCTCCCCAAAAGGTTGAAGTTGTGGTTGCCAATTCATCTTCAGGGTCAGAGGTAAATATCCTTGGGGAACTATCGATTTTTGTTTTAAGAATAGGGTTTTGTGCCTTGATGATCCATCATGGACTTGAAAAACTTCAAGATCCGCAGGGTTTTGCTGAGTTTGTAGTTGGTAAGTATTTCCCATTTTTGCCTGGTGATCCTGTTATTTGGACTTTTGGAGCAGCAATTACCCAATTAGTATGTCCAGTAGGATTGGCCTTAGGAATATTTGCGAGGCTTTCTTCTCTTGGTCTATTCTCTACCATGGCGTTTGCTGTTTATTTTCATCTCCTTGATACTGGATTAGAAGGTTTTCCTCTAGCAGTGGTTGAAGGTCATAATTATGCTTTCGAGTTGTCTTTCATATATGGCGCTATTTCTCTCTACTTTCTATGTGCAGGTCCAGGCAGGCTATCTTTATTCAGAAAGACTAACAAGATAACATATTATCCAAAATCAACATAAGTTAATGTAAAAAATGCCTTTTTTGAGTAAATACCATTGAGATTCCTTTTGAATTACACATATCAATACTTTCTTGGTCTCTAAGACTTCCTCCAGGTTGAATAATAGCTTTTATACCATATTCATTTGCTAGTTCTACAGTATCTGCAAATGGGAAAAACCCATCGCTAGCTAAGACAGCATCGGAACATAACCTTTCAGCAGCCTTTAATGCAATTTTTGCTGCTCCAACTCTATTCATTTGTCCAGCTCCAATACCAATAGTTTTTTGGTCTTTTGCAATAACAATTGCATTAGATTTCACGTGTTTACAAATTTTCCATGCAAAATTTAGATCTAAGTGAATTTGATTACTTGGTTTTTTATTAGTTACTGAAATCCAATTTTCAGTTTTTTCTTCACTATCGTCAGTGTCTTGAACCAGTAAGCCTCCCATTATTGATTTAATAGAATTTTGATTCTTTTTTGGAAGTTTATCCTTTGAAAACTTTAAAATTCTTAAATTCTTTTTAACTTTTAAAATTTCTAAAGCTTCCTTATCAAAAGATGGAGCGACGACACACTCTAAGAAAATATCCTTGAGGTGAATTGCGGTCTCACCATCAACATTTGAATTAAAAGCAACTATGCCTCCAAATGCACTAACAGAGTCGCATTCCAAAGCATTTAAAAATGCTTGGGAAGCTGAATTACTTATTGATGCACCACAAGGATTATTGTGTTTTAAAATAACAGAGGCAAACATATCGGTTGAAAGTTCCTCTTTTTCTTTGTAGCCAAATTCTAAAACTGTTGAAAGTGCCGACTCTAGATCTAATAGATTGTTGTAACTTAAGTCTTTGCCTTGCAATTGTTCTGCTGAGTTCCATCCAATGTTGCTTGAACCATACCAGAAAGCTTTTTGATGTGGATTCTCCCCATATCTTAAGGTTTTGATTAGTGGATAAGATTCAATATATTTGGAAGATTGTAAATCTCTCTCTTTTCTTATCCAATTAGATATTGCAGTGTCATAGTCTGCTGTATGTTGAAAAGCCTCAAAGGCTAATTTTGCTTTATATGAGTCTTTCAATTCACCTTTTTTACTTTCTTCAAGAAAATTTTGATACTGACTAGGATCCACTAAAACGGAAACATCTTTATGATTTTTAGCTGCAGAACGAATCATAGATGGCCCTCCAATATCGATATTTTCAATAGCATCTTCCCATTTAGCTCCCTGCTCTACAGTTTTTTTAAAAGGATATAAATTTACAACTACTAAGTCAATGAAATCAAGATTGTTAGCTTGTATATCTTTTTTATGTTCCTCATCAGTTCTTTTAGCTAATATTCCGCCGTGTATTTTTGGATGTAAAGTTTTAACTCTTCCTCCAAGAATTTCTGGAGAATTAGTAAAATCAGCGACCGTAATAACTGGAATTTTAGCATCCATAAGATGTTTGGCAGTTCCTCCACTTGATAGAATTTTATAATTAAATTGCTCTACCAATTCCTTACAAAATGGGATTATATTTTTTTTATCAGAGACACTTATTAAAGCTAATGGAGACATTATGGGAAAGTTTACTTACTTAAGAATATAAACATGGAATATGCTGTCAATCATGAATTTGTCTCGATTACCTCTCAAACTGCAACTCATAGAATTATTTTGATGCATGGTTGGGGGGCTGATTCAGATGACCTTTTAACATTTGGAAAGGAGATTACTGAAACAATAAATCTTGATTTTGAGGTAATTTCTTTGAGGGCTCCTGGATTACACCCAAGCGGTCAGGGAAGACAGTGGTATGGATTGTATCCACATGATTGGAATGGAGCTGAGGTTGAAGTAAATAAACTTTTAGTTACATTAAAAAAATTTGATACTGATCAGATTCCACTAAGAAAAACAATTTTGTTGGGGTTCTCACAGGGTGCGGCAATGGCAATTGATGCGGGATTTAAGTTAGATTTTGGATTAATTGTTGCTTGTAGTGGTTATCCTCATCCCAACTGGGCCCCGGGAGAAAAATTCTCGCCATTGATTATTAGTCATGGTTTATTTGATGACGTTGTGCCTATAGATGCTTCTAGGACTATTTATGAAAAGGTAAAGAGTAAGTCGTCTAAATTTTGTGAATTATTAGAATTCGATGGATTTCATCAAATTGATTCAAATTTAATTAATTTTATAAATTCAAATATAACTAATATTTTTTAAACAAAAGCATATTCATATTCTTCAATTTCTTCCCAATCATCTGCAGTAAGTTCTAGACCCTCAAATATTTTTTCTTCACCAATTCCTTCAACTACAACTTTTAGTGATGGAAATAGAAAATGATTTTCTTCAGCATATTGGGCGCTAAATAAACCTTTTTCACCCCAAAAAAATCTATCGGTGGTGTGTTCATTTCTTCTGACATTAAAAACTGAAGGCGCTGAAAGACCATTTTCAGCTATGAATCTTCTCGCTGCTGTAACTGGTTTATGTTTGCCAGTTTCGATATGATATATAGGTACATGTGCCATTACTCTTTGGCCAGCCAATCTTCTTCTGCTGATTCTTTTTCTTTTTTTTGACATTGATTGGTACTCCTGAAATTATGAATGAGATTAGTCTTATTTTTTTTACTAATCTTATATATGTGATTTTAAATTCACTTCAAATTACATAGAGGACCCATCAACCCCTGATGTAGCTTAAAATATGATTAAATACTCATATTTAAGGCTGGCTAAAGTCAGACCTCTTTATATATCTTAATACTTTTTTCATATTTTACAAGCCCTTTTTCAAGTTTTTTTTTAAAAAAATTTTCTCAAAATTTCATTAATTATGAATATTTCAAAAAAATTTGAAGAATTAATTGTAAAACAGCTAGAAAGTTTTGGCTGCTCGATGGGAGTTACTAATTTAGTTATGTATCTTGCTTCCGCTAAGCAAGGAACTAAAGCATCTTTTGAAATGATTGGTCAGTGGCCACAAATTGATAGGATCCTTACATCAATAGATGACGACCCTTCACTAAAAGTTTCATCGCCTAACAGAAGATGGTATCCGCTTCAAGAAAACGATATTCTACTTGGTGTTCTTAGGGTAGAAACTGATTTGAAAGGGGGGAATTGGCCAATATCTCTCGATTCTAGATTAAAAGCACTTTCAATATCTTTAGCTAAATGCGTCTCTATCGAATTAGAACGTCAAAGTAAAAATGAAGAAATTAATTATTTAAAAAATCAGGTTAATGTCATAATCCATCAAATAAGGAATCCTTTGGCGGCTATAAGAACATATGCAAAATTACTAATAAAAAGACTTGGTTCAGATGATAACTCTATTGAAATAGTCGAACGCATGATAATAGAGCAAAAACAAATTAATCAATATATGGATTCTTTTGCGCAATTAAATTCACCTATTCAACTTCCTCTGGAAATTGGAGAGGAAAGATTACTTTTACCACCAAATTTAGATAATGAAAAGGTAATAACTGTTCAAAGTTTATTGAGGCCAATATTAGAAAGAGGTAAAGCTAATGCGAACTTAGAAAATAGAAATTGGACTGAACCCTCTCTTTGGCCAGATTGGACTTTATTACCAATAAAAGCAAAATATTCTGTTATGGCCGAAATAGTGGCCAATCTATTAGAAAATGCATTTAAATATGCCCAAAAAGGCTCTGAGATTGGGCTTGCTTTTACGAGTAAGGGTCTATGTATATTTGATGATGGTAAAAAAATAACCAAAAATGAAAATGAGAAAATTTTTCAAAAAGGCTATAGAGGATCTGCGGCAAAGAAGAAGGACGGCACTGGAGTGGGACTTTTTTTAGCGAGAAAATTAGCGAAACAAATTGGAGGAGAATTGAGATTACTAGAAAATAACTCTATTGATAATCCTGAAGAATTAAAAAATTTTAATAAGAAAAATATTTTTTATTTAGAACTCCCTACAAAAGAATTGCATGCATAAATAAGACTGCAGTTTCGACAAGTACAACACTTGCACCGCAGGCATCTCCATTGAAGCCTCCAATTTTATTCCCCAGTATGTTTGGGATAGCATAACTTAAAAAAATACCAATCAAAATAAGAATTAAAAATTTAATTAATATTGCTTGAGATGTAATCGAAACGAATTGATATGTAATGAAAATTAAAAGAAAAAGAATTGAAATCAAAGATTCCTTTCCAAATCCATTCCAATACTTTTTATGACTTATAGATTTTTTCTTATAGCTTATATATCTGAACTTTTCTATAAAAAACAAATTTGAAAATCTTCCCCAAAATAAGCATATAGGTAAAACAAAAATTATTAGGTTTTGAATTTTCAGTATGCAAGCAATTTGAATTAAAGTTATAAAAACCAAAGCTTGAACGCCAAAGGATCCAACTTTACTGTCTTTCATGGCTTTTAAACGTTTCTTTTTACCTGCAAAAATACCGTCGAAAGTATCCATTAAACCATCGAGGTGAAGACCACCAGTAATTAAATATCCTGAAGCCAAACATATTAATGCAGATGCATAAATCGACCAAGAGTTTGTTCTTAAAAAAAGAAAAATATAACTCTGTATTGTTCCAATCAAAAATCCTATCGGAGGCGCAAATTGTGCAATATTTTTAAATTCGGGATTAATAAGAGGTATCTTTGGAAATGTCGTATAGAACATCCAAGAGCCTGCCAAATTTTTTATTAAATATTTTTTGATGGGATAAAAATAGAATCAATATTAAATAATAGGGTAGATTAATGAAAAAGGATCAAAAAATTTTATAAATTATCGTGTTTGAATTTGAAATTACATCGAATTGCAGTAATACAGAGGCAAGAACTGGTATATTTCATACGCCTAATGGTCAGGTAAAAACACCAAAATTTATGCCTGTGGGTACTTTGGCAACGGTTAAAGGAATTTCATCTGAGCAGTTAACCTCTACAGGATCAGAAATGATTTTATCAAATACCTTTCATCTTCATTTACAACCTGGAGAAAAATTAGTTAAGGAATCTGGAGGAATACATAAGTTCATGAATTGGCCTAAGCCTATTCTTACTGATTCAGGAGGATATCAAGTTTTTAGTTTGGCCAAATTAAATAATATTTCTGATAAAGGTGTGGAATTTAAAAATCCAAGAGATGGTAGTCATGTATTTTTATCACCTGAAAAAGTAATGCAGATTCAAATGGATCTTGGATCGGATGTTGCTATGGCTTTTGATCATTGTCCCCCACATACAGCTAACGAAAATGATATTGAGGAATCTTTACAAAGAACTCATTCATGGTTACAAAAATGTGTTAAAACTCATCAGAAATCCAACCAAGCATTATTCGGAATAGTTCAAGGTGGTAAGTTCCCGAGATTGAGAGAATATAGCGCAAAATTTACAAGTTCTTTTGATCTTCCTGGAATAGCAGTAGGAGGTGTAAGTGTTGGTGAGGCAGTCGAACAAATACATAGTGTAATTAATTACGTCCCGAAATTCTTACCAATAAATAAACCAAGATATTTAATGGGAATTGGCTCTTTAAAAGAAATTTCTATGGCTGTAGCTAATGGGTTCGATTTATTTGACTGTGTTTTGCCTACAAGACTAGGAAGACATGGGACTGCATTTTTTAATGATGAAAGATTGAATTTGCGAAATGCTCGATTTAAAAATGACTTTTCTCCGATTGATAAAACTTGTAAATGCGAAACCTGTAAGTCCTATTCTCGTGCATATTTGCATCATCTAATTAGAAATGACGAAATATTAGGCCTAACCCTTATAAGTTTGCACAATATTTCTCACTTAATAAGATTTACCAATGCAATTTCTACTGCAATAAGTGATAATTGTTTTACAAATGATTTCGCTCCATGGAAAAGATCCTCTATTGCTCACCATACATGGTAACGTCGTATCATAATTAATTAAATTATCAAAAAGGTGCTCATTCTATTTAATACATTCGCTGAATTGCCCGAGGCTTACAAAGCTTTTGCTCCAACTGTTGATGTTCTTCCACTGATTCCTTTATTTTTCTTTTTATTGGTATTTGTTTGGCAAGCTGCAGTTGGATTTAAATAAAATTCTTTTAGCTTAGATCGTTAGTATTAGAATGGATTTTCAAGTAAAATCGCATCTCCAGAATTTTCTACAGCACACTCTATAAAATCAGCAATTTTTAAAGCTCTTGAGGCTTGCTCACCATCTACCTCAGGTGTTTCTTTGCCTTGAACGCATTTAAGAAAATGTTCCAGTTCTGCATAAAGAGGTTCAATAGAGGTTGTGCTAACTTCTTCAACATATCCATCGTTTCTATATACTAATTCGCCATGTTCTGCTGTATATGATTCATGAGACTTTCGATGGATTTGTAAAGAGTGATTTAAGAAATCAGTTTCTACTAGCCCATTTTGGCAGTGAGCACTTAAATTTCTGATTTTTTTGTGACTCATTTTGCTGGCAGTTAAGCTTGCAATTACATTATTTTTAAAAACTAAAGTAGCATTGACGTAATCTATTAATCCTTCGCTATTTCTTCCTCCAACTGCTGCTAATTTTTGTATTTTTGAGTTTACAAGCTCCAAAATAAGATCAATGTCATGAATCATTAAATCCATTACTACAGATACATCATTTGCTCTGTCTGCATGAGGACTGTGCCTCCTTGCTTCTAAAACAACAATTTCTTCATTATTTACTATTTTATTTAATTCTCTAAAAGCAGGATTAAATCTTTCAATATGCCCAACTTGTAATAGACAGTTGCTTTCATTAGCGGCCTCTATTAAAGATTTTGCTTCCAACTCGTTAGCTGCAATTGGTTTTTCAATGAGAACGTTAGCACCTCCCTTGAGACAATCTAGTCCTACTTTTTGATGAAGTAGTGTGGGGACAGCGATACAGATAGCATCAACTTTTGGAATTAGGTCCTTATAATCCTTGAACCATTCACATTGAAATTGCTCAATAGCTAATTTACCTCTTTCTTCATTTGGATCTGCGACTCCAATGAGATTTGCATCTTTGAGTAAACTTAGTACTCGAGCATGATGCCAACCCATATTTCCTATACCTATGACTCCAACCTTTACGGGTGATGAGGTTGGTTGCATAATTTCAAATCCATATATTTATTATCATTATCCTCTATGGGGAGTCATATTTAGCTTTTGGGAAGAATTATTTTAACACGATCAATTTTTGGACCTGACATAGAAATAACTTCAAATTTAATATTATTAAAATCTAAAACGTCGCCAATTTTTGGAATCATTTGAAATTTTTCTAACATAAATCCAGCAAGGGTATGATAATCAGTACCTTCTGGAATAAAACATCCTAACTTTTTATTGATATCAATAATTTCTGATTTTCCAGCTATTGACCATTTTTTAGAGAAATTATCTAACATTCTCATGTCTGAATAAATTCTATTATTGAGCATTTCCTCTCCAACTATTTCGCCATTTAGATCTGCTGCAGTTATGAGTCCCTCGGTTCCACCGTGTTCATCAACTACTAGTAAAAACGGATTGTAATCTCTTACTATTGGAAATATTTCTGCTAGTGAACATGTTTCTATTATTTTTGTTACTGGTAAAAGGAATGGCTCTAATAATGTATCGGCTTCCATTTCACCCTTTGATATTGGCTTTGCTAGATAACGCAAATCTAATACACCTAATACATCATCTAGAGACTCATCAATCACAAAGAAGCGAGCATGTCGAGTTTTATCTACTTGTTTCATAAGTTCTGAAAAGGTTATATTTTTTGGCAAAGTTACCATTTCAGATCTTGGAATCATTACTTCTTTAACTTGCGTATCTTTTAAAGCAAAAACTCCTTCAAGAATATTCTTCTCATCTGGTTTTAAACCTGTTACGTTATCTGTTTCTATAAGAGTTTCTAATTCTCCAGCAGATAAACCCGAATTTAAAGAATCCCATTTGTTATTTAATTTGAACAAGCCTAAACAGGCGCTAGCAAAAAATTCTATTGTTTTCACTATAGGATTCATTCCTTTTCTTACGGCATCGAATATTGTGGTTAACCTTAATGCAGCAGATTCTGGATTGTTAATTACTAAAGCTTTTGGAATTAGTCCAGAAACAAGAGTAACAACTAAAACAATAAATAAAAATAATAGAAGATCATAAAATCTATTTGATAAAATATTTCTTTTCCAATAATCATTAGCCAGGTTATTGCTGAGCCATCCAATGGCAATTAATGAAATTGTTACTCCAAATTGAGAAGCAATTAATGAAGATCTAAAGCGTTTTTGAATTTTTAAAATTGAAAATGCTCCTTTCTTTTTTTCTTCTATTAACCTTAAAACTTTGCTTGGCCTTATTAATAAAAAAGAGAGTTCACTGGCTGCGAAAAAAGCTGGCAAAAATAAAAGAAATAAAAGTAGAGTTATTTTCATTCAATGACAAATGAATAATGGGGGTGGCGAGGATCGAACTCGCCTTAGCCAAATTATGAGTTTGGTGCATTCACCAGATTGCTACACCCCCAAGGTAATTTATGTAATTTTAATTACATTGAATTTCAATATACAATATAAAAATAATATTTCAAAAAAATCCTCATTAGGGAATTTTTGTGAGATTTCTTTTTTTTCTTCTAATCTTTAAATATAAATTGAACTTTTACTAATGGGCAAATTTTCTGATAAGTATGATTTTAATAAAGCAAAATTGTTAAAACAGTTAATTGAAAAATCTTACAAGAAAGGAAACTTCACTTTGGCTTCAGGGAAGAAAAGCAGTCATTACTTGAATTGTAAACCAGTATCATTAAATGGCGAAGGCTTAAACTTAATAAGTGATTTATTTTTAGAGTTAAAGGACTCAAGGTCAAAAGCCATAGCAGGATTGACATTAGGTGCAGACCCTATAGTTAGTGGATTAATTGTTAAAGCAGCTTTGCATGGTATTGACCTTGATGGATTAATAATTCGAAAAGAAATCAAAAAATACGGTACCAAAGCTGGAATAGAGGGACCTACACTAGAAGAAGGAACTTTGGTAACTGTTTTAGAGGATGTCGTTACAACTGCTGGTTCAGTGATAAAAGCTATAAAAAAGTTACGCGAAAATAATTATGTAGTTGAGGAAGTTTTGTCTATAGTTGATAGGCAAGAAGGAGGATTAGAAGCTCTTGAAGATGAAAATGTTAAATTAAAGAGTCTTTTTACAATAAAAGACTTTTTTTAATTATTTCAAAATGCAAGATTCAAAAAAAAAGTTTTGGCTTGAAAAATTTGATTGTTTTTCTCTTACTGGAAAAGATTCCAGAAAATTTTTGAATGGAATAACAACTGGTAATATTCTTAATTCAGAAAATAAAGTTATCAAAACTTGTTGGTTAACTCCAAATGGAGTTTTAAGGTCATTAATTGAAATTATTTTTTTAGAAAAAAGCTTAGAAGTAATTATCTTGGAGGGTAATACTAATGAAATAATTGATTACTTTAATCAAATTATTTTTCCAGCGGACGATGTACTTCTAAGTGAACCTTTCTTGATAAATAGAATTCAGGAAATTGATGAATTTAGTTCATGGAGAACTTACCAGCCTATTTTCTTCAAAACAGAAGATAAAGAATTTGAAATATATAAAAATAAACTAAATTTACTAAATCCAAACGATTTAAAACTTTGGAAGATTAATCAGGCAATACCTTTATTAGAAATGGAAATAAACGGAAAAAATAATCCTCTTGAGCTTGGATTAAAAGACCTTATAGATTTTAATAAAGGTTGTTATTTAGGACAAGAAACAATGTCAAAAATAAAAAATGTTTCTTCTTTAAAACAGGAAATAAGAATTTGGAAATCACTTGAATCTAATTTGAATTTAGACGTTGAAGATAAAAATATATATACAAATTCTGCCAAGGATATTTCTGCAGGCAAAATCACTAGTTTTTTTAAATTAGATTCTCAAATAAAAGGTTTAGCAATGATAAAAAGAAAATATTTAGAGGAAGGAAGTTATTTTTTTTCAGAAATTTTTGGAAAAATTATTATTAATAAATCTGTAGGATCAATTTTTCTTTGATTGATTTTTTATTAAATATTCTGCAATTTGTAGAGTAGCTAAACAATCATCTTTGTTATATTGAATAATTTTTTTTAAAAATATTTCGTTTTCTGTAATTTGATATT
Source organism: uncultured Prochlorococcus sp. (assembly GCA_902595175.1). Classification (GTDB taxonomy): domain Bacteria; phylum Cyanobacteriota; class Cyanobacteriia; order PCC-6307; family Cyanobiaceae; genus Prochlorococcus_A. The sequence goes on along the minus strand of CACJPB010000002.1, from coordinate 42,219 downwards.
GAATCCACCAATAAAGGGCTTTTGAGCCACTTACATTTTTTTGCATCCATTCAAATCCAAGCCAATTAGAAACAGTTTTTAAGCCATAGTTTTTTAGTGGTAATATCCAAGACTTTCGCATAAATGTATGTAAGTCTATAAATCTTGAGGCAAGTGCATCAATTTCTTCAAAACTAAAATTTAGGTTTTTAGCAATATTAATTATTGCTATCTTTTCAGTTTCACCATAATGTAAAACTGGCCATTCCTTCTGTGAAAAAAGTATTTCAACAATTTTCCTGTAAGATTCTTCTTTATTGTTTTTGAGATTTAAAATTGGTTCATAAATAAGATTTTCTTTTTTTGTAAACCAATGATTAATTTTTAGAAAACCATATAAAAAATCATGCTTATCATCTGGATTTGACTCAATATCAAATATATAAAATCCTGAACTTGTTTTTTCTAGTAAATCTTTAGTATCATTTTTATTAGAAATGCGATATGGTTCCCCAGAAGTATAAGCTTGTGCTTGCTTTACAAATGCGGTCGCTTTTTCATACTTTTTATCGTTGAATTTAGATAATTTCTCACCAAGTTGTTTTTCGTTATATGAAGCTAATGTTTGGGTATCAGATATCCCATTTTTTATGAGTGCTGAGGCCGTTTTGGATCCTATTCCATCTATATCTGTTAGATATCCATTTTCTTTTGCTTCTTTGTCACAAAATTTTTGCCATGTACAAATAGTACATTTTTTTCTATCTTGAGTTATTTCTGGCATAAATCCCTCCAAGCATTCATTCAAACTTAATAAAACATTCAAAACTTTTTTTCTTAATTTTTTATTTAAATAAATTTCTTCAAGATTAATTTTTTTACTAAAACTTGAAATTACTAATCCTTTCTCAATTTTAGATTCCTGAAAAGATTCTAACAGCATAGAACTAAAAGCTAAGTCGAATAAATGTTCTTTAGTGGTTTTGTGGCCTAACTTATAAACAGCAGGTAAATATTTATATTGTCCCCATATACTTTTACCTTTAGTCTTAACAAGTAATTGTGGGCGTATCTCTGCGTTAATATCTTGGAAAAGATTCCCTTTGATTTTGAATCCAATTACCCCTTGATAACCATTTTCACAGGCTTTTAATCCTGTATATATGTGACTATTACAAAATTCAGAGAAAATTTGAAACTGATTAATCTTATCTATAGCTTTATGGGGAGACCAAACCTCATAAGATTTTTTACCCTTAAAATCTAGCCATGCTTTTCTTTTGCATCTTATAAAACTTTTTAAATGAAGAGAATTCAAATTTTTTTAAGGGCGGTTTTAAAATTTACTTATATAAATTAATATAGATAATTAAGAGAAATAAAGGCACTTTTTAATTGACAGGTTATAAATTCGATAACATAAAATTTGGAACTGATGGGTGGAGAGGAATTATTGGATTTGATTTTAATTTATCCAATCTTTCAAGGGTTGTTGTTGCTGCATGCCAGGAGTTACATTATCAATACTATAAAGAAGTTAATTCAAAGAAAATTCTAATTGGATATGATCGTAGATTTATGGCAAGTGAATTTGCGAAGCAAATTGTTCCTTTTGTAAGAGGATGTGGTTTTGAACCGGTCTTATCTAATAGCTTTGTTACAACTCCCTCTTGTAGTTTCTATGCCAAAGAAGTTGGTTGTCTTGGAGCGTTAGTAATTACAGCAAGTCATAATCCATATAATTGGCTAGGTCTGAAAATAAAGAGCTTTAATGGATGTTCTGTTGACGAATCTTTTACAAGTGAAATTGAAAAAAGATTAATGCTTGGAAATTCAATTGAAAAAATAGATGGTGTTAATCAATTGGTAGATATTAAGAAATTTCATTTAGATAGAATTAAATCCCTTTTTGATATTGACTTTATTTCCAATAAATTAAAAAAAATGAAATTGAGAATTTTTGTAGATTCTATGCATGGTTCTGCTGCAAATTGTATGGCTGAGATTTTTGCTTCAAATGATTTAGAAGTTATTTCAGAAATCAGGAAAGATGCTGATCCTTTTTTTGGAGGAAAACCTCCTGAACCTCTCTTAAATTATGTAGATGATCTAAATCAAATACTAAGGAAAAATTCAACAAATGAAGTGAAAACTTTAGGAATTATATTTGATGGTGATGGGGACAGAATTGCGGCAATTGACGAAAAAGGAAGATACTGTAGTACGCAGGATTTACTACCATACTTTATTAGCTATTTGGGCGAAATTAAAAATAATTCTTATCCAGTTTTAAAGACTGTTAGTGGTTCAGATATTATAAAAAATATATCAGAGAGTCAAAATAGAGATGTTTTTGAACTTCCAGTTGGCTTTAAATATATTGCTGAAAAAATGATTAAAGAGAAAATATTCATTGGAGGAGAGGAATCTGGGGGAGTAGGTTTTGGTGACTTTATGCCTGAAAGAGATGCTTTATATGCAGCGATGGTTTTATTAAATGGAATTGCTGAAAAATCTCAATATTTATATGAAACTTTAGATAAAATTCAAAAAGATTTTGGGCCAAGTTTTTATAAAAGAATTGATATTAAATTTCCAAATCAGGCTGAAAAAAATAATGTCAAAGAATTTATTATAGATAATATTCCTGAGAATATTAATAATCACAAGTTAAAAAGTATCTCAAAGATTGATGGAATAAAGTTGAGAATTGATAAAAATTTTTGGCTTCTTTTTAGGTTTTCAGGAACGGAACCTCTTTTAAGGTTATATTGTGAAGCGCCAAAAGAATCTTATTTAGATGAGTTATTAGAGTGGGGTCAAGTATTTATAAATTTGGCAGAAAAATAGGGATGAAAAATTTATTTTTAGCGAGTAAGAATAAAGGTAAAATTGAAGAATATAAGAAATTGCTAGCTAAAGTTAATTGTAAATTATTACTTCAGCCAGAATCATTAGAAGTTGAAGAGGATGGACTGACATTTAGAGATAATGCAATTAAAAAAGCGAGTGAAGTTTCGAGAAAAACAAATAATTTCTCAATAGCAGATGATTCAGGAATTTGTATTGCAGCATTAGATGGTAAACCTGGCATTTACTCATCAAGATATGCGGAAAATGACCAGAAGAGAATCGAACGAGTTTTAAAAGAACTTGATGGAGTTCAAAATAGAAGTGCTTTCTTTATTGCCAATATTTGTGTTTGTTCTCCAGATGGTGAAGTGATTATTGAATCTGAGGCCAAATGTCATGGAAATATTATTTTAAACCCCAGAGGAAAAAGTGGTTTTGGGTATGACCCAATTTTTGAGGAGAGTTCTACCAGATTAACTTTCGCAGAAATGAATAATGACATTAAAGACTCTTGTAGTCATAGAGGTAAAGCATTAAAAAAAATTATTCCAGATTTAATTGAAATTTTTTCTTAAATTTAATTAATCCAAGATCCATGAAGGCCATGAGGAATTGAAATGGGTAATTCATAAACAGCTAATTCTTTTAAGTCTTTTGCGTCTAATATCACTAAATCGCTTCCTCTTCTTTCTCCGTTCCATAGAAGTATAAATAAAAATCCTTCATCTTCTTTCGAAGAGTTTTCTAATGGAACCATAATTGGTTCACTAACAAATCCACTTGGATCTGCTGACCAAAAAATCTCTTCCTTAGAAGTTAAATTTATTTTTTTTATTGCTTGAAGTGGAGCGTTCCCCAGCTTTTGAGATGTGCTTGCCATCCAACTAAAAGTTGCTTTTAATCCTAAGTTTTTAGGATTAACAACAGCAAATTCACAACATTGTTCACTGAAAGTTTCAAGTTCACAAGTTTTTGTCTTTAGATCGATAATTGATCTTTTCAGTTTTCCTTCTGGATATTTATCAAAGTCAATATCCCTAAAATTTTCGTCTGGACCAACTGATGGGAAATCATCATAAAAAATACTATCTAATACGATTTTGGAATCTTTTTCAAAAGCGTTTACATGATGAAAAACGAATCCTTCTGGAGCATCTATTGTTAAAGGAGGTTGTCCTCTAAATAATCCACTTTCTCTGGGGATGATAAAAAACTTTGCCTTTTTGTTTGGGTTTGACTTTAGACATTGTGCTGCTCCTTTTTGACCCATTACAAATGGAAGAGGATTGAAATCAATAGCGTTCTGTAAAAATATTGCCCAATTAGTTGTAATTGCGAAATCATGAAGGAATGCAAAGCCATTAAAGGTATCTTTTCTGTCAAAAATGAGCTCTCCAGAATTTGTACCATCATTATCAAATTCCATTAATCTAATGGTACTTTTTGGACCGGTTTGTACTCCAAAAGTGACTAAAAGTTCTGAAGATGCTTTTGAATTTAGGTCTGTTTTGGGATGAGCACTGAATGCTTCGTTAGGCTTGAGTACTCCTTTTAATGTTGTTAAACCAATAGTTTCAAGAGTATCAGGATCCATTGCATGTGGACCTGCTGCTTCCCATAATGCGAGAATTTCATCTCCTAATTTAATGACATGTGTATTAGCGATATTCTTGAATTTTAGATCTAATGCATTATTAAAAATTCCTCCATTTTTTTGTGTTCCAAAAACACCTCTATATATAAATTTATCTATTTTTTCTTCTTCCAAATAACCCTTAGTTTTAACAAATCTATTTGTTAAGAATGGCTGACCATTTTCGAATTTTACGGAAGTTATCATCCCATCACCATCAAATGGATGATGAACCCATTGTCCACCTCTCTCTAGTATTCCTGGTCCATTTCTTAATAGTGTTCCATTTAAATTTTTAATATTGTTACCTTTGCTAATTTGTAGAGGCTCATTAGTTAGCTCCTTTTCTACATTTTGATAAGCACTTGACCAATCTTCTTTATTGAAAATATTAAATTTATCAATTTTTTTATCTTGTAAATTAGTCACAACAAAAAAATCACTTCATCTATCTTCGCCAAAAATCTACTGAATTGTGGCTGATTCGAAAAAATTCCTATTTTATTGTTTTTCTAGCATTCCTTTACTGCTTGGAATTGAATCAGATCTTCTTGGATCTATCTCAGTAGCCATTCTCATTGCTCTTGAAAAAGCTTTAAAGCACGCCTCAACTATGTGATGTGAATTACTTCCTCGTATTTGATTAATATGCAGAGTAATACCGCTGTTATTTACAAAGGCAATAAAAAACTCTCTTACTAGTTCAGTATCATAATTTCCTATTCTAGGGGCTTTTAATTGAAGATCATAAGATAGATGCGGTCTTCCAGAGCAGTCTAAAGTGACTTGAACTAATGCTTCATCTAATGGGGCAAAGAAATGTCCAAATCTGCTTATTCCTTTTCTTTCTCCCAAGGCTTTTGAAAATGCTTTGCCTAATGCGATTCCTACATCTTCATTTGTATGATGATCATCAATATGGGTATCTCCAATTGCTTTTATTTTTAAATCGAACAAACCATGACTGGATATTTGATGAAGCATATGATCTAAGAATGGTATCCCGGTATCAATCTCAGCAATTCCATTTCCATCTAAGTTTATAAATACAGAAATATCTGTTTCATTCGTTTTTCTTTTTATTTCAGATTGCCTTTGAGATGACATTTTTATGCAAAAAACTTAGTTTACATTCCATTAATGCAGTAACCCGCATCAACATAAATTGTTTGGCCTGAAATGCCGCTAGAGAGATCACTTAATAAAAAAGCAGCTGTATTACCTACTTCTGTTTGAGTGACTGTTCTGCGTAAAGGAGCCTTTTCTTCAACATTGTGAATCATATCTAAAATGCCACCTATAGCAGAACTCGCAAGTGTTCTTATAGGCCCAGCACTTATTGCGTTAACTCTGACTTGTTTTTCTGGACCAAGTTCTGCAGAAAGATATCTTACTGAAGCTTCTAAAGCTGCTTTAGCAACTCCCATCACGTTATAGTTAGGAATCGCCCTTTCTGAACCTAAATAAGTTAATGAGACAACTCCAGCACCATTACTAAAAAGTGGTTTTGCGGCTTTACATAAAGGTGCTAACGAATATGCACTTATATTAAGAGCCCTATCAAAACCCTCTGAAGTGGTAGCACTATAATCTCCAATCAATTCATCGCGTCCTGCAAATGCTAGGCAGTGAACTAATCCGTCAATTTGCCCCCAATTGTCTTTTATATTTTTAAAGATTTCTTCAATTTGAGCTGGATTTTGAACATCAAGAGGCAAAAATAAAGATGGTTTTAAAGGTTCAGTTAGTTCTCTAACTTTAGACTCGAATCTTCCCTTATCATCAGGCAAATATGTGATTCCAAGTTCTGCGCCAGCTTTTGAAAGTTGTTGAGCGATACCCCATGCTATTGAACGATTGTTGGCAATTCCCGTAACAAGAATTTTTTTGCCAGTTAGATTTAGAAGCATTTTGTTTATTATTTCTATTATTCTCCTATATAAAAGTACCTATCTTTACGGATTACTGCAAAATATACAATAATTTTCAAATATCAAAGAATTTTTAAATTGAAAATGGTAAGAACAAATTCGATGGTTTTGGAATTAGGTTTTCAATTACCGAATTTCAAAATGTTAAATGCTAATTCTTTAAAAAATCAATATTTTAACACTCATAATCTAGACAATCGGCATTTACTTTTAATGTTTATTTGTGCCCATTGCCCATTTGTTAAATATATTGAGCATCAAATTTTCACCTTAAGTAAAGAAATTGAAAATACAGTTCAAACAGTTGCAATTTCTAGTAATGATATTGTCACTCATCCTTCAGATTCTCCTAAAAATTTGAGATTACAAGCACAAACACAGGGATGGAGTTTTCCTTATCTGTATGATGAAAATCAGAATTTTGCTAAGAAATTAAAAGCGGCTTGCACCCCAGATTTTTATCTTTTTTCAAATGAAGGAGATTGTGATTTTTTATTGTATTATCATGGCCAATTAGACGATAGTAGACCAGGTAATAATATCCCTCTATCTGGAAAAGATTTGCGCGCTGCCGTAAAAGATTTGAATCAAGATAAATCTTATCCTTCAAATCAGATGCCTTCTTTAGGTTGCAATATAAAATGGACTCCAGGTAAAGAACCAAGTTGGTTTAAATGAATTAAAAAATTTTACCCATAGAAATATGGTTTAGGGTTAATATATTTACTATGCAGATACCTCCATTTACTTTAGATAGGCAGTTCCAAGAAATTGGCTCTGAAATTGAGAGAGAGGTTTCTAAAATTTTAAAAGGCGGCCAGTATATTGGAGGACAAGAAATTGCCAAATTTGAGGAGAGTTTTTCAAATCTGATTGGTGTTGAAAATACTATTGGATGTAATAGTGGAACTGATGCTTTAGTATTAGCTTTGCGCGCATTAGATATTGGTGTGGGTGATGAAGTTATTACCTCATCTTTTAGCTTTTTTGCAACTGCAGAGGCTATTAGTGCAGTTGGTGCTAATCCTGTTTTGGTAGATATAGATCCAGAAACTTATCTTATTAATACTGAACTAATAGAACAAGAAATAAATTCTAATACAAAGGCAATTATGCCAGTTCATCTATTTGGTAATGCAGTGAATATGACCTTAATAAAATCTTTGGCCAAGAAATATGACTTAAAAGTAATCGAAGATTGTGCTCAGGCAACATGCACAATCTGGGAAACTTCCAAAGTTGGTAGTATCGGTGATATAGGCTGTTTTAGCTTTTTCCCTACGAAAAATTTAGGAGCTGCTGGAGATGGTGGAGCAGTAACAACTTCAGATCAGAAGATTGCAAAAAAAATTAGAGAACTGGCTGTTCATGGTAGCCCAATAAGATATCATCATACCCAAATTGGATATAACAGCAGACTTGATACCATTCAAGCTGCCATATTAAACATTAAAATTAAATATATTTCTAAGTGGATTAATAATCGCCAAAAAATTGCTAATAATTATCTTGATTTATTAGAACAAAATCCATTTATTAGTTTCCCAAAAATTAGCTCTGATTCAATTTCCCATTCTTGGAATCAATTTGTAATCAAATTAAGAAACGATAAATATTTTTTAAATGAAAATTTTTCAAATTTATTTGATACTGATTGCAAAAAATACTATTCCTTAAGGAATTTGGTAAAACAGCAACTTTTTGAAAAAGGTATTAATTCAATTATTTATTATCCAATTCCAATACATGCACAAATAGCTTATAAAAATAAAAATTTTTCTAGAAAAAAACTCATTAATACAGAGAGAATTTGTACAGAAGTTCTTAGTCTTCCAATGTTTCCTGAAATTTCTTATGAAGAGCAAGTTTATGTAGCAGAAAATTTAAATAAAGTTTTAAAGAATTGTATAAATGAAATTCAAATTTCAGCATAAAGTGATTTAAATAATCTTTGTTGTATGTTGTGATTGACAATAGGGCTTGAATAATTATTTTTTTCTAAATTAGATATCTCTCCATTTAATAATTCTGAATTTGACACTTTAGATAATTCAGGAATCCAATATTTTATATATTTGCAAATAGGATCAAATTTTTTTGTTTGGGTATATGGATTAAAAATTCTAAGTGGTTTTGGATCCATACCGCTACTGGCGCTCCACTGCCATCCCCCATTATTTGCAGCTAAGTCTCCATCAACCAAATTCTCCATAAATTTTTTCTCGCCCATTTGCCAATTGCATATAAGATCTTTTACCAGAAATGAAGCGACTATCATCCTACATCTGTTATGCATCCAGCCAGTACTATTTAGTTGACGCATTGCAGCATCAACTATAGGTACTCCGGTCTCTCCGTTGCTCCAATGCTGAAACCATTCATTATTGTTTTGCCATTGAAAGTGATCCCATTTTTTTCTATATGGACCTTTCTCTAGCTCTGGGAAATGGAATAAGCAATGTTGATAAAATTCACGCCAAACTAGTTCTTTTTGCCAAGTTTCAATTGATAAATAATTTCCTTGATTTGCAAAATCTGAATTTAAATTTAATGTGGCGTTCCAAATTTTTCTAATGCTAATGGTGCCAAATCTGAGAGATGCACTTAGAAAAGATGTCCCATTATGGGAAGGAAAATCTCGCGCAGAATCATAAGAATATATTTTTTTTTCGTTAATGAAGTTTTCTAATAATGTTTCTGCAGCATTCTCTCCAGGTCTACATGGACAAATATTCGAACCAGGAAATTTGATATTTTTGATAAATTTCTCAAGAACCGAATCAGATGAATTTATTGTCTTATTTTCATTAAGTTTATTATCTATATCTTTAAACTGGAAAACAACTTTATCTTGGTCATATGGACCTAATAAATTCATTTTTGATTTAAGGTTTTTATAAAAAGGCCCATAAACTGAATAAGGTTTATTATTTCCGGAAAATATTTTTAAAGGTTCTATTAATAAGTGATCCCAAGTTTCAATAACTTGAATATTTTGTTCTTCTAAATTTTTTTTTATTTTTAAATCGCGATTAATCTCATAAGGTTCAATTGATCTATTCCAAAAAACAAATTTAGCATCTATTTCCTTTGCTAATTGAGGAATTATTAATACTGGATCTCCTTCTTCCATGATTAATCTACTACCCAATTTTTTCCAAGTATTTCTTAATTCTTGAAGCGAATTTCCTAGAAACCAAGCTCTTGAACTTGCATTGAAATCGTGGGGGTAATATTTATCAAAAATATAAGTTGAAGTAATAGCATTTGATAATGAAAATGCTTTGATTAAAGCTTGATTATCAAATATTCTTAAATCCTTTCTATGCCAAAAAAGTATTCTAGGTTTATTCATAATTTATCTAAAAATTGTTTAGCTCTAAACCAAGCTGTCACAGTTTTTGCGTCAAGAATCTCATCTCCACTAGAAATAAGATTATCTAGTTCGTTCGGATCTAAAATTAATACTTCTATATCTTCATCTAAATCTCCTTTAACCTCGTAATTTAGTTTGCTCAAATCGCGCGCTAAAAATAAATAAATTTCTTCATCTGCATAACCAGGAGCAGGGACAAGAGTTCCTAGTTCATCCCATTTGTTTGCACTAAATCCAGTTTCTTCTTGTATTTCTCTTTTAATTGAATTAATAGGAGTTTCACCTATTTCTAATGTGCCTGCTGGAAATTCTAATAAATACCTTGAAACAGCAAATCTATATTGCCGAAGAATGATAACTTTATTGTCTTTTGTAATAGGTACGGCTAATGCTGCCCCAGGATGCTTAATGTATCCATATTCACCTTCGTGTCCATTTGGAAGCTCAATTCTATTTATTTCGAAACTAAATTTTTTTGACTTTAACTCAGATAATTTTTCTTTAAAAATGGATCTTATGAAAAGGTTTTTGTTGTCCATAAATTTTAAATAAAAATACCCTAACAGTTATTTTTTGGTTTTGTAAATTAATTAATAGACCATTTTGGTTCGTCAAACTTTGTGATTTTTTGGCTTCTACTCAAGATTTCAGATAGTGGCGTAATAACAAAATTCCGATTCATGAATCTAGGGTGAGGTAATGTTAATTCCTCTTCAACTGTATGAAAATCTTCCCACCAAAGGATATCTAAATCGAGACATCTTGATAGCCATTTCTTTCCCTTTGGCGTTTCTTCTCGTCCAAAAAATCTCTCTAACTTTTTTAGCTCTTTTAGAAGTGATTTAGCTTTTTTATTTGATGGTTGTGGAAAAGAATTACTTTTTATAAGTAATAACGTATTTAAATAATTTGGCTGCTCATTTTCAACACCATGAGGTAATGTCTCATAAATTGAAGACCAAAGAAAGTTTGCATGAAATTTGCTTTTCTCTTCTTTTTTTTTATTAGAACTATCTCCCCATTCATTTATTATTTCCTCTATTTTTGGTTTGCAAATTAATAGTGACTCAAGAGGGCTTCCGAATTTACTATCAATGTTTGCTCCGAGGGATATACATAGTCCATTTTTGATATTAAGATTTGATAATTCCACTACAAAAAACAAAGTTATTGGATAAATTCTATATCAGGCATTTTTAAAGTGATTTTGAACTCCCAGTCAAAAGAAAAAGGAGAAATAAAAGATTTAATGAATTCGAAGGATTCTTTTAGAGCTTTCCCTTTGGCGGCAATTACGGGTCATAGCTTATTGAAATTATCTTTGCTTTTGGCAGCAGTTGATCCTAGTTTAGGGGGAGTGATTATCGCTGGCGGAAGAGGTACTGGAAAGTCAGTATTAGCAAGGGGTTTGCATACTTTACTCCCTCCTATAGAGGTGTTAGATAATGAATCGATTCTGGAAAAGCTAACAAGTACTAATAGTAATACTTCATTAAGACCAATTGGTAGGAACCTAGATCCAGAAAAACCAGCGGAATGGGATATTAGTACTAATAAATTGTTAGAGGAGTTAATTGGAAATGATTATTTGAATCAAACTAAAGAAATTCCAAAAAAAGTAAGAGAGGCTCCATTTATTCAAGTTCCCATTGGCATAACTGAAGACAGACTTGTTGGCTCAATTGATGTAGCTGCCTCATTAAGTACGGGGGAACAAGTTTTTCAGCCTGGAATTTTGGCAGAAGCTCATAGAGGTGTTCTTTATGTAGATGATATAAATTTATTGGATGATGGTATCGTAAATTTAATTCTTGAAGCTACAGGAAGAGAGCAAAATAATATTGAGAGAGATGGTTTAAGCCTTTCTCACCCTTGTAAGTCACTTTTAATAGCAACTTATAATCCTGAAGAAGGTGCTTTAAGAGATCATGTTTTAGATCGTTTTGCTATTGTGCTTTCCGCAGATCAATCGATTGATAATGCTCAAAGAGTTGAAATTACAAAATCTGTTTTATCACACGCAGAAAATAATATTAAATTTTCAGAAAAATGGTCGGAAGAATCTGATAATTTATCTACTCAATTAATTTTGGCAAGGCAATGGTTAAAGGATGTCAAGATAACAAAAGAGCAAATAACTTATTTAGTCAATGAAGCTCTTAGAGGAGGAGTAGAAGGGCATAGGTCAGAATTATTTGCAGTGAAAGTAGCAAAGGCTAATGCAGCTCTTCGAGGCGATGAGAATGTAAATTCTGAAGACCTAAAAGTCGCAGTTAGGTTAGTTATTCTTCCACGAGCGATGCAAATACCTCCAGAAGATGATGATATTCAACCACCGCCTCCAGAGGATCAGAGTCCACCACCTCCACCTCAATCAAATAACGAAGAGTCTGAACCTGAGACTAATGCAGATGATAATGAGCAAGACCAGGAACAAGAAGAAGATAATTCTGATGGAGAAGAAGAATCTACTCCCGAAATACCTGAAGAATTTATATTAGATCCTGAGGCGTGTATGGTTGATCCTGATTTATTGCTTTTTTCATCAGCTAAATCTAAAGCTGGGAATAGCGGGAGTAGATCTGTCATATTTAGTGACAGTAGAGGAAGGTACGTAAAACCTATTATTCCAAGAGGTAAAGTAAAAAGAATTGCTGTAGATGCTACTCTTCGAGCTGCTGCTCCTTATCAAAAATCGAGAAGATTAAGAAACCCTGCTAAATCAATAGTTATTGAGGAAAATGATTTTAGGGCAAAGCTTCTTCAAAAAAAGGCGGGAGCTTTAGTAATTTTTCTAGTCGATGCAAGTGGCTCTATGGCTTTAAATAGAATGCAAAGTGCTAAAGGTGCTGTAATTAGACTCTTAACAGAGGCTTATGAGAATAGAGATGAAGTAGCTCTTATCCCTTTCAGGGGTAATCAGGCCGAAGTGCTTTTGCCTCCAACAAGATCAATAACTGCTGCAAAAAGAAGATTGGAAACTATGCCTTGTGGTGGAGGTTCCCCTTTGGCACATGGACTCACACAATCAGCAAAAGTAGCAAAAAATGCTCTCTCGACAGGCGATATAGGTCAAGTGATTGTTGTTGGGATTACTGATGGTAGAGGGAATGTACCATTAGGATTATCTCTAGGGCAAAATGAATTTGAGGGAAAAGATAATGACAATGAAAATGTCAATTTAAAACAGGAGGTTCTAGATATCGCAGCAAAATATCCTATGCTTGGAATTAAACTTTTGGTAATCGATACTGAGAGAAAATTTATTGCAAGCGGATTCGGTAAAGAATTAGCAGAGGCAGCTCAAGGGAAATATGTCCAACTGCCAAAAGCTACAGATAAAGCAATCGCAGCTATGGCTTTAAATGCTATAAATGAATTCTAAATATTTCTCAGGGATAAATTTCGTTAAGAAATTTTGAAAGTCCAATCGTTAAATCTCTTATAGATTTAGTTAATTCTTTGTCTTTTTTTAATTTTTCAAAGTCATCACTCATATCATCTATTTTGGTTGAGATAGATCTCGCAGCATTAATTGTCAATTTAATGTCATTAAGGGTTTCTTTGTCATCGATAGTAGACAAAATGTTATTCAAATGATTTGCCGCAATTGTAATTTCTGTTATGAGAGGTTCAATTCTTTGTATTTCTTGTTTCGATAAATAAATTAATTCATCAAGATTTTCTTGTGTTCTGTCAAATTGATCGATTGAGTTAACGATGTTCTCAATTAAGTTTTCTTGATTTGTTTCTTTTAAAATTTGACTTATTCTATTAGTTATATTCGAGAGACTTGATAGTTGTTTACCTGAGATAGTATCACCCTGACAAATAATTAACTTCGTATTGCATTTTTCTGATATAGGTTTTGCAATATTTTTTGGAATTATCTTGTCACTAGTTTCTAAAGCAACTTGCACATCTCCTCCAAGGAAAGAATTTGTAACTACCCTTGCAAATGCTGGCCTTGGAAGAATAATTTCAGGATTATTTAAAACTATCTTTGCTTTAATTGATTCATTCGTAAAAAGGATATCTTCTATTGATCCTACTAAAATTCCTCTGTAAGTAACTGGAGATTTTTTTGATAAACCGCTTGCGTTATTGAATTCAGCAAAGAGGTACCAATTTTTTGAAGATAAACGTACTCCTCTTAGCCAAAAAGAAAAAAATGTGAATATTATGATTCCTCCTAATAAGGAAAAACCAACTATTGAATCTCTTAAGCTTCTACGCATAATTTCTAAATGTCTTTGGGTTGCATTGGACCATCAAGTTTTCCATGCCTAAATTGGAAGACATAGGGATCATTACTCTCTTTAAATTCGTCAATAGAACCTGCCCATCTAAATTTGCCTCCATAAAGCATTAAAACTTTATCTGAAGTCCTTTCTATAGTACTAAGAACATGACTAACTACAATAGATGATCCGCTAGCTTTATCATTTGTCTTATTAATTAAATCTTCAATTCTTGTTGAGGCAATTGGATCAAGGCCGGCAGTTGGTTCATCAAAAAGTAATAAAGGTTTAGATTTTGCATTAAGAGTTTGATCAGTAATTAATGCTCTAGCAAAACTTACTCTTTTTTGCATGCCTCCGCTTAATTCATTTGGAAGTTTATTCTCAACATTGAATAATCCTACCTCAGCCAAGCATTCACAAACTATTTCATGAATTAATTTTTTAGATAGGTTTTTATTTCTCTTAAGAAGAAAACCTACATTTTCTTCAATTGTTAAAGATCCTAACAAAGCCGGGTTCTGAAAAACTAGTCTTACGTCAGGGGGATTATTTTGATCCAATCTCAAATAAGTTTGATTCTCACCAAATATTCTTAATTCTCCTTTGGTAGGTAAAATGAGTCCTGCTAATATTTTTAATATGGTTGATTTACCAGAACCAGAGGGGCCAACAATAGCTAATTTCTCTCCATCATTAAGTTCAAAATTTATTTGATTAAGCACATTTACTTCGCCCCAGCTTATTGAGAGGTTTTTTGTTTCAACTGCATGTTTTGATTTTTTCAAAACTTATATAAAGAGCATGTATATATTTCATTTTGCCTATTTTTATAAATAAAAAAAGGATGTATGAATTTGATTTATAATGATTCTATATGGTTTTTAAATTTGAGAAAAATAATTTAAGAGGTTTTTTAATGAATAAGCGTAAAAAAAGGGTGAGAAGATACTATAAAAATTTTAAAAGGTCTAAGTTTGACTTATTGAATAAAATCTTAAGAATTTTGAGTTGGCTTTTGCCAGGATTGGTAATAAAAAGATGGATGTTTACATCTGCGATAGGTTTTTTGACTACATTATTAGGGGTGGTAATTTGGACAAATTTAAGACCGCTCTATTGGCTCATTGAAATATTTTTTTCGGTAATTACAGGTTTAACCAGTATTTTGCCTGTTTCATTAATGGGACCATTGATTTTTGTTATTGGAATATTATTAATAGGGATTGGACAAAATAGAAGTCTTAATTCTATTCAAAAAGCACTTGTTCCAGAAAAAGATACATTTTTAGTTGATGCACTAAGAGTTAAAAGTAAATTAAACAGAGGTCCAAATATTGTTGCAATTGGGGGAGGTACAGGCTTATCTACTTTGCTGAAAGGCTTAAAAAATTATAGTAGTAATATCACAGCAATTGTAACTGTATCCGATGATGGTGGAAGTAGTGGAATTCTCAGAAAACAATTAGGCGTTCAACCTCCAGGTGATATTAGAAATTGTTTGGCAGCTTTATCAAACGAAGAACCTACTTTAACGAGATTATTTCAGTACAGATTTTCAGGAGGAAGTGGTCTGGAAGGCCATAGTTTTGGAAATCTATTCTTGTCAGCTTTAACAACAATTACAGGCAGTTTAGAAAAAGCAGTTCAAGCCTCTAGTAAGGTTTTGGCGGTTCAAGGTCAAGTTTTACCTGCAACAAATATTGATGTTATGTTATGGGCCGAATTAGAAGATGGTGAAAAAATTTATGGTGAAAGCAAGATAAGTAAATCAAAAAAATTAATTTCAAGGATTGGTTACTTACCAGAAAATCCTTCAGCTCTTCCAAGCGCTCTTGAATCTATAAAAGAAGCTGATTTAATTATTCTTGGCCCAGGTAGTCTATACACTTCTTTATTGCCTAATCTTTTAGTACCAGAGATAGTAGATGCCTTATTGCAAAGTAATGCTCCTAAAATTTACATAAGTAATTTGATGACTCAGCCTGGAGAGACAGATGGACTTGATGTCTATCAACATATCAAAGCAATAGAAAAACAATTATCAAATTTTGGAGTTAATACTCGAATTTTTAACTCAATATTATCTCAGATTCAATTCGAAAAATCTCCATTAGTAGACTATTACGAAAGTAGAGGGGCAGAGCCTGTCCAATGTAATAAAGAAAAATTATTATCTGAGGGTTATTATGTTTTGCAAGCACCATTGTATTCAAGAAGAATAACTCCAACTCTTAGACATGATCCAAGGAGACTCGCAAGAGCAGTTATGTTTATATACCGAAAATTAAAAAAATTAAGTTAATAAGCATCTTGAAGTTCATAGAAATCTGGCTGAATATAATCTTTCCTTAATGGCCATCCTCTCCAATCTTCAGGCATTAATAATCTTTTGGGATTTGGATGATCAATAAAATTTATTCCATACATATCAAAAGTTTCTCTTTCTTGCCAATCACTTCCTTTAAAAATCTCATACAAACTAGGGATTGATAAATCAGAATCTCTTTTTAGGAAAACTTTTAATCTGACTTCTTTAATTTTTTCAATTTTTTGTAAATCATCAACAGTTATAAAATGGTAGAAACTCACAAGGTTTTTCCCTGGTCCCTCATCATATCCTCCTTGACATTGGAGATAATTAAAACCGTAATTTCTTAAGGCGGATACTGCTTCATATAATTTGCCAGGTTCCACAGAAATATTTTCAATTCCTATGTGATCATCAGATAAAGATTGATTTGGAATTCCGTCTTTAGACAAAGATTGGCTAATAAACCCTTCTTTTTCTATTGAAGTATCTGAGGATATGTCTAAACCGTCTTTTTCCATTAATCTTCTATAGAGTTAATAATTTCAGTTTTTTCGGAATTTTCAGGTAATTCGGTTATTTTTTCTTTTTGGGAGGGGGTTATTGCGTTAACTGAAGTTTTGTTTAGATATTCACCTGTATTTTCTGAGAAAACGAGATTCATTTCGTGATCAGATGTTATGTATCTGTGAGTTTGTTCAGTTTTTGTGCGCTCTAAAATTGATTCATTACCAACTTTTTTTCTTAACTTAATTACAGCATCAAAAATTGCTTCTGGTCTTGGTGGACATCCTGGGAGGTATAAATCAACTGGTATCAACTTATCAACACCTCTTACAGCGGTTGTAGAATCAGCACTGAACATTCCACCTGTAATT
Source organism: uncultured Prochlorococcus sp. (assembly GCA_902595175.1). Taxonomy (GTDB): domain Bacteria; phylum Cyanobacteriota; class Cyanobacteriia; order PCC-6307; family Cyanobiaceae; genus Prochlorococcus_A. Next base: position 25,017 of record CACJPB010000002.1, on the reverse strand, counting down.
GTGCAAGCACCCATAGCGATTACATACTTTGGTTCAGGCATTTGTTCATAAAGTCTCACCAGGGCTGGAGCCATCTTCATAGTTACTGTTCCTGCAACTATTAGCAAATCTGCTTGCCTTGGTGAACTTCTAGGCACTAATCCAAACCTATCAAAATCAAATCTAGATCCGATTAAGGCAGCAAATTCTATAAAACAACAAGCGGTTCCGTATAAGAGAGGCCAAAGACTACTTAGTCTAGCCCAATTATGAAGATCGTCTAAGCTTGTCAATATAATGTTTTCGCTTAAATCTGTAGTAACTTGGGGTGCACCAAGAGGGTTACAAGTCCCTTCTCGAATTTCTCTTATTGCTTTTGGGGATAGTTGTGGATTCAATTTTTTAACTCCATTCTAAAGCACCTTTTCTCCATGCGTATGCCAGGGCAATAACAAGTATTGCAATGAAGATTAAAGCCTCAATAAAAGCTAATAAGCCTAATCTATTGAAAGCAACAGCCCAAGGATAAAGGAATACTGTCTCAACATCAAATATAACGAAAACCAAGGCAAACATGTAATAACGGATATTAAATTGAATCCATGCTCCCCCAATAGGCTCCATTCCAGATTCATAAGTAAGTTTTCTTTCCCCTGTTCTGCCTTTAGGGGCAACGATGAGATTAGTAACTAGAGCTAATACTGGAACAGCTGCAGCAATTAGAAGAAAACCTAAAAAGTATTCATAGCCAGTTAATAAAAACATCTTAAAAAATTAATTTTGAATAAAAGTCGCTTAATTAAGCAAAATCTTTTAAAGTTCTTAAAGAACAATAATAAACCGTGAGTGAAAACATTCAACCAGCCTCTGAGGAAAACAAAATAGTTGAAGATTTTGAGAAAGAAAAACTTTCTGAAAATTCCTCAGGAGCAAATGTTGAACAACCTACCATCAATCTAGAACAAAATAGATTCGAATGTAGAAGTTGTGGATATATTTATGATCCGTCTGAAGGAAATAAAAAATTAAACATACCTAAAAATACGCCTTTTTCAGAGTTGGATGGGAATACTTTTGCTTGCCCTGTTTGTCGAGCTGGTAAAAATTTTTATAAGGATATTGGATCTAGAGCAAAACCTAGTGGATTTGAAGAGAATTTAGTTTATGGATTTGGATTTAATAGTTTACCTCCTGGACAAAAAAATATATTGATTTTTGGAGGTTTGGCGTTTGCTGCTGCTATGTTCCTTTCTTTGTACTCTTTGCATTAATATAATTAAATGAAAAATTTTTTTACCAGTATTCCTAATCTTCTTTTATCTGTAGTTCTCTGTTTTGTTTTAAGCAGTTGTTCATCTACAGGCGTCAAGATGAATGAAAGCAGCCCTTGGAAAACAATTCAGTTTGAAGATCAGGCTAATGCTTTAGATGTTGATTTTATAGATGATAATCATGGGTTTTTAGTAGGCTCAAACAGATTGATTATGGAATCTACTGATGGTGGTGAAACATGGGAAAAAAGATCATTAGATATTTCTGCTGAAGAAAACTTTCGCCTTCTCGATATTGATTTTAAGGGTTCTGAAGGTTGGTTAATAGGGCAACCCTCTCTCGTAATGCATACTTTAGATGAAGGTAAAAATTGGACTAGACTTTCACTTGGGAAGTTACCAGGCCAACCTTTCTTAGTTACCACTATTGATGAAGGAGTTGCTCAATTGGCAACAACCTCAGCAGCTATTTATGAAACTTCCAATAGCGGTGAAACATGGGAGGCAAAAGTATCAGACCCTTCGGAACAGGGAGGTATAAGAGATTTAAGAAGAACATCTAGCGGTGATTATGTGAGCGTAAGCAGTCTTGGAAATTTCTTCTCTACTCTTGATAGTGATAGTAATACTTGGATTGCTCACCAAAGAGCAAGTAGTAAAAGAGTGCAAAGCATTGGTTTCAACCCAGAAGGAAGTTTATGGATGCTTTCAAGAGGTGCGGAAATTAGATTTAATGAAGATTCTAATAATCTAGAAAGTTGGTCAAAGCCTATTATCCCTATCCTTAATGGTTACAATTATCTAGATATGGGTTGGGATCCAAATGGTGACATATGGGCTGGCGGTGGTAATGGCACTTTAATAGTAAGTAAAGATCAAGGTGAAACTTGGAATTCAGATCCTCTTGCTTCTGCATTGCCTACTAACTATATAAAAATAGTTTTTCTTGATAAGGAGTCTTTAAATAATCAAAAAGGATTCATACTTGGCGAACGTGGTTACATTCTTAAATGGAATGGCTGAATCTCTAATAACTAAAAAATAATAAAAAAAATCTTAATTTTGGATTAATTTAACAACTGTCTGTAACCAAGCTGTTAATTTCTTCGCGAACTTATGATTTTACACTGTAAGATCATATGGTAAACATTTGTGATTATGGCCGCAGGTTCAACGGGTGAACGCCCATTTTTTGAAATAATCACCAGTATTAGGTACTGGATTATTCATGCAGTAACATTACCAGCTATCTTTATAGCGGGCTTCTTATTCGTATACACAGGTTTGGCTTACGACGCTTTCGGTACTCCTCGTCCTGATAGTTATTTTCAGGCATCTGAAGCAAAAGCTCCTGTTGTAACGCAAAGATTTGAAGCGAAATCTCAACTTGATTTAAGAACAAAATAACAATGACTAATTCTCAAGCTCCAATGCAGGCTGCGGAAGTCCGCGTCTATCCTATATTTACTGTCCGTTGGCTAGCAGTTCACGCTCTAGCTATTCCGTCAGTATTCTTTCTAGGTTCTATTGCTGCTATGCAATTCGTAGCCCGATAAATTTAACTATCATGCAAGTAAACGAAAATCCTAATAAAGTTCCAGTTGAACTTAATCGTACAAGCCTTTATTTAGGCTTATTATCAGTCTTTGTATTGGGAATTTTATTTTCCAGTTACTTTTTCAATTAAATTAAAACTATGAGTAAATTAAAAGGACCTGATGGAAGAATCCCAGACAGACTTCCCGATGGTAGACCAGCAGTTGCATGGGAAAGAAGGTGGACAGAAGGAACTCTTCCTCTATGGCTTGTTGCTACTGCAGGTGGAATTGCAGTTATCTTCGTTTTAGGTATATTTTTCTATGGTTCATACCAAGGGGTTGGAGCTGGCGGCTAACAAATCCTTACCTTGGCCTGATAATCACTTATATCAAATAAGCCTAATAAGAATCAGTAAATATCCTTAGTTTCTCTTTTGTGGAGCTTGGGATATTTTCTTTTTGGGTTATCAATCCATCTTTTAATGAAAAATGAGACTTACTTTTTGGTCTTTCTTTTTCAATTAATTTAGCTACTTCAAATATTATTTTATTAGCCACTTCAGTATTTGATCTAAGATTATCCAAAACCATCTCTACAGAAACTTCTTGGTGAGTTTGATGCCAGCAATCATAGTCAGTAACCATAGATAAGGAGGAGTAAGCTATTTCAGCTTCTTTAGCTAATCTTGCTTCTGTGTGGTTCGTCATCCCAATTATTGAACATCCCCAACTCCTATATAAATTAGATTCTGCTCTAGTTGAGAAAGCGGGACCTTCCATTGCTAGATAGGTGCCCCCTCTATGCAATTGTCTACCGCCAGGAATATTTTTTTCTCCGATTTCACTTAATATACGTGATAAATTTGTGCAGAAGGGATCTCCCATAGTTACGTGAGCAACAGCTCCCTCGTTAAAGAAGGTTGCTGGTCTATTTTTTGTTCGGTCTATAAATTGATCTGGAACCACTATATCGAGTGGCCTTATCTGTTCTTGTAATGAACCAACTGCTGATGGGGCGATAATCCATCTTACTCCTATTGATCTTAAAGCCCAAATATTAGCTTTGTAAGGGATTTCAGAAGGATTTAAACTATGTGTCCTGCCATGTCTAGGAATAAATGCTATCTCTAGGTTTCCAAGATTATATACCTTTATTGAATCAGAAGGTTTACCATAGGGAGTATTGATTTCTAGTTCTCTTAAGTACTCTATTTGATCCATTGAATAAAATCCACTTCCACCAATCACTCCTAATCTTGATTTTTCAATTGGTAATAAATGTTCTTTATTCATAGTGATGTAAATGGCTTTTAATCATTTGGTACTAATTGGAGGAGGACACTCAAATGTTTCTTTATTGAAGAAATGGTTAATGTTTCCGGAATTAATGCCAGAAATTCCTGTTTCAATTATATCTAGAGATTCTCATTTGGTTTATTCGGCTATATTCCCATCGGTAATTTCAAAATCAGTCACTTTAGAAGAGAGTTTAATTGATATAAAATCTTTAGCAAAAAATGCAAAAGTATCTTTTATAGAAGAAGAAGTAAAGGATATTGATTTCAATTTAAAGAAAATTGTTTTAAGTAATAGACCCGCAGTTAATTATTCGAAGTTGGTGCTTAATTATGGAAGTCAAACAATAATTCCAAAAGAATTTGAATCATTAATTAAAAATCGAAATGCTTTTTCAATTAAACCTTTTTTAAGCGCTTATGACTCAATACTAAAAGAGGACATTTTTGATTCAGTTAATGAACTTCCATTTGTAGTTGTTGGAAGTGGCCTTGCTGCAATTGAAGTATCATATGCTTTGAGAAAAAGATGGGGAGATAGATCTTTAAAACTATTATGTGATTCAAAAAAAATAAATAATACAATTCTAAAAAGTTTACGTAATTCCAATATTGATTTAGTTGAAAAACTTAATTTTGATTATGGCAAGATTCTTTTATGTACTGGAAATACATCTCCGTTATGGGTACAAAAAAAATTATTAGATTCGGATTCTTATGGCAGAATAATTACAAATCAGAATTTACAGATAAAAACTTTCTCTGGAATCTTTGCTGTCGGTGATTGCGCAGTTGTAGGTTCAGCAAAAAGACCAGCATCGGGTGTTTTTGCAGTAAAAGTTGTAAATACATTAGTACAAAATCTAAAAAAAGATATAGAAGGGAGATCATTAAAAAAGTGGTTTCCTCAAAAGATCGGATTGCAAATAGTAAATATATTTCCAAGCCATCATCAAAAGGCTTTTGCTATTTATCGCAATTTTGTTTTTGGCCCTTCTTTTATTTTCTGGATTTTAAAGCATAAAATTGATCTCAACTTTATTAAAAAGTTCAGATCAAAAAGGCTAATTATGAAAAGTAGTGAAAAAAATGTTTCATTGAATGATTGCAGAGGATGTGCAGCAAAAATTCCTCAGATTGTTTTGAATAAATCATTAATAAATTCTAATTTAAATTCTTTTGCCTTATCACCTGAAGATTCAGTTGAGATATATCAAAATGGTCAAGATATTATCTTGCAAAGTGTAGATGGATTTCCTGCTTTAGTAAGTGATCCTTGGCTTAATGCAAAAATTACTACTTTGCATGCATGCTCAGATTTGTGGGCAAGTGGAGCAAAACTTTCATCCGCGCAGGCTTTAATTTCATTACCAAAAGTTGAAAGGGAATTTCAGAGTTACCTCTTTTCTCAATCACTTCAAGGTATTAAATCAACAGTTGAGGATCATGGAGGTGAATTACTTGGAGGCCATACTTTCGAGGCAAGAAGTTTAGTAAATAAACCTTATTCATTAGGAATAGATATTTCTTTAACAGTTCAAGGTATTTTAAAAAATGGAGCAAAACCATGGCTTAAATCTGGAATGAATATTGGAGATATTCTCATGATGTCTAGACCTCTTGGAGTTGGGATTTACTTTGCCGGTCAAATGCAAAATATTAATATGCTAAGTAGTTCTTCTGAAGTAATTAATAATTTAGTAAAGAGTCAGCAATATTTGATTGATGAAATTTATCTTTTTCAAAATCAATTTAAAGAATCATTAGTCAATGCTGCTACTGACATTACTGGATATGGATTTATTGGACATCTTAAAGAGATGGTTGAATCATCTAATTTATATAGGCAAAGCAACAATCTTGAGCCACTAAAAGTTTTATTAGATTTATTTGCATTTAAAGCTTATTCTGGAGTATTTGATCTAATAAGAAAAGATGTTAAAAGTACTTTCTTTGAATCTAATAAAGAAATTTATGACAAAATTTATAAAGTAAATAAGCAAAAAAGAATAATTAATTTTTTAAATGAGAATTCATTAGATCAAGAGACTTTTAACGAGAGAATATCATTACTATTAGATCCTCAAACATGTGGACCCTTGTTGATTAGTTGCAATCGTAAATATGAAAATGTTCTAAAGGATAAATGGTACAAGGTTGGAGAGGTTGTAAAAATGTAATTAATTTCTATTTAATTTATCAATTTCCAAATATCTTAATCTTTTGATTTCCTTTCCCATCTTCTTCCCTGGGTCCCATCCTTCTTTTTTTAATGTTTCTCCATCTTTTTTTGATTTTATGAATTTGTAAATAAATAACCACTTAAACAATTTACGCCAGTATGGTCCTCCATCACAAATTAATAATTTGACTGTCTCATCATTAAGGTTTCTGTCCTCAATAAATTCTGTCCAACTTGATGGAGAAAAATGATTGAAATTTTTTTGGTTTGTATTTAATATCTTTTTTATATTTATATAGTCTTCTAATATTTTTATCTCACTATTATTTACCAAAAATCTTTGACATGCTTTTTCTAAATCTTCTGAATCTTTTAATAAATAAAGCATATGATTTCCCTTTAACTTCTTAATCCAATTTAGTCCTCTTAAAAATCTTTTATCAACTTTAATATTTTCATTTAAGATTGAGATAATTTCCCATTTATGAATTATCGAAATTACATTAGTCAAATTATCATGTTTGCATATTTCAGCTAGTTCCATCCTTATTCGTATGCCTAGTGCAGGTGGGTAAACCATTTTCTGATGAGTTTCTGAACTTTCCCATGGCCATTGTTTAACTGTTTCTTGAGATTGTTTGAGGGAATTTTTTGAAATATTGAAATCTAACCTTGAAGCATATTTTGCACATCTAATTAATCTACTTGGATCATCTGAAATACTTTTACTGTGAAGTAAGTGCAATCTTTTACTTTTTATATCAGAAATTCCTCCATAAAGATCATAGATTTTCCTAGTTGAGACCTCGAAGGCTATTGAATTTATAGTGAAATCTCTCCTCTTAAGATCTTCCTCAATAGTACTTTTATTTACTGTAGGATTTAAGCCTGGAGCAGAATAAATTTCTTTTCTTGCAGAAGCAATATCAATTTTATAGTCATTAATATTTATTTCTACAGTGTTGTATAAATTAAATTCCTTGATTAAACATAAATCTACATTTACAATATTTTTTTTTATAAATTTTGCAAGAGAAATAGATGATCCTTCAATAACAAGATCAATATCTACAGGTTTAGAAAACGATTTTTTGTGGAATTTACTAATTAATAAATCTCTTAAATAACCGCCAACAAAAGCTACTTTAGTATTGTTATTAGATTCTATGTATTTAGCAATTAGGTTATATAGATTAAATGGAGTTTTGATTAATTCCCCTTGGATGTAATCAGAGATATCGTTCATGAGTTTTAACTTACATAACGAATTGGAGCTAATCTGGGATCTAGAATTTTACTTCCTTTATCACCAAATTTTACTGCTAAAGATATTTTTTCCCCACTCCCAAAGATATGTATGATTTCACCTTTCCCAAACTTTGAGTGAATTAGCATATCTCCAACTATCCAGCTTTTCCCTTTACTGGGACCTGAATATAATTTCCTTACTGCATTAATTGGTTTGTTAACAAATTCATTTGGATTGTTTCGATCAACTCTAGTTAAACGATCAAGATGCCAATCTCTTCTAATTGAAACACCACCAGTTTGTGGTAATTCGCCATCCATTAAATCTTCAGGTATTTCCGAAAGAAATATTGAAGGAATTGTTGCTTCACGCATTCCACCCCATAATCTTCTTTCTCTGGCATGACTTAAGAAAACTCTTTCTTTGGCTCTAGTAATACCTACGTAGCATAATCTTCTTTCCTCTTCAAGAAGTGAGGGAGTATCTATTGATCTATGGCTAGGGAAGAGACCTTGTTCTAGCCCAGTGATAAAAACATTTTGAAATTCTAAACCTTTACTATTATGCAGAGTCATGAGAGTTACAGAGTTAGGATTATTTTTCTTCGTATCATTGTCAGTTGTTAAGGCTGCTGTAGAAAGAAATCCCTCTACATCTCCACTATCTGTTTCTTCTTCATATTGAGTAGCTGCATTAATAAGTTCTTGTAAGTTATTTCTTCTATCTTCAGATTCTTCAGTACCGCTAGATAGCAAGTCACTTAAATAACCACTTTTTTCTAATATAAGTTGTAATAGTTGAGCGGGACCTGAATTTTCTAGGTAACACAGTAGATCATTCATAATTTCAGTAAATTTATTAATTCCTTTTGATGATCGGCCTATTGTTTCTTCAAGACTTTGCTTATCATTAAGAACCTCCCATAATGGGATATTTAACCTATTAGATAGTTCATTAAGTTTTTGAATAGTAGTCTTACCAATCCCTCTTCTAGGAACATTTATGATTCGTAAAAGACTAACGTTATCTGAAGAATTAACCAGTACTTTCAAATATGCTAATGCATCTTTAATTTCTCTTCTATCATAAAAACGCAATCCTCCAAAAATTGTATAAGGAATGCGCCACCTTACAAGAGATTCTTCTAGTACTCTCGACTGAGCTCTGGTTCGATATAAAATTGCAAAATTTTTCCAAATTGGGTTTTGATTATAGTTATTGAGTGATTTTATTTTATTGGTAATTGCTTCTGCCTCAGAAATTTCATCATCACAGCTAAGTAACGTTAAAAGTTCCCCTTTTTCTTTAGTAGCCTTTAAAACTTTTTCAATTCTTTCAGAGTTGTTTTCAATTAGTGCGTTTGCAGCATCAAGGATATTGGAAGATGACCTATAGTTTTCTTCTAATTTAATTAAAGATGATTTTGTATCGTCGTTGGTTGAAGTTTTAAAATCTTCTTGAAAACCAATTAAAATTCTGAAGTCAGCTGCTCTGAAACTATAAATACTTTGATCTGCATCCCCAACTACGAAAATTGACCGATCTTCCCAATTGAAGAATTTTTTTGGTTCAGTATTTCCGGCCGTAATTAATTTTATAAGTTCATATTGTGTTCTATTTGTATCTTGATATTCGTCAACTAAAATATGTTTAAATCTTTTGTGCCAGTAATCTCTGACCATATCATTTTGCCTCAACAAGAAAACAGGCAAAAGTAGAAGATCATCAAAATCTAAAGAATTATTCTTTGAGAGCGAAATTCTATATCTCTTGTAGGCTTCTGCAACTGTTTTATCAAAATTATTATCTGCTTTTTCTAAAAGATCATTAGAAGTTAAGCATTGATTTTTAGAATTACTTATTAATCTTTTAATCTTTTTGGGATCATATCTTTTTGGGTCAAGATTCATATCTTGACTGATAATTTCTTTTACTAATGTTTGAGAATCTGTTTCATCATAAATTGAAAATTGTCTTGTCCATTTTAGGCCTTCTGGATCAGTATATTTTTCAATATCGTATCTCAGAAGTCTTGAAAATAAGGAATGGAAAGTACCGATCCAAAGGTTCTGAAGCCTCTCTTGGTGAACGTTTGTTATTAATTGATTTTGATCAATTTCTTTGAGAGTTGTCCAAGGCTGACCAAATTGATTAAGAGCTAATTCTTGGGCTAAAAGAACCTCTAATCTTGCTTTCATTTCTTTAGCAGCTTTGTTAGTGAAAGTGACTGCGAGAATGTTATAGGGATCTATAGAGTTACCCTCAATAAGGTTTGCAATTCTGTGAGTAAGAGCTTTTGTTTTACCGCTACCTGCACCTGCTACAACTAATAGTGGTCCATAGACATGTTTTACTGCTTTAAGTTGTTGATTATTTAGGGACTTTAAAAGGAAATTGTTGGTTTGAGGCACTTTTGGAATGGTTTTTCAAAAATCAGACTTTACTATGAGATTCAGATTCCGTTTCTAGATCTTCTAACGCTTTTTTTAAATTTATAAGTTCATTATTGTTATTAATTATTTCTTCAAATTTGTTTTGAGGAATTCTTAATTTCATACTTCTTTCAAAAATTTCTTTTTCTAATCTTTTTTTGTAAGAAGAAATAATTTTCTTCGATAAATTTAAATCTTTCTGGTCCAAAATCTTATAGAAGAAGTTGTTTCATTTTAGCGGAAAAAAAATTTTTTATTTATATTATTTCAACTATCACTTTGGAATGAAGTTATTAATTAAGAAGCGTTGCGTTAATTTTATATTTGTGTTGTTTTTACTAGCTTTGTACTAATGTTAAATCTAACTTTAAATTTTTACTTCAGGAATGTCAGTTTCAAAGAATAATCAACTATTGTCAGCGGATAAGAAACTAAATGATTTAAGCAATATAAAAGATTTTATTAATAGTTCAAACTCAAGATTGGACGCAATAACCTCAATAACCAATAATTCACATGCAATCGCAGCAGACGCTGTAACAGCAATGATTTGCGAAAATCGAGATTCACTTAATTCAAAAATATCTTTAAATACAACAAACAAGATGTCTGTTTGTTTAAGAGATGGCGAAATAATCCTAAGGATTGTTGCTTATCTTTTAATTTCTAATGACGAATCAGTTTTAGAAAAAAGTTGTTTAAAGGATCTTAAAAATACTTATCTTGCTCTTGGGGTACCTTTAAGAAACGCAAGAAGGGTTTTTGAATTAATGCGAGATGCAACTATCTCTGATTTGAATTCAACAGTTAATAATATGCTTGGGAAAAAAGACTTTCTTCCTAAATTAATATCTGAAACAGAGTTTCAATTTGAAAGGATAATTAATCTTTTAAACTAGCTAAATTCCTTATCTCTGAAGTATGGGATGTCTGTATAACTGAGTTATTTCCCAGATTTCTAATAGTAGAAAATCTGGATCTTACATGTGTGGATAAAAAAGAAATTCTTTCTTCGGAAACTGTTGATTTATAAATATTTTTAATGTGTAGATTATTTTGTTCATCAACAAAATAATTGGATGATGAAATAAAGGATTCTGTATAACCTTTATTTCTTAAAACAATTCCTGAATTTTCATCTTTGGGTAAAAAAATCAGAATAGTTTCATCTCCCTCACTGATATCATCATTATCCCAATCACTAAAAGCTTGCCAGTTTATAGAAATGGCTATGCTTTCTAGGTTTAAATTAAATTTATAATTTTTAAAAATTTCAACGACTTTTTTATTTTTTTTGTTGATATGTTTTATGTATATTTTACTAGTTGAGTTTTCAAATTCCTGAAAAGCTAAAGTATGAGTACTTCTAATAGATTTCCACTCTCCTATACTTTTATCAATAAATTGATTAATTATTGTGAGATTCTTCGTCAAGTTGATCTTCTACGGAATGATTTTCTGCTTTTTGTATCATTCTTACCATTGAATCCACCATTAATCTCTTTGCAGAAGTTACTTTTAATCCAGAAGGAGTAGTTGATATTTGTTCTCCAGGGCGATCATATGAAGTTGGTCTAAATGGAGTCATCTAATAACTTTAAAAATTAATCGATTTCTATTCTTACATGAATCATTATTTAAATAGTTATTGTTTGCGAAAATGTCATATCTTTCTTCTTTGATTACAGAATTATCAATTGTTTTGTTATTTAGGCATTTTATTTTTTGCCAATCCTGAAATAGTCGCTAAAGCAAACATTCCCAATAGAGCAATCCCTAGAAATAATCCTGCTCCCTGGCTAACTCCAGCTCCTACTGCTACTAGTATAGAGTCACTGATTAGAAGACTTATTAATAATGCAGGAGTAAATATTTTCCAGCGAGTTCCTCCAATGCCAATTGCGTAGCTTAGAAAATCAAAAAGGCCAGTCATTAGTAGACCTGTCATAAGAAAGAAATTTTCTTCTAGCTGGTTTTGATTAAAACTCTCAATCTTTTGCATTGCTTTTGGGCCTACTAAATTACGTACAGGAACTCGACCATAATTTCTCGCAATAAAGAAAGCAGCTTGGCAAAAAACGATATCAGAAAAGATTATTGTCATGTAACCTTTTTGAAATCCTAGTAATGAACCAGCTAGCAGAGAATAAGCAGAACTTGGAAGGGCAGGTAAGATAATACTTACTCCTCTAAGGATAAATATTCCAAAAGGAGCCCAAATCCCCATACTTTCTATTTTGTTCCTTAAAGGTTCAATCCCATAATTTTGGATTAAATAAATCAATATTACAAATATTGCAATGAAAAAAACTACTGAGAGAAATTTCTGTATTTTATTCATTATTTTTCTAATAAATTTATTGGAAGTAAATTATCAATTTAATATTTGATTCTATCTATAATAGAAATACTAATCAATAAAAATTTTTACAAATTTTTAATCTTATATTTCCTACTAATAAAAAATATATGTATTCCAAAAGTAGTCATGATTCATTCTAAGAATAAAGTTAATTCAATATTTTTTAGAAATATCATTAATTTAGTCCTTTCGATTATCGTTTTCTTTTGTATTTCAATAAAAAAATCAGAAGCTTTGCCTCATGAATGGGTTGGAGTCCCTAAAAGTGAATACGGAGAGCAGTTATGGGATAGGCAAAGTATAAAAAGGAATGAGGATGGTTCTGTAAGAGTATTGAGTAAATTTATTCCCAAAACAAAAAGTGAAATTACTAAGGATATTCTCTACACAATGGATATAAATTGTTTTGAAAAATCATTTAGAGATGTTGATGTCTCAATAGATGAAGCAAATAGTAATTTCAATGATTTAGCTAATTGGCAAGATCCAAAAGGAGATAAATTGATTTTGGGTGTTATTGGTCAAGTCTGCAGAATCGAAAACTAAAAATATTAAGTTATAAAAAATGCGAAAAAATAATAAATTCTCAATAATTTGAAAGTATAAAAACCTGTCTAAGACAGGGTTTTAAAGGTGCCAGGACCCAGATTTGAATTAGGTACGTAATAGGGCAAAAATACAGTCATAGATTGAGTTTATGAATATTACAAAATGTGTGTACTCCATGAAGTGTACTCCATTTGCAATCAATTCTTGTCATGTTTCTTTTCGCTTGCAGGTTCTCTGATGGAGTACAAAATATAGGAAGTCCATGCAATAAGGGCGTAACATCGTTTATGAGCATGATTAATTTAGTTTTTATACACCACAATTAAATACTTAATAATTGATATAAGAGAAATAGTGATTATCCCACCAGTCCAAATAGAACTACTATTTCTAAAAGTTTTTTCAATCCATAAAGGAAGTTCATTGTTATAAATAATGATGTAAATCAGTCCAAGAATTAGGATTGGGATGACTAGTGCGACAGTAAGAGGAATCATATATTTCCAATAACTAGAATATAATTTTTTTTCTTGACCCAAATATTAATTTAATAACATTTCTAAAGATGCATCACCACAATCATATTTAATATCTTTATTAACATCAGGAGAATTTATCAAGTATGTGATAGCGCGATTATAATTTTCAGTGCCTTTAAATTTCTTAAATAAAACATCAATTGCTTCACACATTTGATCGCTTACAACATATTTCTTAAAACCATAGAAATCATCATAAATATCTGATTTATAGTATCTAAATTTTATCTTATTATAGGTTAAGGGATTTTTTGATCCAGCAATCTTAGATATTTCTGGATTCTTTTTCTCAAATAAAAAATAATACTCCATCAAGTCATTAGAATTGTAATCTAAAATGGCAGCATTATTTAGAAATTTTTTACCCTCCTCATAGTTAAATAATCCTATTTTTGAATATATAGCGATTGCTTTAGCATAATCTTTATTATCATCGCTATGAGAACAAATATCAAAATATGTTTTACGTTGATCAAATCTCATGCTATGCATAATCCTATTTAGGTTGTATTTTCTACCCCTATGATTGGGAACCATACCCCTTATCTTTTCAAGGTATTTCATTTCGGGTTCTATTTTTTGGGATATTAAAAGACTTATATCTAATAAATCAATAACAGCATTGAAATATTCATTATTATATTCAGATGAGCATGTTCCAAGTTCATTTTCTATTAAATGGGAAGTCAGTATCGCGGGGATAGGATAATGTAAATCTCTTTCTTGCTCTATTTGGAATTTGCTATTTCTAAGCATTTCAGTTTTAAGTTTCAATAATGCAAGATTATTTATCTTTCTCCATCTGTCTGCCTGACTATAAGGGTAATTCTCATGGTTCAATTTATTATCGATATATTCTCTCATTCGGGTGAAAAATTCCATAGAAATCCCATCGTTCTCTGATTTATTAATTTCAATAACACCTGCAAACTTCAAATAAGGATCATTTAACTGTTGTACTATTGCTTTTGCTTCATTCTTCTTATCTAATGACAAAAACATTGGCACTAAATTACTTGAGAAATAGTCTTGAATCGATGCTGTTCTTTTAACCTTTGAATTTGATAAACAATTTTTATATGAATTAAGTGCTAAGGATTTATAGTTATTTTTTGAATCTTGTGAACTAAAGATATTAAGAGCATTCTTAATATCTTTATGTGATAGTTCCAGTTGCTTAAAAGTTTTTGAATTTTTACAGGAATTTACCCCTTGGTTTAATGATACAAATGCAATGCATTCAAAACTTGGTGAGACTCCGCAAATAGTATCGTAATAACTTGTTAGTTCCTTTAAATAATTATCTTGTATTAATGGGTAATTAAAATTCCCAATTTCTTGTCCCGAGATAATTTTTATACTTTCATCACTTCCAGAATGTTCATCTAAGATTTTATCAATTAAGTTTTGAATATTTTCGTATTTAGAGAGTTTTTGCTCAACGGTAAGATTTTGGTTAATGGAATTAGATATATTTAATGCCTTTGAAAGAATTTCTTTCGATGATTCTGCAAATGATGGATTTACATTAGTAAATATTAAAAAAAGAAATAGAAAATACTTTCTCATGAATATAGTATTCTAAAAATCTAAACTAGTTTGGAAAATTATATCACCCTCATCATCGATGAATGCACCATATTCTATTCTGCGTTCTCTTCCATTTGATAATAATGCGTAACCAGTACATTCTACTTTCTCTTCAGATATCGATATAGTTTTTCTTTTATAAATTTGCTCTATTGATGCATAACTATTGTTTGGTGAAAGTCTATTTCTAGTTTCTGCCCGAATAACTTCAATAATAGAGTCACAAGTCCTTTCATAGTCAATTTCAACTTCATCAGATATTGAATCTTTTAACCAATTTTCACTAGAAATCGTACTCATTGGAAAGACGATAAGCAAAGAGAAATACAAAGTTGTTTTCAGAAACTTCATAGACAAACAACAATTAAAGCAATTATAGACTATGTTGTTTAAATCAATTTTGCTTTTGCTTTTAAAAAAATTAAATTCCTGTTTATAAAGATATACTGATTTTCCCAAAAATTTTACTTCCGTAGAATACAGATTTAAATGGTTTTGAAGAGAACCTCTAAATATCAATAGTGTACTCCATGTATACTACATCCCTAAAAACATTAAAACCCTGTCTATGACAGGGTTTAAAGGTGCCAGGACCCAGATTTGAACTGGGGACACGGCGATTTTCAGTCGCCTGCTCTACCAACTGAGCTATCCCGGCTCTAACCTATATACTTTAAATTAAGATGTGTAGTTTGTGAAACCCTTTTAATTAAAAATTTTATATCTTCATCAAATATTTTAAAAAAACTTTTATTTTGATTTAATTGCTAACAAGGCAGTACCAAATGAAGTGGTTTTTTTGCATGAAACAATTGGTATATTGATAATTTTTTCCCTTATTTTCCTCCATTGTGGGTTTTTTGAACCTCCACCAATAGTAATAATTTTTTTTGGAAGTGAACCTGTTAGTTCGCTTAGTTTTTCCCATCCTTTCAATTCTATGTTGGCTAGCCCCTCGAATAATGCTTGTAAATAAAGTGAGTCGCTCACTGGTCTTGGACCAAGTATGGGCTCTAAATTTGAATTATTAACAGGAAATCTCTCTCCTTTACTATTAAGAGGTAAAAGATTTAAGGAAGTGTTTTTCGAGGGATTTATTTGACGACTGAGCTCCTTTATTTCTAAATCAGAAAAGAACTTAGACAGAATACCGCATCCTGCGTTTGATGCTCCTCCACATATCCAATCGCCATTTACTCTATGGTTTGTAATTCCTTGTTTTTTAATAGGTTTATCGATAAATTTTTTAACTACAATAGTTGTTCCTAAAACTGTGAGACCATCTTCTTTACTTAAACCTGCAGCTATTAAACTTGCATTAGAATCAGTGGTTCCAGAGATTAATATTAATTTCTTATTCAATTTAAATCTCTCTGCTAAATCAAAATTCACTTGTCCAATTATTTTCCCACTTTTTATTATTTTAGGCAGGCATTTTTGCCATGAAGTATTGAGATAGCTTTTTGGCCATGATTCTTTTTTTAGATCCCAACCAAGTTTTAGATTATTACCTTCTTCTCCATGAGACCAATCTTTTAAAAACCAACCAGTGATCCAATCAGCTTGATGTCGTAAAAGTATATTTGTCCCATATTGATCTATAAGTTTTAATGCTTTAGCAAGACTACTGTATGGAGTTCGCAGATGATCTTCCCCAGAAGTTAGGGATTCAAGAAGGGTCTGATGTTCAATACATGCTTGGTCATAAGGTATTGCTTCTCCTATCGGATCTCCTTGTAAATTGGATGCAGTTAAAGTTCCTGAGGTGCCCGAGATAGCCAATTTATTAAGATTAATTTTTAGCTCAAAAGGTAAAGTGTCTAAAAGATATTCACAAGAGTTGATCCAAGAATTTGGATTTTTAAAGCTTTTTGAATAGGGAATTGAATTTGAGTATACTAATTCTTTATGAAGGTTAATTATTGAAATTCTTGCACCACTGGTTCCAAAATCTAACCCTCCATAAAATTTATTGGGCATAGAATAAATATTTTATAAAAAGATTTTGGAAGACTCTGCTAATTGGGCTGCTTTCCCCTCGACATTTTCCCAAGGGAGCTCGAGATCTCTTCTGCCAAAATGTCCATAGGAAGCAGTCTTTCTGAAAAATTTACCTCCCATTTTTTTTGGTAGATTTCTTAAGTTAAATTCTTTAATAATTGCTGCAGGTCTTAAATCAAAGTGCTCTTTAATTAGCTCAGTTAAATTAGCTTGTGAAATAACACCTGTATCAAAAGTTTCCACGAGAATGGAAATTGGTTTTGCTACTCCAATTGCATAACTTAGTTGTACTTCTGCTTTTTTTGCCAATTTTGCCTTTACTATGCTTTTAGCTACATACCGTGCTGCATAAGCGGCTGATCTATCTACTTTTGTTGGATCTTTACCAGAAAATGCCCCTCCTCCGTGTCTAGCATAACCACCGTAAGTATCTATAATTATTTTTCTGCCAGTGAGTCCCGCATCTCCTTGGGGCCCTCCTACGACAAATTTCCCCGTGGGATTCACTAAAAATCTTGTTTTGCTAATGTTTGGTTTGATTTCTAAATCTTCAGTAGCAGGAATTACAACATGAGTCCATAAATCTTCTTTGATTCTTTGACGAATTTCTTCTTCATTTGTTATTCCATCTATCTCAGGCTTATGTTGAGTTGAAATTAAAATCGTATTAATAGATACTGGTAACCCTTTTTCGTAATCAATGCTTACTTGAGTTTTACCATCAGGTAGTAGATAATTAAGAACTTCTTCATGCCTCACTTTGGCAAGTTGAATGGCTAATCTATGAGCTAAGCTAATCGGTAAGGGCATTAATTCAGGTGTCTCATCGCATGCATAGCCGAACATTATGCCTTGGTCACCAGCGCCAGTATTATCTTCCAAATCATCGTTAACATCATCTGCGTCATTTACTCCTTGTGAAATGTCTGGTGATTGCTCATCAAGTGCTACTAAAACAGCACAACTACTTGCATCAAAACCACCTGCTTTATAGCCTTCATATCCAATTTCTTTAATTACATTTCTAACAAGTTTTATGTAATCGACTTTTGCTTTTGAAGTTATTTCTCCAGTAAGTAAACAAAGACCAGTATTAACAACAGTTTCGCATGCAACTCTGCTTTCTGGATCTTCTGTCAATAAAGCATCTAAAACAGCGTCACTAATTTGATCACATATTTTGTCAGGATGACCTTCAGTTACGGATTCTGAGGTGAAAATGAAATCACTCATTTACAAATAATTTTGAAATTAGAGATTATCCTAGATTAGATCATAGTTACATATCAATTAATGTAAATTAAAGAATATTTGTTGATGAATAATAAAGTCTAAATTCAAGTATGTCTGGACAGAATAAATAATTGAATTTATACTGCTTCAGCAGAAGCTGTGGTGATCTCTTCGTTATCGTCAGTTTGTTCAAATAACATTTGTTTATATTTCGCAGCCATTTCTTCAGCTCTACTAAAAACTTTTTGAGGGTCAGTCAGCATATCACCTGGTTCAGGTTCAAGTGCTTTAGTAGATAAAGAAATTCTTCCTCTTTCCGAATCAAGGTCAATAATCATAACCTTCATTTGGTCATTGACATTTAAAACATTATGAGGAGTCTCAATATGTTCATGACTAATTTCAGAAATGTGCAATAGACCACTTACTCCTCCAATATCAATAAATGCTCCATAAGGTTTAATACCTTTTACAGAACCGACAACAACTTCGCCCACTTCAAGTCGGTTCATTTTTTTCTCAACCAAAGCTCTTCTATGACTTAGTACTAATCTATTTCTCTCTTCATCAACTTCAAGAAATTTTAAAGGTAGATATTCACCCTCTAAGTCATCTTTAATTTTTCGAGCACTTATATGAGAGCCTGGAATAAAACCTCTCAAACCTTCTACCCTTACAAGAGCTCCGCCTCTGTTTGTTGCAAAAACCTCAGAATATATAGTTGCATCTTCTTTCTGAAGTTGTCTAACCCTTTCCCATGCTCTTTGATATTCAATTCTTCTAATGGAGAGGGCTAATTGGCCATCTTCATTTTCTTCGCTCATTATGAAAAATTCTCGACTTTCTGAAGGCTGTAAAACATCATTAAGTCCTTCTACTCTATTTATTGAAACCTCCTGAACAGGCATAAAAGCAGCTGTTTTTGCTCCTATATCTATCATGGCCCCTTTGGGCTCTAGAGCAAAAACGGTACCTTTTACTAGATCGCCAGGCTTAAAATTATAGTCATACTTACCCAAAAGTGATGCAAATTCTTCTTGTGTGAATCCAGCGTTGTCAAAATCCGTATTTGTTCTGCTAGAGGAAGCATCTGCTGAGGGTATATCACTCTTCTCGTATGATAAACCTTCCTCATTTTGGGATGCAGAATCATTATCTAGCTCAGACGAATTTTTAATTTCTTGATCCTCAGAAAGTTCTTTAATAGTTTGGGAAGAATTTTCGTTCATTTTTTGTGTCGCAGACTACCTGAGGTAGTTAGAAAGGAATGCTACTAGCCTGCAAACTAGTACCAAAAACATTTGTGTTATGTATTCTACACTTTAAGATGCTGAATTTTATGAAATTGAAGCTAATTGATTTTTTGAACCACTTTTTAGAGATTCAAGAGTAGAAATAAAATCTTTTACTCCATTGAATTTTCTGTAAACTGAGGCATATCTTATGTATGCGACTTCGTTTTCTTTCCTAAGATTTTTTAGTATTAATTCTCCGATTTGTGAAGATTTAATATCCTTATTAGAGTCTTGAACTATTTGTGATTCAATTCCATCTACGAAATTAATAATTGCTTCAGTACTGAAGTTAGTCTTTTCACACGCTCTTGATATACCACTAAATAATTTTTGTTTATCAAATAATTCTCTGCTACCATCTTTTTTTATAATTGAAACTGGCATTGATTCAACTCTTTCATAAGTTGTAAATCTAAAGCTGCAATTTAAGCACTCTCTTCTTCTTCGAACACTTTTACCACTATCAGCAGATCTTGATTCCAAAACTCTGCTATCTGTGTTTTGACAGGTTGGACACTGCATGTGGTGAAATAAGATGCACTTCAACTCTAATAGTAGAGTAATATCTTAATAATGAAAAGTAAAAAAAAACCTCTTGTTAAAGAGGTTTTTTTTATTAGTTCATTTTCTATCAAATTTAGGTGGGTCTCTAAAGGCGACAGCAAAGAATAATGTAACTACAGCGAGAGTTAGAATAAGAACGTAAGCGAAAGCTTCCATAAGATTAAGTAATAAAGTTTAGTTTAAACCCTTCCTGGGATTCTTCTTGTGGTTTCGTCACCAAGCTTCTTGAATAGACCAAATTCAACTTGGTCGCCAATCTCAGCATCAATACCAGCAAAGGAATTTCTGTAAAGAGTTCTTGAAGCATGCCACCAGTGGCCAAATAAGAATAGTAATCCGAAACATAAATGAGCATAGGTAAACCAAGCTCTTGGAGAGCTTCGGAATACACCGTCAGATTTATATGTTTCTCTATCAAATTTGAATGCTTCTCCAAGTTGAGCCTTTCTAGCTAATCTTTTTACTACTGCAGGGTCTGTAAATGTTTGTCCATCTAAGTCTCCTCCATAGATAGTTGCAGTGATGCCAGTTTGTTCAAATGAATACTTTGCTTCGGCTCTTCTAAATGGAATATCTGCCCTTACATTGCCTTCTTTATCTTCAAGGATGACTGGGAAGTTTTCAAAGAAATTAGGAATTCTTCTAACTTCTAATTCGTTACCTTCCTTATCTTGGAAAGCAATGTGACCTTGCCAACCAGTTGGTAATCCATCACCATTAACAAGAGCGCCAACTCTGAATAGTCCCCCTTTAGCTGGACTATTTCCTACATAATCGTAGAAGGCTAATTTCTCTGGAATCGATTCATATGCCTCTGATTTAGTAGCACCATCATCAATAGCAGCTTGTACTCTTCTGTTAATTTCTGTTTTGAAATAGCCTGAATCCCATTGATATCTTGTAGGACCAAAAAGCTCTATTGGGGTAGTCGCTGATCCGTACCACATTGTTCCGGAAACAACAAAAGATACAAATAGTACCGCAGCTAGAGCACTAGCTAGAACTCCTTCGAGACTTCCAAGTTTTAATGCTCTATAAAGTCTTTCCCCAGGCCTATTGGTGATGTGAAAAATACCTCCAATGATACCCATAAGTCCTGCCGCAATATGATTAGCTACAATACCTCCTGGATTAAAAGGATTAAATCCTTCTACTCCCCAGGAAGGGGCAACAGGTTCTACATGACCGCTTAAACCATAAGGATCGG
Source organism: uncultured Prochlorococcus sp. (assembly GCA_902595175.1). Lineage (GTDB taxonomy): Bacteria > Cyanobacteriota > Cyanobacteriia > PCC-6307 > Cyanobiaceae > Prochlorococcus_A. Next base: position 3,731 of record CACJPB010000002.1, on the reverse strand, counting down.
AAACCCAAATCCCCACGTTTGCACAATGAAAAGCTCCAAAACCAAAACATGTAAGTCCCGCTAAAAGAAGGTGAATTCCGAAAATTCTTGGTAAATCCAGAGCAGGCTCACCAGTTCTTGAATCTTCCCATAAATCTAGGTCCCAATATGTCCAGTGCCAAATAGACGCTAACATCAGTAGACCACTAAATACTATGTGTGCTGCTGCAACCCCTTCGAAACTCCAGAATCCAGGATCAACTCCAGTAGCACCCGTAATATCCCATCCATTCCAACTACTTGTGATACCTAGTCTTGCCATGAAAGGCATAACGTACATCCCCTGTCTCCACATTGGATTGAGAACAGCATCAGAAGGATCAAAAATGGCTAATTCATAAAGAGCCATTGAGCCGGCCCAGCCGGCTAATAATGCAGTATGCATAAGATGCACAGCAAGTAGTCGACCAGGGTCATTAATAACTACTGTGTGAACTCGATACCAAGGCAATCCCATCGGTTAATTTCTAGTAACTATGCTGTAAAAACAGCTAAACATCACGATAGTAAGGGTTTTTTAGGCTTTGAGGGATTTTTGTAAATAAATTTATTTTCTTGCAAAAAATGGGCAAATCGATTAGCACAAAAGAGTTTACAAGAAATTTTTAGCTAAAAACTGTTAATATTTTGGTCACAATTCTCAAAGTAAAACGCCAAAATAAGAAAAATAACTAAAAAAATGGCAACTATCAGATTTATCCGTGAGGATTTAGAGGTTCAATGTAATCCTGGTGAAAATCTAAGGGAATTGGTAATTAAAGAAAATTTACAACTTTATGGTTTAAAAGGTATTTTGGGAAATTGTGGAGGAGCAGGACAATGCAGTACTTGCTTTATTTCAGTCGAAGGTGGAAACAAAAATTCTTTGAGTCCTCTTACATCTGTTGAAGAAGAAAAACTAAAAAATAGACCAGAAAATTGGCGCCTTGCATGTCAAACATTGATAAAATCATCCGCTGTAATTTTAACAAAACCACAATCTCCCCCCTCAAATTTGGAAGAACTAAAAAAAATTAGTGAAAATAAAAAATTACCGCGATAAATTGTTTAAGACTGTTAATCAGTTTATAAAATTTGTTTATTTTTCCACTTTATTCCAAGTTATATGTCTATAGTCTTAATACCTAATATAGAACTACCAATTAAATGGAAACAACTAACTTTGGATTTGTAGCTAGTCTTTTATTTGTAGGAGTGCCAACAATATTTCTGATTGGTTTATTTATTTCTACACAAGATGGAGAAAAATCAAGTTTCTACTCTGACTCTAGTAAAGGTAGGCTTGGGCCAAAACGCTAATACTTTAATAAATGCTTTGCATTTCTGTAGAAGATTTTTTATTTTGGAAAAAAAAGCAACTTTCTAAAGGAGGGGATAAACCATCTTTTGCTGTTTTACTTGATTGTATAGGCGGTTTATCGTCTAGTGATCTCAACTTGAAAACTATAAATCCTAAGGAAAATATATATTTAAAAAAAAATTTAGAATTTTTAGAATCTGTTTGGGATGATCATTTACTAAAATCATGCCCAATTCAGTACCTTTGTGGAATAACTTTTTGGAGAGATTTAAAATTAAAAGTTACAAACAAAGTGCTCATTCCCAGACCAGAAACAGAGCTTATAATTGATATTGTCTTCAATATATTTCGAAAGAAATCAGAAAAATTATTTTTCGCTGAATTAGGAACTGGATCAGGTGCAATTAGTATTGCGTTGGCATTGGCTTATCCATTTAGCGAGGGAGTGGCAACTGATATAGATCAAGACGCATTAGAAATTGCCAATAAAAATTTTATAAATTCTTCTAAACAATCAAATTTGAAATTTTATTGTGGAAATTGGTGGTCACCTCTTGAAAGTTTTAAAGGAAAATTAGACCTCGCTATTTCAAACCCGCCATATATTCCCAGAGATACTTATGAAAAATTACCCAAAGAAGTTAAGAATTTCGAACCTAAAGTCGCTTTACTAGGTGGCGAAGATGGTTTAAAACATCTTAGGGAAATAATACATAAAGCACCATTATTCTTAAAAGAGAATGGTTGGCTAATTTTAGAAAATCATTATGATCAAAGTGAAAAAGTAAAACAACTACTTATTAAAAATAAATTTACATCAATAGAAATTGTGAAAGATCTTTCAGGTATTGGTAGGTTTACCATTGGAAGATATAAATAAATTATTATAGGTTCTTAATCTAAATGAATTTAGTAGACTGCAAAACTGCTTGGAGGACCCTAAAAAGTGGTTTGCCTATAATTTTCCCAACGGACACTTTACCTGCAATTGGATGCTTACCAAAATTCTCAAATATCATATACGAGTTTAAAAAAAGAGATAAAAACAAACCCTTAATTCTTATGGGATCAGAACATGAACATTTAATTGATTATGTTCACGAATCAGCAAGAGAAGATTACAAAAATTTAGCCTTAAAATATTGGCCTGGAGCTCTGACAATTGTTATTCCTGCTTCAGCAAAGCAGACTGCACACCTTACCAGTAATGATCAGACTATTGGGTTGAGAATTCCAAATTCAAATATCGCACAATCTCTTTTGAGAGAAACAGGACCATTGTTAACTTCAAGTGCAAATATTTCAGGTTTTAAAGGATCAATTACAGCTGAAGGTATTGCTTTAGACTTCCCTTCTATAAAAATTTTGGGTCCCATCCCCTGGGGGAAAAGTAGTGGGAAAGCTAGTACTATTATATTTTGGAAGAATAGTGGAGATTGGAAACTGATTAGAGAAGGAGAAGTATTAGTTAGGGAATTGTATTAATGTTTTTAATATTATTTTTTGTTTTATTAATTCAATTTTTTACTTATTGGATATTTGAACCCCTTGCATCTTTTTTAGAGCATGTTCTGGAAATAAGATTTTTTCCTATTATTGCTCTGATAGGTTTAGTCTTTTTATTTTCAGCAAAGAATATTGAACAGAATTAAATAAATCAAAATGCCGGCTAACAGATTTGAACTGATGACCTTCGCTTTACAAAAGCGCTGCTCTACCGCTGAGCTAAGCCGGCAATCTCTTCATCTTACAATTAGGGAGGGTCAATTATCAGTATTTTTTTAGCTTTTTTTTAAATTTATTACTTTTTGATATCTTTATTAGCTTTATCAGTTTTATCAGTTTTTTTGAATTTTATATCTCCTGAAATAGTTCTTTTGATTGGCAAATTGGCAACTAGTGCAGTCATTCTATCCTCAGTCTCCAAACTTACTGCCACCTCCTCAAAATCAATTTCAACATATTTAGCAACAACATCAAGGATCTCTTTCCTCATTTTATCTAAAAGATCAGTTGTTAAGGAACTCATATCAACTCTGTCATGAGCAAGTACAAGTTGTAATCTTTCTCTAGCTGTATTCGCACTAGACGTTTCTCTGCCTAGTAATTTATTTATAAGATCTCTGAGAGTCATCATTTTAAAAAACCTTTGTTTGCATTAATCTCATGAATTTATCTTTAAGACTTTTGCCTTCTTTTTTAAGATCGATAATTGGTACATCTTTATTTGTAAGTCTTTGAGAAACATTCAAATAACATTTTTTTGCAGGAGATCTACCATCTGAAAGTGTCAGTGGCTCTCCTCTATTTGTACTTATTATTACCTGTTCATCTTCTAAAACAATCCCTAACAAAGGCAAAGAAAGGATACCTTGAACATCCTCGATGGATA
>CACJPB010000001.1 GCA_902595175.1 uncultured Prochlorococcus sp. | reverse complement strand
TTTAATAAAAATATTAATCAAGATTTATCTTCAAATAATATTTCTTCCGAGTGGCTTAAAGAAAACGGTTGGTAAAATATATTTTTTAATTTAATGGAATCAGATAAATTGTTTTTGATTCTTTTTTAAGATCGATTTTAAATTCCTGACCAGGTTCTAGACCTAATTTTTTGGTGTAGGCATGACCAATTAATAGATTCCCATTGCCATGAACTTTAGTTTTGAATTCTGTCTGTCTGCCTCTTGAAGCTCTATTACCATTTTTACCCTGACGACCATTTCCTATCTTGTAACCCTTAGCTTCAATAAGCGCCCTATAAAAACTTTTTCTTAAGATTCTTCCACTAGGACCTACGTACCCACAACCTCTGGCTATCTCATCTTCAGATTTTTTACTTAATAATTTTGCTTTTTCAAGAAGTTCTTTTCCTTCTAGCATTATCTGACAAATTTCTAATTATATATTCTTACTAAAAAGGAGAACTGTGGCAATATAAATTAATAAAAAATATATTTAATTTTTAAAATATATTTTTTTATAAAAGATACAAAATAATAAATAAAATAACCCATATTCCATCTACAAAATGCCAGTACAATTCAACAGCTTCCAAAGGGAACATATTTTGACTAGTTAATCTTCCGCCCATGATTCGGGATTGCCAAGCAATAATTAAAATCATTAAAGTTCCTAAAGTGACATGTAATCCATGAAAACCAGTAAGAGCATAAAAAGTACTTGCAAATAAATTATCGGTTAATCCAAAAGGTAAATGGAAATATTCAAATAATTGACATATTAAAAATATAATTCCAAGAAAAGCAGTAAAAAATAACCATTTTTGGGATTCAGAGTTTTTATCTTTTAAAAGTGCTTTGCCTGCTTTATGGAAAGTTGCACTACTAACAAGTAACAAAATTGTATTGAGTGTAGGTATTGGGAGTTCTAATTCATAAATAGCACCATCAGGTAATGGATTTACTGCTTTGTATGTTAAATAAGCAGCAAAGAATCCAGCAAAAGTCATTCCGTCCGCAATTAGGAAAGTTATAAGACCAAACATTCTGAAGTCTTCATGTGTTTCGTTGACTTCAGAATTATTTTTTTGAATTTCTTTTGAGCTATCAAGAGTTGTCATATGTTTTTATTTTCGTTCAGAAATTTCTTTACCATAACCATAGGGTTCTTCAACTAATGGAGCTTCTCCTTCCCAATTTTCAACTGGAGGTGGAGAAGATGTTAACCACTCCGGTGTAAGAGCATTCCAAGGGTTATCTCCAGAATCTTTTCCATTTCTCACACTAAGAAGTACGTTAATTAAAAAAGGAATTGTACTTATAGCCATCAAAAGAGCCCCAAGGCTACTAATTTGATTAACGAACTGGAATTGAGGATCATATTCTGCAACTCTTCTTGGCATTCCATTTAAACCAAGCCAATGTTGAGGTGCAAAGCATAAGTTAAATCCAATAAAGGTAATGATAAAATGTAAAATCCCTAATTTTTCATTAAGCATTTTTCCAGTGACTTTGGGGAACCAATGATAAATTGAAGAGAAAATAATAAAAACAGTCCCTCCATAAACTATGTAATGAAAATGGGCGACAACGAAATAGGTATCATGTACGTGAATATCGAAAGGTACCTGTGCCAAAGCAACTCCAGTAATACCTCCAAAAACGAAATTTATAATAAATCCACAAGAGAATAACATTGCACTATTTATGGAAATTTTACCTCCCCATAATGTTGCAACCCAATTAAAAAATTTTATACCTGTTGGAACAGCAATAAATGCTGTAGCAATGGTAAAGAACAATCTCATCCAAGGGGGCGTTCCACTTGTAAACATGTGATGCGCCCAAACAACTAAACCTAAAACTACTATACCCATTATTGAAAAAACCATTGTTGTATATCCGAAAAGTGGTTTTCTAGCATGTACAGGAAGTATTTCACTAACTAAACCAAAGGCTGGAAGGACCATAATGTATACAGCGGGATGAGAATAAAACCAAAATAAATGCTGATAAACTACGACATTGCCTCCTAAAACAGGATTGAAAAACCCTGTATTAGCAATTATATCGAAGCTAAGAAGAATTAAAGTGCCTGCTAAAACAGGAGTTGACAAAACAACTAATAGACTTGTTCCAAGCATTGCCCAACAATACATTGGCAATTGCATTAGTTTTAATCCTGGCCTTCTTAATTTGATAATGGTGGCTATAAAGTTTATCCCACCAAATATAGAACTGCCTCCAAGTAATAGAACGCTCAGAATCCAAATAATTTGTCCAGATTGAGGAGTAGTTATGCTTAAAGGTGGATAAGCCGTCCATCCAGCCTGAGCAGCACCCTCAACAAAATAGCTTGCTACCAACATCAAACCTGAAGGAGGAATTAACCAAAAAGCAACGGCATTTAATCTTGGGAATGCCATATCTCTCGCGCCTACATAAAATGGAATTAAATAATTTCCAAAAGCACCATTAACTACAGGCACTATCCAAAGGAATATCATTATTGTTCCGTGTAAAGTTAAAACTTGGTTATAAACATCTCTTGGCATGAAATCAGACATTGGACTGGCTAGTTCAATTCTTATAGCGCTCGCTAAGGTTCCTCCTATTAAATAGAAAAGAAAACCACAAACCAAGTATTGTATCCCAATTACTTTATGATCAAGGCTAAAACTAAAGTATCTAAGCCAGCCTTTAGGTTGAAGGCTTTCATTATTAGTTTTTTGTGGATCAATTGATATTGTCATAAATTTACCTCTGGTTTTTTATTTTTGTTAAACCATTCGTTGTAATCAGATTCTTCTTCAACAATTATGGAGGCTCTCATCCCTCCATGATATGGGCCACATAATTCTGCGCAAATTATCGGATATTTTCCTACTTTTGTAGGAGTGAAATTTAGAATAGTAGGTTGCCCAGGAATAATATCCTGTTTAATTCTGAACTCTGGCACCCAAAAAGCATGAATGACATCTTTGGATTCCATCTTCATTGATACTTTTTGATCAACAGGTACGTGCAGTTCTCCTGATATGAAATTGCCCTTGGGATAATTGAAAAGAAATGCAAATTGCATAGCTGAAACTTCAATTGATAAATTATTTATTGCTATTTCATTATCAGAAGTTTGACTTATTCCAGCCCATATTTTTTCAGAATTAGAACTCATCATTTCGTGGTTATGATTTAGTTCTTTCATCCCTCCCATTCGATCGTAGATGTTGTAGCTATATAAACCTATTAACAAAACAATTATTGAAGGAATAATTGTCCATACAATTTCTAAGCTTAAATTTCCCTCTAAAGCTATACCATCTCCTATCTGATCATTCCTTTTCCTAAACTTAAATAAGCTATAAATAACAGCTATTGTCATTCCTATAAAAATAATTAATCCAATGATGAAAAGAATTTTAAAAAGTTCATCGTAAATTGGTGCATTAATACTTGCTTCTGCTGGGAGCAAATTTACATTAAATCCAATCCAAAAAGATATAGCAAAAACGAGGCTAGTAATTAGTATTAAATAAAAGTTTTTATTTAACAATTGATCTTTAAAAATTTGTATTTATATCCTCAAGATATTCAATTTTTTTAATCCTGCATCCTTTGTTAAAAGAAAAACATTTAAATTTACAACTTCTTAAGATTTATGAAATAAAAGGCGTATTATTAATAACTTTTTAGAGTTAATTGTCAGGGAAAAAAGATTAAATTAGTAAATTATTTTTTAAATTAAACATATTAATTTTTAATTAATGTTTGGTTTTTAAATCTAATTTATTATTCAAAATAATAGGTTTTATCCATTTGATTAATAACCAATTATATAAATCAAAATATCTGACAATTTTTAAAAGGTTGGGGAGTCATAGTGTACTCGCAATTATTGCACTAATCGTAATTGGAGGTGCTACTAGAGTCATGGAGGCTGGACTTGCCTGTCCAGATTGGCCATTATGTTATGGATCTTTTTTGCCTTTTTATCATATGAACCTAAGAGTATTTCTAGAGTGGTTTCATCGTCTAGATGCTTTTCTGGTTGGAATATTAATTCTTATTAAATTTGCCCTTTCAATTATTTGGAAAAATGAAATTCCAAATTGGTTACCTAAAACTTATTCAATATTACTTTTTCTCGTTATTGTCCAAGGATCTTTTGGAGCTTTAACAGTAATAAACTTGCTTGATTCATATACTGTTACTGGCCATCTTTTAATAGCTTTTCTACTCCTCATCACAACAATTTCAATAAATCAAAATTTAGAAAATGACGACATAGAAGAGCCATTAATTTGGTGGAGATTTTTATTGTTTTTTCCTCTTTTACTTACTCTTATTCAATCTTTTATTGGCGTAAGGCTTTCATCAACCTGGTCAGCACATATTTGTTTATCTTTTAATAAACAGTGTCTAATTCTAAATACTCATAAATTATTTGCTTTTCCAATTGCTTTTTCTATTCTATTGATTATTGCTATTGCAATTTATAAGAGAAGTTTGCTAAATGAAAATTGGAAATATCTCTCAGCACTTATTTTTCTATTGTTTTCCCAAATTGCTTTGGGTGTTTTAAGTCTTAAAACAAATTTGAATGAACCTATTTTTATTATCGGTCATCAACTTAACGCCTCTTTATTTATTGCGATATTAACAACATTAATTTTTAGAAATCCTTTTACCAAAAGAGGTCTAAACCACTCCCTAAATTCACAAATGGTTGGTATCAATTCATGAACAGTAGTAACTTAGAAAACTTGAACTATAAATCTTCAATTAGGGATGAAGTTGTACCTTCAAGAAAAAAAATAACTTTGCCTCCTTGGCTTGAAGTAGCAAAACCCAGATTAATCCCACTTTTACTGGCAACAACTTTGGGAGGAATGGCTTTAACTGAAGAATGGCCTTTGTCTTCACCGAAACTTATCTGTACTTTAGGAGGCGGAGCTTTGGCAGCAGCAGCAGCAGGAGCTCTTAATTGCTTGTGGGAAATGGAATTAGATAAAAGGATGACAAGAACTAGCAAAAGAGCTTTGCCAGCTGGAAAGTTGTCATCTAAGACTGTATTTTTAGCTGCCGTATCATGTACTTTGGCAGCTTCTATGCTATTAGTAAGTGGTGTAAATTATTTAGCTGCGGGATTAACTCTTCTTGGTTTATTTAGCTACGTAATTTTATATACAGTTATTTTGAAACCTCGTACAACAAAAAATATTGTCTTCGGAGGAGTTGCTGGTGCGATACCCCCTTTAGTTGGAGCATCTGCTGCTACAGGGCATGTAGGTCTTAGTGGTTGGTGGTTGTTTGGTTTAGTAATGTTATGGACACCAGCTCATTTTTGGGCACTTGCAATTTTATTGAAGGATGATTACGCATCTGTTGGTATTCCTATGCTCCCTTCTGTTAAAGGATCTGTTTTTACTGCTAAAGCGATTTCTCGTTATGGATGGGCAACAATTTTAATGAGTATTATGGGAGTTTTTGCCTTACCTGAAGGGGGTTTATTATACGGAATTATGTTATTGCCATTTAATGGAAGACTTTTGCAATTAATAAACGAATTAAAGAAATCTCCTGATGATCTTTCAAGAGCAAAGTCTCTCTTTAGATGGTCTATTCTCTATATGTTTGGTATTTGTCTTTTGTTATTAATTTCCAGAACCCAACTATCTGTAGAATTTGAGCAGCAATCTATGCAAATATTTTTATCTATAGTATCCCTGCTTAGTAATTAAATTAGATGTAAAATGTTTTTTAAGTAAATTGTAAGTTTGATGGATTATATAAAAGTAAAAGGGCTTTCAAAATCTTATTCAGATATCAAGGCATTAAAAAATTTATCGATAGAAATTGAAGCTGGCACATTATTCGGAATACTAGGCCCGAATGGTGCTGGCAAATCAACACTAATAAAAATACTTGCTACTTTAATAGAGCCTGATAGTGGAGAAGTTTTTATAAATAATATTAATCTGATAAAAAATTCAAGGAAAATTAGAGAATTAATTGGTTATGTTGCCCAAGACATTGCACTTGATAAAATATTAACTGGACGAGAGCTTTTGGATTTTCAATCAGATTTATATCACATCAACAAAAATAAAAAATTTGAAAGGATAAATAAATTAATAGATCAACTAGAAATGAATGATTGGATTGATCGTAAGTGCGGAACTTATTCAGGGGGAATGAAAAGAAGAATAGATCTGGCAGCTGGACTTTTACATTTGCCTAAAGTTTTAATTTTGGATGAACCTACAGTTGGTTTAGATATTGAAAGTAGAAATATTATATGGCAACTTTTGAAAGATTTGAGAAATAATGGAATGACCATAATTTTAAGTAGTCACTATCTTGATGAAATAGATAAATTGGCAGATAGATTAGTGATAATTGATGATGGAAGAGTTATAGCAAAAGGGACTCCTGCAGAGCTCAAAAATAAATTAGGAGGAGATAGAGTAACTTTGAAAGTAAGAGAATTTAGTAATCAGGAAGAAGCAAATAATATATCTAAAATTTTATCTTCAATAGATGGAATTAGTCAGATTATCATAAATGAAGCTCAAGGTTTCTCGATAAATTTCGTAGCAGATAAGCAAAAAGATTTACTTACGAAGCTAAAAGTGGAATTGGCTTTCTCAAAGTTTGAAATTTTTTCTCTTACCCAAAGTCAGCCAAGCTTGGATGATGTATATCTTCAGGCAACTGGAAAAACATTATTGGATGCTGAAATTTCTATGGCAGGGAAAAGAGACCTAAAAAAAGAATCAAAGCAGTCCATGCGATAAAAAAACTTTTGGTTAACTAACTATAATGAAGACTAATTACTGCTAATTATGGAATTACAACAGTATAATTTATTTTTTTTATATCAAGAAACATTTGCCTTAACAAAGAGATTATTTATTCAATTAAAAAGAAGACCATCAACTCTTTTAGCAGGAATATTACAACCAATAATTTGGCTTTTTTTATTTGGGGCATTATTCTCTAAAGCTCCTGAAGGTTTTTTACCAGGTGTTGATTCTTATGGGAATTTTTTAGGAGCAGGACTTATTGTTTTTACTGCTTTTAGCGGAGCCCTAAACTCAGGTCTTCCTTTAATGTTTGATAGAGAGTTTGGATTTCTTAATAGATTACTTGTGGCTCCCTTAACCAGTAGATTATCCATAGTTTTATCTTCTTTTTTTTACATAACAATCTTGAGCTTAGTTCAGAGTATTGTAATAATGATTGTTTCATACATATTGGGTTATGGATGGCCCAACTTATATGGTTTAGGAATTGTATTTACAACACTAATTTTATTAGTTCTTTTTGTGACATCAATAAGTTTATGTTTAGCGTTTGTTTTGCCTGGACATATTGAATTAATCGCTCTTATATTCGTAATAAATTTACCTCTTCTATTTGCGAGTACTGCTTTAGCTCCAATCTCTTTTATGCCAAATTGGCTAGGCTGGTTAGCTTCATTAAATCCATTAACTTTTGCTATTGAACCTATTAGGACTGCCTATACACAAACTATGGATTTAGAATTAGTGGCTTTACATGCCCCATATGGTGATTTAACTTGTAAGAGTTGTATCTCAATTTTATTTTCTTTAACAGTTTTTTCCTTGATTATTATAAGGCCTCTGTTAAATAGAAAGTTAAATTAGAAATTTTATGCTTTTAAAAAATCATTTAATAGAAGTTTTTAAACAAGCCTCTTTAGAAAATAATTTTTTGCTTAAAGAAAATGTTGTTCTTAAGTGGGTCCATAGATTTGGAATTGATTCATTAAATGATTTATTAATCTTTAGTTCACTACAAAAAGAAAATCAAGAAGATATATCTTTAATTGATGAAATGCATGCAGAAAATAAAGAACATATATCTTTAATTGATGAAGTGCATGAAGAAAATCAAGAACAAATTAAACTTAAATTATCAAAAACTTTTGAAAACATTGAAGAAACAAAGATGGAATCAAATGGCCTGGAAACTGCTAGAAGAAATGAAATTTCTAGCAAAAATCAAAATTCTAATAAAATAAATGAATTTTCTGAAACTCCAAAATTGCCCCTACCTTATATTAAAAATTTAAGAAAGTGGATTAACAACGATAAAAAAGCTAGTTAGCTTTTACATCATACCCGGCATTCCCATGCCACCCATTCCTGGCATCCCCATGCCACCCATTCCTGGCATTCCCATGCCACCCATTCCTGGCATTCCCATGCCACCCATTCCTCCCATTGGATCTCCACCTGGTCCTCCAGGTGCTGCGGCTTCAGGCTCTGGAATGTCTGCCATCGCAACTTCTGTTGTGAGGAGCATAGCTGCAATAGATACTGAATCTTGAAGAGCTAATCTTATTACTTTGGTTGGATCTAAGATTCCTGAATTTTTTAAATCCTCATATTTCCCTGAATTAGCATTAAAGCCTTTGTTAAGTCTTTTAATTTCAGCGACAACTACATCTCCATTAAACCCAGCATTTTTTGCTATTTGTTTGGTGGGTTCCAAAAGGGCTTCTTTAACTATATTTATCCCTGTTCTTAAATCATCTGAAGATGTTTCACTTAAATTTAAAAGATCATCTGATATTTCAATTAAAGTTTGTCCTCCTCCAGAAACAACACCCTCTTCAATAGCAGCTTTCGTAGCATTAAGGGAATCTTCGATTCTCAACTTTTTATACTTCATCTCTGTTTCTGTAGCAGCTCCTACTTTGATAAGAGCTACTCCTCCGGCTAGTTTGGCTATCCTTTCATTTATTTTATCCTGATCATACTCAGATTCAGTTATATTAACTTCTCTCTTTAATTTCTCTACTCTCGCTTTAACTAAATCTTTGGTTTCTTCGAAAGCAACAATTGTAGTTTTATCCTTTGTGATAGTTATTTTTTTTGCTTTTCCTAAATCATTAATCGATACTTTATCAAGTGTCATCGATTTATCTTCGCTAATTAACTTAGCCCCTGTAAGAATTGCAATATCTTCGAGGGCAGCTTTTCTTCTCTCACCAAATAACGGAGCTCTTACGGAAGCAACATTTAAAACCCCACTATTCTTATTTAAAACCAGAGTAGTTAAAGCCTCTCCTTCGATATCTTCAGCAAGAATTAAAAAAGGTGAGCCAGACTTCTGAATTTCTTCAAGTATTGGAACTAGATCAACTAAAGTTGAGACTTTTTGATCAGTTATTAATATTTTAGGATTTTCAAGTTCACAAACTTGTCTTTCTTGGTCTGTTACGAAATATGGAGAACTATAACCTCTATCAAAAGACATACCTTCAGTTATATCTAATTCTGTTTCTAGTGATTGAGATTCTTCAACAGTTATTACACCATCTGAAGTAACAATATCCATTGCTTTCGAAATTATAGATCCAATTTCTTCATCACCTCCAGCACTAACTGTCGCAACTTTTTGGATATCAGAACCATTTAATGAAATACTTTTGGAACTTAATTTTTCTAAGACAAAAGCTAGGCCTGCCTCCATACCTTTTTTTAACTCCATAGGGTTGGCGCCAGAAGCAATATTTTTTAATCCTTCCTGAACCATCTTCTGAGCCAAAATGGTTGCTGTTGTTGTTCCATCACCAGCACTCTCTTTTGTCTTGGATGCAACTTGTTCTATTAATTTCGCACCTAAATTAGAAATAGGGTTTTCAATCTCTATCTCTTTAGCAACTGTAGATCCATCTCTTACTATATCTGGTGAACCAAATTTCTTTTCTATTACAACGTTTTTTGCCTTCGGCCCAATAGTAACCTTCACCGCATTAGCTACGAAATTAACACCTTTTTCTAGCGCTTCTCTTGATTCATTAGAAAAACTTAACTGTTTAGCCATGTTTGCTCGATATTTTGTCTTACTCTAATCTCCCATAGAATCATTTTTAAGGGATATTTAATTAAGTGGGGAAAGCCGAATTTCTTTTAATAGGACATACAAATTAACTCAAATAAGAGTATCTTTAAGTTATGGAAGAAACAAATAATCTTATTTTTACTCTTACCGCAATCCTCGCGATTGCTATGACACTAATATACTTTCCTTTAAGATTTTTCTTAACATTAACTGCTAGAAGTCGAAGACTAAAACTTTTACAAAAAATTAGAAGGTTGAGAGATGAATTGGGTCAGCCTTATGAAAGTACATAACTAAATACTCATACCCCCGTCTATACTTATTGTTTGCCCTGTAATGTAACTTCCTGCATCACTTGAAACTAAGAATGACACTAAGTTTGCAATTTGGGTACAACTTCCTAATTTCCCTAAAGGAATAACTTTTAAAATCTCTTCAGTATTAAGTTTTTCAGTCATCTCTGTTTCTATAAAACCTGGAGCTATTGAATTAACATTTATACCTCTTGAGGCAAATTCTTTAGCGCAAGTTTTGGTAAATCCAATAACTCCGGCTTTGGCTGCAGAATAATTTGCTTGTCCAGGATTACCAATTATGCCAACAACAGATGAAATATTTACTATCTTGCCACTTCTTTTTTTCATCATAAATTTTGAAGCATATTTTGTACAAAGAAAAACTCCTTTTAAGTTTGTATTAAGTACATCATCCCATTGTTCTGATTTCATTCTCATCAATAGTCCATCTCTAGTAATTCCAGCATTATTAATGAGGATATCAATGGTGCCATTAATTTTGATTATTTCTTCAAAAGCTGAACTGACAGAATCCTCTTTTGAAACATCAAATTTTAATTTATGAGCTTTACCTCCTGAATCTTGAATTAAATTAACAACTTCTTCAGCTTTTTCATCCGAAGAAGAGTAATTAACAAAAACTTCTGCTCCCAATCGGCTTAGCTCTAAAGCAATTTCTTTACCAATTCCTCTGCTAGCGCCAGTGATTAAAGCAATTTTGCCTGATAATGAATCTTTATTGGACATTATGAAATTTTTATAATTTCCAATCGTAGTACTATTTGTGTAAAGATATTACTTTTATTTATAATTGTCTAGAAAATATTAAGACCTTCTATTGTGCACTTTTTAATACCAGCTGCAGGGAGCGGTAGCAGAATGAAAGCCGGGAAAAATAAATTACTTATTGATTTAGAAGGAGAGTCTTTGATTTATTGGACACTTAAATCTGTATTTTCTGCAAGCTCAACAAATTGGGTTGGAATAGTTGGGCAACCGAAAGATAAAAACTTATTATTAAATTCAGTTAAGGATTTTGCCCATAAAGTTCATTGGATTAATGGTGGTGACACGAGACAACAGTCAGTTTTTAATGGTTTAAAAGCGTTACCAAAAGATGCTGAAAAAGTTTTAATACATGATGGCGCTAGATGTCTAATTAATCCTGAATTGATAGACATTTGTGCCAAGCAATTAGATGAAAATGAAGCTGTAATTTTGGCTACTAAGGTAACAGACACTATAAAGATTGTTGATAATGAAGGTTTTATTAAAGAAACACCAGACAGAAATTATTTATGGGCAGCGCAAACTCCTCAGGGCTTTTTGGTAGATAGATTAAAAAAAGCTCATGAGATGGCAATTGATAAAAACTGGAAAGTCACAGATGATGCTTCTTTATTCGAAATACTTAATTGGAAAGTGAAGATTATTGAAGGAACTTATTCAAATATAAAAATTACATCCCCTATAGATTTGAAAATAGCAAAACTTTTTGTGAAGAACTCCTAGTTAAAGAGGTTTATAGATACTAAGAATGCCGTTGTCACCATTTAAGGTTGCTTCATATCCTAACGGGATGCATGCATTCCCTGATATGTGGCCTATTGGGAGATCAAAAAGAATAGGAAAATCGAACTCTTGGAGTCTTTCAATAATGCAGTTTTTTAGTAAATCTTTCCATTCAAGGTCGCAGGAATCACTAGAAAAACTTCCGAATCCAATACCCGCAATTTCAGAAATTGTTTTAGTCATCCTAAGGTAAGTCAACATGCGATCAATTTTATAAATATCTTCATTAATGTCTTCAAAAATTATTATTTTCCCTTTGCAATCTGGAAAGTGATTAGTACCAATTAAAAAAGTAGCAATAGTTAAGTTAGAGACTATTATCTCTCCTTTTGCTTTTCCACCTCTTAAAGGGATTCCTATTATGTCCTCAACATATCCCTCAAAAAGTAAATTTCTTAATCTCTCAAGACTCCACTCTGGTTCTTTGAAAAGGCTAGTAACCATGGGGCCATGGATAGAACCTATAAATCCTTGAGAATATTTAGATAGTAATAAAGAACATGTATCTGAGAATCCAAGCATTAAACCATGCTGCCAAGAAGGTTCTTTTTCTAAAAGTCTTGCTGAACCCCAGCCTCCTTTTGCAAAAATGATTAGCTTACTATTTTGTGCTTTTTCAAGTTCTTCAAATCTAGTTAGATCATCACCTGCAAAATAACCAAATTTTTTTGATAGAGAATTATTTTCATTAATTTCCAAACCCCAGTTTTTTAAGATTTCTATACCTTTTTGAAAATTTTCGTCTTCATCAATAAAGGAGCCTGGAGCTAAAATATCTATTAAATCCCCTTTTTTTAATCTAAAAACCATATTTAGAATTTATGAGGCAATAATAATTCCTAATAAAATGACTCCTCCATAAATTGATTGATTTTTGAAGTGATTCCCAATATTTTTTATTGATTGCTTTTCCTCAGGAAATACTTTTAGTATATCTCTCTGCATTAAGATTGACGTTGCGAGCCAAATTGGCCAAAAAATAAAATCCATTTGATTAATAAATCCGCATATTGCGAGAAAAAAAGAAGTTAATAAATAACAAATTTGAATGGTTATTCTTGTGTTGTTCTGAAGGTTAACAGCGGAACTATTAATTCCAATTTTGATATCATATTTTTTATCTGCTAAAGCATAAATCGTGTCAAAGCCAAAAGTCCAAAAAAGGGTAGCTAGCCAACAAAATAATAAAACAATACTATTTAAATTGCCTTCATTTGCAGCCCAGGGAATTAAGACAGCAAAACCCCAGCATATGGATAAGATCAATTGAGGATATTCAAACCATCTTTTGGCAGAAGGATAAATTAAAATGATAGGTAAAGCTAAAAAAGCAAGTGAAATGGAAAGCATTCTTCCGGGCTGAGGTAGTGACAAAGTTAAAAAGAAGCTACATAAAATTAAAAAGAAAAGAATTGAATAAGCTGTTTTAAGACCGATTTTATTTGCAGCTAGAGGTCTATTTTTTGTCCTAACAACTCTTTGATCAATTTTTTTGTCCCAAATATCATTAACCACGCAGCCTAATCCACTTACTAGTAGTCCTCCCAGTATTATTCTTAGCAACATTAAAAATGTTGGATTAGCATCTGGGGTTAAATATAAGCTCCATCCAGCAGGAATAAGTAAGATCATTCTTCCAGTAGGCTTATTCCACCTTAATAATTCAAAAAAAGTACTTAATTTAAGTTGTCGATTTTTATTTTGCATAGGTCCTATTGTATATTTCATAACTTTAAATAATCTTACTAGGATTAAATGATTTCTATTATTTAATAATCAATGTTGGGTATATTTATTAATGGATTAAAGATATCTTCGTCTTATAAAAAAAATGATACTGAAACAAGATTTAAGATATTTTCAAGAAAAACAAATTTTAGTAGCTTCTATAGATATTGGAACCAACTCTACACATCTCTTGGTAGCAGAAATTAATCTAGAATTAAAATCATTTTCAATAAAATTTACTGATAAATCAACCACTCGTCTTGGAGAAAGAGATGAGGAAGGTAATCTTACTGAAAAATCAATCCAAAGGGCATTAGTTACTCTTAAGCGATTTAAGGAATATTGTAAAAGTAATGGAGTAAAACAAATAGTAACAGCAGCAACAAGTGCAGTTAGGGAAGCTCCAAATGGTCAAGATTTTATTAGAAGAGTTCTTGGTGAAACTGATATTCAAATAGAAATGATAAGTGGTTCTGAGGAAGCCAGATTAATTTACCTTGGTGTTCTTTCTGGAATGTCTTTTGAAGATCAGTCTTTTGTAATCATAGATATTGGAGGAGGATCTACAGAATTAATACTTGCAGATAAAAAAGATGCTACAGCTCTTACTAGTTCGAGAATTGGTGCGGTAAGACTTAAAAATGATTTTTTAAATAAAGGGTCTATAACTTCAGAAAGATCGAGTTTTTTAACAACTTTTATTAAAGGATCTTTAGAACCATCTGTTCGGAAAATAAAGAGTAGATATAAAGGAGATAAGCCTTTATCTATGATTGCAACTAGTGGCACTGCAACCTCATTAGGAAATTTGATTTCAGAAGATTTGGGAGAATCTAAACAAAAGTTGCATGGTTATAAATTTAAAAGGGAAAATTTACAAAATGTATTGGAAAAACTAATTAAATTGCCAGTTTCGGAAATCAAGAAAATACCTTCATTAAGTGAGAGAAGAGCAGAAATAATTATTCCAGGAGCATTGATATTAAACACCGCAATGAAGATGTTGAACTTTGATGAATTAATAATAAGTGAGAGGGCGCTTCGAGAGGGTTTGGTTGTGGATTGGATGCTTCGTAAAGGGATAATTAAAAATGAGTTAAGTATTCAAGGAAATATTAGAAAAACAACCATAGTTCATCAGGCCAGAAAGTTTGGAGTAGATAATACAAGAGCTGAGAAAGTTATTGATATTGCCTTTCAAATCTATGATCAGACTAAAAATATCTTTCATAGCGATAATGACCCTAAAGCTAAAGAACTTCTTTGGGCAGCTTCTAATCTTTATAATTGTGGGAAATATGTGAATGTTGGTTCATATCACAAGCACTCTTGGTACTTAATAAAAAATTGTGAGTTGTTGGGATATTCTGAAGCAGAAACAAATATTATTGCTTCAATTGCTAGGTACCATAGAAAGACTCTACCCAAGAAAAGGCATGAGTCTTGGCAAAATTTAATATCCAAAGAAGATAAAACATTAGTTCTTGAAATGTCATTAATCCTGAGATTAGCAGCAGCTCTTGATCAAAGACCTGACAAGGTGATCTCCTCAATTCAAATAAAATTGCAGGAAAATAATCTTACATTTCAACTTTTGCCTTTAGATACAAAATATGATCTTCTTCTTGAAAAATGGAACTTAGGATTATGCCGTAATGTAATAAAAGAACTAAAGAATTTGGAATTAAAAGTTATTTAGTTTTTTTAATAAGTTCTTGTTTTGGAGTTTGATTCTGAGAAGAATCTGAAAATAAATTGAAAATTAAGGACGAGGAGATTAGTCCGAGAAAGCCTGAAATTAAAATAAATATTAGGAATCCTAGTGGATTAAAATTCCTAGATTGCCTAGATTTATAATTTTTTTTGGAAACTTCTTCAACTATTTCTTCAATTTTCACTTCTTTCCTCTCTGTCTTGAATTCATCCATTAAAAATTCTGTATCAAGTTTTAACTTCTGTGAAATCCTTCTAATCATTGCTTTGATAAATACTTTTTCAGGTAGTTTTTCTTCATTACCTTCCTCTATGGCTTCAAGTTGATGAGCTCCAATTTTTAAGTCAGAAGCCAATTCTTCAATTGATTGATTTTTACTTAACCTAGCCTCTTTAATGAAATTTCCGATTCTCTTCAAAGAGGAATCTCCTCCTTTATTGTTGATTCCCGAAACAGATTTTATTTCTTTCAAAGCAAATAAATTTTTACTAATTATAGTAATTAATATTTTTCTATCAACTTTAAGATTATTTATTCCTAAAGAGATGCTTATAAGATGGATTATAAAGATTAGATCTTTTTTGAGAATAACTAATTGCTGGGCTAATTATGTAAATGGTTGTTCTAATTAGTTTTTTCTCAATAGAAAATTTTTCCATATCTTTTAATTCTATTAATGATGTCCAACCATCATCCCAAGATACTCTAAATCCAACAATCACTTTAGTCTCTGGAGGGTAAAACTCTAGTAAAGTTTCTTGAGACCTTTTCACATGCCTAGCACTTAAATATAGACATATAGAGGAATTGTGTTTCGCAAGATCTTTCAGAGATTCTTTTTCGGGCATCCCTGTTCGACCTCCTGCTCTAGTTAAAATTATTGTCTGAGTTACGTCAGGGATTGTTAACTCAGCTTCATGATATGCTGCAGCAACTTGAAAAGCGCTTACTCCAGGAACAACCTCGATTTCAATTTTTTCGTTTTTTAAAATTTCGATTTGCTCTCTAATTGCTCCAAAAAGGCAAGGGTCTCCATCATGCAACCTTACAACAGTTTTCCCTGCCTGAAATTTTTCTATCAAAATTGACGTGATTTGCTCTAAGTTAAGTGAACTCGTTTTTATTTTTTCAGAACCTTCTTTAGCAGAATCTAAAATATTTTCAGGAATTAGAGAATCAGTCCAAATAATGACATCTGCAATTTTTATCTTTTTTAATGCTTTTAAAGTTAATAATTCTGGATCGCCTGGACCAACACCAATAAAGGAGATTTTGTTATCCATTCTTTCTATTTTTCCCACTATATGTTCTCAATCTTAAAAAAAATATTCCAATTAATCCAGAAGAAAATAAAAAAATACTTATAAATTGAGCTATTCTTATTCCGCCATCACAGAAAGGTGGAAGTCCACTAATGCATAGTGGGTCAGTTCTTAAACCTTCAATCCAGAATCTTCCAAAGCTATAACTTATTAAATAAAGACAGCTAATAAAGCCAGGCCTGAAAAAATCTGTTTTATTTTGTTTATTAAAGGTAATAATAAGGAAGATGAAAATCAAAAGATTCCATAATGACTCATAGAGAAATGTAGGATGAAAAAATTCATAATTAATAAATTCTAAAGGCCTATTTTGGATAGGGATAAATAATTTCCAAGGCAAATTTGTAGGCACTCCAAAGGCTTCATTATTGAAAAAATTTCCCCACCTTCCTATTGATTGTCCAAGAATAATCGAGGGTATTAATATATCTATAAAGGTTTTTAAATTAATTTTTTTCGACTTACAGAAATAGATAATAGATATTAATCCTCCAATTAGACCTCCATGGATTGCTATGCCTCCTTCCCAAACTGCAAGAAAAGAAGGTATTTGAATTATGTTATTGAATAGTTCAAAAGAAGTAAAAAAGTTCTCTCCGCTATATTGCCTCCACTCAAAAATTACGTAATAAGTTCTAGCTCCAATTATTGAAGAGATTATTAATGATGGAAGTATTTCACTAATATATTCTGGGTTAATATTTCTTGCCTTTGCTAGTTTTTTAGAGACAAATAGGCCTATCAAAACTGAAACCGAAATAAGAAGTCCGTACCATCTAATAGTTATAAATCCTAAATTTAAAAAAGTTTCTCCTGGAGATTGTATAAAAGCTTGAAGTATAAGCATTTAGAGAAAGTTAGATACCCTCTGCTGCTTGCACTTTTTCTACTTGTTTTTTCTTTAATACTAAGAGTATTTGTGTTAAGCCTACACCAATGAAGAATGCAATTAATCCAATAACTCTATAAGGGCTCTGAAGTACAACCTCAGCATCTAATTGCCCAAAGCCACCAACGTTGGGATCATTAGTAAGAGGGTCGCCTACATTAATTTTGTCTTGAGCTTTTACGATAAGTTGAGGACCAACTGGCACTGCTTCAGTAGTTATTTCACCATTATCGTTTTCTATATTGACTTGATAGCTACCATCTTGAATTGTTTCTATTGAATTTATAATTCCTGCGGTGGAAGAAGTGAATACTACATTATTGCTCTTGTCTCCCGTTGGATATACCTGACCTCTACCTCTATTGCCTCCAATATGTAACGAGTATTTCCCATAGTGATATTCTTTATTAGTGGATGGGTCAGGGGAAAGTACAGGGAAAACGATTTCTTTATTGGTATCGCCAGGTAAAGGTCCCACAATAATAATATTATCTTTCTCTTCACTGTAGTTAGAGAAATAAACCCCTTCTGTTTCCTTTTTTATTTCTTCGGTCCATCTTTCTTGTGGAGCAAGTTTAAAGCCATCAGGCAGCATTACAACAGCACCAACTTGTAATGGTACTTCCGAACCATCAGCCCCTATCTCTTTTAAATCATTTTTGTAGGGTATTTTAACTACAGCTTTGAAAACACTGTCTGCTCCAACAGATTGTGGCACCTCTGCAATTGTAGGCATCTGAGCTAGATGACAATTTGCACAGACTATCTTACCTGTGGCTTCTCTTGGGGATTCGTAGTTTTGCTGAGCCCAAAATGGATAAGCAAAACTGATCTCTGGATAAAATACAATGCTTGAAATGAAAAGCAGAGTACAGATAAATAAACTTGTTTTTTTCATGATTTGATTTTTAAGACCTTTCATTTTTTTTATGCCCACCATGGATTTTCATTAGTTCTAAAGTCAGTTTCTGACCATTGTTTGACGAGTACAGCATCATCTTCAATATCTACATGAGCTAGAGCTAAAGATAAAGGCGCAGGCCCTCTTACTACCTTCCCGTTAGTATCGTACTGACTGCCATGACAAGGACATATGAATTTATTAGCACCACTATCCCATGGGACAACACAACCTAAATGAGTACAAATTGCATTTAGACCAAATTCTCCTATTTCCCCACCCTCATTAACTATTAAATAAGTTGGATCTCCCTTTAGACCCTGAACTAGACTTCTGTCTCCTGCTTGATGAGTAGCTAACCAACCTGTCTTAGTTATTGGATTCCCTAATTCATCTTTAGCAGAAGTTCCACCTCCACCACCGCCAGCTCTTAAAGGCATGAAATAATTAGCTACAGGGTAAAGGGCTCCTAAAGCTACACCAGTTGCAGTACCAAATGTAAGAAGATTCATAAATTGCCTGCGACCCATAGAAGGGACATCATTGGAACTTAATTGAGTCATTCGCTACTTGGTTCTGTTATTTATTAGTTATTATGAAGCAAATTGTTCAATTTCTGTTGCAAATAGATAGGACTTTTAATAATTTAAAGTAAAAGTTTAGGAAGTCTTAATTAATTGATTTAAATGAACCCATTGCTAGTAGATGAAGTTATACATTATTTGATTCATCGTTGGGGGAAAAAATATGATTTTAGACTCTTTAGAAGAGGAAAATTTGTTTATTTTCAAATGATGTGGGGATTTCTTGGACAGGAATCATTCCCTTTAAGTGAAGATCAATATAAAAAATCGATAGCTGATAAAATCGAGATTTTAAATAGATGTGGATATTCAGAAGAAGTAAGGGAATGGCTAAAGAAAGTCAATGCTAAGCCAAGGTTAGGTAGAGCTGTCAGCTTGCAATTAGATATTAATGAGAAGATGAAAGAGTTTTTGACTTGAGATTTTCTGATAAGTAAGTTAATCCAGTACCCACAAAAAATAAAAACACGATCGATATAGATAGCAATGACATAGTCAATGGGTCAGTTGAAGGGGTAATCACTGCAGATAATATTGCAGAGGCAATTACAACTATCTTCCAATTCGAAATCATTTTTTCTGTCGTGATTATTCCAAGAGAACCAAGAATAAATTGTAATACTGGCAATTGAAAAGCTATTGCAGTGCTAGACATTAATAAGAGAACAAAATCAAAATATCTTTCTATCGACCAAGTTGGTTCAACAATATCAGCACCGAAACTTATGAAGAAATTTATTGCTGCAGGGACTAATATCCACCATGAAAAAATTAATCCCAAAAAAAATAGAAGACCTGAACCAAAAACTGCAGGCAAGATAAGGCTTTTTTCTTGTTTTGTTAAACCAGGAGAAATGAATAATATTATTTGATAAAAAATATAAGGCATAGAAACTATCAATCCGCTATAACCAGCAACTTTAATAGCCACAAATAAAAACTCTCCTGGAGCAAGTTGTAGTAAATGAATATCACCAGCTGGAATTTCTAAAAAAGATATTAATGGCTTTATGATGAGAAAACTAAAGAATATTGAAATAAGTATTGAGTAAATTGAGTTTAGTATCCTTTGACGAAGCTCCTCTAAATGATCACTAAAAGACATCGAATCTGCTAATTTTTTTTTACTTTGACCGGTACCTCTCATTATAATTTGATAAAAATTGTGTAAGAAAAAGGTTTAAAACTACTATTGTCAAAGTCCAATTTATTTTTCGATAATATTAATTATTTACTTAATTTAGGATTTGTTGGATCTGGTAATAAGAAAGGAGGGGCATCATTTAATGATGATTCACCATAAGTTTCATATTCTCTATATCCACCCATCTTCCCATTTGTTTTCATTAAAGCGCTTACGAAGGCAAGTAGTAAGAAAACAGTAGGAGCTCCAATTATTAATGCAGCACCAAATAGATATCCAACAATAAATTCTGGAAAACTATGATTTCCTAAAAATTCATGAGTGCCTAAAAGAAAATCAAACATTTAGATTTAAAATTTTTTTTATTATAAACTAAATTATTGTTTTAAGATTTTTTTTAATGTAATCTTTTCCTCTTGTAGGATTTCCCCAAATAATTTCTCCATTTTTAAAGGAGACGCAACCCGGTCCTCCGTTTTTGATTTTTTGCAAATCTTTAATCTTTACTAAATTAATTGGAACTTTAATGTTTCTTTTTGCCTTACTAAATAAAGCAGCTAAATCTGCAGCTATTTGAAGATCTTGTTCAGATGCTACTTGAGATGAAGACTTCAAAACTACATGACTGCCTGGTGATTCCTGTGCATGAAACCATAAATCGCCTTTTTTTGAGAACTTAAAGCTTATTAAATCATTTTGCCTCATATTTCGTCCTACCTGAAGTTTTAATCCTGTGGGAGTGTCAACTTGAATTGGTGAAGACTCTATCTCATATGTACTTTTCTGATCTTCTCTTTGCTTCTTTATATTGATATTAAACTCTTTACAAATTTCTTCCATAATTTCTTCTAGTAGTTTAATTCTCACAGAAAGTTTTTCATGATTTAAAGAATTTAAATTTTCTAGAAGCGTAGTGAATTCGTCTAATCTCTCTATTTTTGTTTTGTATATACTTAATCTTTCTTTTATTAATTCTCTAGATCTCTTTAGTTTTTTTGATTTTTTATATAGTTTTTGTCCCTTTATAATGTCTTGTTTTTTAATTTCATGTGAGGAGAATATAATATCAGCTTTTTCTTTATATATCTCGAAGTTTTCTGACTTTGTCAGAAGATCATATTGAATATTTAAATTCTTTTTCTCAGTATTGGTCTGTTTAAAAATTATCCCTTCAATTTTCTTTCCCAATAATTCCAATTTTTTTTGTTTCAGATGATAATCATAATAATTCTCTAAGCTTGTGCATAAATCTATTTTATTTTCGCAATTAATTTCCTTATCAAAAAACCAAACGCAATAAAAATCTTTGTTGAATGTAGAAAAGTTAAAGTTATTGTTTTTAAACCTGTTTATCCAAATGTTCCAATTTTTAAATATCTCCTTTAAGTCTGAGTTGCTAATGAAATCAATATTTTTTTCCATTATTTCTGAATTAACAGTTGCGCTAACAAACTCTAATTGTTTTGTGAGGATAGGGCTTACTCCTTGATAGGTATTTATTAAACAGTATTTCAAAGACTCAGGTACTATTGAAATTGAGTCTTTCCATGATTGAAAAGATTCATCTTCTCTAGGTTGTTTTTTGAGATTGACTGGAGGGCCAGAATAAATTGATCCTGTTGAAATTGTTCTAAAACTAGATTGACTGGATTTAATTTGTTTACCAACGGCAATTATTTTATGTTTATCATCCAGATAAAAAACATTACTGTGTTTTCCCATTAATTCAAAAATTAAATACTTATTAATTTCTTCTCCAGGTTTTTTCGCAAAACTAAATTTTATAACTCTTTCGAAATCATCTTGATCAATCGAAATTAAAGCCATATACTTTAATCCATATCTTATTTGTTTGGAAAGTGTGCTTTCTCTCCCAATCTTTTCTGGCTTATTTATCTTTAGTATTCTTGGAGAGTCTCCATTCCATGAAACTTCTAACCATGTTTGAGAATCAACTCCTCTAAAACATAATTGAATTGTATTAGGCTCTGGTTGTTGGGCAGTTTCAAACTTTGTAGGTAAGATGTTCTTTGTCAAATAATGCAAGACAGATCTAATAGATGTAATATCCATTATCTGTGGAACACCTTTTTGCATTATTCCTTTTTAATTCACAAGATGTTTATTTTACTGTAAAAAATTTAATATGAAAAATCAAAAAAAACTTATTATCCTTACTGGACCCAGCGGGGTAGGTAAAGGAACAGTTGTTAAAGAAATATTAGGTAAAGAAAAAAATTTTTGGCTTTCAATATCTGCAACTACTAGAGAACCAAGAGAGGGAGAAAAGGACGGAGAAAATTATTATTTTTTAAAACAAAAAAAGTTTAAAGAAATGATTGAACAAAACCTTTTCCTTGAATGGGCTCAATTTGCTGGAAACTACTATGGAACGCCTTTGTCTTCTGTTAATGAGAAAATAAAAAAGGGATTTACCGTGCTACTTGAAATTGAAGTAGAGGGTGCAAGGCAAATAAAAAATAAGTTTCCTAATTCACAGTCAATATTTTTACTTCCTCCAGATAAACAAGAGTTAGAGAGAAGAATAAGAAATAGAGGTACAGAAAAAGAAGAGGCAATTAAAAAAAGACTCTCAAGGGCTAATTATGAGATTTCAGTATCAAATGAATTTGATTTTGCATTAACAAATCACAATGTTGATGAAACAGCAAAAAAAATAATCAAGTTAATAAAAACTTGATTATTTTCTATTTATCAACTCATTGGATGGAATAATAAATCTGGGAAAAACCTATTAAATTCAATAATTATTCCAGCTGTAAGACTTAGCCAAATTGCTGCTACCACTGGAGCAGATCTGACAAATTTTGTGTTTAGAATTTTGAACATTTGTTTTATGAAAGTTTTTTAAGGGTGTTTAGCGAGGACCATTAAGTGTAATATTGTTATCTTTTTCTCTTAAATCTCCATTTCTACCTTGTTTATTAGCAAGAAGAGGCCATTGAGCTCCTTTTACAAGACATTTTATGGCTAAGTCTAGGTCAATAATGATCTCAAGATCTGCTGGATTCTTAGTCTTTTTTGATTCAATGAGATACTCTCTTCCTGACCAACCTATAATCCCAGCAATGTAAATGAACAATACTCCGGGAATAAGTAAATCTCCTTCATGACCTCTATTTAGAAGGGCTCCCCATGGCTCAAGAGGAGGTCCAATTATTAAATGAGGAAGACCATCATCTCCACAAGATGCTTTTCCGTATCTTTCAAATCTTGCGATGTCTTTTTGAGTAGTTGCAGAATTAGCTCTCTCAATGAATTTAGGATTTTCAGAGCATTTTGTGAGAGCTGAAGCAGTATATTCTGTGCTAGCTCTATCTGCGTTTAAGGCAGGCCCATTTGCAGCTAAAGCAATTGGAGTAATTCCTAAGAACAGAAAAACTGAGGTTATGATTGAAAAAAAGAATTTCATAAGTTGCAATCTTTAATCCCTTATAGTGTGTTAAGTAAGAAATTAATATTAAAATAGAACAAGTTGAATCAAAAATGCACAAAGTTTTAGCTATTGAAACAAGTTGTGATGAGACATCTGTCTCAATAGTTTCTAATGTTGGTGATACTTTCAGAATACATTCAAATATAATTGCCTCTCAAATTGAAGATCATTCAAAATGGGGAGGAGTTGTGCCTGAACTTGCAGCCAGAAAGCATTTAGAATTATTACCTTTTGTTTTAGATGAGGCTTTAGAAGAATCAAAAATCAAAATTGAGGAAGTTGATTATATCGCATCAACTGTAGCTCCTGGATTAGTTGGTTGTTTACGAGTTGGCTCTATAACTGCAAGATCACTTTGCATGTTACATTCAAAACCATTTTTGGGAATTCATCACTTGGAGGGGCATTTATCTTCAATTCTATTTTCAGAAAACTATCCAAAGAAATCATTTCTTACATTACTTGTTAGCGGCGGACATACTGAATTGATAAAGGTTGATGATAGTAGGGGGATGCAAAGACTTGGAAAAAGTTTTGATGATGCTGCAGGAGAAGCTTTTGATAAAGTTGGCAGACTATTAGGTCTTAGTTATCCAGGAGGACCGGCAATTGAAAAGATTGCTAAAAATGGGGACCCAATGAAATTTAATCTACCAAAATGTAAGATCTCTGATAAAAAAGGTGGATTTCTTAAATATGATTTCTCTTTTAGTGGTCTAAAAACTGCCGTATTAAGATTAGTTGAGAGAATGAATTTGGAGGGGAAGACTGTTCCAATTTCTGATATTGCTGCAAGTTTTGAGAGAGTAGTGGCAGAGGTCTTGGTAGAGAGAACAATAAAATGCGCAAAAGATCATAGCTTGGATAATGTTGTTGTGGTTGGGGGAGTGGCTGCTAACAATACATTAAGAAAAATGATGATTAGTGAAGCTAGTAAAAAATCTATTAAAGTTCATTTAGCTCCTCTTAATCTTTGTACAGACAATGCGGCAATGATTGGAGCGGCAGCGTTGTTCAGAATCAAATTTAAGGATCATTTTAGTTCCCTTAAATTAGGTGTCGCAGGAAGACTATCAATTGAACAAGCAAATACCCTTTATGAAGAAAACCCTCCTTTCTAATTTCAATGAATAAACAACCTAAAATCGAGATTAAAGAGACAAAAAACTTCGTTGATAAAAACGAACTGAATTTGTGGAAAAGAGGTTTTACCCCTCAAGCAGAAATATGGAATGGAAGGATGGCAACTGTTGGTATAGGAATTATTTTTATAATTATTGCTTTAATAAGTCAGTTTTCTTAATAGAAATAAAATTAATTTTCTTAAAAGTAGTTTTGAAAGAATTTTTAAAATTTCTTTTGTTCAGCCTATGAATTAAATTAAAAAGTATTGTTTTTATTGGACTAGAGATAAGATTATTGATTTAATCAAAATAATGAATGTTTTTATTATTTATAATTTTATATGACGCCTGAAAGGCTTGGATTACTTTGGGGGATAACTGTATTTGCAGGCGCTTGTGCTCGATTATTTTCTTCTTTTACAGGATTCCCCAGTGTTGTTATTTTATTGCTTTCTGGATTATTAATTGGAAGATCAGGATTGGGACTTGTTGAGCCTTTAGATCTCGGGCAAGGGCTTGAAACAATTGTGGGGCTTTTGGTCTGTTTGGTTCTTTTTGAAGGGGGATTAAATTTAAAACTGCCTGAGGGGAATATAAGAAATACTGTTTTAAAAATTTCATTGGTAAGACTTTTTATTTCATTATCAGCTGGAATATTCATTGCTCATTGGCTGGCTGGCCTCTCATGGCAAGTCGCAGGAATATATAGTGCCATAGTCCTAGCTACTGGACCAACAGTTGTCTCTCCATTAGTGGAACAAATAAAATTAGCTTCCCCACTTTCGGAAGTTTTAAAAGCTGAGGGGTTGGTGCTTGAACCAATTGGTGCAGTACTAGCATTACTTCTTTTAGAATTGACTTTAGGGGATCTTCGTGGGATTAACGATGTATTTATAGCATTAATGCAAAGATTAGGGGGAGGAGTTTTAATTGGATTAAGTGCAGGATGGTTACTATCAGAAATTTTAAAAAAAATAAAAAATGAAGCCTCATTTGGGATAGAGCTTCAAGTTACCCTTGGATTTATTTTCCTTGTGTATGGAATTTGCGAATTTTTTTTACCAGAATCAGGCTTGCCAGCTTCAGTTGCAGCAGGTTTTATTGTAGGCAAAAGAGAAGTTATAGATAAGGAGAGATTGGATAATCTAATAGGCGAATTAGCTCAATTAGCAATAACAGTCCTTTTCCCTCTTTTGGCCGCTGACGTTTCATGGGGTGAATTAAGTCCGCTAGGCTGGGGAGGGGTTGTTTGCGTTTTTATGTTGATGGTAATTGTTCGTCCTATCTCTATCTGGATAGCAACTATGGGCAGAGACTTGAACTTAAAAGAAAAAATATTTTTAGCCTGGTTAGCCCCAAGAGGTATTGTTACTGCAGCTGTAGCTTCTCTTTTTTCTATCAGATTAGAGCAGGCTGGTATCCTTGGAGCTGGCCGTCTACAAGGTTTAGTTTTTCTTACTATTTTAATGACTGTAGGAATACAAGGACTTTCAGCTAAACCTTTGGTAAATAGACTTGAATTAGACCAAAAAAATAATTTTGATTAAAGACATCTTTCAATTCGAGTTCTATCAGTTTTACTCTCTGCGAAAAGCTCCCAACTTTGAATTAAATCTGGCCCACTGAGAGATCCAAAAAAGGCTACTCTTAATGATTTCATTAATATCCCTTTTTTAATATTATGCTTTTTTGAGATTTCGTTTATTATTTCTTTGGCTTTCTCTTTATTTAGTTTTATAGTATTTTGCTCAATTAAATAATTTAAGATTAGTTTTAAAGATAATTTGCTTTCCCGGTTTTCCAGAAAATCTTGACCTTCTTTTTGAATTTTAGGTATTAAGAAAAATGGTTTTGATACATCAATTGAATCTTTTAAAAGAGTCATAGAGTCTCTAATCAAAATTGCTAATTTATATGCCCATTCTTGAGATGGCGGTTCCCAACCATTGTCGTCCCAATATTTTCTCATGATCTCAATTAACTTTATTGATTCCATATTTTTTATATATTGAGAATTAATCCAGTTGAGTTTTTCCCAACTAAATTTGGCTCCAGCTTTATTTATTTCTGATAAGTCAAAAATTTCAGATATCTCTTCAAGTGAAAGTATTTCTCTGTCGGCAGATTTTGGAGACCAACCTAAAAATGCCATATAGTTCGATAGGGCCTCAGGTAAATATCCCATTTCTCTAAATTCGTCGATTGAAGTAACGCAATCTCTCTTAGATAATTTTTTCCCTTCACTATTTAGTATTAAGGGTGTATGCGAAAAAGTTGGTAAATTAAAATTTAATGCTTTATAAATCAATATTTGTTTTGCAGTGTTCGAGATATGGTCTTCGCCCCTTACAACGTGAGTAATATTCATGAAATTATCATCAACTACAACTGCAAGATTATACAAAGGATCACCAATTTCATATCCCTTAGCCCTTCTTGATAAAACTAAATCACCGCCCAAATCCTTCCCTTGCCATTTGATTTCGCCTCTTATCTGATCTACCCATTTAATATCAATTTTTTCATCAATCTTAAATCTTATTACGGAAGTTCGCCCTTGAGATATGAATGTTTCTATTTCTTCTTTAGAAAGATTTCTGTGCCTATTATCATGCTTTGGAGGTAATCCTTTCTTTTTTTGTTCTTCTCTTAATTCAGATATTTCATCTTCTGATGTAAAGCACCTATATGCAGCTCCACATTCCAATAGTTTTTTTATATAACTTTTGTGAATCGAAATTCGGTCACTTTGCTTTATAGGTTCTTCATCCCATTTAAGTCCAAGCCATTTCAATCCTTCTAATATATTTTTTGTATATTCAGATTTAGATCGAAGAAAATCTGTATCTTCTATTCTAATAAGAAATTTCCCACCTATTTTTTGTGCATACAACCAATTGAATAGTGCTGTTCGCGCTGTCCCAATATGAAATAAACCCGTTGGACTCGGGGCTAGTCTTAAACGTTTTTCCAAATTTCTTTTAGAAAAAACGGGACCGACGGGATTCGAACCCGCAACTTCCGCCGTGACAGGGCGGTGCTCTAACCAGTTGAACTACGGTCCCAGAAATTTGTTCTAAATTTATTTAGAACTTCATTCTTAAAATTATCAGATCATAATACTTAATTTATGGGGTTGTAATAAAAAAAATTTATTAATTTGAGGATTTACAGAAATAATTAGTTTTTTAACTGCCTTAGTGTAAACAACTATTTATTTTTGAGGTCTAAAACCAGCAGGTTCTATCAATCTAACTTGATTTCCTCTAGCAGTAAATTCTCTGCCTTGGTCACTTTGTACGACAACTCTCCCACCAGACTTGACTCTGATAACTCTTGCACGAACCCATCCTAAAGCTGCTGATTCGAGGACTTTAACTACGTCCCCAGGTTGAAGATCTAACTCCATCTTATGAAAAAATAATTTACATAATGTTGATCAAACGCGTCGTGGAGGACTTGAACCCCCGACATCAGGTTTTGGAGACCTGCGTTCTACCAACTGAACTAACGACGCATTTAAATGATTATAAGCGTCTTTGTGACCAATAAGTTGATTAATTTACAACTTTATCGATCAAAGCGTTGTTTTACGCGAGTAGCTTTTCCTACTCTATCTCTCAGATAGAATAATTTAGCTCTTCTTACTTTACCTCTACGTTCAACTTTTAGAGAGGCAACCTGTGGACTATGTAGCATAAATACTCTTTCAACACCTATACCCTGAAAAATTCTTCTAACTGTAATAGTTTGGTTAATTCCTCCATGTCTTTTTGCTATGACAACGCCTTCATAAGGTTGGATTCTTTCTTTATTACCTTCTGTAATTTTCACTCCAACTTTAACAGTGTCCCCAACATATATTTCAGGTAATTCTTTTTTTAATTGTTCGTTCTCAAATTCCTTAATAAGATTGGATGCGCTTAAGGTTTGCGTAGTCTCAGAAACCGTATTTTTTTCTTTTTGTTCAACTGCTACATCAACTGATGCGTCAGCTTTAATACCGGTTTCTAAATCCTTCTCTTGTTTCTCTTTGGCCATTTTGGTCATTATTATCCTACAAGTTCTATATCTTAACCTTTCGACTCGCCTTTAGTAACCTTTTTGGGAAATGAAATAGTTTTTGAAAACATTTGGAATCCTGTGACGAGCATCCATAAAACTCCAAGGGAATTTAATATTACGTAAATAAGTTCTCCATTATCTCCAAGCCATTCGCCCTCATGGAGAGACATTAACCAATGAACTTGTTCTCTAGAGTAACCCAGTAAATCTTTTGAAACCCTATAAAGAAGACCAGTAATTGAAGATATAAATAACGGAAGAAAAATCCAGGGCGCCAAAGCCTTATGAAATTGCCTAGAATTAAATAAAGTTTTCATTTTCGTTTCTTTCCCATTGTTATTGATAGATTTAAGGTAGCCAAGATCATAAAGGCTATTTTGAAGAAATTTACCTATTACCATTATTTATTCCAATGCGACATTTTGCAGATCTTTTGTTAAATAAAAATAATTCAAAAGCTAATGATCAAGTTCCTTTCATTCAGAGGAGAAGAGGAATCGAAATAAAATCTTCACGGGAAATAAATTTGATGAAAAAATCTAGCAAAATTGTAGCTACTGTTTTGAGAGAAATTAATGACTTAATTAAACCTGGAATGAGTACAAAAGATTTAGATGATTTCGCAGAAAAGAGGATAAAAAGTTTTGGAGCTGTGCCAAGTTTCAAGGGCTACCATGGATTCCCTTCTAGTATTTGTTCTAGTATAAATAATGAGGTTGTCCACGGTATTCCAAATAAAAATAAAATAATTAAAAATGGTGACTTGGTTAAAATTGATACAGGGGCATATTTAGATGGTTTCCATGGAGATAGTTGTATATCAATTTGTGTAGGAGAAGTTAGTCCAAAGGCTCAAAAACTTAGTGATGTAGCTTTTAAAGCATTGTATGCGGGGCTTTCGAAAATAAAGGCAGGTAATACACTTCTAGATGTGGCTGGGGAAATCGAAGACGTTGTTGTAAAAAATGGCTTTAGTGTTGTAGAAGACTATACAGGTCATGGAGTTGGAAGAAATCTTCATGAAGAACCATCGGTATTTAATTTTCGGACCAAAGAATTGCCTAACGTCGTCCTTCGCGAAGGAATGACATTAGCGGTGGAACCTATTGTTAATGAAGGGTCTAAATTTTGTAAAACACTAAATGATAGATGGACCGTAATCACAAAAGATGGAAAACTATCAGCCCAGTGGGAGCACACAATAGTTGTTTTAAAAGATGGTATTGAAATATTGACAGATCGAGATTTTTAGGCACTAAGATTTATATTTATAGATAATTTGGCAATATAAAAAATTAAAAAATTCTTTCAATGGGAAAAGTATATATGTTAAAGGGTTTGGACTAATTATTACTAAATAATTTTTTGAATTGGCTAAATCATAAATTTTTTTTGAAACAAATTTTGGACTCATTATTCCGAGAGGATTTAATTCTGATTTAAAAGGTCCTAAGATGATTTTTTTAATTATTAATTTTTTCTTTGTATTTTTGTCCAGTAGATTTTTTTTGAAAGAAACTAATTGACCAATAAGGGATTTACTAATCTCATATGACGGATTCAGGGCGGGTAATATTTCTGCTTCAGATGTATTTATCCAAATCTCTTTTTTTATTTGTGAATCATTGCTTAGAGCAATATCTTCGAATAAATTTAAAAATTTGAATTTGCTTAATGCATTTATCTCAATTGAGTTTTCATAATTAGAATTTTCTCTACTCAAATCATAGATACCATGGTTCAAAATTAAAATGTCTATATTCTTTAATTGTTTTTTTAATGACAACTCCTTCCCACATTCCCATTTAATCCATTCATTTGGAGATTCAAGATTTATTTCATAATTAGTTTTACTATGAGTAAATCCAATTACTTTATATCCTTTTTGCCGAAACAACTTTGTTAATTCTTTCCCTAGCGCCCCTGAGGCTCCAGTAATCCCTACGGTTTTTTCGTTTTTAATTGGATTTATCATTTTGCTTGATTTTTATGAGATACCAAAGAATTAAAATAAATTTACCAAAAAAGGATTATTTATTTTTTTATTTGATTAAAACTCATAAATAAATATTTGTTTAGTTCTGAAAAAAATATTATCTTAAACCTATTAATAAATAATTTATTTAATTATGAGCGATATATTATTAATTGGCTCTTGTGAGCCATTTAGTGGTAAGTCTGCAATGGTTCTTGGGATAGCAAAAAAACTTTTACAGAAGAAAAAAAAAGTACGCATTGGAAAACCTTTAGCAACGTGTATTGAGCTTACAAATCTTCCCTCAATGTCTTATGAAGGATTAATAGATGATGATGTTAAGTTTATTGGATCAACCTTAAATATCGAAGAGGAGAATTTAATTTCTTCAGTAGGGTTATTGGATAATATCTCAGCTGAAAAAAGAATCTTCAATAAAGACTTACTCCCAGGAAAAGGTTTTGATCAGATTGAGGGATTGGTTAATGATGATTTTGATGGTCTGAATATTTTAGAGGCAGCCGGAAGTCTTCATGAGGGTATGATTTATGGCTTAAGTCTCCCACAACTAGCTAAGGCTTTAGATGCGAAAGTTTTAATTGTGAATTTATGGGAAGATTGTAAAAGTGTGGATGCATTACTTGATGCGAAAAAACAATTAGGTGAGAAATTGGCTGGAGTTGTATTGAACGGAGTTTTGCCGCAAGAAGTCGAAAAAGTTAAAAACGAAATAATACCTTCTCTTAAAGATCTGGATATTGAAGTGTTTGGTGTGATGCCTAAATCACCACTTCTAAGAAGTGTCACCGTAGGTGAGCTTGTAAGAAGACTAGATGCACAAGTAATTTGTTGTCCCGAAAAAGATCAATTACTTGTTGAAACATTAAGTATTGGTGCAATGGGGGTAAATTCTGCAATGGAATTTTTCAGGAGAAGACGAAATATGGCTGTGGTAACTGGTGCTGATAGAACTGATATCCAACTTGCTGCATTGGAGGCTTCGACTCAATGCTTAATTTTAACTGGTTTAGGAGACCCTCTGTCTCAATTGATTCATAGAGCGGAAGAATTGGAGGTGCCAATTTTAAAGGTGGAATTAGATACTCTTTCCTCTGTAGAAATTATAGAACAAGCTTTTGGTCATGTCAGAATACATGAATCAATTAAAGCTTCTTATGCTATTCAATTAGTTCAAGAGCATGTAAATCTAGAAAGAATTCTCGAAAAGATAGATTTTTCCTGCAATTTTTCAGATAAATGCTAATTTCAAATATAGGAACTTTATTATTTTGAGTCGCTCTTTAGATTTACCAGCAACTGAAGGCGTTGATGCCTTAGCTCAAGAACTTGCAAAACTCCAAGATAATGGGAAAAGGAGAATTGCTTTTTTGGGCAGTAGACATGTACCAGTTGTCGATATCCACTTAATTGAGTTGATAGCAAGATCTTTAGCAGAGGAAGGGCATAATATCCTTACTTCTGGATCTCAAGGTGTCAATGCAGCAGTTATTCGAGCTGTTTTAGATATTAATCCATCATTATTAACCGTTTTATTACCACAAAGTCTTGATAGACAAATACCCGAAATAAAGTATCAACTTGAAAGGGTTATTCATTTGGTTGAAAAAAGTGAAAATGATGAATTACCTTTGCCACTTGCAAGCAGTCTTTGTAATCAAGAAATTATTACTAGGTGCGATCAATTAATATGCTTCGCCTTTCACGATAGTGAAACTTTGTTAAATAGTTGTAGATGCGCGGAAGAAATGGGGAAAGTGGTTAGTTTGTTATTTTTTGATTAAATAAATCCATTCCTCTCTTATTAAAAGATGATTTATGCTAATAATATTTAGCTATTTATAATTTATTACTATGGCCGAAAGTTTTTCATTTGATGTTGTTTCTGATTTTGATAGACAGGAATTGGTCAATACTTTGGATCAAGCAAAAAGGGAAATTTCTCAGCGTTACGATCTGAAAGGCACAGACACTTCATTAGATCTAGATAAAGAAAATATTTTCATAATCACCAATAGCGAATTAACCTTAAATGCTGTTAATGACATAATTAGACAAAAAGCAATAAAAAGAAACTTATCTTTAAAAATATTTGACTATGGTGGAATTGAAATAGTTAGTGGTAATAGAGTAAAACAGACAATTTTATTAAAACAAGGGATTAAACAAGAAATCGCAAAAAAAATCAGTAAAAATATTAGAGATCAAATAAAGAAAATTAATGTCAGCATCAATGGGGAAACACTCAGAGTTGCAAGTAAGAGCAAAAATGATCTTCAATTAGCAATTAAGCTTGTTAACGAGTTGGAAGAGTCTTTGAACATTCCTCTAAAAGCTAATAACTTTAGATAAAATCTTCATTAGGACTAGTTTTAAAGCATGACAGATCATTCAGAATCTCTCATTAAATCATTAATTAATAAAGTAAAAGAATATCCTCGCTTTACAAAAGAAGAAATAGAGAAATTTTGTTGGATGGCGGTACATGAGCATAAGCATGGTGTATTACCTTCTGAATATGATATAAGAGAAATAGATGAGGACCTTTATTTAGAACTTTTGCAAGAATTTAAATCAGATATCCATTAATTAAAATTTATATTTAAATTTGCAATTATTAAAAAAATATTTTAATTAAATGTCTTACTAATGCACTAATTAGTCTATTTAAATATGATTAATTAAAAAAGAAAATTTAATGTCAACATCCTTTAAAAATGTCACACCAACAGGTCCAGGTGGAACAGCAACATTATTAATTGTATTGTCTTTCACTGGCTTTCTTTTGCTCACCCAATCTCTTTTTGTAGTCCCTTCTGGGCAAGTTGCAGTTGTTACAACATTAGGGAAAGTAAGTGGCCCCTCTAGGAGAGCTGGTTTAAACTTTAAACTTCCATTTGTTCAGTCTGTTTATCCATTTGATATAAAAACCCAAGTTCAACCAGAAAAATTTGAAACTTTAACTAAAGATCTTCAAGTTATTAGGGCTACAGCTACTGTAAAGTACTCAGTAAAACCTAACGAAGCAGGAAGGATCTTCGCAACAATTGCAAGCAGAAATAGTGATGTTTATCAGAAAATTGTTCAGCCATCTTTGCTAAAAGCTCTAAAATCAGTCTTTTCTCAATATGAGCTAGAAACAATTGCTACTGAATTCGCAGTAATTTCTGAAAAGGTTGGAGATACTGTCGCACAAGAACTAAATTCATTCGATTATGTAGATGTTAAAAGTTTAGATCTTACTGGATTAGAGATCGCTGAGGAATATAGAGCTGCGATTGAACAAAAGCAAATAGCTGGTCAGCAATTACTAAGAGCAAAAACTGAAGTTGAAATCGCTGAACAAGAAGCACTTAGATATGAGACATTAAATAGAAGCCTTGACGATCAGGTACTTTTCAAATTATTTCTCGACAAGTGGGATGGTAGTACACAAGTTGTTCCTGGCTTACCAGGTTCTGGAACAGGCACTCCCCCAGTAATAGTTGGTGGTAGGAAATAATTTTTAAAAAATAATTCTCAAAAACCTAAAATCATTTACTTATTTTTCTTTAAAAAATACGAAGTAAATAATTATATTTTTATTGCACTGAAAGATTCGTCAAAAGCCTCGATAGTTTTATCAATTTCTTCATCGCTGTGAGCTAGTGATGTGAAACCAGCTTCGAATGGACTTGGTGCTAGGTAAATTCCTCTTCTAAGCATTTCTCTATGCAACTTACCGAAAAGTTCGGCATCATTTGTTTTGGCCTCATCAAAGTTCCTCACTGGCCCATCACATAAGAAAAATCCAAACATAGCACTTACACTCCCACCGTTAATAGCAATACCGTTATTTTCTGCAGACTGAATTATCCCTTCAATTAATCTAGAAGTTGTTGAATCAAGTTTCTCGTAAGTACCATCTTGTTTGAGCAGTTCAAGAGTTTTGATTCCAGCCGTCATTGCGAGTGGATTACCGCTCAAAGTACCTGCTTGGTATACCGGTCCTGAAGGAGCTATCATTGACATAATTTCCTTTTTGCCTCCATAGGCTCCAACAGGTAAGCCTCCACCAATTACTTTCCCAAGAGTGGTTAAGTCAGGAGTTACCCCAAACTTTTCTTGTGCGCCTCCATAACTTATTCTGAATCCAGTCATTACCTCATCAAAAACTAATAAGGATCCATTCTCAGTTGTTAATTCTCTTAAACCTTCCAAGAATCCAGGTTCTGGTGTAATAAATCCAGCATTCCCAACGATAGGCTCAAGAATAACTCCCGAAATGGCATCAGGATTTTCAGAAAATAATTTTTTAACTGCTTCAAGGTCATTGTAGGGAGCAGTAAGTGTGTTAGCAGTCGTTGTCCGGGGAACTCCTGGGGAGTCTGGTAAGCCAAGAGTGGCTACACCTGATCCTGCTTTCACTAAAAACATATCTGCATGACCGTGATAGCAACCGTCAAATTTAATAACTTTATCTCTTCCAGTAAATGCTCGCATAAGCCTTAAAACAGCCATGCATGCTTCAGTTCCACTATTAACAAATCTAACCATTTCTACGGATGGGACTGCATCTATTACCATTTCAGCAAGTTTGTTCTCTAGAACGCATGGAGCACCAAAGCTAGTGCCTTTCTCAATTGCTTCCTGTAATGCCGTTATAACTTCAGGGTGGGCATGTCCGCAAATAGCTGGCCCCCAACTCCCTATATAGTCAATATATCTATTTCCATCAATGTCCCAAGCAAAAGGACCTTTGACTCTATCAAAAACAATTGGCTGCCCTCCCACAGACTTAAAAGCTCTTACTGGAGAACTTACTCCTCCTGGCATTAGTTGTTGGGCGGCAGAAAAAATTTCTTCTGATTGGGTGTAATTAAATATGTCAGTCACAATTTAGCTAAATGTTGTTTTGAGAAAATCTTGGCATGTTCCAAATTAGAATAAGTAAAAATTTTGTCAATCAGATTGAAATTCTACATTATGATATTTTTATTGCGATAGATAGGATTGTAAATAATTAATATTAAAAAATCATAAAAAAAAATATTAATCTTGATAAGTCTTTATTTATAGGAGTTTTCAGGCATTAAGGAAATTCAATTTATTTTATTTATATTTCAAAGAAATTATCCTCATCCTCAAAAAAATCTTCATTTATATCGTTCAAGTTAAGATCTATCATTACTGGGGCATGATCACTGGGACGTAAATTACCTCTTGGTGAGCAGTCTATGACACAACTTTTAAGTTTTGATGACAGTTCTTTGCTGATATATATATGGTCTATCCTCCACCCTTTATTTAGTTCAAATGAGTTATTACGGTAATCCCACCAACTCCAATGGCCAGGATTTTGTTCGAAAATCCTGAAAGAATCTATTAATCTTTTTTTCAGAACATTTTTTAGTGCATTTCTTTCTATCTCAGATGCCATTATTCCCCCATCAAATTTCTTTGGATCATGAATATCCAAGTTAGATGGAGCAATATTAAAATCACCCATAAGACAAATTAATTCTCCTTTTTTTTCTTGTTCATCCAAAAATGAAGCTAAACAATTTAACCAACTAATTTTGTATTCGAACTTACTAGATTCGAGAGAAGATCCGTTTGGGACATAGACATTTATGATTCTAATACCATTAATATCAGCAGAAATTAATCTTTTTTGAGCTTGGAAAATTTCAAAATTTCGATTGCAGTCGGTACAACCGTAGAATCCTTTTTTAACTTTTTCTGGCTTTATTTTAGAAATAATAGCCACACCATTGTATGATTTTTGCCCGTAGACCTCTACTGAGTATCCTAATTTTTGAAAAGGTTCTAAAGGGAAACTATCATCCATCACTTTTGTTTCCTGCAAACATAGAATATCTGGATTAACTTGAATAATCCAATCTATTATTTGTGAAAGTCTTGTTCTTATTGAGTTAACATTCCAAGTTGCTATTAACAAATTTCTACCAAATTATGTAAGATTAAATTAGCAGAATTTTGGCATTAAAGAAATTTGAAATCAAATAAAATGAATAATCATTTTTGCGAAAAACTACCTAAACCTATAAGTTTTGTATTTTTCTTTATTTTGTTATTTTCTTTTAAAGGTGATTACCTAAATGCTGAATATTTATTTGAAGAATTAGAAATCGATACCTCAACTAAAATAGAAGAGGATAGTTCAGTTCTGCCAGCCAATCCTTTTGAACTTGTTGAAATGATTCGGAGAGCAAATAGTATGAATGATGCGACTAAACCCTCTGATGCTATTGACAATGCGTTAAAGTCGTTTGATAGTTTGGAGGAAAAATAAGAGTAATACAAGATAAATTATTTTCTTCAAATTTTAAATATGTTAAAAAACCCTATCCCAAAAGTTACTAACCAACTACAACACAGAGCAATCGGTATTGTTTATGGTGAATTTACTCCCAATGGTAGTGAGCAATTAAATAGAGGCTTTTTAATTGATAATAAAGGTGAAAAAATTGAAACAGTAATACTTGGTAAAGCATTACCACTTTTAAAAAAGCATATTGATTTAAAGAAAAGTTATTATTGGATTGTTTATCCAAAGAATAAAAATACTCAAAACTTACACTTACAAGTTGCTGGTGTTTGGGAGCCCTATCAACTGAATAACTTCCCAAATGATTCTTCAAAAACTAACTTCTCAAAATTATTAGAAGAATTAAATCTAAAAGATAATTATTTTTCTGTTAGAGGAGAATTAGTGTTTGTCAACACTCAAAAGAAAGAAATTGTTATTAAAGTCTGCTCCGCTGCAAAGTCAAAAAATTTTAAAAATAAAAATTTCAAACTTGTCATAAAAGGTGATCTTCCTATTGAACTTCTTCAAAGTTTTGTAAGTTTAGATATCAACAGGGATGGAAATTCTTTGAAATTAATAAAGTACGAAGTGATTGAAAAAAATCTTTCTGAAAATCACTAAAATGAAATTTTGATTTTCACCGAATTTTGCTAATCAAGAAATCTTTGATTTATGGAAGATGTTTTAATCGAATGTTCTCCCGGGATCTCTGGGGATATGTTGTTGGGAGCCTTTTATGATTTAGGAGTGCCTAAAAAAGTCATTGAACAACCGCTTATTGATCTTGGTTTAAAGGATCTTTTTCAACTAGAGTTTAAAGAATCTAAAAGTTGTTCAATCCGAGGGATTAAGACAAAGGTTGAGAATATCGACTGTAGTCCTATCAAAAGAACTTGGAGTAGTATTAAGGAACTTATTTTAAGTAGCAACTTAGATAATAAATTAAAAAAATTAATTTATGAAGTATTTGAATCTCTAGCAATTGCTGAAGGAAAAGTTCATGGCATCAAATCTGAGGATGTTCATTTCCATGAAATTGGAGCTACAGATTCATTGGTGGATATTATTGGAGTATGTGCTGCATTGAATTACTTAAATCCAAAGAAGGTTTATTGTAATGAGCCAATGTTGGGCAGAGGTTTTG
The DNA here is from genome assembly GCA_902595175.1 of uncultured Prochlorococcus sp. Taxonomy (GTDB): domain Bacteria; phylum Cyanobacteriota; class Cyanobacteriia; order PCC-6307; family Cyanobiaceae; genus Prochlorococcus_A. The sequence continues at coordinate 139,856 of CACJPB010000001.1, read as the reverse complement.
TTCAGACTGAACATGGAAAGTTATCTGTACCCCCTCCTGCCGTAATAGAGCTAATAAGACAAAAAAATATCAAGGTTTTATCAAGCCTTGACTCAATAGAGGGTGAACTCTCAACACCAACTGGCATTGCTTTACTTGCTAATTTAGTCGACTATCTAAAACTCCCTCCAAAATATTCTATTAACTCTTATGGAGTAGGCATTGGGAACCTAAAATTTCCATTCCCTAATTTGGTGAGAGTTTGTAAAATTTCTTCATTTGAGGACTCTTCTATTAACGAAGCAATTAATCCAAAGTATGAAACGATATCTGTTCAAGAAGCATGGATTGATGACCAAACACCTGAAGATATATCTAATTTTGTAGAGAAACTGAGAATTGAGGGAGCTTATGACGTTTCTTATCAAGCTATCAATATGAAAAAAAATAGAATTGGATTTTCTATTCAAGTAATCTTGCCAATAGAGAAAAAAGAATTTTTTAGGCGATTATGGTTTGATTATTCCAACACTATTGGGGTTCGTGAAAGAACCCAATCTAGGTGGACATTACTTAGACGAAGAGGCGAATGTTCAACGACTTTTGGAGATATAAAAGTTAAACAAACCCTGAAGCCAGATGGATCAATAATCATGAAACCAGAAAATGATGAGGTTTTGAGATTAAAATTAGAGCATAAAATATCAACTTACGAAATAAGAAAGATAATAAATGAGTCAAGTAAGAAATTTAAAGCATTTGAAAACTGGAAATGAGACTTAATACAAATAATCAACCATATTTAAAATTCCTTGAAAAAGTTAATTTTGGTAGTTTAAAAAGTATTTTCTTTATTTCAAGCTTGTCATATTTTTGCATCTATTTTTTTGATAATATTGATCAAATTTCTTTTAATGTTAATTTAGAAAAAAATGGAATTAATCTATCTTTATCATTTTTATTTTGTGTTTTAAGTATTTACCTGAACGCTTTTGCATGGAAATATATTGTTAAATGGTTTGGGAAAGAATCTAAAAGTAATAATCTTGTCTCTCTTTATGTTTTAACTAATATTCTTAAATACGTTCCAGGAGGTATTTGGCATTTTGTAGAGAGATTTAATTTTATAAAAAAAATAAGCAATCCTCAGATTGCTTTGTATTCGACTCTTATAGAACCTTATTTTATGTTGAGTGGATCTTTTCTATTGGCATCGCTGGGATTAATTTTTTCACCAATTTATTTTTTTTTAATTTTCCCTTTAGTATTTTTAAACAGGAAATTAATTTATCTTGTATTAAAAAGAATAGGGTCACTTAAAGGAAAAGTATTTGAGGTTTTGAGTCTTCCAAGTTCAAAAGACCAATTTGAAAAGAGAATAAATATAATTTCTTTTTTCCCTACTAGAGCTTTAATACTTGAAATTGGTTTTGTTTTATTTAAATTTATTGCTTTTTATATTTGCTTAAATACTTTTTATACAAGTAATACTCTTAATAGCATATTTTTGTTAGTAATATTTTCTTTATCATGGTCCTTAGGATTGGTAGTCCCAACAGCTCCTGGAGGAATAGGTGTTTTTGAGGCCTGCTTCCTTTTTTTAGTTGGCAAAAGTATTCCGCAAAATATAATTCTCATTTGCTTAATTTATTTTAGGGTTATATCAACCTTGGCAGATTTATTTTTAAGCTTACCTTTTTTAATAAGAAAACTATCTAAAAGAATTTAGTTTTTTTTCTCTAAACTTGGTATCAACGTCATTGATGCGATAAGGCCTAAAGTCATAATAAGAATTGCCGGTAATATTGCTTCTACCATTCTTTCATCTCCAGCATATTGATAAATTCTCACAGATAATGTATCAAAATCGAATGGTCTTAAAATAAAGGTTATGGGTAATTCCTTGATCGTGTCTACAAAAACTAAAAGTGAACCTACAAATATTGGTCCCTGGAGAAGAGGTAGATGAATTCTTTTGATGATACCCAGCCAATCCTCTCCTAGTCCAAGTGCTGCTTCATCAAGACTAGGAGAGATTCTTTCAAGACTTGAATCAATAGAACCCTTTGAGATAGTTAGAAATCTGACAAGATAACCCCAAATTAGTAAGCAAATAGCGATGAAATTAAATCTTGAAGAAGAAATGCTTATTAAAGATAAAGCTAATACAGTGCCTGGAATTGCGTAACCTATTCCCGCAAGGTTTGTTATTATTCCTAGTAATAAGCTTTTATTTGGGCGTCTGACTAAGGAAATTATTAGAGAGAATAGCATCGTTATTAATGCAGCAAAAAATCCTAGACTTATGGTTCTAAATGATAGGGTAAGTAATTCTATTGATAAACCTTTTTGAATTTGATCGATATTGAGCAGAACCCAAAAACATGGAATTCCAAAAGAGAAAATAGGAGGAAATAAAGTCATGGTTATTGCTAAAAGAGCTCTGGTTTTTCTTAATAACCAACCTTGAGAATCTTTTGATGCAGGATTTTCACTCCACCTCTTTGATTTTCTTCTCGAGAATTTTTCAAAAATAATTAAAGTGAAAATTATTAATAAGGCTACTAAAGATAGTCCAACAGCACTTTTTGGATTGCCCTCAATTATCCAATTTTCAGCTATACCTGTAGAAATACTTGGAATATTTAATAATGCAAACGTACCTAACTCATTCATTACTTCCATACACATTAAACTTATTCCTGTTATTAGTGCTGGTAACGCCATTGGAAAAGCAATTTTAAAGAAACTCCTCCATGGTCCAACTCCTAATCCTCTACTGGCATTGATTTGATTAACTCCAAATTTATTAAAACTTTCGTTAGCAAGAATGAATACATATGGATAAGTAGAAATTGAAAGTATTAATACCCCCCACCATAAACCTGTTACTTGATACCCAAAAATACTTCCCAAATCCTGCAAAACAGCTGTTATTAGATATGCTGGAGCAGCTAGTGGAACTAGCTGACAAATTCGCAAAACTTTTCTGAACTTAAAATCACAATTTGAAAGCAACCATCCATTCAAAGTGCCTAATCCTCCTCCAAAAAAACTTGTCAATACTAAAACTTTTAAAGTCTCTAATACCTCTTCTCCTCCAGCAATACCTAATGAAAAATTCCCACTTAAAATATATTGAACTCCTTCTAGAAGAAAATTGGAAATTGGAATGATAACTAGGAGTGCAACAATAAACGAAGTAAAATAAAAAAGTCTTAATTCGGTCACTGCTTTTTTAAATCCTTTAGTAAGTATTTTCAAAAATTAATTAAACCCTAATATGCATAATCTAATCTGTACTAAATCTACATGATGAAAGTTGTTTCATAATAGTTTGATGATCTAAGTTTTTCCCAATTAATACTATTTTGTTAGATTTTTCTTTTGTCCAATCTTCATCATCTAGAGAAAATCGTTTTCCAGATAGGTGAAAAATGTGTTTTCTTTCACTTTCCATAAACCATAATATTCCTTTAGCCCTGAATACGTTTTGTGAGATTTGATTATCTAAGAAATATTGAAACTTCCTTAAGGAAAATGGTTCAAATGTCTCATAAGAAACTGATGTAAAACCCTCTATATTGTTGATCACAGCGTTTGAATGTGAAGAATGATCGTGTGAATGTGAAGAATGATCGTGTGAATGTGAAGAATTATCGTGTGAATGTGAAGAATGATCGTGTGAATGTGAAGATTGATCATGTGAACTGTCTTCTATATTTTCTTCATCCTTATCGTATTTGAAAGTATCTGTTTCAAATAGACCTACACTCATTATTGTTTGTAATTCGACTTCACTATTGGTTGATCTCAATATCCTTGGTTCTTTTTTTATTTTATTAATGAATTTTTCGACTTTCTTTAATTGTTCATTGTTGACTAGATCACATTTGTTTAGAAGAAGGATATCTCCATATAAAATCTGAGAATAGGCGACACTTGTTTGATTAATTTCAAAATCAAAATTTTCTCCATAAATAACAGTGATGATGGAATCTAATCTTACTTTTTCTCGAAGATCTCCAGCCGCAAAAGTCATGGCTACTGGTAATGGATCTGCTAGCCCAGTAGTCTCGACAATTAAATAGTCTATTTTTTCAGATCTTTCTAAAACTTTGGATACTGTATTTAATAATTCACCATTAATAGAGCAACATATACATCCATTATTTAATTCGATCATATCTTCTGAGCCTTGTATTATTAAGTCATTATCTATTCCTATCTCTCCAAATTCATTAACCAAAACAGCTGTTTTAAGACCAACTTGATTTTTTAGAATATGATTTAAAAGTGTAGTTTTGCCAGAACCTAAAAATCCACTAATAATCGTAACAGGTAATAACTTTTTAGACATTTTTAAGGATTTTATAAATGAATTAATATAAATTTGTAATTTTATTGATCGAAAACTTTATTTATTTCTGAAGCTAATGTTTGATCTAGATTTGTTATGCCCCCCAAATCATGTGTACTTAACTTAATTATTACTTTTGAATAAACATTTTCCCAGTAAGGATGATGATTATATTTTTCGCATATTAGAGCAATTTTAGTCATAAATGAGAAGGCTTCAATAAAATTAGAAAATTTAAATTCCTTCTGGATTTGTCCATCGTTAATTTCCCAGCCGGGTATTTTGACAACTAATTCCTTCAATGCTTCATCTTGTAGTAGGTAGGGTTCCATTGGATGTTTTATATCATATTTAATTAATTCCATTATAGATATTCTGTCTTTTCTCACCAATTATATGTGCATTTAAAACCCTTTCTTTTTGATCAAATCTATGCTCCCATAAATACACTGCTTGCCATGTACCAAGCATAATGTTGCTGTCCTGAAAACTTAAAGATAAACAAGTGTTTGTTAGTGATGTTTTAATATGTGCTGGCATATCGTCAGCTCCCTCTTGATAATGTTTATAAGAAATTTCTTCTCTACTTTTTGACAAAGTTAGGTAGGAATTATATGGGACTATGGATTGTATATATTCTCTTAAGTCGTTTAGCACATTAGGGTCGGCATTCTCATTAATAGTTAAGCTGCAACTGGTATGAAGTGAAGTTAAATTTAAAATTCCTGAATCAAAATTATTTTTTTCAATAAATAAATTTAAATCATTTGTTATGTCAGTAAAACCCTGACCATGAGTTATGAATTCTAATTTTGAAAATATTTGTTCCATATATGTAAAAACTCAATTAATTAATATTCTATTATGGATAAACGATTTATTTTTTATTCAAACATCAAAATTTTTATCTTAAAATAAATTTAATTTATATATAAATTTTTGGCAGAAATTCAATGGAATAAGCTGGGAGCTTATCTTAAAGAAACTCAAATTTTAGGTTCAATCCAAAATACACTTTATTGGGATCAGAATACTAAGATGCCCAAAAAAGGAGCTTCTTGGAGGTCTGAACAACTTACGTATATTGCAAAAATCTTGCATAGAAGAAATTCTTCTGAAGAATTTTATAATTTAATACAATCTGCTAAAGATGAATTATTAGATACTAAACAAAATTCCAATAATCAACTCTTTATTAAAGGTAAAGAGAGAAACATTACCCTTTTAATCAAGGAGTTTAATAAAGCGAAAAATTTAGATCCCAGATTAGTTGAGTCCTTAGCAAAGGCGAAATCTAAAGGATATGAAAGTTGGCAAGAGGCTAAGAAAAAATCAGATTTTAAAGTTTTTCTCCCATTCTTTGAAGAACTGGTCAAATTACGGATTGAAGAAGCAAAACAAATATCAGATCAATATTCACCATGGGAAACTCTAGCCCAACCCTTTGAGCCTGAATTAACTTTAAATTGGTTGAATAAAATGTTTCAACCTTTGAAAGATACTCTCCCAGATTTGATTAGAAGCATTAACAAGTCTAAAAAATACCATTGGGATTTAAGTACAGAATCTCAACATAATTTATGTTCTAAATTACTTGATGAGTTTGGGAGAGATAAAGATCAAGTTGTTGTTGGTAAATCTCCCCATCCTTTTTCGATTACATTAGGGCCTAATGATTATAGGATTACGACAAGAATTGTTGAAGGTGAACCATTATCAAGTTTTTTAGCAACTGCACATGAATGGGGACATTCAATTTATGAGCAAGGTCTGCCATCACAAAGTCATCAATGGTTTGCTTGGCCTTTAGGTCAAGCAACTTCTATGGGTATACATGAAAGTCAATCATTATTTTGGGAAAATAGAATAGTTAAATCCAAATCTTTTTCGAAAAGATTTTTTAAAAAATTTGCCTCAGCTGGATGTACATTAAATAATTATTTTGATCTATGGAAATCTATTAATCATTTTGAAGCAGGATTAAATAGGGTTGAGGCAGATGAATTGACCTATGGTTTACATATTTTAGTTAGAACTGAACTTGAAATAGATTTAATTGAAGGAGGGTTACCTGCAGAAGATATTCCAGGAGAATGGAATAAGAGATATGGTGAACTTTTAGGAATAAAACCATCTAATGATTCAGAAGGTTGTCTTCAAGATGTTCATTGGAGTGAAGGTGCGTTTGGATATTTCCCTTCATATTTGTTAGGTCATCTTATAAGTGCACAAATATCTTCACAAATGGAAAGAGACATTGGTTTGATAGATAATTTAATTAAGAATGGTGAATATCAAAAAATCATATTTTGGTTAAGAAATAATGTTCATAAATATGGCAGGTCAGTAAATTCTATGGAATTAATTAGAACGGTCACTAAAGAAGAACTTTCACCAAACTATTTTATTAATCATTTAAAGTCTAAAATAAATGATTTTTGCTGAAACATTACTTTTAAAGAATTTGGTTGAGTGTGAGGATGTAAGATAAATAAAAATTATTTCTTGATGGCAAACCTTAATCAACCTCCAAGCAGGATTACACCAAATTTATTACATATACTAAATGCTTTCACTGATAGCTCAAATACAGTAATAAATACTATTGTTGAATTGAATTCTAATACCATAAATAAATATGAATTAATTACAGAAACGGGCCACCTTAAACTTGATAGGGTAGGTTATTCTTCACTTGCTTATCCTTTTGCTTATGGATGTATACCAAGGACATGGGATGAGGATGGAGATCCACTTGATGTAGAAATTGTTAGTGTAACTGAGCCATTGATTCCTGGATCTATTGTGGAGGCAAGGATTATTGGGGTGATGAAATTTGATGATGGTGGAGAGGTCGATGATAAGGTAATAGCTGTTCTCGCAGATGATAAAAGAATGGATCATATTTCAAGTTACGAAGACCTTGGAGAGCATTGGTTAAAAGAAACAAAGTATTATTGGGAGCACTATAAAGATCTAAAAAAACCTGGAACATGTACTGTAAATGGTTTTTTTGGGATAGAAGAAGCTGTTAAAGTGATTAAAGATTGTGAAGAGAGATACAAAAAAGAAATTGATCCTAAATTAGTAAATTAACTAATTTTTGTTTTCTCTAAATTCTTCAAATATTTCGCTGAGTATTTTGTCTGCACCTTGGAGCTTTAGTTTCTTTGCTAGTTCTATTCCTAAAAGTTCAGGGTCTTTAATATTGCCAATAACTTTATCTTTTATAAGCTTTTCTCCGTCAAGAGAGGCTACCATACCAGTAAGGGAAAGTTGTCCATTATTAATATTACTATTAACACCTATTGGGACTTGGCATCCACCTTCAAGCTCTCTTAAAAAAGCTCTTTCTGCCAGACATCTTTGACTAGTGGGTTTATCTTCTAAGACATTGATAATTTCTAAAACTTTTTTATCATCAGATTTACATTCAATGCCTAGAGCACCTTGGCCAACGGCGTGAAGAGAAATATCACTTGGGATAATCTGGTGAATTCTTGATTCAAAGCCTAATCTCTTTAAACCAGCGGCCGCAAGAATTATACAATCAAATTCTCCGGCATCTAATTTTTCAATTCTTGTAATAACATTTCCCCTGATATCTTTGAAAACAAGATGTGGATACTTATTTCTTAATTGAGCAAGTCTTCTTAGAGAGCTTGTCCCAACAATCGAACCTTCAGGTAAGGTTTCTAATTTATAACACTTATTTTTTTTGTTTACTACTAAAGCATCTGCAGGATCTTCCCTTTTTGTAATGCATCCTAATTTAAGGCCATTTGGTAAATTGGTTGGTAAATCTTTCAGAGAATGTACTGCTATATCTGCATGGCCTACGAGCATTTGTGCTTCAAGTTCTTTTGTAAATAAGCCTTTGTCGCCTATTTTTGCTAAGGCTACATCAAGGATTTTGTCCCCTTGAGTTGCCATAGCTTGTATAGATACCTCTAAATTAGGAATATACCTTTCTAGTTGATCTTTAACCCATAAAGTTTGAACCATGGCTAGTTTACTTCTTCTACTAGCTATTTTCAGCTTAAAATTTGTCATTAAATATTATTTTGAGTTTGAATTAAAAATAAAGTCGAGTCTATTTTAAGCTATTCTTTTGCAAGTTTTTAACGCTAAGTATTATACTTAACTTTTTTTATTTTATATATTCTTTTAAAACCCCATTTCTATTTGGATGTCTAAGTTTTCTTAGAGCTTTTGCCTCTATTTGTCTAATTCTTTCTCTAGTCACATCAAAAATCTGACCAATTTCTTCAAGAGTTTTCATTCTTCCATCATCAATTCCATATCTTAATCTGAGAACATCTCTTTCTCTTGGACTCAGAGTGGCTAAAACTCCTTCCAAATCTTCTCTTAACAAAGTCTTTGAAACATCTTGTTCTGGATTTTCTATATCAGCTTCTATAAAGTCTCCGAGTCTTGAGTCTTCTTCTTTTCCTATTGGAGTTTCTAAAGAAATAGGAAGTTGCGCACTTTTAGCTATAAATCTTAATTTTTCAATTGTCATTTCCATGCTCTCAGCAATTTCTTCTTCACTAGGTTTTCTGCCAAATTCTTGGCTAAGAACTTTTGTAGTTTTTTTAATTCTGGATATTGTTTCATATAAGTGAACAGGCAATCTAATAGTTCTGCTTTGATCAGCAATTGCTCTTGTAATGGCTTGGCGAATCCACCAAGTTGCATATGTAGAAAACTTATAACCTTTTTCATGATCAAATTTTTCCGCTGCCCTTATTAGACCCAAACTTCCTTCTTGGATTAAATCTTGAAATGATAAACCTCTATTCATATATTTTTTAGCAATGGAAACAACTAATCTTAAATTTGATTGAACCATTTTTTCTTTAGCTCTCCTTCCTAAGAGAAGTCTTCTTCTAAATTTGGGAAGAGGCATATCTATTAACTCGGCCCATTCTCTGACAGATGGGAAATGTCCTTTTTCTGATTCATATTGGGTTGCTATCTCTTCTAATTGGAGTAAGTCAGCAATTTTTCTTGCAAGCTCAATTTCTTCATCTGGTCTTAAAAGTCTAATTCTTCCAATTTCCTGTAGATAAACTCTTATTGAATCTTCAGTGTAGATACCTTTTGGCCCAAGCTTAATATTTCCGAGCCCTTTATCTTCTTCGTCAGAATCATTAAATTCATTATTGGTTTCTATGCCACTTTCGTTCGAATCAGATGATGTCTGTAAACTTTGGCTATTAATATTATTTTCTTCTTCAACTACTGTTTCTAAATTAGTATTAATTTTTTTGTTAATCTTTTTTTTTGAGCTGGGCTTGGAATTCTTTGATTCTGCTGCGACTGGACACATGATGGACTCCTTTCTACGGTGAATTTAACTAGATTAAATTTTATTTAGGGCTAATTTGTACATTTAGTAGTAAATTTCCCCGTTAATTTGTAAAAGAACTTTTTCCAGGAATTTGAATAAAAAAGTTTTTTTAAATTGTTGAAAAATTTAAATAGTGCTATAGATTACCTAAAGTAAAAAGTCTTGGGATTTCTCAGACAGGCAGATCATTTATTGAATTTTCAGTCAATGATCAAAGCTTCATGTCTCCCTTAAGAGCAGGATACTTACAATGTGCAAAAAACACTTTGTGGAATGTTCAACAATCCAATACTAAGAAAAAGTTTTGAAGCCGGCAAGTAATCAGTTATTGAATATCTCCTACAAATTGGAAATTTTGCTTGATACAGGAAGTAGTAATGAAAGCTTTGACTATTTAGACGGAAATAATCTTGGAGCAGGAGTTGGGGATATTGTAAGTGTGAAACTTAGAGGGAGATTATTAAATGGGTTAGTGATCTCAAAAAAAAAGTTTTCGATAATCAATAATGATGAAGTAAATATTACTGGAGGAAAAAGCATAAGATATTTGTTTGTTGAAAGTATTTTGCAGAAAAAAGTAATAGATGACTCTTGGAGAGAATGGATAGAGTCCCTAGCCTCTTTTTATATGGTTAGTAATTTAAAAATGTTTAAAACTGCATTTCCTCCTGGCTGGATTGGTAAATATAAGAATTTTTCTAAAGGTTTAAAAGATCAAATATGGATTGAAACTAAAAAAGAATTTGATATTAAGAAAAATGGATTAACAAAAAAAGAATTTTTTTTAATGAATACTTTGCCTGAAAAAGGTAATTGGCAAAGTGAATTAGTAAAGTCTGGTTTTAATTACACTCTTATTAACTCAATGGTCAGTAAAAATTACCTTGTTAAATCTAAAAGAAAAAAAAATATAAATACTAAGTTAAATAACTTTTTAAATGATCATATTGCGACTAAAAAACCAAATCTTACAAATGAGCAAAAAATTGCATTTCAAGAATTTCAAAAAATGAATCCAGGAGATGTTTTACTTCTATGGGGTGAAACAGGTTCAGGTAAAACAGAAGTTTATATGAGAATTGCTGAAGATCAATTTCTTAAGAAAAAAAGTTGTTTGATACTAGCCCCAGAAATCGGACTAATTCCTCAACTTATTGATAGGTTTAGTCGGCGATTTAATAATGTCGTTTACGAATATCATAGTAACTGTTCTCCCAATCAAAGAACTGTGGTTTGGAAGAAAATTAATAATGCTAATGAACCTTTAATAGTTATAGGAACAAGATCCGCAGTTTTTCTTCCAATAAAAAATCTAGGATTAATAATCATGGATGAAGAACATGATGTCTCTTACAAACAAGATAGTCCTATGCCTTGTTATGACGCAAGAGAAATTGCTGTTGAAATAGTAAAAAGGAATTCTGCAAAGTTAATTTTTGGGAGTGCAACCCCATCAATGAAGACCTGGAAAAAGTGTATTTTTGAAAATAATTTTAAATTGGTAAGAATGATTCAAAGGATATCTAGGAATGAGATTCCTGAAATAAGAATTGTTGATATGCGGGATGAGTTCAAGAAAGGAAATATGAAAATTTTTTCTAATGAATTATTAAAATTGCTTCCTCAACTACGCTTTAAAAAAGAGCAGGCAATAATTTTGATCCCTAGGAGGGGGCACAGTGGTTTTTTAAGCTGCAGAAATTGCGGATATTTAATAAATTGCCCAAACTGTGACGTTCCTTTATCAGTGCATCTCGGCTCACAAGGAAAAAAATGGTTAAGTTGTCATTGGTGTGATCATAAATCGAGATTGCTCAAGCGTTGTCCAGATTGTCATTCAACTGCCTTTAAACCTTTTGGAATAGGTACACAAAGGGTAATAGAGTTTTTAAATGAAGAATTTCCTGACTTAAGAGTACTTCGCTTTGATAGAGACACAACCTCAGGAAAAGATGGTCATAGAGATATTCTTTCAAAGTTTTCTAAAGGTGATGCTGATATTCTTGTAGGAACTCAAATGTTGGCAAAAGGGATTGACATCCCCAATATTACTCTTTCAGTAGTTATTGCAGCAGATGGGTTGCTCCATCGCCCAGATATTTCGGCAGAAGAAAAATCATTACAATTGTTTTTACAATTAGCAGGCAGGGCAGGTAGGGCTCAAAAAAAAGGAAAAGTAATTTTTCAAACATATAAACCTAACCATCCTGTAATTTCGTATCTTCAGAAAAGAGATTATGAAAGATTCCTAATTGAAAACTCGAGATTGAGAAAAGATGCCAATTTATTCCCATTCTGCATGATTTGCCTTCTTAAATTATCAGGTGAAAATTATGAATTAACTGAATCAATTGCGATAAAATTAGCAAAATATCTACTTAATTTTTGTGAGAAAAAGAATTGGAAATTAATTGGCCCTGCACCTAGTTTAATTGCTAAAGTAGGCAAAAAATTTAGATGGCAGATATTAATACATGGACCTGAAGGAACAAATATACCTTTACCTGATAGATCAATATTATGGAAACTTATTCCAAAAAATGTTTTTTTAACAATAGATGTTAATCCAGCAGAGTTGTAATTACTTTGATGGAAGTTGAGGTAAATCTGAACCTAATTTAAATCTATAGAATCTTAATAAATAAGCCAATAAGATAATTATTAAAATAATGAATAGCCAAATGAAAAGTTTGTTTAAGCTCCAGAAAGAAAATTCAAGACTATTTATCTGCCCTTGATTTAAATTCCAAATTATTAGATTTTTTGTGATTTCTAAATTTGAAATATTTTTATCAGTAAGGATAGCCTTATTAGGGTGAATAATTTTGAAAATGAGTTCTAAATTATCAATGCCTTCAATAGAATTTAGATCCAAATCTAATTTATAAAAGTATTTTTTAAAAAAAATGAAGTTTTTTTGAGTGGCATTAATTTCTATATTTGTTGATTCTCCCGCTAACTCTCCAGCTGTATTCTGGGTGATTTTAAGAACTTGCTTTGTATCTTCTAAATTGAGATTTTTATGTTTCAAAGAAAAAGTTGATTCGTCTTGTTCAATTTCTGCGTCTGGAAAAAAATCTTTCATCTTTTCTTCAAATTTTGATTGCCAAGGAAATTTCTTAATATATTTACTTTCTATCACTAGATTATTTGTTATTGAATCAAGTTCACTAAGGTCAAGGGTATCCTCAATTTTAACGCATCCACTTAAAAGTGGAATCAATAATAATAGTATTAAAAAAATGATCAGTGAAAAGCCTTTCTGAAAGGGTTTTGTTTCACCAGTAGGTGTCTCAGTTACATTAATAAACTTTTTTTTCTTCAATACTTCTCTTTTTTTACGCAGTGAGTTAAGAGATTTTTTATTGAGTGATGGGTCGCTTTCAAACTGTACGTTCCAATTTTCTGGCTTTTTAATGTCAGGAGAGTCTATAACTTCCATCAAATATTTTGCATTTTCTCTCGTCTTATTATCATAAGATTTCAGAAGTTCTTTACAAAACCTTTTAGCCTCCTCCTTTTTATTAATTCCACAAAGAGCAGTAATTAAGATTGTTCTTAAATTTACTCCCTCTTTGCTTGTTAAAGGAAATGATTCGATTATGGGCAAAAGGAATTCAATACAATATTTATACTCACCTTTAGCTAAAGCAAGTTCTACTGTTTCTAAAACTTGCTCATAAGTTTTCATGAGTTAGGCGACTATCATTGTACCTATTCCGGAATTTGTAAAAATCTCAAGAAGTAATGAATGTTCTATTCTTCCATCAATTATGTGAGCTGCTTTAACTCCTTGTGCTAAAGCTCTTATACAGCATTCTGTCTTTGGAATCATACCTTCTGTCACAATTTTTTTATCAATAAAATCTCTTGCTTCTTTAAGATTAGTTTTTTCAACAAGACTACTTTTGTTATCTTTTTCTTTTAAGATCCCTTGAGTATCAGTAAGAAGAATAAGTTTTTCTGCATTTATTGCGGCAGCAATTTCTCCAGCAACAAAATCTGCATTGATGTTATGGGAAATACCCTCCAAGGTTGATCCAATGCTAGAAATAATTGGGATATATCCTTTAGAAATAAGAGGATCTAATATTTCAGGATTGATTTTTGTAACCTCTCCCACTAATCCATGGCTCCCATCTCCTAGTTCTCTAGATTGAATTAAGTTGCCATCAAGACCTGATATCCCCACAGCTAAGGATCCAGTTTTATTAATGCCTTTTACAATTTGTTTGTTAACTCTACCCATTAGAACCATCTCGACAATTTCCATTGTTTTTTGATCAGTAATTCTTAATCCATTTTCGAATTTAGGAGATATTTCTAATTTCTTTAACCAATTATTAATCTCGGGTCCACCTCCATGAATTACTATCGGACAAACCCCAACGGTTGATAAAAGTGCTATGTCTCTAAAAAAAGCATTTTTTAAATTATCATTTTCCATAACAGAACCGCCATACTTTATAACAATTTTTCTACCTGAGAAACTTTGTATATATGGAAGTGCTTCGCTTAAGATTGATACTCTTTGAGAATCATGCATTATTAAAACTAATTAAAACTTGATTGAATTGAAAAATTAGGTTTTTACAAATATATCCCTATATTCAATAAAAGAGAATAAAATCAAATTCTTTTTTATTATCGTCGATAATAAATTCTGATTCAAGACCTTTGACGAAAAACCTGTTTAATCTTTCTTGTTTTTCAATCCATTTTTCTAGAGGGACAGCGTTTAATTCGAAACGCATTCTGAGACCATTTTTTTCTTCCTTTGTAATTTCTTCTATTTCTTTTAATTGAGGGGGGTTATCCTCGTCCCACAAGTTTAAAGATTCTAATGACGATTCAAGATGAGCTTTTATCCCATACCTCCATCTTGTAACATCTTTAACTAGTGCTGTTAATTCTTTTGGTCTATTAAATTTATTTGTCGCAAAATTTGTCTTATCAAACAACTCTACAGGAGGTATCTCAGAAGTCTTTAAGCCTAATCCAATTAGAAAAATAGGTACTCCATAAAAAAAAGTAGGTACACTTAAATTCACTGAGTCTGTAAAATAAGCAGTCATTCCAACAAAAGCTAATATACCCCCAGCGGTTACGATTAAGTTCCCAGGAGATAAGTATTTCTTCATTTTGATTTAGTAGAATGAGTTTTAGATGTGCTAACAAGTATTATGCAAGATTCTAATACTGCAAATCAAGGAGATTTAATTTTTAAACTTGATCAAGATAGAGCATGGCTACTAGAAAATCTTGATAAGGGTAAATGGCCAGAAATCAGAAGCGAACTTGCCGCACTTGAAAGAAAAATAAGCAAGTTTATTATAAGTGTTCAAGAAAATAATGATGATATTTGATTTAAAAAGGTATTTCGTCAACTTCAGGTACTAAAGGTGAACTATCCCAACTAGATTTTTCGGTGGTTTCTTTATTTTCAAATGACTCGTTATTTTCTTTTTGATCAGAATTAAAAACGTTAACTGGCGATATTTGATGAATCTTTGAAGCTGTTAGTTCTGGTTGCTTTTCTTTTATTCCGTCTTTTCTCGTGACAGAATTCATCTTTAGACGTCCCTCAATAACAATATTTTGCCCTTCCTTTAGTTCGTCTACCATTTCTTGGGCAATATTTCCCCATCCTATGATCTTGAGTTCTCTGGTTGGATCTTCACTACGTAATCCTTTAAAATTAACAATCATTTCTGCAATTGGAGTTTGGTTTTCTTTTGTATACCTCATTTGGGGAGCGCTATTAATTACCGCCTGAATTAAACAATGATTCATTACTTACTATTTAATTAAAGACATACTGATGCAGAATCAAGAAAATTGCTATAAAAATGTTTGGATCCTATCAGGAACTTCGGATGGACCTGAAATAGCTAATAGGCTTCTTGAACTTAATTATTCAGTCTTTGCAAGTGTTTTAACTCATAAAGCAGGGCAAGCATATATTGAAAATCCAAAGTTACATATCATTACGGGTAAATTAAATAATAAAGATCAAATTATTAATTTCATAAATAAAAATAAAATCACATTCGTTGTCGATGCTACTCATCCTTTTGCCGTAATAATTTCTGAAAATCTTAATGATGCATGTAAAGAGATTCATACACCTCTATTACTTTTTGAGAGGAAATCTCTAATAAATAAAACTAATAATTTTTTTTATATTGATAATTTAAAAGATATAAATAATGTTGATTTGGAAAATAAGAACATTCTTTTGGCAATAGGTTCAAGATTCCTTAGCGATACAGCAAATTATTATATGAATTGTAAGGCAAATGTATTTACAAGGGTACTTCCTACCTATGAGAGTATAACTAAAGCTTTTGGATCATGTATTGAAAATTCAAATATAGCGATACTTGAACCGAGTAAAAATAATGAAAGAATTTTAGAAAAAAAACTCTGTGATTTTTGGGAGATAGATTATGTTCTATGCAGAGAATCAGGAAGTTATTCTCAGAAAAACTGGGAAAGTATTATTTCTGGAAGTAATATGAAGTTATTTTTGGTTAAAAGGCCAAAAATAAAAAATGATTATTCTTACACTTTTAATCAATACAAGGATTTGATCAATCATATAATTAAATCCTTGTATTGATGTTTAATTGATTATGGAAATATTAGTAATTATCGCAACTGAATCAAGTAAAACAAATGCTGTGAGAATGGCTAAATTACTCATAAAAGAAAAAATTGCAGCTTGTGTTTCCATAAAGCAAATTTTTTCAATTTATGAGTGGGATGACGATATTGAAGAAACTAAAGAGTTTGAAATCACTATAAAAAGTAAACTAGAATTTAAAGATTGTTTAATTGATTTCGTAAATAAAAATTCCACATATGATGTCCCTCAAATTATTTACAAAAAATACCATGCTGAGATGAAATATTATGATTGGTTGAATAAAACTATTTGATAAGATCTATTTTATTAACTCTTTAAGAGCAATATCCGATCTAGATCCTAATTGCGTAATTATTTGCCCCGCACAAATTGAAGCTATCTCTCCGCATATTTTGAGGGAATAATTGTTTATTAATCCATGGATAAATCCCCCCGCATAAATATCTCCCGCTCCTGTAGTATCAATAATCTTGCCTTTCGTTATTGACTCAATTATTTCAACATTATTTTTGTTAACTATTAGAGAACCATTGCTTCCAAGAGTTACTATGACTAATTCACATAGAGAAGCTAGGTCTTCTTGGCAGCTTGATAATTTATCATTTTTAAATAGACTTAACACCTCGGATTCATTACAAAAAACAATATCTACATATTCATAAATTAATTCCAAGAAACTTTGACGATGTCTATCTACACAAAATGAATCAGACAAAGAGAGAATTATTTTTGTATTAGATTGTTTTGCAATTTGGGCGGCTTTAATAAAAGCTTTTTTAGCTAATTCGCTGTCCCATAAATATCCTTCTAAATATAAGTATTTACTTTCCTTAATTATAGTAAAGTCAATGTCTTTTGACTCAAACTCTACAGATGCTCCTAAGTAAGTACACATAGTTCTTTGTGCGTCAGGGGTAATCAAAATAATTGAATGAGCTGTTGGAGCACCTTCAATAGTTGGTGGAGTATTAAATATTGTTTTACTTTTTTTTATATCTTCAGAAAAGAAATTACCAAATTGATCATTTTTCACTCTTCCTATAAAATGCACATGATTGCCTAATTCTGCTAAAGAAACAACTGTATTTGCTGAGGACCCACCTGAAATTTGTTTGATCACTTTGCAATTTTCTAACAATCTCTGAGATTCATCAGAATTAATTAGATTCATTGATCCTTTATCCAGATTATTTATCTCAAGAAACTCATCTTCAATATTTACAATAATATCTACTATTGCGTTTCCCAGACCAATAAGATCAACTTTTTTATGTTCAAAATGTCTAAAGGATTCCTTCATTAATTTGGAACTAAATTATCTTAGCAGTGCTCTTTTAGGACCATGTATTGGGTCTTCAATTACTATAGTTTGATCTCTATTCGCCCCCAACGAGACAATGGCAATTGGGACCTCCATTAATTCAGCTAAAAATCTTAGATAATTCATAGCATTCTCTGGAAGATCAGATAGTTTTCTGCAATCTGCAGTTGAACATTGCCAACCTTTTAATTTTTTGAAGATTGGCTTACATTTTTTTAAGTCATCTGAATTTGTAGGAAAGT
Source organism: uncultured Prochlorococcus sp. (assembly GCA_902595175.1). Lineage (GTDB taxonomy): Bacteria > Cyanobacteriota > Cyanobacteriia > PCC-6307 > Cyanobiaceae > Prochlorococcus_A. The sequence goes on along the minus strand of CACJPB010000001.1, from coordinate 121,952 downwards.
AGTCTATTTCCTCTCCATCGAGATCATATGCAATGCAAACTTGAATCTCATCTAATTCATCTAATACATCAAGTTTCGTAACGGCTAAACAATCAAGACCATTTACAGATACAGCATATTTACCAATAACTCCATCAAACCACCCACATCTTCTCCTTCTCCCAGTAGTGGTTCCAAATTCACTACCTCTATCACAGAGTTGATCATTAATACTTCCTTGTAATTCAGTTGGGAATGGCCCTTCACCTACTCTTGTGGTATAAGCTTTTGCGACACCTATGACTCTATCAATTAAAGTTGGACCCACTCCAGCCCCAATACATGCCCCTCCTGATATGGGGTTTGATGAGGTTACAAAAGGATAAGTCCCATGATCTAAGTCAAGTAGAGTCCCTTGAGCACCTTCGAAAAGAATATTCTTTTTGTTTTTTGAGGCTGCATGGATAGTCCTCGTACAGTCAACAACATGCTTTGATAATCTTTCCCCATAGTCAAGATATTCTTCAATGATATCTTCTAATTTTAGTGGTTTAATACCATAGATTTTTTCAAGTAGACCGTTTTTTTCTCTTAATGGAATTTTGATCACATCACTTAGCCTTTCCTTATTGAGCAAGTCTCTAATCCTAATGCCATTTCTTTGGGATTTATCTGCATAAGTTGGGCCAATCCCACGACCTGTTGTCCCTATTTTGTTTGAACCTCTATCAGCCTCCATCGCTTCATCTAATATTCGGTGGTAGGGCATTGTTACATGTGATGTTGATGAAATTTTTAATCCTGAGATATCAATTCCATTATCAATTAACATGTCAATTTCTTTAAGCAAGATTTTTGGATCTACAACAGTTCCCGAACCAATTAGACAAGAAGTATTTTTATAGAGTATCCCTGAGGGAATTAAATGTAATTTTAAGACTTTATCATCTACGACTATAGTATGACCTGCATTTACTCCCCCTTGATAGCGAACTACAACATCTGCCGAACGACTAAGTAAATCCGTTATTTTACCTTTTCCTTCGTCACCCCATTGGGCTCCGATTACAACAACATTAGCCAATTTTAGAAGAGCATTATTTTTGTGCGAATATTTAATATATTCAAAAATCTTGGTTTACTTTTAAAAAGTAAATGAATTGTATCAACTTTCTCTTAGAACCATTTTTTCAGCAAGAGAAAATTCTTTGGTTAAACGCTCCTTAAGTTTATCTGGTAAAGGTCTACTTGCAAAGTTTTTGTAATGTCCTGCCATAGCATTTAATGCTGTTTGCATTGTGGTAAATGATTGTGTTTTATTTACCATCCCTCTATTTCTATATCTTGAAATATAGTCAGTTATGAGTGTAAGAGCCTCGCTTCTTACTTCATCTTTATTTGGAGAATCTTTTGGAGTATCAACAGCAGTTTGTAATGTTTTAACAACTGAAATTGTATCCTTTGTATAGTCACCTGTCATAGCGGTTTTTGCAGCTATGGAAGGGGAACTAAATAGCGTAAAAGTAACAATTAAAGATATTGCAAAAGATATAGCTTTGGTAAGATTCTTAAAAAATAATTTTGATGTCCATTTCAGTAACATAACTTAGCTCCCAAAAAAAATAAGCCTTAAGAACTTTTATTGTACATTATTTCAGATTCGGAAATAAATGTTTCTAACAATTTATCAGTACTAATTTTAAGCTTAGTATTATTTGTTCTGCATAAAAGTTCTACTTCTTTATTAATAGAATCTCTGCCAATAATTATCTGAAAAGGAATACCAATTAATTCTGCATCTTTAAATTTCACTCCAGCTCTATCGTTTCTATCGTCAAGAAGGACATCTATTTTATTAATTAAAAAGTTGTTATAGATTTGCTCAGTAAGATCACTTTGAATAGGATCTTTTAGGTTTGTTGGGATAATAATAACTTCAAAAGGAGAAATCTGGATAGGCCAACAAATTCCTTTTTGATCATGATTCTGTTCGATAGCCGCTTGAGCTATTCTTGTTACTCCTATTCCGTAACAACCCATCCATAAATTTTTTAACTGACCGTCCTTATCAGAGAACTTTGCATTTAATTTTTCACTATATTTCTGACCTAGTTGGAAAATATGTCCAATCTCGATACCTTTTTTTTCTTTAAGTTCTTCATCATCATAAATACTTACTTTATCTCCTTTTTTGGCATTCCTGATATCCCCAATTAGATAGTCTTTCGAATCAAAAGAAAATTCTTGAAAAACTTTATGGAAATTAACTTTATTCCCACCACTTATAAACTTTGAAAGGTCACTTGCAGAATGGTCAATTATTCTTATCCATTTTTTTTCCCAATTAGAACTAGCTTTAATAGTTTTATTATCTAAATTTGGCCCGATAAAACCTAAGGGTAAATCAACTAGATCTTTTTCGATAGTATTTTTGTCTTCAATCTTTTTAAGATTAAGGAGATTGAAGTGATGAAGTTTATTGATCAAGTTAAAAAGCTTTACTTCATTAATGTGTTGATCGCCTCTTATGCATGCAAGGATTGGGACCTCAAACTTACCTTCGAACTGTGCAAGGAATATTACTACTTTAATAATCTGACTTGGGTCTAAATTGTTATTATTGCAAACTTCTAGGATTGTTTTTTGATGAGGTGTTTCCAACCACTCTGCAATATTATCTTTTAGTGGAATAGGTTGAGAGGGTAGAGAAACAGCTTTTTCGATATTGGCAGCATAAGAACCGCTTTGAGTGAACAAAATGGAATCTTCACCAGCATCAGCAGTGACCATAAATTCTTTAGATGAAGCACCGCCAATTGCTCCACTATCAGCTTCAACCCCTACTGTCTGCAGTCCACAAGATTTAAAAATATTTTCATAAGCATTGCCCACTTTTTCATAGAAAGAAGCTAGATCTTTTTCTGAAGAATGAAAAGAATAACCATCTTTCATTATGAATTCTCTACTTCTCATCAATCCAAACCTTGGCCTTATTTCATCTCTAAATTTTGTCTGAATTTGGTAAAAACATTGAGGTAATTGCTTATAGGAGTTGATGGCCTCTGATGCAATACTCGTAATCACCTCTTCGTGAGTTGGTGCTAAACCAAATTCTTTACCTTGTCTATCTTTGAGATTAAACATTATTCCTTCACCTGCGGTATATCCTTCCCACCTTTCACTTTTTTTCCATAAATCTGCAGGATGAAGTTGGGGTAAAAGTAATTTTGTACAACCAATACTATTAAGTTCTTTCTCTATTATTGCGGATATTTTTTCAATAACTCGAAGCATTAGTGGCATGTATGCATAAATACCGCTGTTAACTCTGCGAATATACCCAGCTTTTAAGAGTAATTGATGTGAAATAATCTCAGCTTCAGAAGGTGTGTCACGAAGTGTCCCCAGAGGAAATGAGGTGGTTACGCGCATACAGAAAAATCCTTAGATAATATTTAATTTTATCAATTAAGATGAAAAAATAATTCAAAGTGTCTTGAGTCCCTCAAGGCGGCTAGTCTAAGAATGTACTTTCTGCTAACTTCTTCAGTAATGAAATTCAAACTCTTTAAAAAGTTCATTACTACTTAGTCATTTTCTTAAGTTTATGGAAAATATAGATTCCAATATTTCTAGTGAAGAGGAATTAGTATGTATTGATGAAGTTCAAAAATTCCTAAATAGATCAAGAGCTTCTGTCTACAGGTATACAAATACAGATTTAAGAAATCTAAACCCTAGTTTTAATCCAAGAAAATTAAATCCCGAATTTCGAACTGATCAAAAAGACCCTTTAAAATTCCATCCTAATGAAGTAGCAAGATTTGCAAAAGATATTTTAAGAATAAAGGAAGTTACTGTAGAGGTCTTTAATACACCTTCGTCCGCTGCTCAAAATATACTGGTGCAAATATTAGAAGAACTAAAATCTATTAGGTCTTTGCTAGAAAAAGAGTAATTAAAAAGTCACTAATCAATGTTTTGATTAATTGACATTTTGAATGTAGGATAATTATGTTTAATTATCTCCTTAATCTTTACCAATTAAGAGTTCTTGAGTTACACGAAATCAAAGCAATTTTTTCAAAGTAAATCAAGCGAAGAATCTTCTCATGGTTCTGCTCGAAATGATTTTGAAAGAGATGATGATGACCCCTTAAGTATAAGGAGTTTATCAATAACATCTTTAGGTATTATTTTTGCCTTTTTGACAATTTTTTTACCTTCAATAAGCATTATAATTGGCAGACCTTTATCTCAAGGAAACGAGATAATTCATAATCACGATTTTAAAAAAGATGGACCTTAGTTCAATACCTCCATCTCCAATGAAGGGAATAGTGAATATTGTTGTTGAAATACCTGCAGGGAGTAGGAATAAATATGAATATTGTTCTGATGCAGGAATAATGGCCCTAGATCGAGTATTACATTCTTCAGTGAGGTACCCTTTTGATTATGGTTTTATCCCAAATACCCTTGCTGAAGATGGAGCTCCCCTTGATGCAATGGTGATAATGGACGAACCAACTTTTGCGGGTTGTCTAATAAAAGCTAGACCTATTGGAGTTTTGGATATGCATGATTGTGGTGCATATGATGGAAAGCTTTTATGTGTGCCTATGGCTAATCCTAGGCAGGCTAACATAGTTAGTATTAAACAAATTGCTCCTAATCAGCTTGAAGATGTTGCAGAATTTTTTAGAACAAGTAAAGGACTCGATGGAAGAACAGTTCAAATTGATGGTTGGCGGGATTTTGATGTAGTTGAAAATTTATTGAAAAGTTGTATGCCTCTAAAAAAGAAAAACTTTAAAGTACTTAAGAAATCAAATATTAGTAAATAAAATTGAAAAAAATAATTTTTTATAGTTATTTAAAATGCTCTACATGCCGAAAAGCTGCAAAGTGGCTTGAAAGCAAAGATTTTGAATTTCAGTTAATTGATATTGTAAAAGAACCTCCACTTGTTAATTATTTAAATCTAGCCTTAGAACAATACTCTGATGATAAGAAAAGGATTTTTAATACAAGAGGTAAAGCCTTTAAAACTCTTGATCTTGATATTGATCGTTTGTCAAAAAAAGAAATTATTCAACTTCTTTTAAGTGATGGGAAATTAATAAAAAGACCATTTTTGATTTACGAAGGAAAAAAAGTAATATTAGGTTTTAACGAAATTGAATATGGAAACAATTTATATAAGTTTAGAAAATTAAGACTTGATTAATTCTATGCCTAGTTTCATAAAAAGTTTTTTAAAAGAATGGGGTCTACTGATTCTATTAACTTTTTTTGTTTCTTCTTGTAGATCATTTTTTGCAGAACCACGTTATATCCCATCTGGTTCAATGCTCCCAGAATTACAAATAAATGATAGGTTAATTATTGAAAAATTTTCGCTAAGAAACTCTTTACCAAAAAGAGGAGATATTGTTGTTTTTAAATCACCTTACTCGTTTGACAAAAAATTAATTTCATCAAGATCTAAGCCTTTACCAAAAAAAAGATATTGTTTTTTTATGAGTTTTCCTCCAATGTCGTTTATTCCTGGTTTGAGGGATCAAGCTTGCGATGCTTATATTAAAAGAGTGGTAGCCCTTCCAGGAGAAATTGTAAGTGTAAACTCTATTGGTGAATTAATAATAAATAATAAATTAATGCCTGAACCCTATGTCTCTTATAAGTGCTCATTATCCCCTTTTAATAATTGTGGCAAATTTGAAAACATAAAAGTGCCAGAAGATCATTTTTTAGTTTTAGGTGATAATAGGTCAAATAGCTGGGATGGAAGATATTGGCCTGGAAGTAAATTTCTTCATAAAAAAGAGATAATTGGTAAAGCATATTTTAGATTTTGGCCTCTTAGTCAAGTTGGCTTTTTCAGTAAATGAAGCCTTTCCCCTGACTTTGACTTTATCAAAATAATTTTTAACAAGGCTTAATTTAAAGTGCTCCTGAAGCAGTTGAATCAAGTATTCCCCCTAGGTGTGTTGTAATGTTAAGAGCGCTAATCACAGGGGGCTTATAAGGATCATTGAAAAGATCGATTATAGTTATGCCGCCATTACCCTGTTTTATCATCCAAATATTTGAATAATTAATCCCAAGGATATTACAAATTAGAGTTTTATTGACTGCATCATGAGCAACCATGAGGGTTTGATCATTATCCTTTTGAGACAAACAAATTTTGTCAAAAGCTTCTACTGACCTTTCTGATACATCTTTTATACATTCACCTTCGGGCATTATTACTTCTTCAGGTTTATCATGCCAATTTTTTAGTAAATCAGGCCACTCTTGTCTAATTTCTGCTTCCAATTTACCCTCCCATAATCCGTGACTGATTTCTACGAGTGAATCTATTTTCTCAATTTTTAAATCTTTGTTATTTTGAAGGATTATTTGTGCAGTCTCATAAGGCCTATTCATTGAACTTGAAAATGCCTTATTGAAAGAAATATTTCTCAAATATTCAAAAGTCTTTCTAGCTTGATCTTTTCCGTTTTCATTTAAAGGGATATCAATTTGGCCTTGAAATCTACCTTCTTTGTTCCAGTTAGTTTCACCATGCCTTATTAGAAATATTCTGGAATCTCCAATTTTATTTGGAATATTTTTATTAAGGTGGGAAGTTTGATTTAAGCATTCAATTTGAGTCTTAAAAGAGTTATCTTTCTTTGAAATATTGAGTATCGAGAAAGAAGCATTTTCTAATCTTATTTTTCTAAAACCTTGCTTAGGCTTTCCTAATAACAAGAGTATTAAACATCTGAGAATAGCATTATGTCCAACAACTAAAATATTTATTTCATCTTTGTCTTGATAAATTTTTAAAATATCTTCTACAAAATTTGTTGCTTGAAAAAATAACTCCTGAATTGGTTTATAAGTTTTATTGTCATTTCTTTTTAAGATAAGATTTTCTGGATCATTTTTCCATATAGGGTAAATTTCTGGAAATTTCTTTTTTATTTCATCAATTTTTAGACCAGACCATTCACTAAGATCTACCTCTAGCAAATTATCGTCGAATACAATATTTTGTTCTTTATTGAAGGTCTTTTTAATTGTTTTTGCAGTCTCTGCCGCTCTCAAAAGTGGGGAGGAATAGATTTTATCGAAATTTATTTTTGATAATGCTTTTCCTGCTTTTCTGGCTTGTTCGTATCCTTCATCGGTTAATAATGAAACGTCAGTTCTTCCTTGAATTAATCCTTTTGCATTGAAACTGCTTAGTCCGTGCCTAACTAAAACTAATCTTATAGCCATTATATAAATTTAAAAATTAAGATAATTTAATCATCTCATGGCGTGCTTAAAATAGATACATAAATATAAGGAATTTCAATGATAACTAACTATAGTTTTCAAGAATATAATAAGTTATGATCTTTAAAAATAGTTCTAAGTCAAAACTCACTTTAGCCTTTATTTCTATCGTCATAACTTTTTTTGTATGGCAACAAGGCTTAAGAGACAGTTTAAATAGACCATCTGTTTCATTTGATATTAGTCAAAAAGAGCAAGAAATTGCTGAATTATCTGTCCAATCAGTACCTGTAAATCTTAAAAAATTTTTTATTATTAATGATCCTATTGATCAAATAAACAAATCACTCTCTGATGTCCCATTTGAAGAGCTAACAGAAAGAAATAAATTAATTCGAATAATCACTTCAGAATCAAATGATTTTTTAATTTATAAAAATATATCCAAAGATTTTAAAGATAAAAACTTTATATTTCTGATTGATGAGATAGAAAAAAAATCTACTAATAATTCATATAAAGCAAATTCTGATAAATTTGATTTATTTAAAGGTGATAGATTTTTATATCACCTTTTAAGCAGGAAATTTGATTTTGACGATAGCGCATTAATAACAAAATCATTTTCAAGAAAAATGTTTTTTAAAATATTAGCCATAAGACTAATTCCACTTTTAACAATACTTATTGGCTCTATTCTGGCTTTAAAAATATTATGGAAAACCATATCTTTGAAAAAGTTTGGTTGGAAAGAAATTAAAGCCTTAGATTTAGAATTAATAGATATGGTTTTATTAATTGCAGGTGGATTTGTTGTTCTAGGAGAAGTGGTATCACCTTTATTTTCTATTAGTTTGGTTGAACTTTTTTCTAAAAAAATCTCTAATGAATTGTCTCAATCTTTAAAAATTTTCTTTGGATATCTTTTTATGGCTATTCCGCCATTATGGATAGTTTTTTATCAAATTAAATCCTTAAATGGTGAATTTACTTTTAAAAAGGATTATTTACAGTTCAATTTCTTGCCAATAAAATATGCAATTATCCAGGGAATTAAAGGTTGGTTAACAATTGTTCCTTTTGTTTTATTGATCTCAATAATTATGAATAGTCTGATCGAGAATCAGAATGGTAGTAACCCCTTGCTGGAAATTGTTCTCAATAATAATAATTACTTATCATTTTTTCTATTATTTGTAACAACAACTCTATTAGCTCCTCTATTTGAAGAGATTATATTTCGCGGTATTTTACTGCCAATTCTTTCAAGAGATTTTGGAGTAATTTCGGGCATCATAGTTTCAGCTTTTATCTTTGCATTAGCCCATTTAAGTTTGGGAGAAATGCCGCCATTATTTGTTTTGGGGATTGGATTAGCAATTACAAGAATTGCTTCAGGGAGTTTGTTTTCCTCAGTGATTATGCATTCTTTGTGGAATGGATTGACTTTCTTAAATTTGTTCTTATTGAGGACATAAAGAATTTAATTTTTACTTGCGAATCAAACAAAAAGATGTTTATTTAATTAATAACACTTCTTTTATTAAAAAAAAATTCATAGATGAAACCTTATGGGAGTCAACTTAATTTAAAAAAAAAAGTTTCATATGAAACTAAAAAAAACTCTGAAAGAATATCTATAATTAATATCAAATTAATACATCAAATTTTCGACACCATTAATATCTCTCTTTTGTTATTAATTTTCACTTTATTTTTCTTGTCATTTAATAGTCAAAGAAAATGGTCAAATACATATAAAAACTTATCTAAAACAAGAACTATCAATGATAATCTTATTGATTATATTTCCAAAATTGAGGAATTTTATATTAGTGAACTTGAGTCTATTAATACTTATACAAAAACTAAACCTAAAGATTTAATTTATCTAGATAAACTTCCAGAAAAAAAAGAAAGTTTATTTAAGAAAAATTTAAGTAGTTTTATTGAAGGTTTTGTAGATAGCAAATATCAAAGGGGATATTGATGAAAAAATACAAAAAAATTGTTCGTCTAACACCACTTGATCAAAGAAGATTTAAATTTCTCTATTTTTTTAGTTTACTACTAATATTTTGTTTGTTTGGTAGGTTAGTTAAATTGCAAGTCTTTAACGCATCTGATTTGCAAAGGAAAGCTAGATTAATTCAGTCTTCTAAAATTAACTCCTTAAAAATAAGGAGATCAATTGTTGATAGAAATAATAGACTAATAGCTTATGATAAACCTCTCTACAAATTATGGGCACATCCACAATATTTTAATTTTCCTGGTGATTCAATTAATAGAGTTCGCAGTATTGAAGAAGTTACAAAAAAATTGACATCTATCTTGGATATTAATAATGAAATACTCGTTGAGAAATTTAATAATAAAATGATTGGTATCAAGCTTTTGGATAAGATTTCTGAAGAAAAGGCAGAAAAGATTAAGAACCTTCAAATAAGCGGACTTGATTTGTTTAAATATTCGCAGAGATATTATCCCCAAGGAGAGCTTTACTCTAATCTTGTAGGTTTTGTTAATGATGAGAATAAAGGCTCAGCAGGTTTAGAGCTTCATTTAGATAATCAAATTAAAGTTTTTAATAAAAGTAATTTAATAAAAAGAGGAGGAGATGGAACTCCTCTCCCGGATAATTCGGCCCCAGGTGATTTTATTTATGATTACAAAAGTTTAGGACTAACTATAGACTCAAAATTACAGAAAGCGTCATTCAATGCATTATCAAAGCAAGTAAGCGAATGGAAAGCAAAGAAGGGATTTGCCATAGTTATGGATGTTAATAATGGTCGGATCCTCTCCTTGGTTTCAGTACCGTCATATGATCCAAATAAATTTTGGCAGTATGATTCCGAACTCTTTAGGGGTTGGTATTCTCAAGATTTATTTGAGCCTGGTTCAACTTTTAAACCTATTAATCTTGCCTTAGCGTTAGAAGAAAAAGTAATCCAGAAAGATGGATTAGTCGAAGATATTGGAAAGATTAAGGTTGGAGGATGGACACTTTCGAATTGGAATAAAAAAGGTAATGGATACATTGACTATCCAAAAGTATTGCAGGTTTCAAGTAATGTTGGGATGGTAAAAATAATGCAAAATTTAGACCCCACAATTTATTGGGATTGGCTACAAAAATTAGGAATAAATAAAAGTTTAGAGACTGACTTATTTGAATCAACTGCTGGCCAACTAAAGAGAAAAGATTTATTTGTAAATCAATCAATTGAACCTGCCGTAACTTCTTTTGGTAAAGGGTTCTCAATCTCGCCACTTAAATTGGTTCAACTTCATGCGGCTTTAGCAAACGGGGGGTTTGAAGTGACTCCACATGTAACCTCATCTTTTAAAGAAAGAGTTAATAAAAATCCAAAGAAACAATTTTTTTCACCGGATGTCTCTAAAATTGTTCTTGAATGGATGGAGAGTGTAGTTGATCAAGGTAGTGGATCTGGAGCAAAAATTGAGGGATATAGGATAGCTGGGAAAACGGGTACTTCTCAAAAAGCCATAAATGGTTCGTATACAAGTAAAAAAGTTTGTAGTTTTGTCGCAACCTTACCAGTTAATGATCCAAAATTTGCTGTCCTCGTGGTTGTTGATGAGCCATCTAAATCATATGCATATGGTTCAACTGTTGCAGTGCCTGTAGCGAAAGAAATTATCGAAAGTTTGATAGTAATTGAAAAATTACCTCCTAATATTGAAGATCACGGAATGATTGTTAAAAAACCCTAAAATTTTTCACTTTTATAAATATTTAGTTCATTATCTGATGATTTCATCAGGAATAAAAGCTAGTTTATGTATATATATGATTATCTAGATATGAAATCAATTTTAGAACAATTGTCCACAATGACCGTTGTTGTCGCTGATACTGGAGATTTAGATTCGATAAAAAAATTTCAACCAAGGGACGCTACCACTAATCCATCTCTAATACTTGCTGCTGCTAAGAACCCTGATTATGTCAAGTTAATTGATAAAGCTTTAGAAAGTTCACAAAAGGCATTGTCCCAAGGATTCTCTGAAATTGAATTAATTAAAGAAACTGTTGACCAAGTTTCAGTATTTTTTGGAAAAGAAATATTGAAAATTATTTCAGGGCGTGTATCTACAGAAGTTGATGCAAGACTAAGTTTTGACACTGAAGCTACGGTAGAAAAAGCAAGAAAATTGATCAATCTTTATAAAAATTTTGGAATTGAAAAGGAAAGAATATTAATTAAGATTGCCGCAACTTGGGAGGGAATTAAGGCAGCTGAAATTTTGGAAAAAGAAGGTATTAAGTGCAACTTAACTTTACTTTTTAACTTCTGCCAAGCTGTAGCTTGTGCCAATGCAAAGATAACTCTAATTTCTCCGTTCGTTGGCCGTATATTAGATTGGCATAAAGCAAAAACTGGTAAAACTAGTTTTGTTGGTGCTGAAGACCCTGGTGTTATTTCGGTTACAACAATATATAATTACTTTAAAGAAAAGGGATTCAAGACAGAAGTAATGGGAGCGAGTTTTAGAAATCTCGATGAAATAAAAGAATTAGCAGGTTGCGATCTTTTAACAATCGCACCAAAATTTCTTGAGGAACTTAAAAAAGAAAAAGGAGAGTTAGTTAGGAAATTAGATGAAAGTACCCAAATAAATAATTCTATTGATTACGAATTTGAAGAAAAAGATTTCAGATTAAGTATGTTAGAAGATCAAATGGCAAGTGAAAAGCTTAGTGAGGGTATCACTGGATTCAGTAAGGCCATAGAAGAATTAGAAGAGCTGCTACTAAAAAGATATTCAGAGATTAAAAATCATAAATTGATTTCTGCTAACTAAATTTAAGTTCGAATTGAAAAAGAATTAAGCCCCCTTTTTTGTTAAAAGTCGTCTGATAACTCTTTTTGCAATATCTTCATAACTCATTTCTCCTGATAATATTTGAGCAATACGTTTAGGTGCAGTTTTTCTTTTGACACCTAATTGATATCCAGTTCTGGGAAATCTATAAAATACTTGGGCTATTCTCCTTCCCCAAGCCATTGATTTCCCCCAAATGTTGTTAATTTTCTTCGTATAAAGATTAAAATCATCTACTTTCCCTGATAGAAACTGATCTATGTATTCTGCAGCATAAAAACTGCTAATTAAAGATGGTCTAATTCCTTCAGCTAAAAATGGATCACATAGAGATGCTGCATCTCCAACTGCTAAAACTTTGTCACCATTAATTGAGTGGAAGCCATTCCATATTCTCAGTTTCTTACTAATTGTTTTATTAGGAAAATCATCAAAACCGAAGCCTCTGATAACTTCTTTATTTATAGCCTGATTTTCTAAGAGACCATTATTTATAAAAGTACCTAAACCAATATTTAAGCTTTCTCTTAGGGGGAATGCCCATGCAAAACCATATTTTATAAATCCAAACTCAAATCTAACTGCATCTCTAGGTATTTCACCTAACCCTTTCAATCTTAATGAGATTGTGTTGGCAAATTTCGGTTTTCTTGGCCCTAAATTGAAATAACTCGCCCATTTCGATTGGGAGCCATCTGCAATTACAAGAAATTCTGCAATATATTTTATTTTGTTATTGCAAGTAATTTCCCATTTATCATTTTTTTTTATGATTTTTTCTATCAATAATGGTCTCATTATCTGAGCTCCATTACTCAAGGATTCATCAAGTAATAATTGATCTAGTTTTTCTCTTTTAACAATCCAAAATGGGGATTCACCAGTCAGATCAGCAGTTACATTATCTGCAGCCTTCCATCTGAATTCAACATTTTTAATTTTTGATTCTATGCAATCTTCTATATTTAAAGGGAGAAATCTTTGCATTGAAGATGCCATCCCACCTGCACATGGTTTGTAATCTTGGGATTTTTCTTTTTCAATAATTAAAACTGAATATCCTTTCTTTGATAGGTTAAGAGCAGTGGAAGATCCTGATAGACCTCCACCAATTATTACAACGTCAAATTCTGTCAAACTTTTAGAATTTCCTTCTCTTTCTCAGACAATTTAGTTTCTATTAAAGCGATGTATTTATCAGTAATTTTCTGAATTTCAGATTGATTATCTCTCGATTCGTCAATTGAAATAAGGCCATCTTTTTCGTCTTTTTTTTCTTTATCAACAGCATCTCTTCTGATATTTCTCAAGGCTACTTTTCCTTCCTCAGCATATTTAGAGGCTAATTTACAAAATTCTTTTCTTCTTTCTTCTGTTAAAGGAGGAACATTTATTCTTATTACTTTCCCATCATTATTTGGAGTAATACCTAAATCACTCATGGAAATAGATTTCTCTATCGCTTGTAAACATGAAATATCGAAAGGTTGTATTGAGATTGTTTGTGAATCAACAGTGCTTATAGTGGCAAGCGATTTGATTGGTGTTTCTGCTCCGTAGTACTCAACACTTACTCTGTCTAACAAGGAAGCGTTAGCTCTACCAGTCCTAATTGTATTAAAGTTTCTTTGTGTGGCTTCAATACTTTTATTCATATTTTCTTGAATTTCTTTTTCTTTCATAATTAAAAAAATTTAAATGATCTTTAACTAATTAAAGAGCCTATTGGCTCACCAGCAACAGCTTTAGAAATGTTCCCTTTTTTGAATATATCAAAAACCATAATTGGGATATTATTGTCTTTGCAAAGTGCAATCGCAGTACTGTCCATTACTGCAATTTCATCACTAAGAACTTGTTGATAACTGAGAGAGGAATATTTTTTTGCATCTTTAAATTGATTTGGATCACGATCGTATACTCCATCAACCTTAGTAGCCTTCATAACAACTTCAGCGTTTATCTCTGCTGCCCTCAAAGCTGCTGTAGTATCAGTTGTAAAAAATGGATTTCCGCATCCACCTCCGAAAACTACAACTCTACCTTTTTCTAAGTGCCTCATGGCTCTTCTTCTTATGTAGGGTTCGGCAATTTCCTGCATTTCGATTGCTGTTTGCACTCTGGTTGCAACTCCTACTCTTTCAAGACCATCTTGAAGTGAAATTGCGTTCATTACTGTTGCAAGCATCCCTACATAATCAGCAGTTGCGCGATCCATTCCGTCTGCAGATCCTTTAAGTCCCCTAAAAATGTTTCCTCCACCAACAACTATTGCAAGTTGTACATTATTTTCTACTACTTTTGAAACATCCTCTGCAATTGATTGAACTATAGCAGGATCAATACCATAAGGTTTTTCACCCATTAGTGCTTCACCACTAAGTTTTAAGAGAACTCTTTTGTAAGTCATTCAATAATTGTACTTTTAAGACCTTAGCAAGTAAATGTGCCAAATTTATTTTTTGTTCAGATATTGCTTGCGTCTTTAAACATTTCTAAACCTGCCTAAATAAAATTCAAATAAAATTTACTTCAACTAAAATTCAACGCACTTTTGTGCTTTTATTCCTTGCTCTTTGAAAGGATGTCTTATTAGTTTCATTTCTGTAACTAGATCAGCGTAATTGATGATTAAATCAGATGCTCCCCTTCCAGTTAAAACAATATGATTTTTTCTATTATTTAAGCTTTTTAAAAAAGTGATTATTTCTTTGGGTGCAAGATAACCAAGTTTTGTTGCAATATTAATTTCATCAAGAATGATAAGTCTATAAGATTCGTTTTGTATGTATTTTTTAGCTAGTTGCCACGCCTCTTGAACTAATTTTTCATCTCTTATTCTGTCTTGTGTTTCCCAAGTAAATCCCTCTCCTAATGAATGCCAAGATATGTTTGAAGACAGGTTTTTAAGTGCTTTTTCCTCTCCAGTGGTCCAGCCTCCTTTGATAAATTGAATTATTGCTACTTTATAGCCATGCCCTATCGTCCTTAAAGCCATACCTAAAGATGCAGTTGTCTTGCCCTTGCCATTACCTGTGAAAACAATCAATAATCCTTTTTTTGTTTTTCTAATTTGTAGTCTTTCGGCTTGAATATCTTTTCTTTGCTGCATTCTTTTTTTATATGAGCTCTCATCGATATCCGGTGATAATTTACCTCCCATACCAAGTTTATTTGCTTGATTATCGAGGTTAAATATTTTCTCGGAAGAGGAAGGTTTTTCTTGCATATGATCCTTATTTTTATTTGATTATTATAAATCTTTAATTATTTTTAACTCTTTTAACTTTTAGAAGTGCATTATTTACTGCCTGTTGTTGATCTCTTTTAGTAATCCAGTGGTGATAAGTTTGAGTGTGTAAACTAACCGAATGTCCCATCATTTTGGCAGCCACAGTATCAGGTAAATCATAAAAAATTGTTCTAACTGCCCAAGCATGCCTTAGAATGTTAACAAATCAAAACTTCGTTAAGGTATTTTCTTGGAAACACACGTAGAGAGAATCTCAAATCTTCAAGACATAAAAAAAGCCGAATTAGATCGAGAAACCGGATTATTTCTTTATGAAGACATGACGCTTGGTCGTAGGTTTGAAGATAAGTGTGCAGAAATGTATTACAGGGGAAAAATGTTTGGTTTCGTTCATTTATATAACGGTCAAGAGGCTATAAGCACGGGAGTCATTGGCGCCATGAAAAAGAAACATGATTGGTTTTGTAGCACTTATCGCGATCATGTTCATGCACTAAGTGCTGGGGTTCCCTCATTTGAAGTAATGAGTGAACTTTTTGGTAAAGCTACTGGTTGTAGCAAAGGCCGAGGTGGATCCATGCACTTATTTTCAAGAGAGCATCACTTACTCGGAGGATATGCATTTATTGGAGAAGGAATTCCAGTTGCCTTAGGGGCAGCCTTTTCAAGTAAATACAAAAAAGAAGTTGCTGGTAATAGTAATAGTGATGCGGTAACTGCAGCATTCTTTGGGGATGGGACTTGCAATAATGGGCAGTTTTTTGAATGTTTGAATATGGCCCAGTTATGGAAATTACCCATAATTTTTGTTGTTGAAAATAATAAATGGGCTATCGGTATGGCTCACGATAGAGCTACTAGTAATCCTGAAATCTGGAGAAAAGCGTCTGCTTTTGGTATGCACGGTGAGGAAGTTGATGGAATGGATGTATTGGCAGTTAGAGGAGCAGCACAAAGAGCAATTGAGCGCGCTAGAGCTGGAGAAGGTCCAACACTTTTAGAATGTTTGACATATAGATACAGAGGACATTCTCTTGCAGATCCAGATGAATTAAGATCTGAAAAAGAAAAGGAGTTTTGGGGGAAAAGAGATCCTATTAAGAAATTAGCCAAAGAAATTATTAATGGTAAATTCGCAACTGAAGAAGAATTAAAAATTATTGAAAAGAAAATCGATGCAGAGATAACAGAGTCAGTTAAAAATGCTATTGAAGCCCCCGAACCCCCTTCAGAAGAATTAACCAAATATATTTGGGCAAATGATTAGATTAAATACCGCTAGGTAATTTTCTGGTTAAATTCCTTAATTTTCTTAGTGCCTTAAGTTCAACTTGTCTTACTCTTTCTCTGGAAACTTCTAATAATCTTCCAATTTCAGCAAGTGTGTGTCTCTCATTTGCATCAAGTCCAAATCTTAATTTGAGAACATGTTGTTCTTGTTCGCTTAAATGACTTAACCACTTACCAAGTTGCTCTTGATGCATTTTTTGTTCAACTTGATCTAAAGGTTCTTCATTATTACTATCAGCAATTAAATCACCTAAAAAGCTTCTGCCGTCATCGCCATTTACTGGAGCATCCAAACTACTTGTCGATAAGGCTTGTCTCAAAACTGAATCCAACTCTTCTACGTCAATTTCCATCGCCTCTGCAATTTCAATCCTGCTGGGCATAGCACCAAGTTTATGAGCCAAATCTCTACTAACTTTTCTAATAGAAGCTAACCTTTCACTTAAGTGAACAGGCAAACGGATTGTTCTTGATTGACATGCAATTGCTCTTGTCATACTCTGTCTAATCCACCAAAAAGCGTAAGTAGAAAACTTATATCCCCTTGTCGGATCAAATTTTTCAACAGCCCTCTCCAAGCCAAGAGAACCTTCTTGTACTAAGTCGAGAAGTTCCAGTCCTTTGCCTTGATATTTTTTTGCCACACTGACAACTAATCTTAAATTAGCTTTCATCATTCTTTCTTTAGCTCTTCGACCAATTTTTATTGTTCTTTTTTGCTGAGTTGTAAATTCATTAGTCTTTTCATTTAATTGTCCATCTTCTGTAAGAATCATCATTTTCTGAACTTGATTACCCAATTCAATCTCTTCGGCAGGGGTTAATAAAGGAACCCTACCGATGTTCTGCAAATACCAACTAATTGGATCATTGCTTTTCCTTTTAGGCGGATCTGCTTGTGTTGGAATAGATGAGAACATACTTTGGCCTAAATTAGGTATTAAAACTCTCTTACACTTTTAGGGAAATAGCCAAATATTTAATGCGCGCTTCAGATTTCAAGTAATATTTGTACACTTATGTGTTTAAAACTATAAATAACTCTCTTAAATTGTTTCTTTCAAGATATTTGCCTCATTTTTATATTTCTCATTAATTTTGACAATTCGTCACCTATAGCTGAAGCATTTGACCCTTTTTTGCACTTTGATGCAGCAAATGAATGCAAAAGTACGTATTTAGCAAAAAAATCTGTTGTTATGTTTCTACAAAAGGTTAAATCAATCGCAGAACTGCCAGCTATAAATCCAGACAAAAGATCTCCCAATCCAGCTCGAGCTGTCTGTGAATCGGTTCCGAAAAGTTGCCAAACTTTTTTACTATCAGCAACTATGCTGTTAGCTCCCTTAAATAAAATACTAATGTTAAATTCTTTTGCTCCATCAAGAGCTAGCCCTAAATTGGTAGCAGAATTGATATGAGGGAATAACCTTCGAAATTCATTGCTATGTGGTGTAATCCATGTTTTAAATTTTCTCTCTAAAAAGAAATTTGACCCTAACTTAGATTCCGAAATTCTATTAAGTGCATCTGCATCCAAGATCAATAATCCTCCATAATCTATAAGATAGTCTTTTGATTTTTGCCAATCATCATTATCAATTCCTATTCCTGGGCCAACAGCTACTGAATCAAATGGACTTAAATCAATATTTTTTAATGCACTAAATAAAGATGCATTTCCATTTTGATTAGATTGCATAGTATCTTTTAAAACTATTTCTGGAGCAACTTGCCATATTGATTCAGCAACTAACCCAGGCAGGACAGCCGAGATATAGCCTGCTCCACTTGATACAGCGCCTTTTAATGCTAAGTATGCAGCACCAGGATATTTTTCGCTTCCAGCTATTAATAATGTTCTACCTCTTTTATATTTGTTGGAATTTTTTGGTAAAAAAGGTAAATCAATATTTTTTAAATCTTTGTAAGTAACCTTAAAAATCTTTTTATTAACTTTGAACAGTTTACTAATAGGCACCCCAACATCTATATGGTGTAATTCTCCAATAAAAGGCAATGCAGAATCTTGCATCAACCCAATCTTATTAAGACCAATTGCCAAGGTATAGTTTGCTTTTACTGCGTTATCTAAAAAAGGCTCGCCTTTATCAGGACATAATCCTGTTGGAATATCAATACTTATTACCTTGCCATATTTGTTATGAAATTTTTGATTAAAAAGTTTAATTAATTTATTATCAACTTTTCTTGTTTGATTATTACCAAAAACTGCATCAATCCAAAGTTCTTTACCATTTGCTTCAGGGGGATCTACTAATTTCGTGACACCAATAGATGTAAGATAATTAAGGTGGTTATTTGTTAATGTTTTTTTTATCGGAAATGGACACCATACCTTTACTAAAAAACCTTTCAAAAAAAGCTCTCTAGCTATTACTGCACCATCCCCGCCATTATGCCCAGGACCTATAAAAACAATTATTCCATCCTTGAGAAGAGGTTTCTTTTTTAATAGCCATCTACTAATTTGGATACCAGCTTTTTCCATCAATGCTTCTTGTGGCATTCCATCAGAAAACATTTCTTTCTCTAAAATCAACATTTGCTTTGAATCAACAACTAAATGTTCTGAGTCAATTGTTGGCCATACAATTTCATTCATAATGAGTACAAGCAATTGAAGTACTGTTCAAAAATTTAAACTTCCATGTTAAAGACACAAAAGGATAAAAAATTAGAGAACTTTTTTTCTTCTAATAATAAAACTAAAAAGAAAAAAAATATTATTGTAGGTCTTTCTGGTGGCGTAGATAGTTCCCTTTCAGCTGCTCTTCTTGTAGAAAGAGGCTGGAATGTTGAGGGACTAACTCTTTGGCTAATGAAAGGACAAGGCTCCTGTTGTTCCGAAGGATTAGTAGATGCTGCTGGCCTTTGTGAAGATTTGGGAATTAATCACAAAATAATAGACTCAAGAGAAATTTTCGAAAGAGAGGTAATTAAAAAAACTACTGAAAGCTATGAGAAAGGATTCACTCCACTTCCGTGTTCGATGTGCAACAAGAATGTGAAGTTTGAAGAGATGCTTAATTACGCAATAAACAAAAAAGATTTTACCTATATTGCGACCGGACATTACGCAAGGATAAAAAAATCATCTTATGCAGAAAAACTTGATTGCAAGAGCTTTGTGTTTAAGGACTTCCTTCTTCTCAGAGGTGCTGACGACAACAAAGACCAAAGTTATTTTCTTTATTCTCTTTCACAAAAAGTACTAAGCAGATTAGAATTTCCTCTTGGTGAAATGAAAAAAGAAGAAACAAGAAAGGAAGCCTTGAGATTAGGCCTTAGAACTGCTCAAAAACCAGAAAGTCAAGATTTATGTTTAGTTGAGCATTATGGCTCAATGCAGAGATTTATCGACAAACACATTGAACCCAAAGAAGGAGAAATTGTGCATGTTAATGGGAAAGTCCTTGGTACGCACGATGGTATCCAGCACTTTACAGTAGGTCAAAGAAAAGGTTTGGGGATCGCATGGCCTGAACCCTTATATGTAAAAAGTTTAGACAGGGTAAAAAACATAGTTTATGTAGCAGATAAAAGTGATCTATTTAACAGAGAAGCAATAATTAGAAAGGTTAACTGGGTTTCAATCGAAGAACCTAAACAAGAGATAGAAGTAGAAGCACAAATTAGATATAGAAGTCTTCCAGTGAGAGGAACTTTAATACCTTTGAAAAATTCAGGTAATCCAACTACAACATTTAAATTAATTTTTGAAGAAAGTCAAAGTTCGGTAACGCCCGGACAAGCTGCAGTTTTTTATAAAGGAGAAATTTTATTAGGTGGTGGATTAATTAGTTAATTTCCCAAAAGAAATTTAATCCCATAAATAATATAAACAAAAACAAAATAGGTTTATCTCCAAATTTTGTATAGAAAGTCTTTTCGGATGAAAAGTTAGGGAACACTATTTCATTTTGCTCAACATAATAATCTAAAAGTTTAATTATTTTTCCATCATCTTGAACTAAGCCCGAAGGACCGGTATTTGATACTAGTAAATTATTTTTCTTATTTTCAATGCTTCTTAATCTAGCCAAAGATAGGAATTGACTATAAAGCTTAGCTGGATATGGATCTAAATTTGCTGCAGTTATTATTAGTTTTGCACCGCTATTAATGGCCTTTCTTATTTCTAGTCCATTACTAATTTCGTAACATATAGCTACTGCTAGTGGGGGTGTAAATTTAGGATCAAATAATCTTGTATCGGAGCCTGGTTGAATTCCTCCTACTGCAGATAATCCTCTTGAAAAACTATTTAGAAAACTAGGTATTTTTTCACCTATTGGAACAAGTCTATTTTTATCTATAAATGAGGTAAAAGATTTATCTCCAATTTGAAATCCGAGTAAAGAACTTCTTAACTTATTATTTGAATTTCTGAAACCTCCTGACAAGGTATTAACCTTAATACCTTTAGAAAAATAAAAATTATTAGATAGAGTTCCTTCAGGAGCAACAAGAAGTTTCACTTTGTTTGATAAAGCATACTTTTGAGCGATAGATAGCTTTTCTTCAATAAATTCATCATTTATTTTTAATTTTTCTCTTGTTGGTATATTAGTTTGCCAAATAGCTACTGGAAATTCATAATTTCTTTTTATTGGAGTTGTTAAACCTCCAAATAAATGTAAGAAAATAAAAACCAAAATTCCTAAAAGAAATATTTTTTTAAAGTAAAGTTTTCTTTCCCATCTACCTTGAATATAAAAAATCCAAAATCCAATCAATATTTGCAATACGCATAAACCACTTGCACCAATCCATCTTGCTAAACCAGCAAGATAAATATCACCTGGGATAAGACTCTCTCCTAAACCTATCCAAAAAAAAGGTGTTTGAGAAAGTATCAATTCACCAATACCCCAAGTCAAAGATAAAAAAAATACTTTTACTGTTAAAGATAATATTTTCATTTTGAAAACATCCTCTTTCCAGAGAATAATTTCAACTAAAAATCCCCATAAATAAACTAATATCCCACCCAAAAAAGCGCAAAATAATAATATTAAAATGGCAATAATTAAACTTGTAAGCCATGAAAACCCAAGCCATGTCAATGGATGAAGATCATAAAGCCAAGAATGACTTATCAAGATAAAGAAAAAACCCCAACAAAAATTTGCTATTCTCCTTTCACTTCCCTTCCATAAAATAAATAATGATATCGGCATAAAAATCAGCCAAAAATGAGTTGAAACTGAAATACCTCCTAAAATCCCTCCCAAACAAGGGTAAAAATATTGTCTTAGATTTTTAATTTGAGTTGGGATTAACAATCTAAAATTACGAAATTAAATTTATAATCACCCATTTATTGTACCTTCATTCTGTAAACTAGGTCTTAGTAACTTTCAAAATTTAAGTGAAAGAAGTCTTCATTAGTTTTGCAGTTTTTGTTTTTTGTGTTTCATTAACTCTTTTCAGTCAATTTAATTCACCTCAAGTTGTTAATGCTGCCGAGTCAAGAACTCAGTCAGTTCAAAGATCACCTGTTACAAAATCATCAAATGTCACAAATAAAAATTTATTTGAACTAGACCCATCAGATCCAAATCCTATACTTTTCGCTATGGCAGAAGAAACACCTTCAGACAACAATTCAAGGACTACAGAAAGTGGTCTAATTATTGCAGATATCGTAAACGGGGAAGGAGATGAGGCTAGTGCCGGGCAAACAGTTACTGTAAATTACACAGGAATACTAGAAGACGGGACACAGTTTGATACCAGTATCGGCAGAGCTCCATTCAGCTTTCCCTTGGGTGCTGGACGAGTAATAAAAGGTTGGGACGAAGGTGTAGCAGGCATGAAAGTTGGAGGTAAAAGAAAATTAACGATACCTCCGGAACTTGGATACGGATCAAGAGGAGCTGGAAATGTAATACCTGCTAATGCGACTTTAATATTTGAAGTTGAATTATTAAAAGTCAATTAAGTTAGGTAAGAAAATTATCATAGACTTTTCAATTTAGTTAATCTCCAAGTAATATATATACAACACCAAATATTTGAAATGTTAAGTAAATTCATCAATTCTTTTCTAGATAAAAAATCCCCAATGACAGTCCATGCTCACTGCGATGGTCCTTGTGGTGTATACGACCCAGCATCTATGAGAGTTACAGCTGAAGCAGTGTTATCAATGACAAAAAAACTTATTGCATTAGAAGCTCCTGCTAGCACTGATACAGCAGAGTGGGCTACATACAGTAATACATTTTCTAGATATGTTGCAGTTAAAGAAGAGCAAGCAAAAGAAACAAAGAAAGAGATTCTAATTTTGTGGACAGATTACTTTAAACCAGTTCACTTAGAAACTTATCCAGACTTACATGAAACCATTTGGAAGGCGGCCAAATTATGCAGTGCATGCAAAGTTAATATTGATTTAGCCCAAGCTGAAGAACTCATGAGTTATGTAGAAAAAATCCATAATATTTTCTGGGCTTCAAAAGGAAGATCAGACGCTTTTGTAAAAGCTAGTTAATCAGAGTTATTTTCAAAAGTTTTTTTGATTTTATTTTATATTTTTTAGGTTTAAGAAAAACCGCTATTATTAGTGGCGAATCAATGTTTCCTTACCTAAAAGAGGGTGACATTGTATTTTTTAAAAAATATAAAAAGAATAAATCAATACTTAAAAATCGACAAATAGTTATTTTTAGTCATCCAATTAAAAATCAAAACCTAATAAAAAGGATAAATTCAGTAAATCAAAATAACGTTGAGGTTATTGGGGATAATATTGAATTTAGCGAAGATAGTAATAAATTTGGATTAATCAATAAAGAAAAAATAATTGGGATTGTCACTTCTAAATTAATTATTCATAAATTAAAAAATTTTTTAATTCAAAAAAACAGAAGCACTTCTTTGAATCCAAAATAGTCCAAAAGAAAAGGAAAGCCCTCCTGCTACAGCTATTAATCTTTTAATAAATTTTTGACTTGCTTTAAAGGTAGTAAAAGATATTAAACAAGTAAAAAGATTCATACTTATGAGTGAACCAATCAAATATGAAATCAAATATAAGCAAGCGCTTGTTAAAGGGAGTGCTAAAGCAGGAAGAACTGCAAGAAAATGTGAACCCCCAGCTATACCGTGTAGCAAGCCTAAACCAGTCAAAGCATGTGAGTGCTTATTATTATTTTTTTGTTCCTTAACATGAAAGTGAAAGTGACGATGGGCAATTCCGTTCTCATGCTTATGGGAATGCGAGTGGATACTTAATTTAAAAGAATTTTTTATAGCAAATACTCCAACAATTAGAAGTGAAATTCCAACTAGGAATTCGGCAATACTAGAAAATTTATTTAATGGGGTAATATCCTTAATAAAAATTGCTAGAAAAGCTAACAAGAGGACTCCTGAAGAATGTCCCAAGCCCCAGGAGAAACTATTTTTAAAAGCTTTTTGGGGATTATTAATCGCTGCTGGTGCCATTGCAATTAGATGATCAGCGCCACTAACTACATGCACAAATCCTGCGACTATACCTGTTAAAATTACAGCCTGCATATATATTCAGTACAATTCTGTTTATCCAATTTTATAGCATGATTTGAAGTCAATATTAAATTGAGTTAAATAATTTCTTGAACGATTGTTCAATATCAGTTTCTCTCATAAAAGTTTCACCAATTAATACTCCCATGATTCCAATAGATCTAAGCGATTCTAAATCTTCGGCACAATTAATTCCAGATTCACTTATGGGAATAATATTTTGTTTTAAAAATATATCTGCATATGTATGCATCAAATCTTTTGATGTTTTTAAATCCGTTTTAAAAGTCTTTAAGTCCCTATTATTTATTCCAATCAAATTAAAAGAATTTAACTTTAGAATCCTTTCTAATTCATTAGAGTTATGGACTTCAACAAGAACACACATTTTTAAATTATCAGCTATTTTCTTTAAATAAATTAAATCATCATCACTTAAAATCGCAGCGATTAATAATATTGCATCAGCACCAGATACCCTTGCTTTATAAATCTGATAAGCAGAAATAATAAAATCTTTGCAGAGTAGAGGGAGATTAGTTGATTTCCTTACAGTTTCGAGTATTTCATAACTACCTTGAAAAAACCTTTTATCGGTGAGTACTGAGATGCATGATGCACCTAATCCTTCATAACTAATTGCTATGTTTTCAGGGTTAAAATCTTGTCTAATAACCCCTTTACTCGGACTAGCTTTTTTTATTTCAGCAATAACTCCTGGTTTTATTTTTGACTCCAAGATATTTTTGTAAAAATCTTTGGGAGTAGGAAGTTTTTCAATCTTTTTGATGAGATCTTCTAAAGAGACTATTTTTTTAAAATTCTTAATTTCAATATCCTTGTGCCATACAATTTCTTCCAGAATGTTTTTCGCTTGTGCTTCTCTATGAGGTACAGCATATTCTAAATTTTCTACCCTTACTGTTGGATTTGGTGGCCTGCGTCTTATCTCCATTATTTTAGATATTATTTTATTTGGGAAGCCGCCTGTTTATATGCGACCTCAACTACTTCACTAAGTGTAGGATGAGTATGAACTTCTTTAGATAATTCAATTACATCTTGGTTCCTTGAAATAGCGTTCGAAATTTCTTGAATTAAATCAGCTGCATGTAACCCAAAAATATGGGCACCTAATACTTTCCCATTATCTTTGTTGAAAATCAGCTTTAGCAATCCATCACTCTCTAATTCAGCCAATGCTTTTGAATTAGCCTTAAAGAAACTTTTGACAACTCCCAAAGTAAAATTTTCTTTTGTAGATATCTCTTTAGCTTCAACTTCAGAGAGACCAACTGAACTTATCTCTGGGTGAGTAAAGGTTGCTGCGGGGATACTTTTATAGTTAATTTCGACATTACCACCGCAAATATTATCAACAGCAATAGTACCCTGCGCTGCAGCTGTATGGGCAAGCATTAGTTTGCCCGTTACATCTCCAACAGCCCAAATGTTAGGTATTATTTGATCACCATTCTTAACTCTCATTTGATCATCTATAGGAATGAAACCTTTTACTGTTTCGATACCAACCGACTCAAGATTTAAGTTATTACTATTAGGACTTCTGCCAGTTGCTACTAGTACAGCGTCAACTTCTAAAGTTTCTACAACTTCCTTAGATTTTGCATCAGTCAGTTCTATTTTTACAGGACATCCAGGTGTTATTTTTGTCGCAAAGACATTTGATTTTGTGTCTATATCTCTTGCTTGAATAAGGCTCTTCTTAGCAATTTTAGTGATGTCTGGATCAAATGTTGGCATAATATTCTCCAAAGCCTCAATCATGGTAACTTCACAACCAAGCGCGGTGTAAACATCAGCAAATTCTAAACCTATATATCCGCTTCCAATAATTGCTATCCATCTTGGAAGCCACTCAAGTTTAACCGCATCATCGCTAGTAAATACGGTCCTATTATCCAAAGTTATTCCACGGGGCACAAAAGGAGAAGAGCCTGTTGCTATGACAATATTCTTACATGTGAAAATTTTATCAATTCCGTTTTTATCTCTTACACCTACTTTTTGATTTCCTTCAATTCTTCCAATGCCCAAAATAATTTCAACTCCACTCCTTTTAAGAGTTTTTGTTAAATTTTCTCTAACATTTAAAACTAAATTATTTGCATGATCTGCAATTTTTGATCTCTCGAACCTTACTGGTGAAGCATGTATACCAAATTTAGCTAAATGTTCATAATTAGCTATTTCTCTAACTTTTCCACTTGCAGCCAAAAGAGCTTTAGATGGAACACAACCCTTGTTAACACAAGTACCTCCCATATCAGAAGATTCTACTATTGCGACTTTCAGTCCCTTACCAGCAGCATGTTTAGCGGCATCAAAACCTCCATATCCTGCTCCTATTACGATTAAATCAAAATCAAAACTTGAATCAGTCACTTTTTATTTTTTTATTTAGAGGTGTATGCGACTCTTTTTCGTTCTAGTAATAACGGAACTGCAACACAAGCCACATTCAATGATTCTACAATCTCGCTATGCGGAATTGTAATTGTTTCACTAAAAGCTTCTTGAATTTTTTTATGAATACCTTGGCCTTCATTACCCAAAATTAATGCTGTACGTCTAGACCAATCAACTTCCCAGTAAGGTTTTGAAGGTTTTTTTGAACTCTCATTATGGCTACTAGTAGAGAAAATCTTAAATCCTACATTTGATAATTCAAACAGAGACTTAAGTAAAGAATTTAATATTTCTTCTTCAATGCCATCAAATCTTAAATATGGCAGATGAAAAACTGCACCTGAGGATGCTCTTAATACCTTTTGGCCTAATGGGTGCGCACCTCCAGCTAAAAAAATTGCATTAACACCCGCAGCTAAAGCGGTTCTAAATAGATTACCCATATTCCCAGGATCTTGAATTCTGTCGAGAACAAGAACAAAATCATTTTCTCTATTAAATTGATAATTAGGTATTTCTGAAATCTCTACTAAAGCTGCTATCCCATCTGGATTAATTGTTGAAATCGCAGATGCCAAGACTTCCTCTGAGACGATATTTATTAATGACTCATCAAATTTTTTGCTTAGATTTTGATTCTTTCTTAGCCATTTTTCGGTCACTAAAATCTTAGAGGGATTTTTTCCAGACTTCACTAATTCTTCAATGAGATGTGTACCCTCTATGCAAAAAAAGTCTTGATCTTTTGGAGATGATCCTCTTTTAAATGATCTAAATCTTTTAACTAGATTATTGTTTTTACTAGTTATTTTTAGGAAAGTATTTTCTATGAGTATTTTGAAAAATTTGTTATCAACTATATTTTAATTACATAAATATTTTGATCAATTATTTATTAAATTTTTATTTCCCAAGAAATCAAAAAATACATTTTCACTTTTAATTAATATTCATGACGTTACATGGGGTGGACTTAATAATATTAGTTTGTCATGATGAATCTAATAAATTAAGTCTTAATGATTTGCGGAAGCAAAACGAAGTCATATCTTAAATCGCAAAATTTAAAGATTCTTGGCCAAGGTAAGTTAAATGGAATAGTTGAAATAAGTGGTGCGAAGAATTCCGCCTTAGTTTTATTAGCCTCATCATTGCTAACTAATGAAAAAATAATTCTTGAAAATGTACCTTTTCTCACTGATATTGAAAAGATGGGGAATATCTTAAAGAATTTAGGAGTGAATTTGGTTCGTAAAAACAACCAACTAGAAATAGATCCAACAACTATTTCGATTAAAGAACTTCCATATGAACTTGTTAAAGGATTAAGAGCTAGTTTCTTTTGTATAGGTGCACTATTAACTAAATTTGGAGAGGCTCAAGTACCGTTACCAGGTGGCTGCAATATTGGTTCAAGGCCAATAGAGGAGCACATTAATGGATTAATCGCACTAGGAGCAGAAATTATTATTGAAGAGGGAATTGTAAAGGCAAAAACAAGGGGGGACAAAAATAGACTTCATGGCACTCATATTAAATTAAATTGTCCAAGTGTAGGTGCGACTGAAACTTTAATAATGGCAGCATCTTTAGCCAAAGGAAGAACTACTATTGAAAATGCTGCAAGAGAGCCTGAAGTTCAAGATTTATGCCAAATGCTTAATAAAATGGGGGCAAAAATTTATGACTCCGGTAAAGAAACAATTATTATTGATGGTGTTAATAAGCTTGGCGGATGTACCCATAAAGTAATTCCAGACCGAATAGAAGCTGGAACTTTTCTAATAGCTGCTGCTGCAACTTCCTCTTCAATAACAATTTCTCCAGTAATCCCTCATCATCTTGAAGCTGTCACTAATAAGCTTCAAGAGAGTGGGAGTAAAATTACGATTAAAGGTAATTCGATTTCTATTAAGACTAAAGAGATTAAAGGAGTAGATATTGAAACAGCTCCTTTCCCAGGCTTTCCTACTGATTTGCAGGCACCATTTACAACTCTGATGACAATCGCAAATGGTGAATCAAAGATAACTGAAACAATTTTCGAAAACAGAATGAATCATATTTATTTACTAAATGAAATGGGCGCCAGTATAAAACTAAACAAAAACGTAGCACACATCAAAGGTGTTAAAACAATGCATGGGATGAATCTAGTTGGCTCTGATTTGAGGTCATCAGCTGCATTAATAATTGCAGGAATTATCGCAAAAGGTAGTAGTAATTTCTATGGTTTAGAACATTTAGATAGAGGGTATGAAAATTTTGAATTAAAACTAAAAAATTTAGGTGTAAAAATAATTAGAGAAATCAGTAAAAATACTTTTGAGGAGAATGAATATAAAATTGAACCAAAATCTGAGAATCTTCCAAAACTCAAAGCAGCTTAGTCTTTTTAAAAAAAATTTTAAAACTAAGAAAATTGATTCAAACGTAAGCAATATTGATTAGTGAAATACAACCCAAAAATAATATAAACAAAACTAGAAATCGGTTAGACCAAATTTTATTTAAACCATTAATTTTGAATTTGTTCATGCCCAAGTTCCGCTACAGGATCCGAATGTTGTAAATATAGTTATTGCAATAAAAAGATAGGGGACAAATTTAAAAGATAATTTTTTAGCTTGAGCTTTAGACATTTTCTTTTTTTATTAATTATAACACTATATTACTAAATATGAAGATATCTCCTTTCAAAAAGTCTTTTAAGCGCAGATTATCACAAAAATGTATCAGAAATGTTTAAATTTTCTTTTTCCCCTCATTTCTTGTCAGCAAATGCAATAAATAATTCTATTTTTTTTATCGAAAAGATTAACTATTAACAAACATTATCTTGTTAACTGTTCCTTGAACTAAACAATAGTCAATAAGTTGATTTTTGTTATAATAAAAAAGTTCATTTTTTCAAAAGCCTTGGGAGCGTGGTGGAATTGGTAGACGCACCGCACTCAAAATGCGGCACCTTCGGGTATGTCGGTTCAAGTCCGACCGCTCCCACTTTAATGAATACCTATAGTCGATTCGATATATCTTTCAAAAAAGGAAAAGGTTGTTGGCTATGGGACAAAACAGGTAAAAGGTATCTTGATGCAGTCGCTGGTATAGCAACTTGTAGTCTTGGACATAGCGACAGAGTTTTAAGAAGAAGGTTATCAACTCAACTAAAAAAGATTCAGCACATTTCTAATCTCTACAACATTGAAGAACAAGAACAATTAAGCAGAACTTTAACGAATATGAGTTGTGCAAAAAGCGTCTTCTTCTGTAATAGTGGTGCGGAAGCAAATGAATCAGCAATTAAATTAATTAAAAAATATGGTAATAAAACAAATAAAGGTAAAAAATCAATAATTCTCGCAGCAGAATCCAGCTTCCATGGAAGGACGCTTGCAGCCTTAAGTGCGACTGGACAACCAAAATATCAAAAAGGTTTCGAACCATTGATTCAAGGGTTCAAATTTTTTAAATTTAACAATTTTGATTCGGTAAAAAAATTATTTGAAGAGTGTGAAAATAATGATCAAAAAATTTCCGGCGTTTTAGTTGAACCAATACAAGGCGAAGGCGGCGTAATTCCTGGAAGTACAATATTTTTTAAAAACCTGAGAGAAATATGTGATAAATATAATTCTCTTCTCATTTTAGATGAGGTTCAAAGTGGAGTAGGTCGAACTGGAAAAATGTGGGGTTATGAGAATTTGGGAATTGAACCTGATGGATTCACCCTTGCTAAAGGATTAGGAGGAGGTCATGCAATTGGAGCATTATTGGTAAAAGAAAAAGCCAACATTTTTTCTCCAGGGGATCATGCAAGCACTTTTGGAGGGAACCCATTCGCTTGTAAAGCTGCCCTAACAGTATTAGAAGAAATAAATAGAAGAAATATTATCAATAATGTTTATCTAAGAGGGGAACAATTAAGTGCTGGGTTTGAAGAATTATCAAAAAAATTTCCAAATATTATTAGCGGGAAAAGAGGTTTAGGTTTGATACAAGGTCTTGTGATCAATGATGATTATGCTGATGCAAAAAAAATTACATTAAAAGCTTTTGATAAAGGATTACTGGTAGTTCCTGCAGGAGGAAATGTTGTAAGGATTGTCCCACCATTAGTTATTTCTCGAAGAGAAATTAATATTCTTTTGGATAAGCTAAATTCAATTTTTGAAGAGTTATAGCAATTTAAATTTTGAAAAATGCAAATTTAAAAACTTTTGAATTATTATCTCCTAAATATGAAAGGGATAATATCAAGTTAGGTTTATCAAGAATTAAAAAAGCACTTCAAGAACTTGGTAATCCCTGCAAGAATATCCCTGCGATACAGATTATTGGAACCAATGGGAAAGGATCAATCGCGGCATATTTAGAAAGTATACTTTTTGAAGCTAAAAGGAATTTCGGTATAACGACATCTCCTCATCTTTTGGATGTATGCGAGAGGATTAGAGTTAATAAAAAAAATATTAATAAAACTGATTTTGAAAAAATCTATAGATTTATAGAAAAAAAATTTTCAACATTTGAATTAACTCCTTTTGAAAAAATCATTTGCTGCGCACTAAATTTTTTTGACCATCAAAAAGTTGAATTACTCGTTCTTGAAGCTGGCTTAGGGGGACGATTAGACGCGACAACAGCCCATAAATCTAGGCCAATCATTGCTATTGGGAATATTGGCTTAGACCATAAAGAATTTCTTGGAGATACGATTGAAAAAATTGCCAAAGAAAAATTAGCAGTTATTGAAAAAAACTCAATTGTCATCTCATGCAATCAAAATAGTCAAGTTAAAAATTTAATAACCAAAAAAGTTAAAGAGGTAGGAGCAGAAATTATTTGGAAAGATTCAATTTCAAACAGCTATGAGCTTGGATTAAAAGGAATTTTTCAAAAGCAAAATGCTTCAGTAGCTGTTGGAGCAATTGAAGCGCTGAATAATTTGGGATTTAATATAAAAGAAAAACACATATCTGAAGGTCTTAAAAAGACAACTTGGAACGGAAGGCTAGAAATAATAAATTATTTGAAGAAAGAAATTCTTGTAGATTGTGCGCATAATTATCCTGCTGCAAAAGCACTCTCTAATGAGCGAAGCACTTGGGAGAATGAAGATAAAGGAATTTATTGGATTTTAGGTGTCCAAAGACAAAAAGATATTTACGCAATATTAAAAACACTTCTAAGGAAAAATGATCGCTTATTACTTGTACCAGTTCCAAACCAACCTAGTTGGCAATTAAATGATCTTTCTCAGATTAAAGAAATTGACTTTCAACAAACAATTGAATTTAAAACATTTGAACTTGCCATTGAGTATTTATTTTCCCTGGAAAAATGGCCACCTAATCATCCTGTTCTAACAGGTTCTATTTTTTTAGTTGCTGAATTTATTAAATTTGCGAATAAACAGAAATGTTAAATTTTAAATTGTTCTTTTACTTCCCAACCCTCCAATTTCCCTGGATTTAATAGCCCTTTAGGATCAAATCTTAATTTCGCTTTTACTTGATCTGCATCCACCACTCCGAGGCCTCCTCCTTCAACTGTTAAAACATGAGGATTAAAAATAAATGCACCAAGTTTCTTACAATCTTCCATTATTTCTTTTAATTCTTCTGCCCCATTCCACTTTAATACAGGCAAAGCGGCTAATCGCGGCGATCCTTGTTGAGAAACTGCCTCTAAATGCCAAAGAACTTTTTTACCCCATTTTTTTCTCAAAAAATTAATTAATTCTAGTTCATTATTAAGAGGCAAAAGCATCTGTAAATACGTCCAATTTTTATCCCTAGACCTCATATGAAGAGTTGTATGATTCCATACGACTTCAGAAATTCCATTCACGAGCTTTTCTTCTTCCCCAAGAAGGGTAGATTCAACTTTAAATTTTTTACAAATAAGCTCGATGGTTTTTATTCCTCCAAGGGTAGATTGTATTAATATCTTGTGACTTCTAGATTTACCTTTAAACCATTTTGGCATTTGATCTACAATTTCTTCTTCAAGAATTGCTCCTAATTTCAGATTAATTGCTGCGCTAGTGAGAGTTTTTAATATTTCTATTGTTTTTTCAAATTCAATACAGTCGATAACTAATGAGTACCATTTACGTTTAATATCAGTAGCAAGTAATAAAGAAGTAATTATTCCATTAGTCCCATAAGCATGATTAAGAGGTTCGGATTCTTCAGCATCAAATTTTAATAATGCAGGTTTTTCATTAATCGTTACTGCCTCTAAACCTAAAAGATTTCCTGGATCCCTTAAAAAGCCCCATCTAATGGAACCAATACCTCCTGATCCACCTGCAATAAAACCTCCAATTGTTGCAGTTTTCCAAGTACTAGGAAGTAACCTCAATTCCCTCCCATATTTCTCTAATTGTTTATTCAAATCTCCCATAACACAGCCAGACTGTACTTTTACAAAGCCTGTATCTGGATCAAATTCTTCTAACTTATTAAATTGACTCATCTGCATTACAACTCCTTTACATAATGGAACAGCTTGTCCATAATTACCTGTACCTGAACCCCTTAAAGTAAGTGGGATAGATAATTCCCAACAAATTTCTGCTACTTCCTTTACCGCTTTGTGATCACTAGGTCTCACCACCAAATCAGCAATACATTCGTTTAATTTTTCAGTAAGGATTGGAGAGTAGTTATAAAAATCTTTTGAAAGTCTTTTTACTTCGGATTTATTTTCAATGATCTCTAAGTTTTTGACTTCTCTAAATTTGTCTATAAATTTAAGTTTTGATATCATTTATAAAAAATTTTATGCTTTGTATATAAATTAGCCAATTAGCAATATAAATCGCCGTTTATAAATACTTTTCTCTTTAAATTGCTCGAAAAAACATCTGCCCATCTTTGTGCATCTAAAATCACAAAATCAGCAGGACAACCCTTTTTAATTAAACCATCCCATTTTAAATTTAATAATCTACTTGGAGCTAAAAAAATAGAAGATAGAGTCATTCTCTCCCAGGGATTTAGTTGAAGCATAGGCATCGAGCAAGACAACATATAAAAAGGGTCAAAATTACCAAATGGGTACCAAGGGTCTTGAACATTATCACTACCAAGAGATACATCCACATGTGATTTTTGTAATTGCTTTATTGGCGCAACTGGTCTTTTTAATGAAGTAGATTTGTTACTTCGATTGAGCAGCCAAAAATTTGTTAGGGGTAAAGCAATAACCTTAATATTTTTCTCGGCCATTTTTTCTCCTAAATTTAAAATCTCTCTATTACTTAGAGAAATAAGACTACTCAAATGACTACAAGTGATCGGAATACTATTAATTTTTAAATTTTCTATTGTTTCTAATAAAACTTTTATTCCTGCTCCAGGTTCAATAATTGATTCATCTATATGCAAATCAATTTCTAATTTATATTTACTAGCAAGAAGAAGCATCTTTGCTAGAAATTTACTTGCATTTTTTTTATTGAAAGGGGGTACAATAACACCTCCTAAAATACCTCCATTAAAGGAAAATATTTTTGCCAAATCTTCTCCATCACTTGTATCCCAGAATTCCACTGGAGCTAGAGCAACGTATTGTAGAGTCAACTCAGATGAAAATTTTTTTTGTAATTTAAAAAGTTCAATCCAAATATCAATAGATTGACCTTTGTATGTATCGATATGACTTCTAATTGCTCGGTATCCATTTTTTATGGCAAGTTTTAATGATTTCTCAACTCTTTCAAGAACCTTATCTGTAGTTCTAGTTTTATGTTCTTCAAGATTTACTGATAATGCTCCTCCGTAGTTTGATTCCAGATTAGGAAAGTCTGCCCATGTAAAAGATTTATCAAAATGCGAATGCGTTTCAACAAATCTTGGGAATAAAATATTTTTTGGTTTTGTAATTTTATTTTTTAAAGGCTTTAACTCAGAAACAAATCCATCTTCCCAACTAATGGAAACTGAACAAAAATCCTCTACATCGATAATGAGGTTATCTATATCTTCTATTAAACAAAGGCTTCTGGGAATAAGAACCTCAGCTGTGCCGGAATTACTCAAATTTTTAAATTTTCTTTTATTTTAAATCATAAGAAAACTTTACTGAATTAGAAAATAATTCAAATTTCGCTAAAAGATAAAAATAATTATGAAAAATTACCCTTCAGTTGTTAAATTTATAAATGTGAGGCGGGCGTCGCCAAGTGGTTAAGGCAGCGGCTTGTGGCGCCGCTATTCGGGGGTTCGAATCCCCTCGCTCGCCCTCAAAAAAAATTGCAGCAAAATTTTTAAATTGTAATTTTGAATTAAAGAATCATAAAAAATTCCTAGCAAAGTGCTAACAAACACAAAACCAGACGAAAAAATTTTTCAAAAGAATTCAACTACTGGTAGTTATTGGATAACCACATTTGGATGCCAAATGAACAAGGCTGATTCTGAGAGAATGGCTGGTACATTAGAGAAAATGGGATATACCAGAGCAGATAATGAATTAAATGCGGATTTGGTCTTGTACAATACATGCACAATCAGAGATAATGCGGAGCAAAAAGTCTATAGCTTTCTAGGGAGACAAGCAAAAAGAAAGCACAAAACACCTAGTTTAAAACTTGTTGTTGCAGGTTGCCTTGCTCAGCAAGAGGGAGAGTCTTTACTAAGGAGAGTCCCAGAACTTGATCTAGTTATGGGGCCTCAACACGTAAATAATCTTGAGAATCTTCTGGGGAAAGTTGATTTAGGAAATCAAGTTGCTGCCACAGAAGAAAACTTCATTTCTGAAGACATAACTAGTGCCAGAAGAGAAAGCTCTATTTGTGGCTGGGTTAATATTATTTATGGATGTAATGAAAGATGTTCATATTGTGTAGTCCCCTCTGTAAGAGGAAAAGAGCAATCAAGATATCCAAATGCGATAAAAAGTGAGATCCAAAAATTAGCTGATGATAATTTTAAAGAAATTACTCTTTTGGGTCAGAACATTGATGCTTATGGTAGAGACCTTCCAGGAACTACAAAAGAGGGGAGAAAAGAGAATACTTTAACTGATCTTTTATATTATATTCATGATGTTAAAGGAATTCGCAGAATAAGATTTGCTACTAGTCATCCAAGATATTTTTCAAAAAGGTTGATTCATGCTTGTTATGAACTTGATAAAGTCTGTGAACATTTCCATATTCCTTTCCAAAGTGGAAATGATGAGATTTTAAAGCAAATGTCCAGAGGATACACTATCAAAAAGTATAAAAATATTATCGAGAATATAAGATCATTAATGCCAGATGCATCAATCACAGCTGACGCAATAGTTGCATTCCCAGGAGAAACCGAAAAACAATACCAAGATACGTTAAAGCTAATAACAGAAATTGGCTTTGATCAAGTAAATACAGCAGCATACTCTCCAAGACCAAATACGCCTGCGGCAGTTTGGTCGAATCAACTTTCAGAAGAGGTGAAAAAAGCTAGATTGCAAGAAATTAATGATTTGGTCGAGAAAACTGCTAGGAGCAGAAACAAAAGATACATTAATAATATAGAAAGCGTTTTAATTGAGGGTTTAAATCCAAAAAATTCCTCACAAATTATGGGTAGAACTAGAACAAATAGACTAACTTTCGTAGAGATTCCAAAAAATATTGACTTTAATTTTTCATTGGGAGATGAGATAGATGTCAGAATTAATGAAGCAAGACCTTTCTCTTTAACAGGCGAACTTTATCTATAATTTTTTTAAATGATTGGGGGAAAGAAAAAATGTATTGGGTTAATATTTGGTGGTAATTCTAATGAACATGAAGTATCGATATCCTCTGCAAAAACAGTCTTTCAAGCATTTAAATCAGAAATAAACAAAGAGCGCTTTACAGTAAAAGCTTTTTACATAAACAAATATGGAGATTGGCTTGATAGTGATAGTTCAGAAAAAATCCTAATTGCTGAATCACAAAACAACAACACAACAAAAACACAAATTTTCAATCAAGAAAAAATTAACTTCCTAGACGGAGTTGAATTTCAAAATGTTGATGTTTGGTTTCCTCTTTTACATGGAATTAATGGAGAAGACGGATCAATTCATGGCTTACTGAGATTCACAAAGAAACCTTTTGTTGGATGTGGAATTATAGGCTCTGCACTTGGAATGGATAAAATATTGATGAAAACAATTTTCTCAAATCTTAAACTTCCGCAAGTTAATTATCTAGTTTTTCAGAATCAAGATCTCAACGATGTGGAAGTAAAAAATGAGTTAATTCATGAAATCTTAAAAAAATTAAATTTTCCTGTTTTTGTTAAACCATCGAACTCCGGATCATCTCTTGGTATCTCCAAAGTCATAAATGAATCAGAAATAATACCAGCATTAGAAAAAGCTCGGGGAATAGATCCAAGAATCTTAATAGAGGAAGGTTTAGAGGTAAGGGAGATTGAATGCGGAATAATTGGGAATTCAAAACTCTTAACCTCCGAGATAGGTGAAGTTAATTACGAAAGTGATTGGTATGATTACAATTCAAAATATCACTCAAATAACAAAATAATTATCCCAGCCGAAATAGATTCTAAAATCTCAAAAGAAATTAAAGAAATCGCTATAAAAAGTTGTAGAGCACTAAATATTTTCGGTTTTGCAAGAGTAGATTTCTTTTTAGAAAAATCTTCAAATAAAATTTTTTTAAATGAAATAAATACAATTCCTGGTTTTACAAAAAATAGTATGTTCCCAATGCTTTGGAAAGCTTCAGGTTTAAAAATTGAACAACTTGTGGCTAAACTGGTAGATATATCTTTAGATTTGTAATTTAAATCAAATGTTGCATGGACTTCTTTGGTTACCATTACTTTTAATCTTCATTTTATTAACTGCGCTTGGATGGTTAGAAAGAAGAAGGCAAAATCTTTTTAGAAGTTGGGCGAGTGATTCTGAACTATGCAAGTTAGATAGTTCAGGTGCAGCCTCCTTAAAAGATGGGGAGTTAAGATGGAGCGCATTTGAAGCTGGTAAATTTGAAGAAAAAGATACTTTTATAATCAAAAAACTAGAGTTAGTTGAATTAATGGCACTAACTTCAGGAGAAGCTCCTCTAACAAATGAGTCTCAAGGTAAGTGCAGGTTGAGATTAGTAGGTGACGGGAAAGAGATGGATGTACCTTTTTCAGATGCAGAGCAAGCAAGAGAATGGATGGATCAATTGATGGAAAAAGCTAGATGTGACTTGTGAAAACCAAAAAAATCAAAAACAGAAGCTTTTTTTTTCTAATTTCATTTTTATTTTTAACAAGTTTATTAAGTATTAAAACTCTCAAAAAAGTTGATATCAAGAACATTAGGGTTTCTGGTAGTGAATTATTTTCACAGAAAGATGTGATAAATAATTCATCTTTAAAATTCCCCATCCGATTAATTTTTGTCAAAACTAATTTGTTAGAAAAAGAGTTAAAACAAAATTTATCTCTAAAGAATGTTTCAGTAAATAGAGAATTATTTCCTTTTGGTTTGAAAGTTCATATTGATTCAAGAATCCCAATAGCTTACGGTGAACGAATCTTAAACGAAAAAAAAATATCAGGCTTTATTGATAAAGAGGGAATTTTTATCGAAAAACAAAATGCAGACAAAAAAACTTTGAACAAATTAAACATAGAAGTTTTTGGATGGAAAGAAAAATTTAAAAAAATGTTATCTGACATTTTTATCGCTTTAGAAAATTATGAATTAGAGATAGTTAAAATAACTTTCTCATCCGATGGGTTTCTAACTATTGAGGAAAAAGATTTAAAAAAAATATTCTTAGGATTTAAGCCAAATTTAATCAACTATCAATTACAAACAATCAATAATCTGAAAAATGAATTTAAGAAAAGTAGCTTTTCAAAAAAAATAGATAGTATTGATCTTACTAATCCAGATAAACCAAAAATAAAAGTGTTCAAACCCTAATATTTGAAAAAGGATTTTGAGTAATTTTTTTTAATTATTGTAGTGTTGATATGGGTTTTGCATTCAAAACAAAATATTTAATAAATAAATATTTTTAGGATTTTCCTCAACAAATTCCTACAGATGAGCGCAGTAAGTTCATAATGCACCCAATACTAGTAATAGATCCCTATTAAGAGATGAGCTTCGGTAACAATCCAAACTTTGATCAATCGAGAGAAATCCTTCCAAGCCAAAATGCCAAAATAGAAGTTATTGGTGTAGGTGGTGGTGGCAGTAATGCAGTAAATAGAATGATAAATAGTGATTTAGAAGGTGTTTCATTTAGAGTTCTTAATACAGATGCACAAGCCCTACTTCAATCTTCTGCAGAAAGTAGGGTTCAACTTGGACAAAACCTTACTAGAGGTTTAGGTGCAGGAGGTAATCCAAGTATTGGGCAAAAAGCAGCCGAAGAATCAAAAGAAGAGCTTCAACAAGCTTTAGAGGGATCTGATCTAGTTTTTATAGCCGCTGGAATGGGTGGAGGAACTGGCACAGGTGCAGCTCCCGTTGTTGCAGAAGTAGCAAAACAAAGTGGGGCTCTAACAGTAGGTATAGTTACCAAACCATTTTCTTTTGAAGGAAAAAGAAGAATGCGGCAAGCAGAGGAGGGGATTGCAAGACTAGCTGAAAACGTTGATACTCTTATAGTGATCCCAAACGACCGATTAAAAGACGTTATAGCAGGAGCTCCTCTTCAAGAAGCATTTAGGAATGCCGATGATGTTCTAAGGATGGGAGTCAAAGGCATAAGTGACATAATTACTTGCCCAGGATTAGTTAACGTTGATTTTGCTGACGTAAGATCAGTTATGACTGAAGCTGGCACGGCTCTCCTCGGAATAGGTATAGGTTCAGGAAGATCGAGAGCTATAGAGGCAGCACAGGCAGCAATGAATAGTCCTTTGTTAGAGGCAGCTAGAATTGATGGAGCTAAAGGCTGCGTTATAAATATTACTGGTGGCAAAGACATGACTTTAGAAGACATGACCTCTGCATCTGAAATTATTTATGATGTTGTTGATCAAGAAGCAAATATTATTGTTGGTGCCGTTGTAGATGAGGCAATGGAAGGGGAGATACAAGTTACTGTAATTGCCACAGGATTTGAAACAACCCAACCATTAAATCAGCAAAGAATAAAAAACAGATTATCTAATCAACCTTTATATAATTACTCCGATAATAAAGAGTCGGGAGCCAGCATTCCTGAATTTTTGAGATTAAGGCAAAATAAAAAAGATATAGGTTAAAAGGTAAAATAGAGTGACTCGGTTATCTCGCCTGCCTCAAGCATCCCTTGTGGCTGCTACCTTCCGGTCCTGACCAGGTTTAGGCGTTAAAACCGCGAAAGGCCGAGTCAGAAACATATTAGCAATTCTTGATTAAAAAAGATACATAAAATTTATTATGTTACCCTCAGACCTAGTTAATTATAAAAAAAAATCTCGCAAAATCATTGCACTAACTGCATGGGACTCCATATCAGGATCTATTGCAGAACAAGCAAATGTTGATCTCGTACTAGTAGGAGATTCATTAGCAATGGTCTGCTTAGGATACAAATCAACATTGCCATTAACTTTAGAAAACATAATTTATCATACTAATGCAGTTTCAAGAGGATTTAAGAAGAAAATTGAGGAACAACCTTTAGTCGTTTCAGATATGCCTTTTCTGACTTACCAATGTGGTGAGGATAAAGCTGTTGAGTATGCAGGGAAAATCATTCAGAGCACATATGCAAAAGCGGTAAAAGTAGAAGGAGCTGAACCAGAAATACAAAAAGTTATTTCTAGATTAATAAGAATGGGAATTCCTGTTATGGGTCATATAGGTCTTACACCACAAAGCTATCTAAATATTGGATTAAGAAAACAAGGAGAAAGCCTAGCAAGCCAAGAAAAAATCAAGAAAGATGCTTCAATCCTTGAGGAATTAGGATGTTTTTCAATAGTTCTTGAACATATTCCTGATTTGCTTGCTAAAGAAATACAAAATTCTTTAACAATTCCCACAATAGGTATAGGTGCAGGTAATTATTGCGATGGGCAAGTAAGAGTTACTGCAGATTTGTTAGGCCTCAATGATGATCAACCACCATTTTGCCAACCAATTATCCAAGGTAAGAAATTATTTAAGGATAAATTAAAAGAATGGGTAGATTGTGAAAGACTTAATTAATCTCATCCCACCACTTAAACATAGAAACAAGAACTTGATTGCTTAGTTCCATTCCATTAGGCTCACTTAAAAAGAATCTATTCCCTTTTCTCACTAATAAACCACTTTCAAGAAATCTTTCCCATTCTTTAAGTAATCTAATGAAGTTGCTTTCAAATTTTTTGTTTTCCCAGTTTTGTTCTTTAAACAATTCTTTGATATCTACACCCTCTTTGAGTCTTAATCCCAACATTATTTTCTCATCAAGTTCTTTATAGACAAAATCCTTGTTAATTAGGGATGAATCCAAATTAAATTCGTATTGTCTAGTTACCCATTCTTTATATTCTTTACTTACTCTTGGTCTAGTTAACTTTTCCCCCCAAGGTGAACTAGTGGAACCTTGTCCAAAACCCCACCAGCCTAAACCACTCCAATAAACTCTATTATGTCTCGATTGATGTCGCGGAAGGCAATAGTTTGAGATTTCATATCTTGAATACCCTGAGTTTTTTAAAATTAGATGGGTTGATTCACTATTTCTAAAAGCTTCTTCATCACTTGGGAGTTTTAATTTTCCTAAATTAACTAATTTTTTAAAAGCAGTCCCATTTTCAATATTTAGATCGTAAACAGATAGATGCGGTGGTGAAAATGTTATTGCTTTTTTTAAGTCATCACGCCATTCTTTAAATCCACTAAGTGGCAAGTTTTGAATTAAATCTAAACTCCAGCTTTTTATTAACCCAGAATCATATTCTCTCTTCAACCATAAACAAGATTTTTCTGCATCTTCTCCCAAATGGCGCCTTCCCGACTTTTGAAGAATCTGATTATTAAAACTTTGTACTCCAAGACTAAACCTATTTATTCCAGCATTTATGAATCCATAAAGATCATCTTGAGTAAAACTAGCTGGATCAACCTCCATAGTGATTTCAGCCCCATAGTCAATTCCATAATTTTCTTTAAAAAGATGAATTAATTCTTTTATTTGTGTAGGATCTAAAATTGATGGCGTACCACCTCCTATATAAATCGTTGAGAGAGGTGATTTATGCTTAATTGACAATATTTCTTTATATAAAAATTGCAAATACTCTTGAACAGTTTTGCTTCCATAACCTTTTAAAGTTTCAACGTTGTTTCCTAGTGGAATAACTGCAAAATCACAATAAAAACATCTTCTGTGGCAAAAAGGAATGTGCACATAAGCACTCCTTGGAAACTTATTCATAATCTAAATTCATTTTTAAGCTCCAAAAAAGTATTAAGGATCGAAAAAAATAAAATCCTTATTTACTCAATTAATAAATCCTAGTAGATTATAGATATGACAGATATCTTAGTATTAATTTTATTTGTATTCTCTGGGGCTGCTTCCGGGTGGCTTGGTGTTGATTTATTGCCAGTTGATATACTCAAACAGGTATCTAATGTAGAAGGTTTTAGAATTGTTTTAGCAATAATTGGTTTTTTTGTAGGATTAGCAGCTGGTTTCGTATTCCTTCAACTTAGAAAGACTTTTCTTGATCAAATAAGAACAATGCCAACGGACTTATTAATAAGTAGGTCCGTTGGATTAATTTTAGGATTACTTGTTGCGAATCTCCTACTAGCTCCAATACTATTAATTCCCTTCCCTAGAGAGGTTTTTTTCGCAAAACCATTAGCAGCTATATTAAGCAATATTTTCTTTGGTGTGCTTGGTTATAAGTTGGCAGATACCCATGGAAGAACATTATTGAGATTATTCAATCCAAATAACACTGATGCATATCTAGTCAATGAAGGTATCCTCCCTGCTGCAAGTCCAAAAATCCTAGATACTAGCGTAATTATTGATGGAAGAATCAATGGCCTATTAAGTTGTGGCTTATTGGAAGGGCAATTAATTGTTGCTCAAAGTGTAATTGATGAATTACAAACTTTAGCTGACTCAAGCAGTAATGAAAAAAGGTCGAAAGGCAGAAGAGGGCTCAAGTTATTAAAAGAATTAAGAGATTTATATGGCAGAAGACTTGTAATAAACCCAACAAAGTATGAGGGTAATGGGGTAGATGAAAAACTCCTTAAAATTACTGAGGACATGACAGGAACTTTAATTACGGCTGATTATAATCTTTCTCAGATCGCTGAAGTTAAAGAATTAAAAGTTATGAATTTGAGTGATTTGGTTATTGCTTTAAGGCCAGAAGTTCAACCAGGAGAGTCACTTAATATAAAAATCGTGAGAGAAGGCAAAGAAAAAATGCAAGGTATTGGATATTTAGATGACGGCACAATGGTTGTTATTGATGAGGCAAAGAATTTTGTTGGAAGCAGATTAGATATTGTCATCACAGGAGCATTACAAACTCCCACGGGAAGAATGGTCTTTGGAAAACTAATAAATAATCCTGAGTCAAACAAATCTTTTAAATCACCAGCGACACAGGGCTAAATCTAGCTAGAATCAGTTCAATCTTAATTTTTGTGATACAAATGACTGTATCTGCTCCTTATTACGG
Organism: uncultured Prochlorococcus sp.; assembly: GCA_902595175.1. Classification (GTDB taxonomy): domain Bacteria; phylum Cyanobacteriota; class Cyanobacteriia; order PCC-6307; family Cyanobiaceae; genus Prochlorococcus_A. Next base: position 78,680 of record CACJPB010000001.1, on the reverse strand, counting down.
CGAAAACACCGTTATGAGGACCCCGCCCCCAGATCTCCCCTCTCTTTTACTGAAAGAGCGAATTGTTTATCTTGGTTTACCATTATTTTCAGATGATGATGCGAAAAGACAACTAGGAATGGATGTTACTGAGCTAATCATTGCTCAACTTCTTTATTTAGAGTTTGAGGATCCAGAAAAACCAATATATTTCTATATCAATTCAACTGGGACAAGTTGGTACACTGGTGACGCAGTTGGTTTTGAAACAGAAGCTTTCGCTATCTGCGATACCATAAGCTATATTAAGCCTCCAGTACACACGATATGTATCGGACAAGCAATGGGTACTGCTGCAGTTATTCTTTCATCTGGCACTAAGGGACAAAGAGCCGCTCTTCCGCATGCTTCTATTGTTTTGCATCAACCTATAAGCGGAGCAAGAGGCCAAGCAACCGATATCCAAATAAGAGCTGAGGAAGTTTTGAAAAACAAAAAATCAATGCTTGAGATATTGTCTCGTAATACTGGAAAGACGATCGAAGAACTCTCAAAAGACTCTGACAGGATGAGTTATCTCAACCCCCAAGAAGCATTAGATTATGGAGTTATCGATAGAATACTCACAAGTCAAAAAGATCTCCCAAATAAAATTTAACCCTCACAAACAATTTTAAAATCATGCCAATAGGAACTCCAAGCGTGCCTTACAGACTTCCAGGAAGTCAATACGAAAGATGGGTCGACATATATACAAGACTAGGTGTTGAAAGAATTCTTTTTCTTGGACAAGAAGTGAATGATGGTATTGCTAATAGCCTTGTTGCACAAATGCTTTATCTAGATTCCGACGATAATTCCAAACCTATCTATCTGTATATAAATAGCCCAGGAGGATCAGTAACTGCTGGCTTGGCAATTTATGACACTATTAAATACGTAAAAAGTGATGTAGTAACTATATGCGTAGGCCTCGCAGCCTCCATGGGAGCGTTCCTATTGGCCGCTGGGACAAAAGGTAAAAGAGTTGCTTTGCCTCACAGCAGAATAATGATTCATCAACCATTAGGAGGGACCTCTCAACGCCAAGCAAGTGATATTGAAATAGAAGCCAAGGAAATTTTAAGAATTAAAGATATGTTAAACATGTCTATGGCAGATATGACAGGCCAATCATTTGAGAAAATTGAAAAAGATACTGATAGAGATTATTTTCTAAGTGCGGAGGAAGCAAAAAATTATGGATTAATTGATAGAGTAATTACACATCCAAGCGAAGCAAATCAGTCTTAAACTTCCTAAATTAATATTTTAATTTTAATTTTTTAAATTAATAATTTTTTTGGTTTATTACCACCTTAATGTCTAAAATAATAACTATTAAACGCAAAGAAACTACAACTAATGACCCAACTCTTTTACGACACAGATGCAGATCTAAGTCTTTTAAATAATAAAACAATAGCGATTATTGGATATGGATCACAAGGTCATGCACATGCCCTAAATCTTAAAGACAGCGGTATGGATGTAATTGTTGGATTATATAAAGGAAGTAAGTCTGAAAGCAAAGCCATTAGCGATGGTCTACAAGTCTTTAATGTTTCTGAAGCTTGCGAAAAAGCAGACTGGATTATGATTTTACTCCCAGATGAGTTTCAGAAAGATGTTTACCTTAAGGAAATAGAACCAAACTTAAAAGAAGGAAAGATACTAAGTTTTGCTCATGGCTTCAATATAAGATTCGGACTTATCAAACCTCCTAGTTTTGTGGATGTTGTAATGATTGCCCCAAAAGGACCTGGACACACTGTTCGTTGGGAATATCAGAATGGTCAAGGAGTTCCAGCACTCTTTGCAGTTGAGCAGGATTCTTCCGGAAGTGCAAGATCATTGGCAATGGCTTACGCCAAAGGAATTGGAGGAACGAGAGCTGGGATTCTTGAAACAAACTTTAAAGAAGAGACAGAAACTGATTTATTTGGCGAACAAGCGGTTTTGTGCGGAGGATTATCAGAACTGGTCAAGTCAGGATTTGAAACTCTTGTAGAGGCAGGTTATCAACCCGAACTTGCTTACTTCGAATGCTTACATGAAGTAAAACTTATTGTTGATTTAATGGTGAAGGGAGGCTTATCTCAAATGCGAGATTCCATTTCAAATACTGCAGAATATGGAGATTATGTAAGTGGTAAAAGACTTATTAATAGTGATACAAAGAAAGAAATGCAGAAAATTCTAAAAGATATACAAGATGGAACTTTCGCTAAGAATTTTGTGGAAGAATGCGATAAAAACAAACCCTTAATGACAAAATTAAGAGAAGAGAACTCAAAACACGAAATTGAGAAAGTGGGTAAAGGTCTGCGCTCGATGTTCAGTTGGCTGAAATAAATTTATTTTTAATATTCCTTGGATCGATTGGTTTTGATTTGTTGATCGGCGATCCAAGATTTTTTATCCACCCTGTTCAAGTAATCGGCGTTTACATTAAAAAAATATCTGATTACCTAATAAATAATTTTGGAGAAAATAAAAATATATTGTTTTGGGGTGGTTTCTTCGTAGCTATATCCACTATTGGAATGAGTTTTGGTTTAGGGAAATTAATAGAACTAAGTTATGTGCAATCGAGAAATCATTTTTTTGTTGGATTGTTAATTTTTTTTGGTCTTTCAAGTTGTATTGCGACTAAGGGACTTATTTCAAGTGTGAAAGAGATTGCAAAGCTAATAGAACGAAAGGAAATTAATAACCAAAATAAGAAAATAATTAGAGAGAAGGTACAAAGAATAGTAAGTAGGGATGTAAGGTCATCTTCTATAAAACATCTCTTGAGATCAAGTACAGAAAGCCTTACCGAAAATTCTGTTGATGGAATATTTGGACCATTATTTTGGATTTTTATTGGAATTATTTTTATGAAGTATTCAATTTTTCTACCAGGACCTTTATCACTTGGTTTTTCTTATAAAGCCATAAGTACTTTAGATTCAATGATAGGTTACAAATATGATTATTTTAGATATTTGGGTTTTTTCAGTGCAAAAATCGAAGATATTTTTACATTTATTCCTTCAAGATTAGTTTTAATAACGTTACCTTTAGTAAGCTCCAAAGTTAATGATTATGGATCAATCATAAAAAAAAGTTATCTTGATGGTAAAAAATATGATTCGCCCAATGCTGGGATTTCAGAAGCTATATTTGCCTATATTTCCGGTATTAAATTGGGAGGTAAAAGTAAATATAAAAATGAAATTATTGAAAAGCCAATAATTAATGAGACTGGAGATAATTGCACTGAAGAAAAAATCAAATTAATCTGTCACTTAATTACGAGATTACAATTTTTATGGATAATAATTTTTGCTTTAATTTTTTTTATAATATCGAGTTTAATTTGATAATAAATTAGTTTAAAAATTATTAGAATTAACCAAAAAAACAATGCAAGAAAAAGGCTCTCCAATGGAAAATCAAAATGATGATATCAGTAATACATCATCAAGTGATAATGAATACTCAAAATGGGTAGACAATCAGGGAGATGAAGTTAAGAATGTTTTTGGATTTAATAGCAGTGCTGAGCTTGTAAATGGTAGAGCAGCTATGATTGGATTCTTAATGCTCATATTAACCGAGTTGGTTTTTAGTGGCAGGCCTGTGACTTCTTCAATTTTTGGTATCAATTAAAAATGGAAGAAAAAAAATCTAATCCAATAAAAGCAATCCTATACATATCTGTGTGGGTAATAATTTGGGGAACATTAGGCTCTTTAATTGATTATCCTCTTTATAAGAATAAAATTTACTTAGAAGGAAGCATATATCAGTATCTTACTTTCGCAATTACAGCAATATTATCAATAATAGGTGCAAAGTTTTTTTATAAAAAATTTGATTTATAAAAATTTGTACCTAAATTTCTTAATAATTTTAGCTGGTTCATTTTTGTCATTTGACTCGTAAAGTATCCACTGATGTGTCTCAGTATCATGATCACAACCATAATTTCTAGATATGGTATCGTAACTTGAGAGATATGAATGACAATTCTGATCTGCCTCAAAAGCTGAGTCATAACCGGTAAGAAAATATATCAAAAACAGAAGTATAACTAACAAAAAAAATACTTGAAATACTAAATTTACTATCTTCATAAGAATTTCTAAAATTTTAATATATCATTTAAAAAATTTTTTCGATCTAAAATATTTAACGGCCAACATTAAAAACAAAGTCATGGAATTCTTGATTCTTTAAATAAAGGATGACTAGCAATATTAAAATCAAATTTAAGCCTAATACTATTGATCCAAAAATATTTATTTGTTTTTTACCTGGCAAAGTGTACGTAAATTTCTTGCCTTTAAGAAAAGCTGCTAAGCCTTTTTTTTCTTTTTTTGATTCTTTTATTGCAGCATCATTTTTAACTTCATTATCAGAGAAACCTTTTACCATTAAAACTTAAAATCCAAATTTATAATATTCCAAAAAAATAAATTTTTTTAATAATTAACAATTTTTAATCACATATGGGATCGTAAACGAAATTCTTTCATTTGAGATATTTTTTAAAAAATGAGCTTCAATAATTGCCGACTGCAATCCCAATAAACTTGATTGACATTTGAATCTATTTTGGTCAAATACAAGTAACTGAAGTTTTTCTATTTCAAAAACTAACTCTTTACAAACTTGGGCTTGAGAATCTTTAGTACAATGACTTGCGTTTTTTAAAATCTTGGATTTTGTTGGTATTGTTTCTGCCATAACAAAATTAAATAACAAAAATTTTAGTAATAAAAAAGTTAAATATTTCATTACTTCTAGAGATTTCAAAATTTGAGATACCTTGTTAATAGTTTTGAACATTTAGCTGTTTCCATTTTATTGAAATTAAAAAAAAAGATGCTCTAAAAGAGCACCTTGCCATTAAAAGAAGAAATAGATTAAAAAGATTACCCTTGAACTCTATCCTTAAAAAGTTTACCTGCAGAAAATGTTGGAACTCTTTTAGCAGGTATTGCTATTTTTTCGCCTGTCTTAGGGTTTAATCCCTGTCTTGCAGAACGATCTCTTGGCTCGAAAGAACCAAATCCTAGTAAGGAGACTTTTTTGCCTTCCACTACTGAGTCAACAATAGTTTCAATAGCTGCATCAACAACTAAAGAAACATCAGTTTTTGTGAGCTCTGTACGAGCAGCAACAAGGTTTACTAAATCAGCTTTGTTCATTGAATTGTTTATAAAGCAGAGATTTAAAGACAAGTTTTTTAAGCAAGCCTAAAAACCTCGAACTTGCATATCATATGGAGCAAATACAAATACGGCAACCGAAAATGCCGGCGGCGCAAAGCTTTATACAAATCTTAGGGACATTTTTAGCTCCATTATTTATTTTTATAGTCTCACTTTTTTGTTATGTAAAATTTGGCCCTTTAACTATAGAACAGCTAAAACCATTGGTAGCACTTGATTTATCCTTAAAAAATCCAACTTCATTTATCAGAAAAGAAATGTCAAAGATAAATAAAGTTAAGAATATGAGCAATTTATTATGTTTTATTAATTTTCAGATATATTTCCTTCTCATCACATGAAAAAACATAATTTGTATTTTGAAATCAAGAAAAATCTGGTTTTCTCACAATTAAGCTTTCTCTATAAATCTATTTATGCATTAAGAAGATGGATAGACAAATTGTAATTAATTTGGAAATTAATAATCTCAAAATCAAATAAAGTTGATTAGTGAAACCTTAAATTTTAGTTTTTTTCTTAATTTTGTATCTATTATTCTAATATCAGCAATTTGAATAAATTATCTCAATATTTAATTAATCAATGATAAAGAGAAAGTGACTTATATCAATAAAGGTAAACCATTTCCCTTAGGAAGTTCTCTAACTTCAGAAGGTGTTAATTTTTCCCTAGTAGCCACAAATGCAGAATATGTAGAAATCTTATTGTTTGAAAAAGAGGGCTCTATTTCCCCAAAAAGTATATTGAAACTAGATCAGAATCATAATACAGGTCCCTACTGGCATGCGGAGGTAAAAAATCTAAATGAAGGTTGTATTTATGCTTTTAGAGTAAAACAAAAAAATAATTCGATCAATAATAACTATGAAAAAAAAGTACTACTCGATCCATGTTCAAGGGGTATAACTGGGTGGGGTAGTTATAAAAGAGAAAATGCATTAAAAACGCAAGAAAATACTAATTCTTGTCTTAAAAGCGTTGTTTGCGATAGAAAGTTATTTAATTTTAAGGATTTTCCAAGACCGAAACATTCTTGGGAAGAAACAATTATTTATGAAATCCATATCAAATCCTTCACTGAATCAACTGATAAAACTGAAAGTTGTTTCAAGAAATTTTTAAAAAAAATTCCATATCTCAAAGAACTGGGAATCACCTCAATCGAATTACTTCCAATTTTTTGTTTTGATCCAACTGATGCACCAAATGGTTTAGAGAATTTTTGGGGTTATAGTCCAATTAATTGGTTTACTCCCCATTTTGAATACCTTTCGAATGAATCAGCTAAAAAGAATAGAGAGGAATTCAGAAAATTAGTAGAGGAGTGTCATAAGGCAGAAATTGAAGTTATTTTAGATGTCGTATACAATCACACCTCTGAAGGAGATTACAAAGGACCTGCGATATGTTGGAAAGGTATAGATGAAAACCTTTATTACTTTATTGGGAAAGATAAAAATTATCAGGACGTATCTGGTTGTGGGAATACTATTGCAGCAAATAGAGGATTAGTTAGAAAACTAATAATTGAATCATTAAAGTGTTGGGCGAGTGAATTTGGAGTAGATGGTTTTAGATTTGATTTGGGTATTGCCTTATCAAGAGGAGAAAATCTCTCGCCACTCGATGATCCTCCAATTTTTGAAGATATAGAATGTGAACCAGAACTTGTTGATATAAAGTTTATAAGTGAGCCATGGGATTGTGGTGGTCTATATAAATTAGGGGATTTCCCATCTAAAAATACTTTCACTTGGAATGGTCATTTTAGAGATGATTTGCGAAGATTTTGGAAGGGGGATAAAGATACAGCTTGGAATATGAGCGATAAAATCAAAGGTTCTCCATCGATTTATAAAGAAGATACTATTTTTCCAAAATCAATAAACTTTATTACATCGCATGATGGATTCACTCTTAAAGATTTAGTAACTTTCAATAGAAAACATAATTTTGCCAACAGAGAGCAAAACAGAGATGGTGATAACCATAACAATTCTTGGAATCATGGTACAGAGGGACCAACTACGAACTTATTAATTAATGATTTACGAAAAAGACAACAAAAAAATCTTATTCTTAGTTTACTTATCTCTAAAGGTGTTCCAATGATACTTATGGGTGATGAGATAGGAAGATCACAAGGCGGTAACAATAATTCTTGGTGCCAAAATAATTTATTGGGCTGGATGAATTGGGAACATAGTCAACAAGATTTGGAATTATTAGAATATTTTAAATACGTTATAAAAATCAGAAAAAAACTAATAAATATTTTTAATCCATCATTCTTACTTAAGAATAAAACTAATGAAAATTTTCCAACATATCATTGGCATGGAACAAAGTTAGATAATCCCGATTGGAGTAGTTGGTCTCACACAGTTGCTTTTAGCATTAACAAAGGCATAACAAATCCTCTGGTCTGGATAGGTTTAAATGCATATTCAAAAAGTATCGATTTCCCCTTGCCGAAATGTCAATATAATTGGTTAAAAGTTATTGACACTAGCACGTCTGAGATTTTTGAGCCCTTAACTATCAATGAAAAATTTGTTTCAATAAAGAGTAGAAGCTCTTTATTAATCATTTCAGAAGGAGTATTTGGAGCAAAAAATAATTTATTCTAAAGCGGGCGGCGGGAATCGAACCCGCATCTTCAGCTTGGAAGGCTGAGGTTTTACCACTAAACCACGCCCGCATTAAGTAATAGAATTACCATTGCAATAATACATTATCAAACAATCAACAAAGCAAAAAGATTGGAAAATTCACACTCGAAAAAAAATATTACTAGATCAACAACAAGATTAATGTTCTCTTATGGGCTAGGAGATGCAGGCACAGGTTTAGTCGCGACGCAATTTGGTTTTTTTCTGTTCAAATTCTTTATTTCTGCTGGTTTACCAGTAATAATTGCAGGTTCATTATTAATGTTAATAAAGATATGGGATGCAGTAAATGATCCGTTAATTGGATGGTTAAGTGATCGTACTAAATCAAGATGGGGGCCTAGAATCCCTTGGATGGTATTCGCATCTGTTCCTCTTGGTTTCTCTTTAGCTGCGATATGGTGGACGCCCACTGGCTCAGTGCTAACCAAGACTATTTACTATGCCATTATTTCTATAATTGTAATGACTGCTTATACAAGTATTAATCTTCCTTTTGCAGCCCTATCTACTGAGATTTCAGAAAAAACAGCAATAAGAACAAGACTAAACGCATCTAGATTTACTGGCTCAATAATTGCAGGACTAACTGGTTTAATAATTGCTGGAGTTGTATTGAGTTCTGAAGGATCAGCAAATAATGAATATTTTTTAATGGGTAAAATAAGCGGATTTATTGCAGTTGCTGCAACATTAATTTCTTGTTGGGGATTGGCTCCATTCGCCAAAAAAGCAAGAAGACCTTCAGGAAAAGTTGAAGCCATAACACTTCAATTCAAAAGAATCTTCAAAAATAAAAAATTTCTAAAAGTTATCACGCTTTATATTCTTCTTTGGTGCGCCTTACAATTGATGCAAACAGTAGCATTAATATATGTAGAAGATGTACTGAATGTACCAACATATATCGCCAAGTGGATCCCGATTCCTTTCCAAATTAGTGCTTTAGTAGGTTTACAAATATGGACCAGAGTATCAAATAAATTAAACAGGATTTCAGCTTTAAACTATGGAGGGATTATGTGGATTATTTCATGTACGGCAGCATTATTTTTACCTTCATTATCAAAAATTTCAGGAGTTGGAGATAGTTTATTCCTAAATGCCGGCAACATATTTCTGTTCATTCTTTTAATTTTCATAATCTGTCTTATTGGCATTGGAGCTTCAACCGCTTTTCTTATCCCTTGGTCACTACTTCCTGATGCAATAGACGAAGACCCAGAGAAACCGGCAGGACTATATACTGCTTGGATGGTACTTATTCAGAAGATTGGTATCGCGTTTAGTGTTCAATTATTAGGATTTTTATTGTATTTATCAGGTTATCAATCATGCTTTATTGATAATGATCGTCAAAATATTATTGAACAATGCTACTCAGCACAATTAACTATTAGATTGTGTATTGGTTTTATACCCTCAATATTAGTAATAATTGGTCTTTTAATCATGCGAAAATGGGATCGAAAATTAATTCCAAACTAATATAAAGATATGTATTACCTAAATTTTTTCAAAAGACTTCTAAGCAGCTTAATCATTGGTGGGCAAGCAATTAATTTTATCCTTAAGGGTAAAATTTCCAAAAATGATCTCTTTGACCAACTTATGGAGTCAGGTCCTGGCAGTTTATTAATTGTATTAATTACAGGAATTGCAGCAGGTACAGTATTTAATATTCAAGTTGCATCTCAACTTACAAGTATGGGGGTTTCAAGTGAAATTGGAGGTTTATTAGCAGTAGGCATGGCGAGAGAAATGGCTCCTCTTCTAACTGCTACTTTAATGACTGGAAAGGTTGCCACTGCCTATGCTGCTCAACTGGGCACTATGAAAGTCACAGAACAAATTGAGGCAATAACAATGTTAAGGACCGAACCGGTCCAATATTTGGTAGTACCAAGGTTACTATCGATGGTAATAATGTCTCCAATACAGTGTCTTTTGTTTTTATCTGTAGCTTTATGGAGTGGACAAATTTGGAGCACAATTTTTTATAAAGTTCCTCCAATAGTTTTTTGGACATCTGTAAGATCAGGTAATGTGAGTTTAACCAGTACAGACTTAAGTTCAATGTTAATAAAATCTGTAGTGTTCGGGTTACTTATTTCAATCATTGCCTGTGGATATGGACTCACAACTAAAGGAGGTCCAAAAGAAGTTGGAACAAGTACAACAGGTGCAGTTGTAATGACACTCGTTACTGTATCTTTAATGGATGTATTACTAACGCAAATTTTATTTGGGTGATATCATGTTTAATATTAAATCAAAAAAAGAGGAACCAGTAATAATATCTCCTTCATTTCGGTTGCCAATCATTTTAATAGTTTTAAGTTTTATGCTTTTGTTTTTGAATATTGGTTCTTTGCCAACAATAGTTTTTGCTTCTTTTAGCTTTTTTTTATTACTTCAGTCATTCACCTTAAGAATAAAAATAACAAATGATGATTTTATCGTTTTACAATTAGGGAAAGAGATTAGAACTTTTCCATTCAAGAACTGGATATCGTGGAAATTCTTTTTTCCTATAATCCCAGGTATTTTTTATTTTAGAGAAAAGTCCAGCCCTCATTTGTTACCAATTTTATTTAATCCAAAGCAATTAAAAGATGAGCTCTTAAAAAAAGTTGATTCCCTAGAAATTAAAAATTCTTAAAATTCAGACTTTGCCTAATCATCAAAATTATTTAAATGACCAATACAGAAATTTCCGACAATAATCCTGAAAAGGAATTATTACCAAATAAGTCAATTTCAGATGATAAAACCAAACAAATTAGTAAGAAAAATACAACGCAAAATAAAAAAATTACACCAAAAAATGATAAATCAACTAAATCTTTTGATGAAATTTCTAATGAAATTTTTAGAGATCTCTTTACAAAAAAAGACTCTTTAGTTAAAGAAATAAAAGAGTTAGAAACAAAAAAAAATTTAATAGAAAAAGATATTGAGACGAATTTTAAAGGACAGTCAGACAATATTGCTAAAAGAGTTAAAGGCTTTCAAGAGTACTTAACTGGAGCTTTGCAAAATCTTTCACAAAATGTAGAGAAACTTGAATTAGTTTCACAACCAATAATCGTAAAGCCTTCTCCCCTTGATGAGAAAAAACAGAAGAATAGCACAAATAATGTAGTTAATGTTCCCGCTCTTTCTGAAACATTTAAGCCAGATGAAGAGATTATAAAAAGTTGCTTTTCAAGTTTTACAGAACAACCTGATTTTTATGCAGAACCTTGGAAATTAAGACGGAGTCTTGATTCATCAGATATAGAAATTATGGATGATTGGTTCTTTAGCATGGGCGGCAGAGGTTCTCTTGAAAGTAGAGGTTCTCGACAAAAAAATGCCTTGTTATCAGCTGGGTTAATATCTATTCTTGGCGAACTATATGGAGATCAGTTTCAGACTCTTATTTTAGCTTCGCAGCCTGAACGACTAGGTGAATGGAGAAGAATTCTTCAAGATTCACTTGGTCTCACAAGGGATGACTTTGGACCTAATAGTGGGATTGTTCTTTTTGAAAGGCCCGAAGGTGTCATCGAGAGAGCTGATAGATTAGAAGCGAATGAAGAATTGCCATTTATTATCATTGATGCAGCAGAAACCTCTGTAGAAATTCCTATACTTCAATTCCCATTGTGGGTTGCATTTGCTGGTTCAGATAATGAAATTTACGATGATCTTGAACTAAACTAAGCTTCATGAATATCTTAATAATTTTTGTAAGTTATCTTTTAGGATCACTTCCGACAGGTTTTTTAATTGGAAAATATCTCAAAAATATAGATCTAAGAACTATAGGTTCTGGATCTACAGGTGCCACAAATGTCTTAAGAAATGTTGGGAAATGGCCAGCACTTTTTGTATTTATCATTGACGTTGGGAAAGGCCTTATTTCAGTAAAAATTGCTCAATATTATACAGATCAAGGATTAATAGAAGTTATAGCAGGGATATCAGCTATCTCAGGACATATTTGGCCAATTTGGCTTAGAGGTAAAGGAGGGAAAGCTGTTGCGACTGGATTAGGTATGTTTTTAGCTCTTTCTTGGAAAGTTGGACTCGCATCTCTTGGTATTTTTTTAATAGTCCTAACAAAAACTAAATTTGTTTCTTTATCCAGTATTTCAGCTGCAATCTTACTTCCTATTTTTATGTTTTTTTACTTAGGGAAATTTATACACTCTTATTTTTTTATTAGTTTAATTGTGGCATTATTAGTAATCTGGAAACATAGAACAAACATAACGAGATTGCTTAAGGGAGAAGAATCCAAAATTAATCAGAATCAATAGATTTAAATATTTTTATTAGAGCTTTATTGGGATCTATAGCTTTTGAAATTGATCTGCCAATGACTAACTTAGAAGCGCCATTATCTATAGCTTCATATGGAGTCATAATTCTATTTTGATCATCTTTATTGTCAACATTTAATCTGATACCTGGTGTAATAAGTTCAAAATTATTATTATAAATAGATCTCAACATTTTTACCTCCCAAGGGGAACAAACACATCCATCTAATCCGGCATCAAAAGATAACTTTGCAAGTCTCAATACATTTTCTTCAATTGAATTATTTCTATCAAGATCAGTTTGAAAATCTTTAAGAGAAAAGCTTGTTAAAACAGTTATTCCTATAACTAATGGAGGTTTTACACTGACTGAGGTGGCTCCTTCTAAAGATGCTTTTTTCGAATCCTTAAGAGCTTTTAAACCTGCTGAAGCATGAACAGAAATTATATCAACCCCTAATTTTGAAACTTGGAAACATGCTGCGCTCATGGTATTTGGAATATCATGAAATTTTAAGTCTAAAAAAATTTTTTTATTTAAACCTTTTAATATTTCAATAACCCTCGGACCTTCCCTAACAAAAAGTTCTAAACCAACTTTCACCCACTTAATATTTGGACATTTTTCCAAAAGTAATTTTGCTTGACTTACATCTAATCCATCAATTGCCAATATTATTTTATCCTCCGAATTAAATCTGTTATTCATCAATTTTCAGTTTTCAAACCTCTTAATTATTTTTTTTCCAATTTGCAAAATTTTTCCTTCCAAATCATTTTTTGAATTAAAAACTAAATCAGGATTTATTACTTTTTGACTATCAATTTTTACACCCCCACCTTTAATAGATCTTTTTGATTCGCTGCTAGATTTGAAAAGTTTTAGAGCACTTAACAGGTAAAAAAACTTTACTGGAAAAACTACTTCTTTTAAAGAAATCTCTGGAATTTCTCCAACTTTTTCTTTGTGTCCAAGGAATAATTTTTCGCAGTTTGATTGCGCCTTTAATGCTTCTTCGGCTCCATGGAATAAAGTAGTAACTTCTAAGGCCATTCTTCTCTGTAATTCACGAGGATTTGAGTTTTCCAGAAAACTTAAATCTAATTCAGTAAGTAATTCAAAATAGGTGGGTATTACATTATCGGGTACTTTTTCTAATTTTGAATACATTGAAAGAGGATCTTCAGTTAAACCGACGGTATTAAATTCAGATTTACTCATCTTTTTAATTCCATCTAAACCTGTCAAAATTGGCAGCAGAATACCAAATTGAGGGTCTTGTTTAAAATGCCTTTGAAGGTCTCTTCCTATCGCAATATTAAATTTCTGATCTGTGCCTCCAAGCTCAATATCTGATTGAACAACTACCGAATCGTAACCTTGTAGTAGTGGATATAAGAATTCATGCAAAGCAATTGGGACTTGCGAAGTGTACCTTTTATTAAACTCCTCCTTAGCTAACATTTGACTAACTGTTGAACTCCCCATCAATTCAATTATCGAATTAAGATTTAATCCTTTTAACCATTCGCTGTTATATCTAATTTCTATTCTATCTTTTGAATCAAAATCTAAAATAGATTCATTGGCTGGTTTTCCCATCCCTAGTTGAGTTAAGTATGTTTTTGCATTATCCTTAACTTGTTTTTCCGATAACTGAACTCTTGTTTTGTTTTTCCCCGTTGGATCTCCAATTTGAGCAGTAAAATCCCCAATAATTAAAACTGCAATATGTCCATTATCTTGGAATGCCCTAAGTTTTTTAAACAATATGCTGTGCCCAAGATGAATATCGGTTCCAGTTGGATCGATGCCGAGTTTAACTCTTAATTTTTTATTATTTTTTTTCGCATGATCAATTATCTCCGAAAAGGTCTGATCTGTACCCTTATTTGGAAAATATTCTTCTATTCCTCTTGAAAGCCATGATGGCAATTTTAAATTATCTGTCATGAAGCTTTAACCGTTAACTTTAAGAAGTTTTATCAAGTTCATCCTTCATTCTTATTAAGGTTTTATTCATTTGATCAAACATTTGATCAGGAGTAATCCCAAATTGACTTAACTGTGTCTTTAATTGTTCTACTGTCATTTTTGCTTGAAAATCTTCAGATAATTCAAATCTCTTCATGAAAACCTTATAACGATCCATAAGAGATTCCATTTTTTTTATAAACATTTTTTTCCCTTCTCTATCAAATTTTCCATAATCAGAGCCAAGTTTCATAAGTTCTTGATAATCTGTAAAAAGCTTTTTAGCTTCTTCTTGAACGATGTCTGACTCAAAGAATCCCATTTCTATTTTTTTACTTCGCAGATTAAGGCTCAATTACAAGATAACAAGAATCTTTTAAATTGATTAGAAGATTAATAAATTTTAGTTTATAAATAATTCTTTGATTTATATTTTTTCAGAATTAGATTTAGTAGACATGTTTCATAAATATTGGAAAAATTTAACGTAAATAATATTTCAAACCAAAATAGACAAATTGAATTATTTGGTTCAAATGTGAATACATCAATTAATTTTCAACACTCAAATAATCTTAAAATCAAAGGCAAAATCCTAACTGAATGGAGGGAAAGAATATATAATCACCAATTCAAAATTTCAAAAGATACTCACAACAAAACTTTGCACCAAACAAGTCTTCCTATAAATACAATTTCCGATGAAAGAAAGATTGATCCGTTTTCCTTGCAGCCATTATCATTGAACTTTTGGAGAACCAATCAATATATACACAATGGGCCAGCAATGTATTTTGTAATTGACTCGATGGAGAGTTCTAAAATAATCCTTTATATTGGAGAAACAAATTCAGCAAATAAAAGATGGAAGGGAGAACATGACTGTAAAAATTACCTCATGAACTATAAAGAAGCCCTAGCTCATAACAAACTCTCAAGCCACCAAGATATTCGTTTCTTCTTAGATGTACCTAAAGAAGTAAAATTAAGACGTAAATTAGAACAGCAGCTGATATATTTATGGTTACCACCTTTTAATAAAGAAACTCGAGATAGGTGGGCAACTACTTTCACAAACAAATAAAAGCTAATTAAATCCATTTTACAAATGCAATTTTCCTCATTCCAAAAAAATCTAGATAACTGGCAAGGTGCTTCATTAATTTTTGGAGTTTTAGAGGAAGATATTGCAGGCCAACTCGAAAACATAAAATTTGTTATTGATCCAAAATTATTACTAAAAAAAGTTACTCAAAAAAAATTTAAAGGAGAAAAAGGAAAAACTTTAAGCTTTGAATTTTTAGATCAAAAATTAGAAACTTTATTCATAGTTGGTCTTGGCAAATCAAAAGACCTAAATAAAAGTGATATAGAAAACTCTATAGGAAACCTAGTAAGGAAAACTGTTGATAAAAATGAAAAAATGAGCATCTTACTACCTTGGGAATTTATAAATTCACAACTAGAAATAAATCAACTAGCAGAGTCAGTAAGATTATCTGCCTATAAGGACAATAGATTCAATAAGAAAAAAGATGAAAAGACAGTTCTTAAAGAAATAGAGTTTTTGAATCTGAAAAAATTTGAGAATATTAGCTTTGAAGAGACATCACAAATATGTGAAGGTGTAGAACTAGCTAGAAGACTTGTAGCCGCCCCTCCAAATAGTCTTACGCCTCAGGAAATGTCTATACAAGCTTCTCAAATAGCTAAAGATCATGGTTTGGAAGTAAAAATTTTAGAGGCAAAAGATTGTGAAGATTTAGGGATGGGTGCATATTTAGCTGTAGCAAAAGGGTCTGATCTAGATCCTAAATTTATACATCTTACTTTAAAGTCAGAGGGGCCTATAAAAGAAAAGATTGCGCTTGTTGGGAAGGGTTTAACCTTTGATTCTGGAGGATACAATCTAAAAGTGGGAGCCTCTCAAATTGAAATGATGAAATATGATATGGGCGGAAGCGCTGCAGTTTTAGGAGCAGCAAAAGCACTTGGGGCAATAAAACCAAAAGGATTAGAAATTCATTTTATTGTGGCATCTTGCGAAAACATGATAAATGGATCTGCAGTACATCCAGGAGATGTGGTGAAAGCATCTAATGGTAAGACAATTGAAATAAATAACACTGATGCAGAGGGTAGACTCACATTAGCGGATGCTTTAACTTACGCATCAAATTTAAAACCCGATTCAATAATTGATCTCGCCACTTTAACAGGAGCTATTGTTGTTGCATTAGGGAATGATGTAGCTGGATTCTGGAGCAATAATGATGATCTAGCAAATGACCTAAAAGCTGCATCAGCTCAGTCTGGGGAAGAATTATGGGAAATGCCTTTACAAAAATCTTATAAAGAAGGTTTAAAGTCTCATATAGCTGATATGAAAAATACAGGTCCTAGAGCAGGTGGTTCAATAACTGCTGCTTTATTTTTAGAGGAATTCTTTGATAAAGAGATTAAATGGGCTCATATTGATATTGCTGGGACTTGTTGGACTGATAAGAATAAGGGAATAAACCCATCAGGTGCAACCGGTTTTGGAGTTAAAACTCTCGTGCAATGGATTAAAAATAAATAATTATATTTAAACTTATTCAGTCCAAAGATTTATCGATCTAGCATTATCCCCCCATAATTTATCCAACCTCTGATCTCTCCCACATGAGAATCTATAGAACTTATATTTTAATTCATTTCTCTCAGCAAAATCCTGATGATATTCTTCAGCCAACCAAAATTTACCTTTTGATTTAAGACCTACAGATATTTTTTCTAATGGCACATGCAACTCATAAGAAGCTGAAAGAATTGCATTTTTTGATTCACTTTCCTCAATTTCATCTTTGAAAAATATCACTGGCCTATAAGAATCTCCACGATCACAAAATTGACCTTTGCTGTCTAGAGGATCAATATTTCTGAAATAAAGCCTAAGTATCTCGCTTAAAGTTACCAATTTGGAATCATAGTTTACCAAAACCACTTCCTGATGTCCTTCATGATTTTCGTAAGTAGGATTTTGCAAATCTCCACCTGAATAGCCACTTTCTACAAAATTTATCCCCTTTAATGACTCTAAATCATGTTCTAAACACCAAAAACAACCTCCTGCAAGAATCAATTCCTCTGCAAAAGCATTTACAGGGTTAACAAATATTGAAAGAGCTAGTATTAGAGATAAGAGGTATTTCATTTTTTTATTATAAAGTTCAAATAATAGAATTAATTATTTCTTTAGCAGCTCTTTGGACTACGCCCTCTTCACCTAATTCTTTTTTTAAAAAAGCATAACCTTTTTTAATTTTTATTTTTTCTGACTTTCCCTCAAGAATCCTACAAGATTTGTAAAAAATTTTCTTTTCGTCAAACTCTCTTTGCACAAACTCAGGGATTATTAATTTGTTAACTAACAAATTTACAGGAGAAATATATTTTACTTTGAAATTAAGAATTCTTTTAGCAATAAAAGCAGTTACCCTACTTACTCTATAACCAACAATCTGTGGGATTCCATATAAAGCTAATTCCATATTAACTGTCCCAGATTTGCAAAAAGAAATTTTAGTAAGCGAATAAATATAAGGCTTTAATTTTGCACAATCTTTTTGAGAAATCACAAATCCTTCAACTTGATATTTTCTCAAGGCTTTTTTGAATATTTCATCAAAAGCAATCCGACAGGAGGGGATATAGACAACTAAACTTGGATATTTTTGTTGTAATTTTTTAGCCGCTTTCATAAAAGTAGGTAATACATATCGTAATTCTTGAGGTCTTGATGCTGGCATCAAGAGCAGGATATTTTGATTAGGGCGAAGGTTAAGAATAGTTCTGGAATCCTTCTTTAAAGGAAGTTTTTTTGTCAAATCAATCATTGGATGTCCCACCCACAAAACATTTCCGCCCCTCTTTTTATAAAATGCTGCTTCTTTCTTGAAAATCGCGAAAATTTTATCAGAAAATTTTATTAGATTTGTTGTAGTGTTATTGCCAACCCTCCAAGCCCACTCTTGAGGAGCAATATAGTAAAAAATTGGAATTTTAGTTTTCGATCTTTTTAATTTTGTTCCAATTTTTATATTGGGGCCCATATAGTCAATAAGAATTAAGCAATCTGGGGGATATTTTTTTAGTAATTTATAAAATCTTTTTTGAATTCTTATTGTTGGAAGAATAAGAGGTAAAGCCTCCCAAATTCCTATTGCACTAATTGATGTAGTATCTTGAAGAATTTTTACACCTTCTTTCCTCATCCTTTCCCCACCTAATCCGCAAATTTCTAAATCTATCGATTTTTTTTTAGATTCCTGTAATAATGCTTTTGATAGCAAACTTCCGTGCAAATCTCCAGAGACTTCTCCAGTACTTATAAATATCTTTTTATTCATGAATTCACTATAGGCATTGGTCCTCGTCTTTCTTTAGATATTGACTCTTTTAAGAAATTACATAATTTTGAAGATGAAATATCTAATTCTCCTTTCATTACTTTTTCTAATGAATTTGAAATCGCATCATTAGATTTAAAAAGTAGATTCCAATTACTTTGAAGTATTTTTAAGTCAAAATCTTTATTATCTATTAAACCACTTCTCTTAATTCCAATCCTATTTAAACCTCTCAATCTTCCTGGATGCCCTTCGGCTAAACAAAAAGGCGGTACATCTCTATCTACTCTAGTCATCCCTCCAATCATTGCTAAATATCCAATATGCACAAATTGATGAATACCTAAACAACCGCCAATAATAGCTTTATCTTCAATCTTTACATGACCTGCAACTTGAACACTATTTGATATGACTATCCTATTCCCAAGTTCACAATTATGACCAATGTGCGTATAAGCCATCAACAAATTATTATTACCAATTATAGTTTTTTCGCCTTCATCAGTAGCTTTATTAATAGTTACACATTCTCTGAAAGTATTATTATCTCCAATAATTACTTCAGTAGGGGCTCCTTTATATTTAAGGTCCTGAGGATCAAGGCCTATAAAAACATTTGGGAAAACTTTATTATTTATACCAATTTGAGTTCTGCCTGAAATAACTGCATTCGGTCCTATTTCGGTCCCTTTCCCTATAGTCACATCAGGACCAACAATAGCTCCTTGAGAGATAATAACCCCATCATGTAATTCGGCACTTCGATCAACAAAAGCATTTGGATGCACTTTTACACCACTTAAACTTGAGTTTAATTCAGTATTTTTATGATCCATATCCCTAATCAACTAATGAAAACATTAATTCTCCAGCACAAACCAACTTCCCATCAACATGCGCCTCACCTTTAACCTTCCCAAATCTTTTTCTTTTAATAGACAATAACTCACAAGAAATTATCAATTGATCTCCAGGTACAACTGGTTTTCTGAATTTGACATTATTGATTCCAGCAAATACGAAAAGTCCTTTGGGAAGATCTGGCATTTGCGTTACAATTAACCCACCAACTTGAGCCATTGATTCAACGATAAGAACTCCAGGCATCAAAGGTCTATCAGGAAAATGCCCCTGAAATTGAGGCTCATTTATAGTTACATTTTTTAAAGCAACAGCTCTCTTCCCAGGAATATGCTCTATAACTTTATCCACAAGAGCAAAAGGATATCTATGAGGCAATAAACCTAGTATTTGCTCAGAGGAAAGTTGATCATTTTCACTGAATAATTTATTTTCCAAAACAATTAAAGATAAAATTAATTTTTTAGCGATGAGGCCAATAAAGCATTTAAAGAATGTGATCCTTTATAAACTAAAATTTGAGCCTTAGGTAACCCTACCAAAGCCAAGTCCCCAATTAGGTCTAAAATTTTATGTCTTATTGGTTCATTATCAAATCTTAATGGTGGATTAACCCATTTATCACCATCACACACAAGGGCATTTTCCAAACTTCCGCCTTTTATTAATCCAAGTTCACTTAACTCTTGGAATTGATCTTTAAAACCAAACGTTCTGGCAGGAGCAATCATTTCAACAAAACTTTTTGGATTTAAATCAATCACAAAAGTTTGATTTCCAATTGCTTTATAGGCAAAACTTATAGTGGATATTATTGTAGTTTTTTCAGAAGGAGTTGCTGCTATAACTGAGCCCTCTTTATTTAAAATTATTGATTTATTAATCTCTCGAAAAAAATTATCTGGTCTAGGTGCCTTTTTTATCCCTACTTCTTCAAAATCTCTTACCCACTGGATTGCCGATCCATCTAAAAGAGGAATCTCTTTTCCATCAACCTCAATATGTATATAACTCAACCCACACCCTGCCATTGAAGATAATAAATGTTCGATAGTATACAAATTTCTACCTCCTAATTTAACTGCTGTACAAAGCATCGTACTTCCAATTAAATCCTGAGTTAACTTAAAAATCTTGTTAGGTTTATCCCTAAAAGAAACATAATATCCTTCTTTATCATAGGAAGAAATTGTAACTCTTGTTTTTTCTCCACTATGCAGGCCTACTCCCTCTCGGGAGATAACACCAGCCAAGGTATAACAATCATCATAATTAGCAGGCCAAGAAAACACTTAAAACTTCCATCCAACTCCGAGTGTATATCTCCAATCTCCACTTAGGTCCTTGCTAGCAACATCTAATCTTAATGGACCTATCGGAGTCTTAACCCCAACTCCCCCTCCAAGGGAAAAGCCAGAACCTGATTTTTGCAATAATTTACCTGGTTTTCCAGGAACCTCCTTTTGAGAGCCTAGATCAGTACCTGCATCGACGAATAAAGCTCCTGATATCATTCTCCAGAGAGGGAATCTATATTCTGCAGTGCCCTCCATGTAACTTCTACTTACAGCCAAATCACAAGATCCCCAACCTCTAACAGATGATGTTCCTCCCATACAAAATGCTTCGTAAGGAGGCAATTCCCCAACAATAGTACCAGCTTTAAATTGAAATCCAATAGCTTGAGGACAATCATCACTAGTAGCATTTTTAGATTTGCATGCTTTTGTTAAATTTAATAATTTTTTTGGTATAAAAAATGAATATGAGGCTCTCATTCTATTAAAAGTTGGAGAGTTTTTGCCCGTTGAAACAAATTGTTCGGTACCAAAGCTAAATTTATTTCCTTCTGTTGGGTTAATGGAATTATTCAAATTATTTCTAGAAGTACTCGCAACGAAGCTGACTAATATATTTTCTTCAGGACAGGAACCGTCATTTGCAGTCAATCCAATACAAATAATATCGTTTATATTTCCTGTTGTTGGTGTCATATCACCATAAGGTTTTTGATTACCGTCACCATCAATCATCTTTACTCTTTTCAAATTCATTCCAGCTAAAACTCTCCATTTAGCGACCTTAAATGGATCTCCTCCGTTTAAAGGCCTAGAGAAAGAAAAACCACCTCCAGTTTTTTCTAAAACTATTGAAGAAAATGAATCGGTACTTTCAGTTGTTTTATCATTTACTGCATAAAACTTTCCATTATTATCACTTTTAAATTCTTGGGGATAATCTCTACTCAAAAAAACATTTGTTTTAAAAGAAGTTTTATATTTATCTCCCTTAATCCATGGATCAGATAGAGAAAAATTATAGGTGGTTGAATATTCTCCAAAATTTAGGTTTAGATTTGTGGACCATGCTCTACCTAGTGCATTTGTTTCTTGCAAACCTAGTGAGGCAAAGATCCCTGAACCATTGCTATAACCTAGACCACCCGTCAATGATCCTGTTCTTTGCTCGCTTAAATCTAAGAAAATTATTACTTGGCCAGGATTTGAATTATCCGGCCCAAGAGAGACCTTGACATCATCAAATAATGATGTGGCATATAGTCTACCAATATCAGCCTCTAAAACTTTTCTATTAAATACAGTTCCAGGTTTTGTTTTTAATTCTCTTTTTATGACCCAGTCTTTTGTTTTCCCTTTTCTAGGTTTCCCATCAATAACGACTTCACCATCAGAACCTAAGAATCTTAATTTTACGTCAGATACAATTCCCTCATTAACTTTTAATGTTACAACTCCCTTCTCTGAGATTCTATCGGGACCACTTATTCTAACTAGAGAATAACCCTCTTTTTCATAACGTTCTTTTATTGTTTCTATCTTATTTTGGAATTCATTTAAGTTAAGCGTTTTCCCATAAAAATTATTAAAAATATCATCTACATAATTATTAGAGATTATAGAGTTTATTGGTAGAAGTTCAACTTTCTTCAAAATTGGATTAGGCACTACATTTACTATTAGCCTCACGCCTAGTGGCCCATCTTGAGAATTTATTTTAACTCCTGAAAACCAACCACTAGCATATATTGCATTAAGATCTTTATTTAAAATTTGATTATCAACTATACTTCCAGGCTTTATGCTCATAGAATCATATGCAGCTAATTCTAGTTTTCTACCCTCAGGATGATTTTCCCAACCTTTGATAATTATTTCTGAGATAAGAACACTTTCTTCATTAATTTCATTATTATTTTCCGCAAAAAGAAATTTCTTCTCTTTTTTTTTCTCAATCCCATGAAATAAAACATTATTAATGTTTGGTATTTCTAAGGTTGGTATTGCTAGATCAACGTCATTTGGCAAATACTTAGCTGCTAGTTCTGAATTATTTGATATCAAAATCAAAGGGAAACATGTAAAATTTGTTAAAACCTTGCTAAATTTCAAAAACTGTTTTTGCATAGTATTTTAATTATGTTGTGTAAAACATTATTTCTTGAATTAAGTTAAATGAAATCATTTATCCTTCGGTTAATTTCGCTATAAGCTTCAATTAAACCACCTAAATCATTCCTAAATCTATCTTTGTCTAGACTCACAATTATATCACTTTTTTGATTAAGATCCCACAATCTACAATTATCAGGGCTTATTTCATCCCCAAGAAGTATATTATTTTTAAGATCATGACCAAACTCCAACTTGAAATCTACAAGTTGAAGTTTAATTTTTTTAAAAAATTCTTGAAGTATTCTATTAATTTCCAAAGTTAAATCTATTATTGAATCTAAATCTTTAGCACTTACTATATTCAATAATTCAATTCTATCTTTTGTAATTAGCGGATCATTAAGTTCATCATTTTTTAGATAGATATCAATTAATGGTTTTGCCAAGGTAGACCCTAATTTAAGAGTAGTCTGTTTACACAAAGAGCCATAAGCAATATTTCTTAAAACAATTTCTAATGGAATTACTCTTATTTTTTTTGCAATCATTGTATTTTCATTTTTAAGCTCAAGAAAATGCGTTGGAATATTCTTATTTATCAGAAGTTCAAAAATTTTTGAACTTATTTGACAATTAAGTTTGCCTTTCCCTTCAAATCTAGCTTTTTTCAAAGAATTAAAAGCTGTAGCATCATCTTTAAATTCAATTATTACTTTATCTGCATCTTCATGAGAAAATACCTTTTTTGCTTTACCTTCATAAATCAATTCAAATTTATTGTTCATTGATTTAGGACCTCATTTGATTACTAAAAGTATGATTTGTAATTAACATATCTATTAGAGATCAACATAATGAAAAAGTTAATTCCATTTTAACTGATTATTCATCGAAACCTTATAACTCTAAAAAAACAAATATATGGAAATTCATTCACCAAGTTTTCGGAGCGTTAAAAGATTAGAAAATATCTTAATAATTGGCAATGGCGGGAGAGAAAACTCTTTGGCTTGGGCTATTCAAAAAAATAAATTAGTTAAAAAAGTTTATTTAATACCTGGTAACGCTGGTTCAGAAAGAATTAATAAATGTGAAAGAATAAAAATTGACATTAATAATAAAAATGAACTAGCAGAAAAGCTTGATTTTCTGAAGATTGATTTAGTTGTAATAGGACCAGAAATACCTCTAGCAAATGGATTAGCTGATTTTCTTCGCAAGAAAAATTTTAAAGTATTTGGTCCTAACAAAGATGGAGCAAAATTAGAATTTAGTAAATCTTGGGCGAAGGAATTTATGCAATACGCAAATATTCCAACTTCAAAATTTTGGAAAGTCAATTCTCTAGAAGAAGCAAAAAAAATTATCAATTCATCATCAATTCCATTGGTAGTAAAAGCTGATGGTCTAGCTTCAGGAAAAGGTGTTTTTATTCCTAATTCAAGAGATGAATGCTTAAAAGCAGCAGAATCAATTTTTAACGGTAGATTTGGCGACTCTGGGAATGTAGTTGTTCTAGAAGAAAAAATTCAAGGGCCAGAAGTTTCAGTTTTTGCTTTATGCGATGGAGAGAGATATATATTACTTCCAACCGCCCAAGATCATAAAAGACTTAATGAGAAAGATAAAGGCCCAAATACAGGAGGTATGGGCGCGTATTCTCCTGCCCCATTATTAACAGAAGATTACCTTGATAAAATAATCAAAGAGATAATTGAACCTACAATAAATGAACTAAATAAAAGAAATATTGACTACAGAGGCGTAATTTATTTTGGGTTAATGATCACAAAATCTGGGCCCAAAGTTATAGAATATAATTGCAGATTTGGCGATCCAGAATGTCAAACAATAATGCCCTTGATGGATCAAAATTTCGTAATTATTTTAGAAAAATGCGCAATGGGTAATTTAACTGGTGATGAGAAAATTAATAACCCCGATAAAGTTAGTGGTTGTGTAATAGCGACCTCAAAAGGTTATCCTTACGAATATAAAACTGGATTTCAAATAAAAATAGGTAAGATTGATACAAATGATTGTCAAATTTTCGACTCAGGCACTTCTTTAAGTGAAAATGGCAAATTATTAACAAATGGAGGAAGAGTCTTAAGTATTGTCTGTCAAGATAAAAATTTTGATATGGTTTTTGAAAAAGCATACAAAAATTTAAAAGAAATTCATTTTGAGGGTATTTTCTTTAGACATGACATAGGTCATCAAGTCAGAAAAAACTTTTCTAAAGAGGATTAATCTTATGGTTGATACCAATAATCAAGAAAGTAGAAAATATAACTTTACTGATAACGAAGATATGAATAATAACTATTGGATTAATGGATTTCTCGCTTGGTGGAGTGGATTCAGTTTAAGAACAAAGTTATTAGCGATAGCAACTCTTGTCGTAAGCCTCCTAATGACAGGAATAACTTTTTTTGCACTAAATAGTATTCAAAGAGATGCAGGAATGAATGATACCAGGTATGCTCGAGATCTTGGCTTATTGTTATCTGGGAATGTTACAGAATTAGTCGCTAATAACCAAAAAAAAGAAATTTCAAATGTAGCCGAAAAGTTCTGGAGATCAAGTAGAAACCTACGTTATATA
This sequence comes from uncultured Prochlorococcus sp., assembly GCA_902595175.1. Lineage (GTDB taxonomy): Bacteria > Cyanobacteriota > Cyanobacteriia > PCC-6307 > Cyanobiaceae > Prochlorococcus_A. The sequence continues at coordinate 53,201 of CACJPB010000001.1, read as the reverse complement.
TTCTTTACTGATGCTGAAGATATTGTTCAACTTGGAATACCGATTAGTGCAACCCCGACAAGCTCAGACAGTCAGTTTCAGCTCACTAGAAGATTAAAATTGCCCTCAGAATTAAAGAAGAGGCCACAATTCCCTTTAGTTAGACAGCATGCGACACCTCAAGGTCAAGTAACAGATGTATTTGTACCAATGTTGTGGAAAGGCAAATATCTTGGAACTTTAGCTTTGGGAGTGACTCCTAATAAAAAAGCACTAGCCAGTGCTGCCCTAACTAGAGAAGTAACTATTGCAGTTTTTATCTCTATTTGGGTTTTAGTAATACTTGGTGCCGTATTTAATGCATTAACTATTACAAGACCCGTCAGAGAGTTAGTAAGGGGTGTTAGAGAAATTTCGAGAGGAAATTTCAAATCCAGAATTTCTTTACCTATGACAGGTGATCTAGGAGAACTCTTAAATGGATTTAACCGAATGGCCACTCAGTTAGAAAATTATGACGAGGCTAATATAGAAGAACTAAAAGCGGCACAAATTAAGCAGCAATCCCTAATAGCTACAATGGCTGATGGTGCCATATTATTGGACTCTCAAGGAAAGATTGTACTTACTAACCCAACAGCAAAGAGACTATTTCGTTGGGAAGGAAGATTTTTAGAGGGTAAACATTTTCTAAATGAAATTCCCGAAATTTTATCTAACGACTTGCATACGAATATAGAATCTATTTTAAACAGGGAAAAGGAGAAGGACGATTTAAGATTCAGTTTAGGAGAACCAGCAAGAACCTTAAGAATTGTCTTACAATCAGTTTTAGATACAAATAAAGTTGAATTAAAAGGAATTGCGGTAACAATCCAAGATTTGACTAGAGAAGTTGAACTTAATGCGGCCCAAAATAGATTTATTAGTAATGTTTCTCACGAATTAAGGACACCACTTTTTAATATCAAAAGTTATGTTGAGACCTTACACGATTTAAAAGATCAGCTTTCAGATGAAGAACAAATAGAGTTTTTAGGAATTGCAAATTCAGAGACTGATAGGTTGACGAGACTAGTAAATGATGTACTAGATTTATCAAGACTAGAGTCTGGGAAAATTGTTCAACTAGAGCAAATGGACATTAAACCAGCAATAGAACAGACACTTAGAAATTATAGACTTAATGCCACAGAAAAAAATGTTTCATTAGCTCATGATATAGAGGAAACTATTCCTTCGATTCTTGGTAATTTTGATTTGCTTTTACAGGTTTTTGATAATTTGCTGGGTAATGGATTGAAATTTAGTCCAAAAAACAGCTCTTTAATTATAAGAGCTTATACTTGGCCAGATTCCTGTCCTGCTTTCCCTCCAAGTATTAAAAATGATGAAGCCCCTCAATGTGAATTAGTTTCCCCACTCCCAAAAGTAAGAATTGAGATTGCTGATACTGGCTCTGGAATATCTCAAGCTGATCAAGAAAAGATATTTGATCGTTTTTATAGAGTAGAGAATTCTGTGCACACCGAGCAGGGTACAGGTTTAGGGTTATCAATAGTGCGAGGAATAATTGAAAAACATGGTGGAGAAATTCGTATGGCTAGTGAATTAGGAGTAGGAACAACTTTCTGGTTTGATTTAGCCCTAGCACAATCCGATAAAGATGAATTATTGACAAAAGCAATTAATAATTTAGATTCTTTTTCAGGTTCTGATATTAAAGAAAATGTCTAATTATTATCTATTCCTCTAAAAACATTTTGAACATTTTGATCAGGCACAACTCTATGAGGGGCACCACTAAATATTTGTTCAAAATTTGAAAAAGAATCTTTTATTTCTGGGCCACTATTAGTAATGATAAATTCTCTTATTCGTTTATCATGCCATGACCCCCGCATTTTAAAAACATTTAAAGCTCGTGCCATCTCACCTTTTATTTCTACATATTGAAGCAATAATATAGTATCTGTAATTGTCGAGATATGAGAATCAGTTATAGAATGACTCCCCATGAATTCTTCTGCAGTATTAGTAAAAAAGCCTGCTATCTCCTCTTGTTTTGTATAACCAGTAACGGCAATTACAAACTGTCTAAATGCATTCAAACTTACTCCTCTGGCTAATGCAGAGAGAGAATCGATTGCCATTCTTTTTGGTTTAAATTGATTAATTTGCGTTTTTATAATTTGTAAGTGGTCTTCTAAACCAGTTGATTCAGGATATGCACAGATAATTTTCAATAAACCATCACTTTCCATTTTTTCAAAATCTATTCCCCAGCTAGTCGCATTCCTAAGTAATTGAGCCCTAGATTCTTCATATGCAAAAAGTATTGCTCTTTCATTGTTGTTATAAGCATCTTCAACAAATTTTGATACAAGCATTGTTTTGCCTGTACCAGTAGCTCCAGTGGCGAGAATGATAGAATCTTGAAAATATCCTCCACCACACATATCATCAAGATCTTTAACACCAGAGCTAATCCTAATATTTGAGGATCTCTGAGTTAATCTCATTGCTCCTAGGGCAAACACACTTATTCCATCCATTCCCATAGTAAATGGAAATTCACCTTTCATATGTACAGTACCTCTTAACTTCAAAACTTCTAGAGTTCTTCTTCTCTTCTCTGACTCAAGAACATTTCTTAATAAGACAACGTTATCAGATACAAATTCTTCTACTCCATATCTAGCAATTGGTCCGTAATCATCAACCCTTTCTGTCGTCATAACAGTTGTCACACCAATTTCTTTTAATCTTGCTATGAGTCTAAATATTTCTCTTCTAACAACGTAAATAGCATCATATTGTTGAAAGACCGCAGTTATTGAATCTATTGCAACTCTTTTAGCTTTATATTTTCTAATTGCATAACTAATTCTTTCTATAAGACCAGACAAGTCAAAGTTACCTGCAACATCCTGACCATCAGGGTCAGGAGAAGCATCCAAAATAAAAAGTTTATTTTGATCAATTAATTCTTGTAAATCCCAACCAAAACTCGCGGCATTTCTAATAATATCTAGAGGTGCTTCCTCAAATGTTACAAAGATTCCAGGCTCTTCAAAATTACAAATTCCATGGTGTAAGTATTGCAGTGAAAAAACAGTTTTACCAGTTCCTGACGTACCGCTAACGAGTGTACTTCGAGATACAGGCAATCCACCCCTACAAACATCATCAAAACCTTCTATTCCTGTTGGTAATTTTTGTACTTGCATTTTATTTGATTTGCCAAATTTCTTATCATTCATAGTTTTGTGCTAATTAAACAAAAGTAAAATAATTTTTGAATTTATCTTTAATTATAAAAGTTTTAAATATATTATTTATCTCCACTATATTCAGTTTCAGTTAATTCATCAAAAAGTAGATCCAAACCAATTAGAACTTTCTCCCTATCTGAGAGATCACCTATTATTTTTCTCACTGGTGGCGGTAAAATTTTAGCTAGGGTTGGGGTAGCTAAAATCTTATCTTCTTCTGCAAGTTGTGGTTGCTTAAGTACATCAATAACCTTCAAAGCATAAACTCCTTTGAATTCATTTTCTAAAATTTCTCTTAAAGTATTTAAAGCTCTCATTGAATTTGGTGTATTTCCAGCAACATAGAGTTTTAAAATGTATGTTTTTCTTGCTGCCATTGTTATCGTTCCTGGATTGATATAAAAGATTTAAATAGCCCTTGACTTATTACACTACAAAATAAGAAAATAAACAAACTACTATGATTGCTTATTTGGCTTAATCAAATTATTAATTTGAGCCTAATAGCGTCTTTAAGATATGACAAATTCTAAAAAATCCTCAAACAATTCTCCAAATAGTAATGAATTGTACGCTATAGCAGAAACTTCGGGTCAACAATTTTTTTTCGAAGTCGACAGATACTATGACATAGACAGGTTAAATGCAAAAGAGAAAGATAAAATAACATTAGAAAAAGTTTTACTTTTAAAAGATAAAGACTCTATCACTATTGGAAAACCGTACATTAAAGATGCAAAAATTGAATTAGAAGTAGTATCCCACAAAAGAGATAAGAAGATTCTTGTATACAAAATGCGTCCCAAAAAAAAGACAAGAAGAAAAATGGGTCATAGACAAGAACTTACAAGAGTTATGGTAAAATCTATTAAAATAGGAAAGAGTTCTCCTAAGCCTTCTTCAAAAAAAGAAGAAATTATTAAAAAGGAAACTAAACCAAAATCCGAAACATCTACAAATTAAACAATTCTAATGGCACATAAAAAAGGAACAGGTTCTACTAGAAACGGAAGAGATTCAAATTCCAAAAGATTAGGTGTGAAAGCTTATGGAGGAGAAAAAGTAACGGCTGGATCTATTTTAATTCGCCAAAGAGGTACATCCTTTTTACCTGGGATCAATGTCGGGAAAGGTAAAGATGACACCCTTTTTGCACTCAAAGAAGGAACAGTAAGTTTCGAAAGCATTAAACGAAATTTAAGAAATAGAAAAAGAGTTAATATAGTTATCTAATTTTTTTATAAGCTCTTGTAGTTATAAGAATAGGATGAAATACTTCTAAAAAATTTGATTGAAGAGTTTCAAAAAACTTTTCAACAATTTGACTATCATCGGTATGAAACGGATATTCATTCTTATCTCCTTTATAAAAATACCAATTAAACAGAGCTATAGAATTACTATCCATAATCTCTCTGAAATTATTAATTTGAGAAGTTGGATCTGCAAGATGTTCCAAAACATCAAGGCAAACTATGGTATCAAATTTGAACATTTGTGTATCTTGAATTGTCTTGCAGAAAGTAAGTTTTTTTTCGACTCCTAATTTCTTAGCCCTGTATTCAACAAAATTTCTATTTGTTTGATTAATATCTACAAAAAAAACGTGCTCAACTTTTGAAGACATTGCGTTAGCTAAGGCATGCGTACCAATACCTCCTCCAAAATCCAAAACTAAATCTCTAGAGAATCTCTGCTGAAGCTTTAAAGTATCAGCTATGTAGTCCTTACTTGTGATATGCCAAGCAGCTAAATCAGCTATATGCCTATCTCCTACAATCTCAGTATAAAAATCTGAAACATCATTCAAAGCATCTCCAGGATGTGAATTTGCCAAATTCATCTTTGCATTTGCAAGGAATCCATCTAAATCACATTCTTTAATAGATAAGTATTCCATTAAATGTGATTTCAAATTAAAAGCATTGTCTAAAAACTCTTTTAAAATAAGATTACTATTTTTCAAATTCTTACTCTAAATTCCCACTAACAAAATCATAGAATGGTTGTAAATCTTTCTCAAAGTATTCTTAATATTAAAAATGGAAACAAAAGATGGATTCTTAGTAATTTATAAAGATAAAGGATGTACCTCTCATGATTGTGTTAAACAAATAAGGAAGTTACTAAATACAAAAAAGGTCGGGCATACAGGCACTCTTGACCCAGAAGTTATTGGAACATTACCAATCGCGATAGGCAGTGCAACAAGATTTATTCAATATCTTCCTCAGTGTAAAACTTACATAGGACAAATTAAATTAGGGATAAAAACTAAAACTGATGATATTCACGGGGAAATAATTAATCAAAAAAGTTGGCCTAAAATCAGTGATGAAAAATTAGATCAATATTTAAATAGATTTAGAGGAATTATTAAACAAATTCCGCCGAAAGTATCCAGTGTGCACGTCAATGGTGAGAGAGCTTATAAAAGATCTTTCAGGAATGAAAATTTTGAATTAGCACCAAGAGAAGTAAAAATAGACGAACTTACTTTAATAAAATGGGACCAAATAAACGGAATCATAGAAATAAAAATCCAATGTTCAGCTGGCACATATATAAGATCAATTGCAAGAGATCTAGGAATAATACTTAATTCCGAAGGTTGCCTTCTACAACTAAAAAGAATTTCGGCTTGTGGCTTTGATGAACAAAACTCCATAAAAATATCTGATATCAAGAAAGGTAAAAAAAACTCGAAAAATTTTATTATCCCAACAATTTCTGCTCTAAATCACATTACATCATTTGTCTTAAAGAATGAAGAACAAATCAATTTTTGGCAAACAGGAAGAGCAATTAAAGTTGATATCAATTACTTTAAGGAAAGCAAATCTTTTGATTATAAAAAACCCATAAAAGTAATAGATAAAAAACAAACACTACTTGGGATTGGCTTCTTAAATAAAGATCAATCAGTTATAAATCCAAAATTGGTCCTTAATGCTAAATAATTTTTAAAGGTAATCTTTTTTAAAAGGTTTAATCTGAACTCCCCTATAAAAATGCTTTAATATTCTTTCAGCTTTTTGGCCTCTAGATGCCAGATATTTAGCACCCCATTGACTCATTCCTACTCCATGGCCTACTCCCTGTCCAAAAACTATCAAACCTTTCCTTAGGGCAATATTGTTGTTTAATTCTTCTTCAAAAAATTTAAATCTCACAAAATTACTATTGAGTCCTAATTTTTTTCTTAAAGCTACCCCGGACATTTGATCAGAACCATAAGCCCCAATTAGTTGTACATTTTTTACCCTCCCGGTACTAGTAATATCCAGAATCTCTATATTTTTTAAACCTCCAATCTTGGGAAATAAATTTATTAATTCATTACTCGAAATTTTTTTTTGCCATCTAAATTTCGGATTATTTTTGTCAAAATCTTTCACACTTGATAAATATGGATATTTATTCTTCCAAACATCTTGACTATTTTCCGTCATTCCACCTGAACTACTATGAAACAAAGCATTAATTAATTTATTGTTATAGGTTAAAACCAAAGATCTTGTACTTTTAACGGCTCTGATAGTTTTAAAATTTCTTGACTCCAAGCCATTATAAACTTGATTTTTCTGGGTTGAATCTATATCAAATAAATTATTTCCTTTTTGCTTTAAAGCATAAGTTCTAGAAGCAATTGCTTGTGCCTTTAATGCTTCAATATGCCATTTTGTTGGCATCTCTGAACCCACTACGCTAGTTAGATATTTTTCTATTCCTAAAACATTTACTACTAATATTTCAGAGTCAAGTACAAAAATATTAAGCTTACCAGAAAATCTCTTCTGACCTACCCATATACCTCTTCGATCAGAAGAACTAACTTGAAATTGTTGATTACTTTTTAAGTTATATTTTTTTTGTTTATTTTTATCAAAAAATAAAATTTTTCTATCTTTCTCATTTTTTAAAGTTAAGCCTTTTATTTTTTTGCTTGAAAAAAATTTCCCCTCTATGGTTAGAGGAATTGATTTATCTGATCTGATCCTTAAATTGTTATTTTTTGATATCAAAACTCTAATTATTGGCTCTCTCGATGCAAAAACACTTTCACTATGAAAAACACAAATAAATAAAATACTTATCAGGCAATATTTACTATAATTATTTTTAAATTTTAGTATCACTTTGTTTAAAAACAAATGCTTAATTTGCCTAATTTTGACTAAAAGTCTAAATTTAATCCAGATATAACAATCAAAATACCATAAATAAGTGAATATCACTTTCTTAGGAACAAGCTCAGGAGTCCCATCCTTAACGAGAAATGTTTCTTCCCTAGCACTGAAACTATCACAATCATCAGAAGTTTGGCTTTTTGATTGTGGAGAGGGAACGCAACATCAAATAATGAAAAGCAATATTAGATCATCACAAATAAAGAAAATATTTATTACACATATGCATGGTGATCATATTTATGGTTTGCCTGGACTTCTGGCCACCTTGGGTTTATCAGGAAATAGTGAGGGTATTGAAATTTACGGTCCTTCAGAGTTGCGAAGTTTTATAAATTCAGCACTTAAAAGTAGTTTTTGCAAATTGTTATTTCCATTGCATTTTGTGGAAGTTGAAAATTTTGCTTCAAAAAATATAATTTTATTTGAAAACAACAAAATACAAGTAAATTGTGCCTGTCTTAAACATAAAATACCTGCTTACGGTTATAGGGTTAGTGAAAAAGATAAGCCAGGCATCTTTGATATCAAAAAAGCAGAGTCTCTAAAAATAGCACCGGGACCAATTTATTCAGAATTGCAACAAGGTAAAAAAGTTGTATTGGCAGATGGGAGGACATTTGATGGAAAAGAATTCTGTGGACCTCCTAGAGAGGGAGAAAGTTTTGTTTATTGCACAGATACAGTCTTTAGTGAATCAGCTGTTTCACTTTCGAAAAATGCCGATTTACTTGTACATGAATCAACATTTTCTCAGGAAGATGAGAGTATGGCCTATGAAAAATTACATTCAACAACAATCATGGCGGCCAAAACAGCATTATTAGCTAATACAAAAAAATTAATTATTACTCATTTCAGTCCAAGATATACTAATAAAAATTCAATAACACCAAGTGATTTGCTTAAAGAGGCGCAAAAAGTTTTCCCAAATACTCATCTTGCCAACGATTTTCTTACTTCAGAAATAAAATAAACTGCAACAGTTCGTTAGCAGTAGCGTTGTAAATGACCAACCCATGAAATAATAGTTTAAGGTTTTTCTATTTGATGTCGATCGAAATGGTCTCTATTTTTTCATCACTACATAAGTCTTGTAAAAGACTATTTATTTTTCTTTCATTAATGATTGGTTTACTTATTAATCCAATCTCTGCAAACGCACTCTATCCTAGTGATCCATCATCAGTTGACGTTCTAAAAGATGATCTTCACGGTGCCGACCTTCATAATACTGAATATGTTAAATATGATTTATCTAATCAAGATTTAGGAGAAGCTAATCTTCAAGGAGCATATATGAGTGTAACTACAGCAAAAAACTCTAGTTTTAAAGGAGCCAATATGACAGACCTCATTGCATATGCAACGCGCTTTGATAATGCTGACTTTACTGATGCAAATCTTACCAATGGTGAGCTAATGAAAAGTGTCTTTGATGGAGCAATTATTGATGGAGCAGACTTTACTGATGCAAATCTTGATCTTTCTCAAAGAAAATCATTGTGTGAAAGAGCTAGTGGAACTAACTCACAAACTGGAGTTAATACAATTGATAGTCTTGAATGCACCGGCTTGAAAGGTTACATGCCTCCAAAGCCAAAAGCATAATATTTAAAGCTAACTAATTTTAGAAGGGAAGATATTACCAGGCTCTTTTGAGCCTGGTTTTTTGCTGTACCACCATTCTTGTATTTCAGAAGAAAATTTCTTTGAAAAAAGGGTTATAACTGTTTCAACAGGTTTTGATCCAGGCTCCAAAATCTGAACCGAGTAAGATGGGCATTTTCTTGAAGCCATATCAGCAACGAACCTAGACCCTATTCTTCTCCAACTAGGCTCCTTGCTTCTCCAAGCAAGTCTTGAGCAGGGCCAAGGTAACTCTTCTCTATCATAAAGTCTGCAACATGGTCCAATTACTTTATAACTGTACTGACCTCCATAACTTGATTGAACACTGCCCGTCTTAAAAAATTCAAATTTATCCATTTACAAAAAAGCCACCTTCATAGAGGGTGGCAGAAAAATGATGATTAATCAACTTAGAAAAGTTAAATTTTTATAATTAGTACAACTCTTCTTCAGCGTGAGTTGTAATTGTCACGTCAGATGTTGGATAAGCAACACAAGTAAGAACAAAACCAGCTTCTAGTTGGTCGTCATCTAAGAAACTTTGATCTGATTGATCAACAGTACCAGAAGTAACTTTTCCAGCACATGTTGAACATGCTCCAGCTCTGCAGGAATAAGGAAGGTCGATACCTTGTTCTTCAGCCGCATCAAGGATGTATTGGTCATCAGGTACTTCAATAGTTGAATTGAGACCTTCACCTTCGCTGATGAGTGTAACTTTGTAAGAAGCCATTTAAATAAAAAATTGTTGGTAATTAATACCTATCACCTACATTTTTAACATCGATTAGGTCGATATGTGAGATTTTGAAGTAAAAAATGACACAATAAAATGTATGAAAGAGTATCTATAAGAAAAACTTATACTTGGGTTGGATCGCTGGTTTTTTGCGCAGAAATGCATACCCAATCTTTTCTAGTTGATACATCCAATAATTTCAAGTCATTCTGAATTAATATTTTTATAATCTCATCCTTTTGCGAATTTAGAATTCCACTGAAAATGACTTCCCCATTGTTTTTTAAACACTTATAAATATTTGGAATCATTTTTATTATTACTTCAGCAAGAATATTGCATAAAACAAAATCGAATTCTTTGAGTTGATTTTTTGAAATTACCTCATTAAAAGATCCCAAATATGTATTTAAATTGTTTAAATCACCGAAATTTAGTTGGAAATTAGATTTTGTTGAATTTATAGCTAAATAATCATTATCCACTGCATAAACCTCTTTAGCACCAAGCAATCTTGCGGCGACACTCAAAATTCCGCTACCACTCCCAATATCTAATATCTTTTTATCAGAAAAGAAAATATTCTCCATTTTTTCCAAGCAAAGATAAGTCGAAGGGTGACTTCCTGTACCAAAGGCTGCTCCAGGATCAATTTTTATGATTTTTTTATCTTTAAATTTTTCATTTAGATTTATCCAACAAGGCAATATTAAAAAATGATTTCCTACTAATTCAGGTACCCAATATTTCTTCCAGCTTGTCAACCAATCCTCTTCTTTAATAATACTCCAATCAAAAAATTGATTCTTAGAGGCATTAATATTGAGAAGTTTGCTAATTAATTTTTCAAAATCACACCTAGAACTCTCCCCCCAATCATCGACTGGAAGCCATATATTCACTTCTTTTTTATTTTCATTTTTAATTAAATATTCAAATGAAAAACTAAATATTCCCAGCTCATTTAATTTCCAAATGATAATTTCTTCTGAATCACTTTCTATCAGAAAAGTTAGTTTATACCAATCTTTAATTGCCATTAATAGAGCTGGCCTCTTTACAGAGTAACTGGATTAGCGTTGGTAATTCCCTCTACTTCAATAATGGTGTCAAGCAACTTATTAGGAATTGGATCATCAATACTTAGAACCATAACAGCTTCCCCTCTAACAATTTTGCGCCCAACTTGCATTGAGGCAATATTTACATTGTTGCTACCTAATAAAGAACCAAGCTTGCCAATAATACCAGGCATATCCCTGTGCCTAGTAACAAGCATGTATCTACTTGGCGATACATTAACAGGATATTGATCAATACTAATTATTCTTAATTCCCCATCAGCAAAAATACTTCCTGCTACGCTATGGTCTCCATTATCTCCATAAGTGGTTAACTGAAGCGACCCACTAGCAAATTCAGGTCTCGCCTCATCTTTATTCTCAACTACTGAAATACCTCTTGAATCTGCTTCTAGAGAAGCATTCACATAATTAATCCTATCTCCCAAAGCTTTACTTAGAAAGCCTTTTAGACTAGCTATTATTAATGGCTGAGATGGATGTTGAACAAATTCACCTTGAAGCTTTACTTCTAGTTTTTGAATCTGCCCACCTGAAAGCTGGCTTATAAGTAGACCCATTGTTTCAGCCAACTGCAAATGAGGTTTTAAACTGTCCATAATATCAGGGCTCAAACCTGGAATATTGACTGCGGTTCTAGCAGATAAACCAAGCAAGACATCTCTTATTTGTTCTGCAACATCTACAGCTACATTTTCTTGTGCTTCCCGTGTAGATGCTCCTAAATGTGGGGTAAGTATAAGATTCTTTTCAACCTTCAAAAGTGGTGAATTAGATTCCAAAGGTTCTTTAGAAAAGACATCTATTGCAGCACCTGCAATCAATGATTGATTTAAAGCTTGTGCTAATGCCTCTTCATCAATTAGGCCTCCTCGAGCACAATTAATTAATTTTGCGCTACTTTTCATATTTTTAAGTACGTCTATATTTACTAAATTCTCTGTCTCTGGTGTGCGAGGCAAATGTAAAGTTACATAATCAGATTGTTTGAATAAATCCTCTAGTTCAGATAGTTTAACTTGTATTTGTTGAGCTCTTTCAGTTGATACAAAGGGATCATATCCGTAAACTTCCATTCCTAATGCATTAGCAACTTTCGCTACATGAGCACCAATTTTCCCTAAACCTACTACGCCTAATTTTTTCTCATAAAGCTCATTACCAACAAATTTCTTTCTTTCCCATTTACCTGACAAAGTACTACTATTAGCAATTGGAATATGTCTAGATAGAGCCAACATCATAGCTATAGTATGTTCAGCAGCAGCTATTGTGTTGCCCCCTGGAGAATTAACAACAAGAACTCCTTTTTGCGTAGCAGCTTTAACATCTACATTATCAACTCCAACTCCTGCTCTTCCAATAATTCTCAGTTTACTTGAAGAGTTAATAATCTCTTCAGTCACTTGAGTACCAGAGCGAATCATTAAAGCATCATAATCTTTAATAATGGAAGCTAACTCAGAGTCAGAGATTCCTATCCTCTGATCAACCTGAGCAACTTGTGAAAGAATATCAATTCCTGTTTGATCAATGGGATCTGTAATGAGAACTTTTGTCATTTAAGATTGGTTCTTTAATCTTTTACTTTAACTTAATCTATAGTGTATGTATCTTATTTTATTAATTTGAATAACACACAAACATTTGAGGATTGAAATTTGACTAAAAGTATTGTGATATTTGAAGACATTGATAAATGTATCCAGCTATTTGATGTTTTCAAAGAAAAATCAGTAACGCTCTCTGAAGCTATTTTGATCCCACCAATAAGTGAGAAAATATCATCAGACGAAACAGAATTGCTAAATGCGAAAGCAAATATCTTATTTAAATCTCAAAATTTTGAAGATATAAGAATCTTAAATCCTAAACTTGATAGAAAGATCAGACAAAAAGATATGAGTAGATGGCTAATGCCATTTGGATTTATAGCTGGAATAGCTTTTTCTAATATGACAAATTTATCTACCTTCAGCTTTCTTGGTTTAAATAACATCGGGGAATCATTAATTGGAGGTCTTTTAGGAATGGGTTCAGGATATTTAGGAAGCATCGTTTCTTCTGCAAGTATTAATATTAATAGAAATAAAGAGTTAAGATCAATCATTAATTTTAACAAAGAGGGTAAATGGCTTGTTCTACTTGAAAATCAAATTGGAGCTGAATTACCATGGGCTTTGCTAAAACAATCAGAAGCAAAAGATATAATTTTTTTAGAAGGCTAAATGATTGACTTAAAAGAAATCTTAATAAATTCAAACTACAAAAAAGAAACTGAGGAATTAATAAATATTGCTAACTTAGCTTATAAACACTGGGAAACTTATTGGACTGGGTTTAATTCAACTTATGTTTGTGAAGAGATTTTAAAAAATTTTAAAAATTTAAATGATTTCAAATTTTTTATTCATGGAGGATTCTCCTCTTCTCAAAGATCTAGGATAGCTTGCTTTAGAGGAGATCGCATTCCTGAAGAGGATGCGCTAAAAAGTAATTTTCCAGCTCAAGGAATAAAGATTAATGGCAATTTTTTATTTGATAATGCTACACAAGATGACTTTAGATCCCTCTTAATTGAAAATGGGGTAAATCAAAGCAAAGTAGGAGATATATGGACCATTGGCGATAGGGGAGCACAAGGGATAATTGATAATTTAGATATTGAGCATCTAGATAAAAATATTTTTTATTTAAGAGACGTAAAAGTAAAAATTAATGTAGTAGGTATAGATGAATTACAAATACCTTCTGGCAGAACAAAAAAACTTGTCAATACAGTAGAAGCTTCCACAAGATTAGATGCTATAGCTTCAGCTGGCTTTAGGGTATCACGAACCAAAATCATTGAAAGGATAGAAAATGGAATGCTGAGATTAAATGGAAGCAAAGTTAATAAACCAACTATTAATCTAAAAATTGGCGACAAACTAGAACTTGAAAATAAAGGATTTATTGAAATTCTAAATTTAGAAATAACCAAAAGAGAACGATGGAAAGTTAAATTACTTAGAAAATGAAACGCAACCTGCTATTTTCTTATAAGGGGAATAAAAAATTTCTTCAATTTGGGCGATTAGCTCAGTGGTAGAGCACTACCTCGACACGGTAGTGGCCACTGGTTCGAATCCAGTATCGCCCATTAAAAATTTTGACGACTTAGGTTAGATCCACAGAAAATAATTTCATTTTTTAGATTATTCAAAAAGATGAAACTTAATCAAATAATTAATCTTCACAAGGGGCTCACTGCATTTGTAGTGATAGGCCTCATGATTTTTTTTGATAATTTTACAATCGCTCCTTACGTTTATTTAGCTCTGCACGGTACTTATGGATTACTTTGGCTTTTAAAAGAAAAGATATTCCCAGATCCTTATTTTAAAGAAAAAATCAATTTTTTAACTTCAGTTACTGGTTTTATTTTCCTTGGAAGTTACTGGGTAGCTCCCTACATTCTTATCTCCTCTCAGAAATCTGTTCCAAATATCGTAATAGCTGCATCTATATCTATAAATATAATTGGTGTGTTTCTACACTTTGCTAGTGATGCCCAAAAATATTTTTCTCTTAAATTAAAAAAAGATCTAATTAAAGAAGGATTTTTCAAAAATATAAGGAATACAAATTATCTAGGAGAAATACTGATTTATCTATCATTCGCCATACTTTCAATGAGTTTCATACCATTAGTAATTCTTGCAATATTTTTCTCTATAGTTTTTCTACCAAGAATGATAAAAAAAGATAAATCGCTCTCAAAATATAATTCATTCGAAGAGTACAAAAAGAAAAGTGGTCTAATTTTGCCTAAATTAAATGCCTGATAACAACTTACCCAGTTGGAGGCAAGATTTAAAATCTTCTAGAAAAAAAGAGGGCAAATCACCCTCTAATAGATGGATACAGCTTGCAACAGTCAGCGAAGAAAATGAGCCAAGATTAAGAACAGTAGTTTTCAGAGGATGGCATAAAGATAGTTCAATGATTATTTTTACAGATAGAAGAAGTGAAAAAATTGGGCATTTAAAATCTAACCCTAATGCAGAAATATTATGGTTCTTTTTGAAAACCAAATCACAATATAGATTCAAAGGAAAAATATATGAATTAAGTGATAACAAAAATTATTGGGATTTATTATCAGAAAAATCAAAATCTTCTTGGTTTTGGGGATCTCCTGGAGAGAAAATAAACCCAAAAGTCCAATCTACTTATGAAACATTATCCAATCCACCCAAGTCAGAAAATTTTGTAGTTCTAAATTTTGAAATCGATTCAGTAGATCTTCTTAAATTAGAACAGCCTGTTCATAAACGATACCTCTGGGAAAAGATTAAGAAATGGGAGAAAGTTGAAATTAATCCTTAAATATTTCTAAATTGTATATTTAGGTTGAAAAACTTATAGTGATCAGTCAGTTTTAAAAAAGAAGTATTATACATATGAATTTCGCAGAAATTCCAGAAAACCCTTTTATTTTTTTATCTTGGGTAACAGCTGTAGGGCTATTTATAAGTCTTTCTGAAGCAACAATTAAGATAAAACTTGAGAAGAGAAACAGTTATCGAAAAAGGTTAGAATTAATCAATAACCTTTATCCTAAAAAGTTAGCTTGAAGTATCTGAGAGTATGTTGGCCTGCAAAAATTGAAATAAGCCACCTTTACTAGTTTCTTCTTTTACCTCAACTTGCTTGGGAGATTTTGCATTTGTTGAAGATATAATTTCCTCCTCATCTTCTGATTTCAAAATTCTGATAATGACTTCATCTAGGGAGAAATTACCGGGACCTGTTAATGCAATTGAAGTTGCTGAAGCGAAATATAAAAGTAAAAGCTCTAGTAAGAAAATATTAAAGCCTGAAGTAACAAGTGCATGATATATAGCTACAGATATTGTTCCAACAATTGCCAAAGCTCCGAATCTTGTGGCTAAGCCGATAATTAGTAACCAACTACCACCTATTTCTGAGAATGCCGCTATATATGATAAAAATATTGGGAATGGGAGGTGTAATGGTCTTACAAAAGCATCAGCGAAATTTTCTATGTTTGCTAATTTCTCATAACCGTGATGTATAAGAACAGTTCCAGTTATAACTCTAAGAATTAATAAAGCAGTATCTTTGCTAAACGACTTGGTAAGAATTGTTGAAAGCACTATTAAAAAATTATCCTTAAGTAAAAATAACTAGTCACAGTATTCATCGTGGATTAAAGAGCAAAAGTCGTAGCTAAATAAGTATTTATACCTACTTACAAAAGGGTTTATTTTCTGATTAGGAATTCAACTAAGTTAAAAATTATTTTTTGAATATTTTTCTAATATTCTCTGATTTATTTTTGGAATATTTTCTTTAAATTTAAAAAACCCTTTTTTAGCAAATTTCCAAGCAAATAAATCTTCATCCCGCACAAGATTAAAAATTTTTTTATGGTGAAAATTTTTAAACTCAGTTATGAAATCATAATTTTCTCCCACTCCAGGATAAATAATGTCTATTTCATTAGTATTTTTAAAAGTATTTTCCAATGAATAAGGATCAATCTGTTCAACAGTCTCAAATTTCTCTACAAATTCAGAGACCAAATCTTGTTTAAATTTCAATACAGATTCAGACAATTTAATTTGTCTTTGTTCATTTTTTAAAAGGATAATAAATACTTTTTTATAGCTCGGAATTAAATTTTTAAGGGTTGCAAGGTGTAGATCATTTTCAAACATAATCAGATTATCTGATTTAGGATCCATATCATTTTTATAAATCTCATCTTCAAATGGTATTTGATTAGATTCTTCAAGAAAAATTTGTTGATTACTTATTGTGTCTACATTAAATCTATTATTTGAAAACTTTCTGAGGTTTGATGATGAAAAAAGATATTGTTTTCCCTTCGTTTGCAATCCTCCCACCCATCTCCAACTAAGGAGATTAGATGAAGCATCTCCATCAAAAAGATATTTAAAGAAAAACTTTGCTCCCAATTGCCATGGGAGGCCTAAATTAAATATCCAAGTACTCGCAAACCACATTCTTGTATGGTTATGCAAATAGTTGTACTGCTTTAATTCATGTACCCAAGAATTAAAAAAATCTAATTCTGTATTGCCATTAATTGCACTTTCGTATAACTCATAATCAAAATCGAGATTGTTTTCTGAAATAAAATTTTTCCAAACTTTAGGTCTATTTTCCATCCACCCTTTCCAGTAAACTCTCCAAAATATTTCTTCAACAAATTTAGTTGAATTTTTGATTTTGTACTTACTTTTAATATCATTTATCAGATCATATTCCAATAATATTCTATGAGTAATGAAAGGCGATAATTTTGAAACTGAACTTTCATTATTTGGCCCAAAATCAAAATTTCTTAATTTTGCATAATCATTGATTTTGTATTTCGCAAAATTTTCCCATGTATTTTGAGCTTTTAATAAAAATGACATTTTCTCATAACTTTAAAAAATTTTTTTTTGTATTGATAGAAATTTCAAAAATTTGCTTTTAAATTAATCCTTAAAATTTTCTATTTTACTTTTAAGTAAATATGTTTGATTGAAGTATTTAATTTAAACGCCTTATCAGTACATTTTATACTCTTAAATCGCTCTCTGCGTAGGAGGATATTTAGTGGTCAATTACTTTTTAGATCTAATTTTAATTTTCAAATCTTTATTTAAATGATTTTTTCTAAAAGATTTTTAAATATTTATCAAAATTATTATGAATAATTTATTAGTGAGAGATGTTAAGTATCTAGATGAAGAATACAGAATAGGTGAAGGCATAATTTCGGATGATGCATTTAAGCAACTTGAAAAGCTCTTTATTCCTGTTGATCCAGAGCCTGACTACTTTAATCAAAAAAGTAATAAACTTTTGCCAAAATTAGCCAAAGAAATCTATAAAGAATTTTTGGAAAGTTTATTAACAAAAACAAGATTAAGCATTCAACCAAAAATTGATGGCTGTGCTATTGCAATTAGATATGTAGATGGCAAGTTTAATAAAGCTATTACAAAAAAAAGGATTTGATGTCTCAAGCAAAATTAAACAAATTAAAAATGTCCCCGATTGTATTCCTATCAAACGAGATTTTCAAATTAGAGGTGAACTATACGCTACAAATCAAGTTGCCGGCATTTCCCAAAGAATTACAAGAAAATACCTCAATGATAAGGAAGGGATTGGAGAAAGTCTCCGCTTTTGCTGTTTCCAAATACTTAATGGAAGACTTAATCAATACGAAACCCTTAACTATCTTAAAAAATGTGGCTTCAGCACCCCTGACAGTTACTTCACAAATCATACAAGCGAAATCCAAATATATAAAAAAAATTGGTTAGAGAAAAAAATATTTGCGAAATATCCAACTAATGGGATAGTTATAAAAATAAATAGTAGGAAATTACAGTTACTTAGAGAGAAAAGTTTATCTCAAAATAACGAATGGCAATATGCAATCGAAAAATAATTTTAAAAAGTACCTTCAATAAAAGCTCACGATACTGACTTCCAGTATTTACAGTGGAAAAGTAATTAAATTTTGGTTAAATTCCAAAGGAATTTGCAGGATTACTAAATGACTGCCACTATTTCAAGACCTAAAATCTCTAACTGGGAAACATCTAATATTCCAAACCTTAAAGGCAAAACAGCGCTAATTACTGGTGCGAATAGTGGTCTTGGATACTACACTGCAAAGGCCTTAGCGGAAAAAAATGCTAATGTTGTTATAGCTTGTAGATCACTTGAAAAAGCTAATCAAACTATCAAAAAACTTAAAGGTCTTAATCCTGAAGGATTATTTACACCTTTAGAATTAGATTTGTCAGATTTAAAAAATATTGTTGAAGTTCAGTCCAAAATTTTTGATAATTTTGAAAATTTGGATTTACTAATCAATAATGCAGGCATTATGCATCCGCCTAAAACTCTTAGTGCCCAGGGATATGAAATACAATTTGCAGTTAATCATCTAGCTCACATGCTATTGACTCTAAAGCTACTTCCAATTATTGAAAAAAAAGAAGAATCTAGAGTTGTGACGGTGACTTCCGGAGCACAATTTTTTGGCAAAGTTGGTTGGAAAAATCTGAAAGCAGAGAACTATTACAACAAATGGGAATCTTACTCCAATAGCAAATTGGCAAATGTAATGTTTGCTTTGGAACTAAATGAGAACTTAAAGCACAAGAGTATACTTTCTTTAGCTGCTCACCCAGGAATTGCGAAAACAAATCTCTTTACTGCTCAAAAACCTAACCCTGGTCCATTAGAAACATTCTCATTGGAATTATTTAGTCCTATTTTTCAAACTGCTGAGATGGGTGCTTTACCTCAGCTTTTTGCAGCTACTTCACCAGACGTAAGAGGCGGTGATCATTATGGTCCTAGATTTAATTTCAGAGGTCATCCAAAACTATCCCCTACTTCTCCTTTCGCTATGAATAAAAAAGAAAGAAAAAATTTATGGGAAAAAAGCCTCGAAATACTTAATAACTTCTTATAAATTTTTCATTTTTACTAACTTTAGAAAATACTTCAAGATATGTAATTCACTCTCTGAGAGTTTCATAAATTCTGTTAAGGCATCATAATTTTTTTCATCAATTTTTTTTGACAATTGAATTAAACTATCATGGTTTTCATTAACAAAGCGCTCAGCAATCTGAGACGGAGTTAAACCCCGTTCAATTAATTCACCTGGAGCATTTTTCTCCCACTTTTCATAAAACCAAGAGAACCAATATTTTGCAGTATTATCTTCCATTAATTAACTTATCTTGGGCGAATACTATAAATACTGAAGAAAAATCTCATGATTGAATTACCCTTTAAACATAATTAATATAAATGCAATTATAAATTTAATGATAGATAATCATTCAAATAAAAGAAATATTAATCTTGTAATTGGATTAGGTAAATCTGGATTTTGGGCTGCCAAGTATTTGAGAAGCATCAATAAGAGAGTAATTGTTTGGGAAAGTAAAGATGGGATAGAATTCTTAGAAAGAAAAACAGCATTAGAGGAGCTTAATATCATAGTTTCTCTAAATAAAGCATTTGTATTTGAAGAAATTCAACCTTTTTTGAAAGAGATCGAATCAGTTGTTGTAAGTCCATCAATACCTTATGACCATACAACTATTTTTGAATTAAAAAAAAAGGGAATTAAAGTAATTGGAGAAATTAATGTTGCATGGGAAATTTTAAAAGACACAAATTGGATAGGTATTACTGGCACTAATGGCAAGACTACTGTCACTCATCTACTAAGCCATATACTCTGTGATAGTGGATTATATGCTCCATTTGCAGGAAATATTGGTACACCTTTATGTAAGTATGCTCACTCCAAAAAACATGAAAAAATTGATTGGGTTGTAGCTGAATTAAGCAGTTATCAAATAGAAATATCTCCAGAAGTAGAACCTAATATTGGAATATGGACAACCTTCACAGAAGATCATCTTGAAAGACATAAAACACTTGAAAACTATTTCAAAATAAAAAAAAGCTTGTTAGAAAAATCTGATTTTAGAATTTATAATTATGACGATAAAAACCTAAGAAATCACTACAGTTCGCTATCAAGAGGGGTTTGGATAACAACTAGTTTCGATAAATCAAATTTTATTCATTGCGATTATTGGATAAATGAACAAGCGTACATTGTTGAGAGAGGGAAGAAATTATTCAAACTTGAACATTTTTCTTTAAAAGGAATGCATAATCTTCAAAATCTTTTATTGGTAACTGCAGCAGCAAGAAAAGTTGGATTATCTGGCAAGAAGATTAAAGATTCTTTATCTAATTACAAACAATTACCCCATAGGATGGAAACAATTTATAAAAATAATGATTTGGAAATCATTAATGATAGTAAAGCTACAAATTTTGACTCTTCTATTGCGGGAATAAGTTCAATTGAAGGTCAAATAATAATCATTGCTGGGGGTAGATTAAAAGGCAATGAATATAGTGAGTGGATAAAAGTTTTAAAGAAAAAAGTTAAATGTGTTTTCCTTTTTGGAGAAAGCTCAAAAGTCCTAAAAATGGCGCTTATTAATGAAGGATTTAAAAAAAATATTTTTGAATTTTCAGAACTTAAAGAGCTTTTAAATTTTGTTTTTCATTATTTACAAAATAATAGGGTTGGAACATTATTATTCTCACCTTCATGCTCTAGTTTTGATCAATTTAAAAATTATGAAGAGCGTGGAGATTATTTCAAGAAACTAATAAATGAAAAATTAAAGGTTCATAAATCCATTTTTTGTTAAAGTATCGTTTCGTAATTTTCAGGTCGGTCATCACAACCGTTTACCCTCTAGCAAATATTCACTTAATTAGTTAGATTTTGACTATAAAATAGTCACTAGCAATGAGTGAATCTAACAATTTACCTCAAGCAATAAGTCATAAAAAATTAAGTTACTTGATGCTTAAGGCACAAAAAGATTCTTATTTTTCTGATGAATTAGCAGAAATAGAAAGCCCTGAAAAAAGAGAATTTGAAGAGTTAATCAACAATTGGGAAGCTTCAACTAAGAAGTTAGTCAATGAGTTATCAAAAAGAAAAGAGAATTTACTAAAAGATAAATCACCAAATTCTCTAATTGCACTTGGTGCTATGGAAGTTCACCTTAATATGGCTTTGCAAGCCTTAAATGCATTTAATAAAGGAGTTGATGGGTAAAATAACAGAAAAATTATAAGGAAGGCATCGAAAATAAGAGAAAATCTAAGTTTTTTTCAGTATCTATAGAAACATCATCATAATAATTAACTTCAAAACCCAAGCCATCTCCAGATTCGAGAAATATATTTGAATTAGAGTCTTTACTTTTTAATAAAAGATTACCTTCTATTATTTGTATCCAATTATATTTATCGATGTTTAATGGCAATTTTTTTTCTTGAATTGGCTTATATTTACAACGCCATAAAGAGATACTTTGATTTAGAAAAAGCTTATTATTTTTACCGTCTTTGTAATTGAATATAAGATTGTCCCACAACTTTTCATTTAATGAAATTTGATCATATCGAGGTTTGATATTTTCTTTTTGAGGGTATATCCAAATCTGGAACAACTTACAGTTCTCATTTTCTTCATTCTTCTCGCTATGAGAGATTCCAGTGCCTGCAGACATAACTTGTACTTCATCTTTGTAAATTTTGCCAAGATTGTTTAAAGAGTCTCTATGAGTTATTGCTCCTTTTGTTACGACAGTAATTATTTCCATATTTGCATGAGAATGTGTATTAAATCCTGCATTAGGAGAAATAATATCTTCGTTTATAACTCTAATTTTCCCAAAATTATCCCATTTTGGATCTTTATGCTCTGCGAAAGAAAATGAATGCATCGAATTTAGCCATTCTCTAGTCGATCTAAATCTTTCGTGCGATTTCCTTATTTTAATTATTTTCAAAGACATAAATACTAAAAAATAAATATGGTGTATTTGTGTAAATTAAATATTTTTGAAAATTATAATTTATGGATAAGGGAAGTTACTTTTTATTTATTTATTGATTTTACTTTGTGCTTTATTTGCTTTATTAATTATTTTTTTTGCTTCTTCTCTTGAAGAACATTTTTCTGCCTCAACATTCAAGTTTTTTAGTTTATTTAATTGCTTTGAAATTTTCATATTAGGTTAACTTAACAAATAGAAATTAACACATATTTAATGGATTTGCTAAAAATACTGGTTTGCATTTGAGCTTTTCTACCTAAAAATAAGATTGGAGGATGGAATAGTCAGAACAATATAGAGGGTGTATTGGATTATCTTTGATTGTTTTCTTAATTAAAAGCGGTCCAAGAGGATTATCAAAATTATTCTTCCTAATTGAGTTATATTGCATTATTTTTTTTGATATTCTTTTATTTCTATTTAGAAATTTACCTTTGTTACCCCAACCTAACCATAAATCACAATTTTTATTTTCAGACCAGTGTTTTAAGTTTTTATAAATATGATTATTGTTTTGATAGCCCACAGGGTTTTTATGTTTAAAAAGTTTTTCTGGTTTGCTTGAAATAAGAGCAAATAGATTTATTAATTTTACTTTGCCGTAATTATTGTTTTTCGAAATTTTGATTATTTTTTTTGTTGTGTTGTCCAAGAAAACTTCATCCGAAAATGAGGGATTTAAACCTATAAAGATAATCTCTTTTTTAGATTTAGAAATCTTATAACTTAAACTCCATCTATATAGTTTGTTTGCACTTATTAAACAATTTCTTTCTAGAAATAAATTATTCAACCTAAACCTACACCTCTAGCCATGAGGGTGGCAAACAAAGGTATTGTTGCAAATCCCACTAATTCAGTAGTAATAATTAGTCTGAACCTCTTGACTAGATTTTCAGATATTTCAGGTAATTTATTCTTACTTAATGGAATTGCCCATAATATATAGGTTGTTGTTGGGTATAAAGAAAGTAATCCCACAATAATATAAAGAGAAACCTTTATCCAAAACACAGGATTACCTGTATAGAAATCTCCTCCTTGACCAAAATACTTAACACGCAAAATTCCAGTAACTAATATCGCAACTCCTGCTAAACCATAAACCACATCAGCAATTATCATTGAGATCGTCTCGTTTCTATTAAGACCTACTTTGAGAGTCAATCTTTCAAACAAAAGAGAACCGAAACACAATATTATTCCTAAATAATGAACATATGCTACTAATGCACTTTTAGCAATTTCACCTGTCAATAAAGTTCCTAATAACATTTTCTAGTCAAAATTTATACAATACTAACCACCAAATAAAGAATTTGTATAGAAAATAAATTAAACAATAAAAAGTCAGGTATTGAATCTAGGACTCTAAAAACCTTTTTTGACCATCTTCAAAGAAATCCTTTTTATTCCATACTTCGATTACATCTGGGAAATGTTTTTCCATACAATTATCACAAACCCCATGACTGAATCTAATATCACTAATTTTCGAAAGATATTTTTCTAAATGCATCCAATCGCCCTCCTTATTTTTTACTTCTCTGCAATATGAACAGACAGATAAAATACCTTCCTGTTTGTGCAAGTTAGACAAAGCATCTAGCAAGTTCAATGACTTTTTTCTGAGCTCTAAAAATGAAACTATTTGCTTGGATAACAATTCCATAATATTGAATTGTTGTGTAGTTAGATTTCCTGGCTTTCTGTCTATTACACAAAGAGTTCCAAGTTTATTACCATCACTATTTCTAAGGGGAAAACCTGCATAAAAACGAATCTTGGGGTCTCCTGTTACCAATGGATTATTTATAAACCTTTCATCTTGGAAAGCATCATGAATAATTAATGGACTATTTTCTTTTATTGCATGGGTACAAAAAGACCAATCTCTTCTAGTTTCTGATATTTGAAGTCCTATTTTGGATTTAAACCATTGTTTATCTTTGTCTACCAATGTCATTAAAGAAATAGGCACATTACAGGTTGTAGCAGCAATTTTTGTAATATCGTCATAACATGATTCTGGCTTGGTTCCCAAAATTCTATATTCTGCTAAAGCTTTTAATCTTCTTTCCTCTTCTTCTTTTTTTGATACAAGATTCTGCATTAATCTTCACCAATAATTAAAACTTTAAAATTAAAGTTTCACCAAAAAACTTTTTCCGTCTAATACTTAATAAAAAAAAGATAAACTTATTGAATTGTTACTTACTAATTTATTACTTAAGTTGATTGATTTAACTTTGAGACTGCCATCCCAGCGATCCATCCACTTGTCCAACAATGTTGAAAATTAAATCCACCAGTTATCCCATCAACATCCAAAACTTCTCCAGAAAAAAATAACCCTGGACAAATTAAGCTCTCCATACTTTTAAAATTAACCTCATTAATTTTTACGCCTCCGGAAGTAACAAATTCCTCTCCAAATGGACCTTTTCCTGAAATTATATATATATCCCTCATTAGAGTATTTATCATTTTCTCTCTTTCATCCGCCAGTAAATCAGCCCACTTTTTCTCTTTATCGATACCTATTTTCTTTAATAAAAAAATCCATAATCTTTTTGTTAATAGTGGAACAGGTCTACTATTAATAAGATTCACCTTGCCTTTATTTAATCTTAAATAATTAATTTTTTCTTTTAACTCCTTATAACTTAAAGAAGACCATTTAATGATTAAATTAAATTTATATTTTTGGCTATAAAGTTCCCTTGCTGCAATTGATGAAAGTTTTAATACTGCTGGCCCACTAAACCCCCAATGCGTTATTAGTAAATCGCCTCTATTTTGAAAATTCTTATTGTTTAAATTAATTTCTATATCTATGCCCCTTATAGATACCCCACTACATTCATCCAAATTTGGTTCTTTTGTGGAAAAAGTAAAAAGCGATGGCACAGGTTTAACAATGGTGTGTCCAAGATTTTGAGCTAATTTATATCCGTTTGGATTACCTCCAGTTGAAAGAATAATATTTTTTGCAGTTACCTTTGCTTTTTTAAGACTAAAAATATTGAATACATTATCTGGAGTTTTTGCAATTTCTTTTACAAAAAATTTTGTTAGTATCTCTACGTTTTTTGATAAAGCACTTTTTCTCAAACAATCAATAACATCTGAAGAAGAATTAGAAACTGGGAATACTCTTAGATCTTCCTCAATTTTTAATTTTAAACCTTTTTTCTCAAACCAATCGTATACATCTCCAGAAGCAAAACGATTAAATGATTCCAAGAGCTGAATTCCACCTCTGGGGTAATTCTCAACTAGTTCATTCGGTATCCATGTCGCATTAGTGACGTTACATCTTCCCCCTCCACTAATCCTTACTTTCTCCATAAGTTTTGAAGTTCCTTCAAGAATTATTATTCTTTTTACTCCATTTTCAGCAGCAGTTATTGCTGTCATAAAACCGGCTGCACCGCCTCCAACAACTGCTAAATCAAAAGGTTCCAAAAACTTATTATTTAATATGCTTCAATCTGATAATAGCAAGTAGTTATAAAGAAAAATTAGTTCAAAAACCACAAAAAAATAAATATAAAACTTTAAAACTACATAATAAATAGGTACGATTCGCTAATTTTTAAATTTCTAGAAAAATCAACACAGTCGTTATTTTTATGCTTTAAGTTATTTAAATGAGTTTGTTATTTTCTTACGTTAAATATTCTGAGGCCAGTTTTCCTATGACTGGTCAATATACTGCTCTTCTTTTAATAACTTCTGTTATTTGGGTTCTACTTTGGTTTGGATATAGACAAAATAAGATAAATGATGAGATCAAGAAAAAAGAAAAAGAAGAAAGAATTAATGCGAAAGTGCAAAGAAGAAAGAAGTTAGAAAGCTTGTATCCTAGTAATAAAAAAACTGTTTAAAAAAACTATTTTAGAAACATGAAAAAAAATAATTTCAAATCACTAATTCAATTCTTACCTGGGATTTTGATTCTTATTTATGTATTCTTTTTAACGTTTACTCAATTTATAAAATAAAATTTTTAAAAATTATTCGTTTTGATTGGAATCCTTTCTGCTTTTGGAGCTGCTACATCTTGGACATATGCGTGCTTTATTTGGCGCTCGCAAACTCAAAAATATAAATCAATAGATATTAATTTAATAAAAAATATAATAGCTTTTTTAATTTTTATACCTGCTTTTATCAATCTAACTTCTGCAACTGAATTAAAAAACATATTTATCCTACTAATTAGTGGAATAATAGGTATTGGTTTAGGTGATACTTTCTATTTAAAGTCACTACAAATAATTGGCACAAGAAAAACATTATCTATAGAAACTCTTTCTCCGTTAATGGCAGCTTTATCAGGGGAATTTTTTATTAATGAAAATTTAACAACTAAATCATGGGTTGGAATAATTATAGTAACGATTTCGCTATTCATAATTCTCAGAAAAGGTAACGTTTTTAAAGAGGAAAACTCCTCATTCTCAGAAAAAAATAACTTTAAAATTTTTGCTTTTCCTTTTTTATCAGTTTTATGTGCTGTTCTTGGAGGTCTTTTATCAAGGATGGTTTTCCTTCAAGGCAATTTATCTCCATTCCTTACAACTGAAATAAGATTATTAGGTGCAATAATTTTTTTAATAACTTTAAAAGGGTTTAAGATCAATTTTTTCATAAAAAACATAGACAAAAAACAACAAAAAAGATTTATTATTTCAATACTTCTTGGAACAAATGTAGGAATATTTCTACAACAAGTTGTTTTTAAAACCCTTCCCATAGGAGTAGGATGGGCTTTATTAAGCATATCTCCAGTAATTTCCTTATTCTTTGCTAAGAATGAGGAAAGAGAAATTACCAAAAAAATAATATTTTTTACTTGTTTTTTATTTTTTGGCTTAACATTAATAATTATTTAATCTAAGAGTTTATGTAATAAATACTCATGTTGATAAAAATCTGATTAAATAAAATTATTATATAAAAATTCAGAAAAAATGAAAATTTTAAAGAAAAAAAGACTTAGTACATTGGAAGTTTATTTTATTTTTCTAAGCTGCATTTATGCTGGCTTTATAGGTTATAAATCTTTATTAAATGTTTTATTTACTTGATATTAATTAATTTTTTCTAGTGATTTAATCAACTTACCTCCATCTTGGTCGTCATCATCATTTGAAGCAAAAAATAAAAAAAATATCCCTAGAGAAGCTATAGATAAAGAAATTGACAATACAGAAAGTTCATCCATAAATTAAAATTTTTTTTATATTAAACGAAAAAAAATAAAAGACAGTAAAGAAATACACATTCTCGAAAATAAAAATTTCTTTTATTTGTAAAATAAAAAAACATACTTGAACTGTTTCTTGAAAGTTCTAATCACTTCCCCTTGTAGTGCAAGCACAATAATCCAATATGGAATAAAAAGTTGGCCTATTTGGGAATGTGAGCCAAGTAAATTTAAATGGAATTACGTCGATAAGGAAATTTGCTTAATCATTGAAGGCCAAGCGAAAATAAGTACGAAAGGCGGTGGCACTTATTTCATTAAAGCTGGAGACTTAGTTGAGTTTCCTGCTGGACTTTACTGCGAATGGGAGGTAACCAAAAGTATTAAAAAACATTATCGATTGGGTAGCTAAAGTTAAGAAAAAAGATTTTTTTCTTTCTTTACTGTTTAGTCAATGCAGATAAAATATGGTTAATGAATTATTTTCACGAGGGAATCCAATATTATGCCTTTTACTGATCAAGAATATTTTGAGGTTATCGAAAAAAATGAAAAAGTAAAAAAGGCCTTTGAAAATATTAAGCAAATTTGCATTGATTTGCAAGAAGAAACTAATTGTCCTGAAGAGGATCTAAAAGATTTTCTTGAGTTTATTTCTAAACAATGGAATAAGTAATAATTTGCAAGCCTTTTAAAATACTAAATTTAAAATTTCTATCTAGTTTTCTGCAAGAATCAACCTTAATCTAATTCCTTTTTTGGTTTTGTATTGATACTGGAAGTTCCCTTAGCAGCAGAAGCAAAGAAAAAGAAGCCTACAATTCCTGATATACCAAATATTGCAGCCAAAGGATCAAAAGTGAAAGAAAACATAGAATTTATAAAATCAAGATAAATAATAGTTTTTGAATCAGAATTGTACAATTATTGTTAAGTATAAAAAATTACAATTGTGGGATTCATTATGTCATTATTAGTTTCTCATAAGGTTAAACAAAACTATTATTAACATTCATATTAAGGAATAAAAATATCAATAAATACTAAAGATTTATTCGTACGACAGAGAAAAGTTTTAAAAATATTTATAGAAATATTGAATAACACTCTCAGTAGGATCCACAATTGTTGTTTCTTTAGATTAATATCAATCCATGACAGATTTTTACTCCGCCTCTTCAGCAGTAAGTCCTTTTACAGCTATATTATGGTGTCTTTATCCAATAGCTGTTCTTGTAATAATTGAGTTACTTCTAGGTGGTGGATTTGATGATGATAACGATGACCAAGATGGCGGAATGCTTATACCTGCATATTCTAGATCTGACGTTTGAAATTTTTAGATTTTAAATTACAATCTCTGAAAAAATTCCATTAAATTGATTAATAATATTGATACAACTCACATTTCCCTAATTACACTTACCACTCTTATTTTTTCCTCTTTGTCTTGGCTTGTCTCGAGAACCCTTAAAGAAGGTAGAAAAGCTTTAACAGATATAAATAAGGATAAATCGTAAAAAACTTAAATAAATACTAGAATTTGAAGGATTACTAAGTTAAACACCTACAAATTTATAATTATTCCTTTTTGTGACGGGGCTCTCCTACTAATTACTTTAATAAATAAAAATGCATCTAAATTCTTTACTTTATATTTGTTCTATATCTTTATTCATTTATATTATGGCGCTATTTTGGAGAGACTTGCCAAATCAAAAAAAGTAAATAATTAATACTAAATTTATTGCTTATTAAAATCAATTGAGTTATTAATTAAATATTGGATTTAATTTTTTTTATATAAATGTTGAAAGGATCTTCAAATAACAACAAAAATACATTCTCAGAGACTTCAAGTATTGCAAAAGAAAAGATGATTTGCAAAGACGGATTCTGTGCATTACCAAATCAAGATGAGATCCCAAAACAAGATTCAAATGATATGAATTTATTTGATCCTATTTAGTAAATAAATAATATTTTGATAAATTGAAGATTAAATTGATAATCTTAAATTCTTTGGATTTTTAATTGATGCTTAATAACTTTTTGGAGGCATATAAAGAGTTTTGGATTAAAGCTACAGACTTCAAAGGATTTACATCCCGATCGGACTGGTGGTTAGTTCAACTAGCGAATCTTATAATTTCTTTCCTAACTATTCCAATATTTTTAAAAACTTTTGGTTTCAATGCTTATGGAATAATTTGTATCATTCCTCAAATAGCTATTGATATAAGGAGAATCAAAGATTTTGGAAAAGATTGGAAATGGATCTTTATTAATTTAATACCTATCTTCGGATGGATCGTGTGGTTCATCTGGCTAGGCTTTGGAAAAAAAGGTAATGGGAAAAATAAACTTATATAGAATTTAGCTCTTTATTTCTTTCCCTTTTTAAAGTCTACAAATCTTATCTTGTTTCTTAACTCTATTTGTTTTTCAATAATCTTAAACACATGCATCTCGCATTCGGTTAATTTAAGAAACTGATCAAGTGTATCTTTATCTTCATCATCAAAATCTTCGAAAACTTCGGCAATTGCAATACTATTTCTAGAAATAAAATCCTCTGCAACATCTCGTGGATTTTTTCCTGATTCGAAATCCTGAAAAGCTTCATAAGAATTAAGTTCTCTCGTTAACCATTTAAACCATGGTTCATTTTTATTATGTTTTTTATTAATGATTTTCTTCATGAAAAACTTTTTACTAGTTTAATCATTATTAGTCATTCATTATTTGACAGCTGTACAAATACTTATTTTTTAAATTTAACTAAAGATAAAGCTTTTGTATTTTTTACAAAATAACAAGCATAATTAATCATAAAGTTTCTCAAGAAATAAGTATTTATTCCTCATTTTTTGTTTATGAGATAGCTAGGATTTGTTTTTAATAAAATACATTGTCAATTCCATTTTATGACTTTCCATCGTCTCCAATTTTAATAATTGGTGCTCTTGGCATTGCAGTCGCAATAGCAGTTTTTTTTGTTTCTTACCAAAAATATTTCAATTCTCCTTTGAACAAAGAGCGTGCAGAAAAGAAAAAATCCTTGATTAAGGAGCAAAAAGAATTAAATGAAAGATTAGAAAAAATAGAAAAAGATTTAAAAAATTTATAAAAATTACTCTCAATTGAGATGAGTTAATGATCTCGAATTCAAGACCTTAATTTTTTAAACAGGAATTTTGGTCTATAAGGAATTATGGATAAAGATCACCTTATTGAGTTAATTTCTAATAGTCTTATTTACGAGACCAAAAATTCTGACTCTACTAAGAATCTTAGTGACTTTAAAAATTACTTAGAAAGATTAAATCTAGATCAATTGAGAACTATGTCTAAAGAATTTATTCTTTAGTATGATTTTTAAAATATCTTTGTTGTTTATTCAAAAATCAATAATTTTAAAAAATTGTTAGTATCTAACAAATAATAAAAATATGCTTAAAGTAAAAAAGGGTGATTTTTTAATAAAGCCATTTTTAAAAAGAAATAATATCAGAGCTTTTTATCAAATTATTACTACCATCTTCCCAATGATTTCTATTTGGATAATCGTCCACCAAATATTAAATCAACCTTTTTCATTATTAATTAAAGGATTTCTATTGGTACCTTTTATAATTCTTTTAACTCTATTCTCTTCTCGAACATTCTCATTAATGCATGATTGCGGTCATAATTCCCTCTTTACAAAACGGAAATTAAACCGCTTCTTTGGATTTTTACTTGGCTTGGTTAATGGTATTCCCCAGAAGTCATGGTCAATTGATCATGCATTTCATCATAGAAATAATGGAAATTGGGAAATTTACAGAGGGCCAATAGATGTTTTAAGTCTTCAAGATTATGAATCTCTTACAAAAAGAGATCAAATACTTTATAAAGTAAGTCGAAACTGGATGATGCTTTTCCCTGGCGGTTTTTTTTACTTAGTTTTAAAACCTAGATTAGGACTAGTTATTATTATTTTTAATTTCATTAAAGATATAATGGAAGAGACTTTTATCAAAATAAAAAACAGAGATATTTCTCAAATATTAGTTATTAATTCAAGAGTCAAACCACCTTTTTCTGATTATGGAGATAATTTTAGTGAAATAAGTGAATTAATAATCAATAATATAGCAGTAATAATAGGGTGGATTTTTATGTGTAAATGGTTGGGGGTAGTTTTTTTCTTATCATTTTATTCCATTATATTAACCTTATCAGCAGCCATTTTAATATGTGTTTTTTTCGTACAACATAACTACGAAAATGCATATGCTAAAAATACAAAAAATTGGGATCTCATCAATGGAGCTATTTTAGGTAGTAGCAATTTAGATATCCCCAATTGGCTAAATTGGTTTTTAGCAGACATATCCTTCCACAGCATTCACCATCTCTCTGAGAGAATACCAAATTACAACTTAAGAGCTTGTCATAAAGCAAACATTCATTTACTCCAACAATCAAAGTTCTTAAAATTAAGCGATTTTTCAAACTGCTTCAAATATATTATTTGGGATAATAAAAATGAAAAATTAATTCCAATAAATTAATACCTAATTCAACCTTCTTCTCAATTTTCTTTTTAGAGGAATACTGCTATATGCATGAGTACCAATAGATGGAGGCAAGTCATTCTTTAAAGGATGCACAAAAGCATTTGCCATACTCTCTAACATTTTCGAAAGCCAAGTAATTACTGATTTCATTTGAAAATCTAAAAGTATACTTTTTAATCATCTAACTAAATTACTGAAAAGTAAATCAGTCTTTATGCTGATTTTTTAAGAAGATTGCCTTATAAATTAATATTAAATAATCAAAATTAATTTTTACTTTTGTGTTTTAAAAGAAGATATTACTATCTTTTTCAAGGTAAACCAGTTGCAAAAAAATTTAGTAAATAATACTTATTTTTTCTGATTAACTTAATAAATTAAATTATTGAACATAAATTCGTGCTATATCTCTTTTTCAAATAAATCCCAAAATATTATGAATGATTCATTTGTTTCTACAAACCAGAATAAAGAAATAGATTCTATTAATTCATATTTCGAGTGTATTACTGAATGCAGTATTGTGGAAGGTCATCAAGAATGTATTACTCGTTGTTTAGAAGTTCATTTAAAGGGAGGTGATTAAAATGAATAACAAAAATTCACCTCAAAGGAAAACAACTTTAAAATGGAACTCGAATGGGGAGCTTTCCGAAATTGATATGTTAAGAATTTTAGAAAAAATATCATCACATGATCTTAATCAATGTGAATTAACATGCGATTCTGATACAAATTAAGATATGTTTTTCAATTATTTCTAATAACGCTTATAAAAAAGCAGCTTATGGCATTTTTGCAGGATTTTAATTAATCAGATTTCATTCAAGATTTTGAACATTTTATAAAAATATAGTTTTATTCTAAAAATTAATTTTTAGAACTCCTATCTTTTTTTAAGAATGTTTTACTAATTTCTTTTTTTGTTAATTGAATCGGTTTTACTAATCCTGAATCACCATGAGTTGGACAATAATAAGTAATAAGCATCCAATTTTTTTCTTGATTCATAACTAATCACTATTTAAATAATTATTAAGTAGTTAGGATGAATATTGAAAAAATTGCTCTTTTTTAAGCTTTTTTTCTTTTTTACTTAATAATTTATAAAAATTTTGAATCTATCCTCACAAAATAGATATAAATACGCATGACTTTAAAAAAAAATCTTGCTATTTATTAATAAATTCAAAATTATTCATGTCTCTAGAATCTATATTGATGGTAGTTGCTCCAATCTGTCTTTTTACAGTAGGAGTTATTGTTTTACCTATCCTAGTAAAGCCTCGTAAACAACCTGGTTTACCTAAGAAGTATATACGCGGTCTTTAAATTAATTAAGCTCTAAAAGAGCAAAGACAAGCAGCATAAAAAAGAAAGAAAGAAATAAAAAATTAATAAGATTACGATAAAAGAATAAATAAAAATGTTTGGCTAGGATAATTTTATTTGAATATTAAATTAAAATCTTAAAAACTTTATCGAAAAAAAATTAATAAATTCTTTTCATTATGAGATCCTGTGATGGATAATAGAACATATAAATTCACTTTTATTTATCAAAATTCTAAACCAACAAAAATTTGAGTAATATAAAATTTTCTGGTCTTAAAGGCCAAGCGCTTGTAATAAAGGATAATGATATTCCAGGCATAAAAGAATTTCAGGATGTTATCCCAGATCACTACTTTAGGTGCAATACCAAAACTTCTTTGAGGTATCTTTTACAATCAGCTTTCATTCAATCATTAGTAGTCGCAATAGGGTTATCTATTCCATTTACCCCAAAAATGATCCCAATTTGGATAATTTACGCATTAATATCAGGAACCACTGCAATGGGATTCTGGGTAATTGCCCATGAATGTGGGCATGGAGCATTCTCTAAAAACAAAACATTAGAATCTGTAATTGGTTACTTACTACATTCATTACTTCTGGTACCTTATTTTTCTTGGCAGCGTTCTCATGCAGTTCATCATAGATTCACAAATAACATAACTAATGGAGAAACTCACGTCCCTTTAGTTATTAAAGGAAACGGAGTTACAGAAAAAGTTGGCGGAGAAAAAGAATTACATTTTTCAAATTCCTTGGGTAAGAAAAATTATGGAATTCTTCAACTTGTTTTACATCTAATATTTGGCTGGCCTGCTTATTTACTTACTGGAAGTACAGGAGGTATTAAATATGGCACTTCAAATCATTTTTGGCCAATTAAACCATTCTCTAAAGCATTATGGCCATCAGTATGGGCCAAGAAAGTTTGGATATCAGATATTGGCGTAGGTTTGACATTAGTGGGCATTGTTTATTTAGTTTTCAAGTATGGATTATTTCCAATAATTACTCTGTATTTTGGCCCTTTACTAGTGGTTAATTGTTGGCTAGTAGTTTATACATGGCTTCATCATACAGATTCAGATGTACCTCATCTTTCAAATACGGAATTTTCCTTTATGAGAGGAGCATTTCTATCCATTGACAGGCCTTACGGTAGTGTCCTTAATTTTCTTCACCATAATATAGGTTCTAGCCATGTCGTTCATCATGTATGTCCAACGATCCCTCATTATCATGCAAAAAAGGCAACTGTTTTAATTAAAAAAGCCTTTAAAAAAGCATATCTTTTTAATCCTGATCCAATACACAAAGCTTTATGGAATATTGCCTGCAATTGCGTTGCAGTTGAGTCAGAAATCAAGAGAGGAAGATATATATGGCGATCTTCATACAAAAATGGTGGATTAAAAACACAATAAGCATGAATTCTTTATCACTTTAATTTACGCAAATCTGAAAAAAATATAAAAGAATTAGCAATAACAAATTTTTCATCTTAGAAAATACTCACAAGTTTAGTAATTTTATGAGTGGCGACAATTTACATGGTAAACAGCCTATTAAATTTTATTCGGAAAAAATAACACTTACCAAAGTTGAATTATTAGAAAGACAATTGAGTCTAGGCGAAAAAATTTCAGATTTAGATCAAAAGCATAAAGAATGGAGCAAAAAACTATCAGGTTGATCATCTAATAAGATGAATTTTAAAAACTTATTGATATTTTTATTTGCCTTATCAAAAAACTTTTCTGTAAATTATTGAAAAATTATTTGCAGGCATTCTAATAATATCCTCTTGAGTAAAACCATTTTTCTTACTCTCATCACAAACTTCTTCAAGATTTTTAATACCCCAAAGATCATTTTGCATTTTTAATGAATTATCGAAAAAATAATTACTTTCACTTGTATGCTTATTACAAATTTTAAATGGCCCATACAAAATCAAAAATTGTCCCTTATTCAGTAATTTTCCTGACTCTTTTAAGAGTGCTACAGTACAAGACCACTCTGCTACATGAATCATATTTATAGAGACTATTCCTTGCAAAGAATTAGCTAATATCAATGGAATTTTCCAAGGAATTTTCTCTACATCAATCTCAAGAGGCTGGGGCATTTTCTTGGATAGGTTTTCATACTCAATCCAAGAACTTATACTTTTTCTATGCACTAACTCTGGGTCACTTGTTTGCCAAATTATTCCAGGAAATCGTTTTTGAAAAAACACTCCATGTTCACCACTGCCACTCCCGATTTCTAATACTGAACCTTTTTTTATAATTTGGGATAGTACATCACCAATGCAGTCTCTATTTCTTAGAGTTGCCGAAAAAAAAAGTCTATTATCCAAAATTAAAAAAAATTAGGCGCTTCAGTAAAAAAAAATAATTTTAAAATCCTTGATTATTTAACCTTTCTCAATTTAGGAGTCTTGAAAAACATGATTTTAAGGCTAAAAAATAATATTGAAATTGTAAGAGCAGGCAAGATATAAAGTATTAAATCAGAATTCAGTAGAGAGGGAATCCTGCCAAAAATTAAATGCATGTAGTAAGTCGCGAATGACATAAATTCTTATGTATCTAATTTATTAATAGCAATTATTTGAATTCTAAAAACTACTTATAGCCAAAAACTAAAAATTAAAAAAAAAAAGAGTCAGCCTGTATCCCTACTAGCTGACTCTATTAATATATTAATTTAAATTACCTGTAAATGAGGATGTACCAAAAAAAAAAAAACAAGGCGAAAAGCTTATATTTTTTTTCCAAATTAAAAAAATCGGAACAAAAATAATAATATCGATAAGGTATATTTCGACACATATATGTAGCACTTTTTTGAATTTTTCTGATAAAGAGAGGACTAATCACTAATTTTCTTTACTATATTAAATATTTATGTTATATTTATTTACAAATTACACAAAAAAAATGACTCCAGAAGCAGAACGTTTTAATGGTTGGGCGGCAATGTTAGGTTTCGTTGCAGCAGTTGGCGCATATGTCACAACAGGCCAGATTATTCCAGGTTGGTTCTAATGAAAAATAACGAACCAAAAATTATTGAAAAAGAAAAAATCGTTGCTGAAAAGCTTAACGGTAGATTCGCAATGTTGGGTTTTGTTGCTTTATTAGGAGCATATTTAACAACAGGGCAAATCATTCCAGGTTTTATCTAATTCAACTCTTTTATTTTCTTTCAAAAGTCTAATTTAAATTAAATTGGGCTTTTTTCTAATTTAATACTCTTTATTGTAGAAAACGATTTAATATAATAGAGGAAATTTTTATAGTTACTAACTTTCTAAAATAAATTATCAATTTGATTATTTTTCTTTTTTAAAACATATATTTACTTGTTAATTAATGCTATCTTAATCGAAATAATTCAAGAATTTAATGAGAGTAAAGCTTGAACCAGAGACAGCATTCATCGGCAAAAAATTTGCTTATATTTTCCTAGGAATAATATTTTTCCTAAATGTCACAACCTTTATTTGGTTTTTTTTATTTTCAAATTTAAAATAAAAATTCAAATTTTATCTAAAAAGCAAAACAAAGAGTTTATAAAAACTGTATTTGGGTTTTAAAAAATTCCAGGGATGATCTGTCCTGTTGTGACATAGGCACCTAATAGTGCAACGAAACCAACCATAGCCCATCTACCATTTACTTTTTCTGCATTTTCAGGATATCCATCGTAAGACACAGTTTCATCAATATAAGGCCTAGTTTCTGATGGGAACATATTCTGTCTTCCACCCGATTCTGTAGTTACTCCTGATTTTGTCATTAAAAAAATAATAATTGTTAACTAAAGTAACATAAATATTAACTTATGTAAACCAAATCTTCAATGATTTACTTCTGAGTATTCATTTTATTAGTCAATATGTGGCATTTATGTTTAAAAATTTAACAAGTCTCATTTAAAAAGTCACTTTTTTTTATTATCAAATTCGCAATAAAATTTTAAAAATAAGCATTTATACTCACGGTAAGTAATTTTACTTAATAGGATGGTTAGAGCATTTAGGAAGTGCTTAGCTGGTTAAATCAGAAAATCTGAATTAACTAGGTCGTCATGAGCTTGCCGGTGGGATACCTGCAAGCTCTTTAAATTTTAAAAGCAAGCAAATATACAAAGCATACAAATAATTATTTGAACTATTGAATTAAATCTTGAAGATTATTTACTAATGTCAAAGATTTATTTATTTGCTAGACAGATAATAGATTGAACAAAATGTATGTCTTTAGATTTTATTCTCATTCCATCTTGTATTTTGATAATTC
Organism: uncultured Prochlorococcus sp.; assembly: GCA_902595175.1. Taxonomy (GTDB): domain Bacteria; phylum Cyanobacteriota; class Cyanobacteriia; order PCC-6307; family Cyanobiaceae; genus Prochlorococcus_A. The sequence continues at coordinate 15,378 of CACJPB010000001.1, read as the reverse complement.
TTTTTCTTTTAAATAGAGAAAATATGATCTACAAAAAAAATCAAAAGGTTAAATAATATCATTATTCTAAAAAAAACTTAATACCTGAGATTAGAAATCGTAAAACTTATTTTTTCCTGAAAATAATAGATTTTAAAAAAAGTACTTTAATATAATAAAATCTTAAAACCTCAGAGAATTTACTAGAGGAACTATACCAACTTTTTTCTTAAAATTAATTTGTCCCAATATAGTTTTGCATTATTAATTTGATTTAGTTTTTGTTGACAGTGTATGCAATTGCATTCGTATATGGAAGTTTTATTTTTCATCCCTAACCCCTTTATTTTTAAGAAACCAAATTTTTTGCTTTACTGCAAGTAAAAAACTATTTTTTTTTTAATATTGGTAAAATAAAAATTTTTTTCATACAAATTTTTATTTTGGTTTAAATAACATTCATATTTTATAATGCTGGGAAAGATAGTACTAATTAAATAAATTTCTTTTGAAACTTTTAAATCAATCACTAATTAAAAAAACTATTAATAGAGTAATTTCTCCTTGGTATTTACTACCTTTGATAGATAGATGGTTATTAGGGCAAATAATACCTCCCATGATATTCGCAATTTCTGCTTTTACTGTTATTTCATTATCTGTTGGGGTAATGTTTGATCTTATTAGGAAAATAGTTGAATTTGGTTTACCTTTATTTTTAGCTTTAAAAGTTCTAATTTTTAGTTTACCCAGTTTTTTAGTCCTATCATTCCCAATGGCAGTTTTACTTTCAACATTATTAGCCTATGGAAAATTATCAAGCAATTCTGAATTATTGGCTTTGAAATCTTTAGGTATAAAAACTTCAAGAATTATTTCTCCAGCTATTGCTCTTTCAATATTTATGACAGGGTTGACTTTCTACTTTAACGATAATTTAGTTCCTTCAAGTAATAAATTAGCTGAAACGACATTAAGAGCAGGAATAGGAAGTTCTTTTAGCAGCGAGCAAGGAAAAGGTAATATTATGTTTTCAAGATATGGATCTAGGATACATGCATCAAATAAAAAACCAACAAAAATAAATACTTATCTTACTCATATATTTTATGCTTCATGGTACGAAAACAACATTATGAATGGAGTTACAGTTTTAGATTTTTCCAGAGAAGATTTTCAACAAATCTTAAAGGCAAAGACTGGAAAATTTGACAAAAAAAGTTCTTCTTGGATATTTTCTAACGGAAGTATTGTATCAATTGATCCAAGTGGACAAACTTCAAACATTCAATTTAAAGAATATACATATCCATTTGTGGAAGGACCTATGGAGCTAGCAAAAGTGCCTAAAGATGCAACTGAAATGACTTTAAAGCAGGCTATAAAAGCAGAAAAGATTTATAAAAAAACTGGAAACCTTAAAGAGATAAGAAGAATTAAAGTCCGCATTCAAGAAAAATTTACTCTACCTTTTGCATGCTTGGTCTTTGGTTTAATTGGAAGCAGTTTGGGATCTAAATCTAACTTAAGATCTTCAAAAAGTCAGGGTTTTGGATTAAGCGTAATTCTTATACTAATTTATTATTTAATGTCATTTATATTTAGTTCATTTGGAGTAAAAGGTATTTTACATCCTATTTTTTCTGCATGGTTACCTGTCTTAATTTCTCTAGCAGGTGGAATTTATTTATTAAGAAAATCAAGTTCTTTTTAGTAAAGAATACTTATACTTAATTTAAATTATAAATATTTATCTTTAAGATTTTTTTACTAAGTCAAAGATTTCCTCAATTAAACCACCCTTTTTTCTTTGATTTAACATTTGGTGAAGTCTGAATCTTGGGCGCTTCGTCAACTCTACCTTTTATAATCATTAAGGGTACAATTGCCCATAGAGATAAGAATAATATCCAGAATAAATAAATGCTCATAGTATTAAAATATAATAAAATCATAATAAAAATAATTAAATAATATTCGTGAGTTTCTTTTTAAAGTTCTAATTTAGATATATAATAAATGCTTTTAATTAAAGGGAAAAAATCGCTAATGAATTTTATATAAAAAAAAGTTTATCCTTAAAGTTATGAAAAGTAAGTTTAGGAATTTCTTATCAAGCAATTAAAAATAATCGCACTCAAAAAACCACTGCTTTGCTTCAGAACGTTTAGAGTGCATTTCTATAATGACACGAGAAAAAACTTTTCGTGAATGCTTAAAACATACTTTTTCTTATCTAGAATTTAAATAGCAGAGTTAAAGATTAATGAAAAAATGTAATTTATGTAATAAGCCAAATAAAATTCATTACAGAGTTAAATCCACAATTCATAAAGATTGGATTTTTTCTTGTAAAGAATGTTGGAGTGTTATTTCTAAACAATATAATTATTCCTACGGTGGCACAAGAAAGTCAAATTAATATATTTTACAGAGAACTAACTTGCAAAAAACAATCAAATAATTAGAAGCTTAGAAATCTATAAAATTTATTAACACAAGAATTTGACAATTAATAATGACTTATTCGATTTACCAACATAAATATCTTAATAAAATAAAACCTAAATATTTTTTTTACTTCTTAATTCTGGGAAGCAACTCGCAATATGAATTAATTCATAAACCTCTTTGCTATCGTATTTTTTATTAGGAATTCCACTTCCTATCTCAATGCCTCTTTCTTTCATCTTCTTTAATATCAATTCTTGTCTTTGCATTCTTGACATAGACTTAAATTTTTTAGTTCGTTCTTCTTTATTCACTAGATTTTAATTTAGTTAAACTTTATTGTTAAGGTTATATCAATTAGCGATTCATTAAATAAGTAAGAAAGCCAGTAAATGTGAGTAATTTAAATCCAATAAAGAAAGGCAAATATTTTTTGACCTTTTTACCAACGGGCAATAATTTGTTCAATGAATTGATCATGCTTATACTTAAAATCTAATTCTTAGGAACATCCTAACGAATTTTTTTAGGAATTTTCTCATTTCGAATTGTACATTACAAACAGTAGATCTAAACTAGAAGAGTTACGTCCTTTTTTTTATAAATGATAAAGAAAAAATAATTTCATTATTAAATGAGTTTGCTAATCCAAAAAAAATGGCCTCATTTTTTGTTGACAATGGGACTCCAGATTTTTTATTCATAAGACCGAGTGGCAATCCTATAGATGCGAAAGGGTTCGAACAAATGATTACTGGCGATATAGTTCAAGAAAAGGCAGAAATAACCAAAATTCACCGATTCAAATTTTTAAACGAAAATATAGTGATGTGCATTTTTACACTCGGTTCAAAATTTACTTACAAAGGGGTACCTAATGACGACTTACCAACAGTTACGTCAATTTTTAAAAAAGTAAATAATGTTTGGAAAATTCACTGGATGCAAAGATCTACGGGAAATTCAGATTTATTTTTATGGGACTAGCAAAGTTAATATCACTTTTAATGGTCTTACTTCTAGTTGGTAGCTCCTTTGTTGGTTTAATTATTTACTTTATAAAATAGATAAATCAAATAAAGAATACCCAGTAAATATTGCTTTTTAGAAAACAATTGCTTCTTTTTTACTAGGTAATTTGATTTTCAGATAAAAATAAAAACCTTAGAAAGACTAACGCCTATATCTAAAGCTAATAAAGCAATTAGTAACTTACTCATTTTTTAGAGCTCTCAACTATTTTTTTGTAGAGTTCTTCAGAAATGGGTTGCATAACCTTTTAAAAATTTAATTACAAAATAGTTATTTTAAAATTAATTTCTCGTTACTAAATATACGTATATATAAATTTTTAAATAGGTAAAAAATATCTCCACAATAAGTTTTTCTTATGACGCATTAATAAGCACTGAGTTCAGAAACTTTAATAAATGTACTATTTTTTTAAAAAAGTAATTAGAAATCTTATTTCAAGTAAATAGATCCTCTATAAGTAAGCTTTATAGTCTTTTCTTCTTGTTTTCTACAATATACGAATGACTTTCCATTGAAATACATGTTTACCATGATGCAGCTCCTAAACTTGCTCAAGTCCCCGTCCTATGGCTTGAGTCGTACTGCGGTCTATCAGATGTTAGATCGGACGATTTTGTAGCATTAGCTACAATCTATTTATAAAGTATTTATACTTAGATGTCAACAATTAATAGAAGCTAAACTTAAATTTATAATTTGATTCTGTTCTCAAAAATCCCTAAAAAGAATATGGAGCATATAACTACGAGTGACTCCTATAGAAACTGAAACAAAAGCTAGAACTATACAAATAGGGCAATGTGGGAATCCCATTATTTATTTTCCAATATAAATTTTAATTCAGCCTCTGCATTGAGAATATCAATTCTTCTCTTAAGTAGTTTAAAAAATTTAATTATTTTTTTCAAAATTAAGCCTTCTTTAGGTATCAATAATAATATTATTCTTAGAATGAATATATCAATGAGCAAAAATACTGAATCTATTGATATAACTAAAGTCTAGTAACATGTTTATACAATAAATAACACAAACATATGCGCTGATACTCTTGGTAAATTAACCAATAAAGGCTTATTCATAATCAATAATAATTGGTGATCTAGTTACCTTGCATTACTATTTTTCTTTTGCTAAAAAAATAGATCTAGCTAAAGTCCAATACTCCACGAGGATTTAGTCTGCTGCCTAAAGCCTGAGAGTGCAAATTTTTCTCAATATGCAATTATGCTTTGTGAGGTAAATATATTGATTGCGTAATAAATTTATTTTGTATATTGCTATTACAAAAATGATGAGTTTACTTAAATTAGTTACTCAATCCTCGTGGAGAAAGCTTTAGTAAATTTCTTTTACCGATTACTGATAAGATCAGCTGAATCTCATTATGGAGAATCATTTGTATCTGTAGAAGTTCCATCTAATTCAATCAAAAGTTTTTCTTGATTTTAGAAAGTTTTTAATGCTTAAATTCATAGCTTTCTGAAAATTGAATAACAAATTTGAGTTAAGTTGGTTAATCATCTCTATTGCAAATAAAGATAAGGTTGTTAATCTTGCACTTAAAGAAGAAACTTAATTTCTGAAACTGATGCAATTTGATCATTTAAATTCCAATGAAGATGGTGGCCTCATGTCCATAGAAGATTTAAGGGCTTTACGTCTTCGAAAAAAGAAAATTGAAAGTGATAAGAAAGCTAGAAAGTATATCCTGGATATAAATCAAAGATATAGAAAAATGAGTACCCGCAAAAGTAATAACTTTTTTAGGGATATGAACCCTTTTAAAAAGGCCGCATAAATTGTTAATCTTGATTTTTTATTTGCTTAACTTTGCGACTTTAAGAGTAAGATTTTAATGGTGTTTCTTTGGAAGAGTTTCACCAAGAGGGGTCAATTTTTGACCCCTCCTTTGTAGAGATATTTTTTAATTGAAACTCGTTTTAAAATTAAAGTAATACTCTCCAAGAAGGCGAAATTGATGTAAAACTTTTGACTAAAGTTTTTAATTACCACTTAATGAAAACTCTATATCTTCAACTAAATCCTCTTATTAAAAAAACAAAAGTTTTAGATTATGGACCATTTCCCATAATTTATTGAATTTTTTCATTTGCAATTTTTAATGGCTTCACTTACAAGTTGGAAATTCTACAAAGAAGTTGAAACTAAAATTCTATGGGTCAATATTTGTGCCCACAATTTAGAAGGAGTAACTATTTCGATCAATAAATGGTGGAAGACAAGATATCCAGCATACAAAATCAGAATAGTTTCTAAAGAATAATTTGAGCTAGTAAAAATGCAAGCTAAAAAAAAGGAGCAATAAAATTATTCTTTGGTAAATATTGATGCTGAATATTTAATTTTTGCAGCTATTATAAGATCAATAAATTAAAGAACAAATGAACTCTGCATTTGCAAAAGTCTCAAATTTGAAAGTTAACAGGGCTTCTAAAATAGCTATTACTTTCGCATCATCAACTTTCTTTTTGTATGCCTTGGGTCAAGCACCAATTTTTAAAAATATTCTTGCAGGTGCCTTCTCTTGCTCTGGCTAAATAAAATACTGTTTTTTTAGAGAAGATAAAAAGCTAAAATAGACTGTGATTGACAGTCGATCTAAACTTAGAGGGATAAACCCCTCTTTTTTAATGTTTAATAGATTTATTGCTGAAAAGATAATGACTCTTCTTATTTCTCTTTTCAGCTGATGAACATTTCCCCGCACCTTTTAATTGATGCTGTGATTTTAAGCGCTGCCCTTACGATAACTTTGGTATTAAGAGCACAAGGTAATGCTGCCAGAAAAGAAAAAGAAAATAAATGATTACTAAAGAGAAAGAAAAAGAATTTAAAAAACCTAAATTATATAGATTTTGGAACTTTCTTATTTATGGAAGTTCCATAGCTATTGGAGTTTTCTTAGTTTATTTATATTCTGCTTATGTCTTTATAAATAAATGACATACATGTACGGCATAGCAATAACTTATGGGGTTGTGAGTCTTTTATTGCTTGGTGGGTTTGCATACTTTACTTTTAAAATGAGACGCTAATTTTTATATCTTTTCCAATAAAGATTTCTTAGATAAATTTTTTGATTTTTGTAGAGAATATCGAAAAGAAATTCCACATCAAAAGATGGCTGAGATTTTAAGAGAATATGCAGATAGATTAGATGAATAATAGATATTAGCAGACCTAAGAAGGTATTAAGAGAATAAAATTTCTAGCAAAATTTATAGAAATTTTTTTAAAGTTGGAAAAAATTTTTTGAAGATATTTTCCTTGCAATTATTCATAATTTGAGATTTTTTTTGATCCTTAATCCGTACAATTTTGTTCCTCTAACCGCACACATAAAACTTGAAATTTACTATTCAAATGAATTAGAACATAGTTGTAGTAAAGGGATAAGTCTTATGGCACTAAATGACACATTTACTATCCAAGAAATTAATTTGGATAAAAAAGACCTTTCATTTGATAATAAGCTCAAAAAAATTGAAGCTTATTGGAATAACGAATGTGCAGAACATCCAAGTAACAACCATTGCAAGATTTTTTGTGATTGAAACTTTAACTTTTAGGTATTCTTACGCTTGATTTTTACCTAATACCCGTACTAAAGAATAATCAGATAGAAAGGAGGCCAAGCAAATGACTAATTTAGGTATAGAAATTTTATTTTGGACAATTTTAATTTCTTATTTAGGATTAAGGTTTTCTCAAACTTGGAATGGATTCAAAAAACAGTATTAATTAGGAGAATAGAAAATGAAACTACAAACTCAGTTCACGGTTCCAAACAAAAAATTAAATGATCTTGATTATGTTAAAAAAGTAGATTTTTTAGAAGAAATTTTAAATAAAGAATGTATAGATTATCCAAATCAAGAAGATTGCCTTGTTTGTTGCAATTAAAAATAATAAAATAGCTGTTTTTTAAAAGTAAATAAATTTTTATTAGTATTTATAAATTTTCTAAAAGGGAGTCAGCACTATGGAATTAAGATTCTTCCCAATAAATATTTTTAGAGAGACTCCAAAAGTCACATTCTTCGATGCAGGCATAGATAGTTCTAACGGTTCTGATGTTGTGATCCATTCTGGAGAAGCTATATCTCCTCCAGATGATTTAAAAGATGAGCAATATTACGTTCACAATCATCAAATTGACCACAATTTAGTTATCACTGGAGAAAGGACATTTGTTTTAATAAATCCTTCCTGGGATGAACCTCATCATGTGATTTATTTAAATAGATCTATGGGAGCATTAGAAATCCCTTTAGGAACTTATCACAGATCTATCTCAGGGAAAGAAGGTAGTATTGTTTTAAACCAACCCAAGAGAGATAAATTTTTTGATCCTTCTAAAGAATTTACCCCTCAAAAGTTAGACAAAATTAATTTAATTAAGGCAAGAAAAAGACCGCCTGTTTATTGGATTTACGAAAATAACAAAATCAAAAGAGCCTATTTTAATCCTCTAGAAAGAAAAGTTAAAACTCTTGTTTGAAATGAAAAAACAAATATCCCCTAGTAATAATTTAAAAAACTTGAATTTAATTATTAATTCTGATACTTATAAATTGGCTCACGAAGATATTGGTTTACTTAGCCGAAATGAAATGCGTGGAGTCAGAATGCTTCTTGAAATTACTAAACCAGATTTAATCCTTGAAGAAAATAAAATTCTTTCAACAATAATTATTTTTGGAGGCGCAAGCATTACAGAAGAAGCAAATATAAAAAAGAGACTTAAAAATATAGAAGAGTTAATTAAAAAAAATCCTAAATCGATACTTTTAAAACGAAATTTAAATAGATTAGAAAATTTGCTTCTTATGAGTCATTACTATCAATCCGCAAGGGAGTTTTCTAAACTTGCTTCAATTAGTAATCAAAATAAAAACTGTAATTCTCATGTGATTGTGACAGGTGGGGGACCAGGAATTATGGAAGCTGCTAATAGAGGTGCATTTGAAGCAAATTGTAAATCTATAGGGTTAAATATCAGTCTGCCTAATGAACAAATCCCAAATGCTTTTATAACTCCCGGTCTTTGCTTTAAGTTTAATTATTTTGCATTAAGAAAGATCCATTTTGTCATGCGATCAATAGCTGCTGTTTTTTTTCCTGGAGGTTTTGGAACACTAGATGAATTATTTGAACTATTGACACTTTGTCAAACAGGAATGAAAACTAAAATCCCAATCATACTTTTTGGTAGAGATTATTGGAATAAGATAATTAACTTCGAATATCTAGCTGATCTTGGATTAATTGAAGATGAAAACTTAAATCTTTTCCAATATGCAGATACCGCACCAGAAGCATGGGAAATTATCAAATCATCAAAATCTTAGCTTAAAGGTAAGCTAATTATTTTTAAATAACTTTTAATTACTTAATTTATAATTTGTTTTAACAGTTTTTATTATTGAATCTTGTGGTTCTTCACTTGGGAAACAATTAATTATCCTATATTTGCCTCCTTTTTTATCAGTCTCAACAACTGTAAATTCAACGTATTTACCAATTCCATCTCTTAAATCCTTAACTTCAGTATTAATTATCTCTTCTTTATCATTTTCGATAATACGAGATTTACCTCCGCAACTTAACAAAGCGTTTCCCTCAGTGAGAAAAAAATCTTTGTCATTACTGCAAGAAGATAAGAAAGATAAAGAGACTATTATTAGTATAAAATTCTTCATAATCAACTTTTTTGCACTTAATTACATTATCAATAAAGTTTATTAAATATGTAGTCAAATCCCTACCAAATTAAAAATTTAATTAATAATATTTGTGAACTAAATAGAAATCATTTTAAAAAGAAATGCCCGATGCATTTAGAAAATCTTTATAAATATTTTGCCAGTGTATAATCCTTTGTTCAAGTATATTAGGCGGACCAAGTTTAAAATTTTCGAGATAAGACTTATGAACTGATTCGACAATAACTTTATCTTCTCCAAGAAATTCTAATATACTTTTTTTCCAATTTTCTAAATCATTTTTACATAAAGAAGCAGAGGCTAATTTAATTTCAATAATACACTGACCAATATTTTTAGGAAGATAACTTATTAAAACAATCCCTTTACCAGGCCAGATTATTAGATGGGTCCATGGGAGTAATCCAAAGGTATATAGATTTCCTTCACTACTAAGTGGGGTAACAAGTACATTACAAAATTCACTGAAGAAATACCTGTAGTTTTTAATTGGACCTTGTTCTTTATGTAGGGTATCTTTATGAGCTATTGCTACATGATAATCGTCAAGTGTATTGTCATGGGCAATTTTCCAATTGCAATTTAAGGTATCAGAAAATTCAGAAAAAATGCTGTAATTCATATCCCATTGATCATTACATTTTCTCCCAACAAGCTCAATTTGATCATCTATAGATATTGGTTTCTTGCTGAAATTAATCCAAATTAAAGGTCCATTTATTAAAGAGTTAACTTTTTCTAAAAAATAATCCTCTATTTCTATTTTTGTTTCAAAATTGTTTTTTAATGGCAAAGTTTTAAGTTTGCCAAAACTATCAAAAGTCCAGCCATGGTAAGGACAAAAAATATTTTTAGAAGGATTTAATTTTGTTTTTGGCAAACACAATTTTGACCCACGATGAGGGCATCTATTTTTGAAAACAGTTATTAAGTTTTTTTCTGAACAAGAGATTAATAATGATTGATTAAAGAATTTTTTTTCCAATATTTCTCCAGGTTTAATTTCTCCTATGAAAATCAATGGGTGCCAATAATTTTTTGAATAGTTATCTAATTCAAGTTCAAAAATTTTTTGTTCCCTATAAAGCCAAGTAGGCAAAAAACTAGTTGACATTATTTATTTTTTTTGGAGGCTTCTTAAAAAATCAGATAACTCATATCTTAATTTTGCAAAATCCGAATCAAGTTTCAATTTATCTAAATCTCCTTTTTGTAGATCTACCTTAACTTCTTTTATGATTCTTCCAGGATTAGGTGCCAAAATACATATTTGCTGAGAGAGAGCTAATGCTTCTTCAATATCATGGGTTATGAGTAAAACTGTCAATGAAGTTTTTTCCCATAATTCATAGAGAAATTTCTGCATAGATTCTCTTATCTGTAAATCTAAGGCTCCAAAAGGTTCATCTAAAAGTAGAATTTTAGGGTTAGTCGCTAGAGCTCTTGCTATTGCAACCCTTTGTTGCATTCCTCCAGATAATTCTTTTGGATACTTATTTCCCGAATCCTGAAGACCTACTACTTCTAATAAATAAGATGTCCTATATTTTATTTCTTTCAACTTATAAGAATTTAAATTCATTCCAAAGGCAATATTCTCAGATGCTGTGAGCCAAGGGAAAAGACTATATTTCTGAAAAACCATTCCTCTATCCAATCCTGGTCCACTAACTATTTTTCCATCTACTTTTACGTTCCCTTTAGATGGACTCTCAAGCCCAGCAATAATCCTCAATATAGTACTTTTACCTGATCCAGAGCTCCCAACAAGAGTTTTAAATTCGCCAGAACTTATTGAAAAGCTTATTCCCTCAATTGCCTTTTTTCTATTTGAACCTTCCCCAAAATATTTTGAAATATTATTAACATCTAATTTCATTTAAACAGCCCATTTACATGTACGTCTAAGTAGCAATCTAAAACTCATATCCAAAGCAAATCCTATTAATCCGAGAACTATTAATTCTGCAAATATTTGATCTGTGCGAAAAAATCTTTGAGCAAGTTGAATCCTTTTACCTAAACCAACTTCTGCTGCAATTAACTCGGCAACGATTACTAAATTCCATGAAGTTGCAATATTAATTCTTAAAGTATCTATAATACTTGGCAATGAATATCTGGCTATAACTCTGATCAATAAATCTTTTGTATTACCTCCTAAAGTAAGCGTTGTTTCAATGAGTTCTTTGGGTACAAATTTTACTGAATCCATAACCATCAAAACATTAAAGTAAACGGTACCAATGAAAATTAATGCAATTTTTGGAGCCTCTTCAATTCCTAAATAAATAATAAGTAAAGGAGAAAAAGCAGCAGCAGGCATATACCTAAGCATCGCAATTAATGGTTCACATAACGCACAAAAAGAAGGGAAAGAACCCATTAAAATTCCTAAAGGAATTGAAAAAATTGTTGCAATTATAAAACCAGCAAATACCCTACCAGTACTTGCAAAAATATCTTCAAATAATATTCCACTTTCAGCCATATCCAAAAGAGAATAAAAGACCGCTAAAGGTGATGGTAAAAACATTTCACTTACAAGTTTCAACTGACAAACTAATGTCCAAATTAAAAGTGGAAGCAAAAGTGAGGCTATTTGAAGAAATATTTTATTTAATTTTTTCGGTTCACTACCAAATGAAAAGAGGGATAAAAAATATTTATCCCTCTTGATTAATTTCGAACTAACCATTTTAATTTTTTATTAATTAGCTGATGTTTTTAACGAACGAAGAGTCAAATAATTTACTCATATCTGGTTTTTCAGGAATAAATCCTACCTTTACCATAAAGTCTGCCATTTGTTTCGCTGCATAAGGCATATATTTCATACCGAACCCATCACTAAAGGCTTCTAAATTTTCTTCCAAAGAAAAGAACCTAGTTCCACCTTTATATTGTTTGTATTCGCGTGTTGGGATCCCAGCTCGCTTTGCCATGATCTTTTCAGATTTTCTTGGATTTTTTTCCATGAATTCTCTTACATCCCACCATGTTTTAACAATTTTTTGAACATCATCTGGTCTTTCAGAAATCAAATCTCCGCTTACAGCTAATAGATCAGGGATTGCACCAGGATATTCTTTTGAACTAGCAATAACTCTTGCTCCAGGCCTCTTCATTGCGGTTCCTGTAAATGGAGGGAATGCACCAACTGCATCAACTTTTCCTGCTGCGAATGCAGTTGCAGCCTGATCAGTTGGAAGACCTTTAATAATGACATCATCCCTAGTTAATCCAACATCATTCAGAGCTAAAACAAGTAAAAAATCATCTACAACACCTTCTTCTACTGCTACTGTTTTACCTTTTAAATCAGCAACACTTTTAATTGATTTATCTGCAATTATTTGGTCATTCCCTGCAGAATTATCATTAACTAAAACAACTACTTCCCCTCCATTCTCTCCTGGCAAGAACGAAATAGTATCATTAAGAGTCTGTGAATTTCCATCAATTTTACCAGCAGCAAAAGTTTCCATGGATTGGACATATCCATCAAACCATTTCATCTGAACATTAACTCCATTTTTTTCAAACATTTTTTGATCAACAGCTATCGCCCAGGGCCACCATCCTGCCCAGTTACTGTATCCCAAAGTGATTGGATCACCTTTTGGAGCTGCAGGACTTGATAGTGTACTTAATGAAATCGCTAATATTAGAGCCAGCAAAGAGGCAAAGAAAACTCTCAATTTTTTAAACATTTTTGAAAAAAAATATTACGTACTATCAATACTCAAGAAAAAGCAAATCTAAAGTTGTAATGACTGATACTTTTAAGAGATTACTCTTACTTAATCAATATTAATTATTTTTAAATTTCAGAATCTTTTTACTAATCCAATCTTGCCATAAATCGAATCCAGACTTGGTTATCGAAGAAATTTCTATCACATCTGCCTTAGGGTTAGTTGAAGCTATGTTCGATTTTAATTCGTTAATATCAAAATTCAAATGGGGTAACAAATCAACTTTAGTTATCAAAATTAAATCTGCTTCTCTAAACATTATTGGATATTTTAAAGGTTTATCCTCACCTTCGGTAATACTTAAAAGAGCAACTTTAAAATGTTCTCCAATCTCAAATTCTGCAGGACAAACTAAATTTCCTACATTTTCCACTAACAAAATATCTAGTAAATTAGGATTTATTTTTTTTTCTAATAATTTCAAACCTCCACTAACCATATTCGCATCGAGATGACATGCTCTTCCAGTTGTAATTGGTACTACTGGAATATTTAATTTTTCTAATCTTGCCGCATCAAGATTAGTGGTCATATCACCCTCTAAAACAGCACTGTGAAATTTTTTTGAAAGATCTTCTAAAGTTATTTCAAGTAATCTCGTTTTTCCTGCACCAGGACTACTCATTATGTTCAAGCAAAGCAAATTATAATTATTAAACTTGATTTTATTTTTCTCAGCTTGATGACTATTTTGATGAAGAATATTTAATTCAATTTTGTCTGAAATTGGTAAATGCATTTATATTTGAAAATACGTCTTTATTCTATATATTAAATTTCTACTTTTCTTTAAAATCAATAGATGCGATTTTTAATTCCCTCCCACTAATAATTTCCTCTAAATTAAAATTGCAACATGGAGATTTATATCCATTCTCTTTCTTTGGAAAATATAATCTATTGCATTTAGAGCATTTCCCTTCAAAAGGTATTGTCTCAATTGTAATCTCAGAGGAATCTAACCAAGAACCCAATACTGCAGCATTAAAAGTATTAATTAATGATATTGGTTCTACGCAAGTAAATTCCCCAATCTTAAGATTAATCTTTTCAACAACTATTTTTTTTTTATTTTTTTTCTCTGCCCACTCTTCCATGGAAAGAATAAGGCATTTTGTCATATCTACTTCATGCACGAAAATCTATCTCCATTTTTGATCAACTGACATATTGCATTTATCTGAAATCCATTCTGGTTTAGATTTTCTTGGAAGCTGACCACTTACTACGAGATGTGCAATTGAATCACAAATAACTCTAGTAGCTAATAAAGCTGTCATATCGCTTACATCATATGGAGGCGAAACCTCAACAAGCTCAATTCCACATACATTAACTTTTCTGATAATGTACTCCAAAAGTTTTAATGCCTCCCGAGGTAATAAACCCCCAGGTTCAGGCCAACCAGTTCCAGGGACAAATCCAGCATCAATACAATCAATATCAAAAGAAATATATACACAGTCAGTTCCATCCGTAGCTTTTTCAATAGCAAATTCAGCGGCCTCTTTTAATCCCATTTCACAAATATCTGTAACTGTTAAAACATTTGTACTTCTTTCCCTGCAAATTTTCACTCCTTCTCTTGGTACTTGCCAACCTCCAATTCCTAATTGAACAAGATTTTTTGCAGGTGCATTTTTCATATTAGTTGCATGAAACCATGGACAGGTATGCATTCTTTCATCTAAATCTGTTTCTTGAGTATCTACATGTCTATCAAAATGAATGATCCCTACTTTTTTATCTCCTAAGTGGCGACAAACTCCTCTAACTGTAGGAAAACCTATTGAATGATCTCCACCTAAAATAATTGGAAATGCACCGCTAGCAAAAATATGAGCAACCCCCTTTGAAATTTGATCAAAACTTTTTTCATTATTAGCTGGAATTGTAAAAATATCTCCTACATCACAAATAGATATCTGCTCTCTCAGATCCACTCCCATTTCGTAATTGTAAGGAGTATAAAGAGCAGAAATTTTTCTTATTCCTTGAGGTCCGAATCTTGTCCCTGGTCTATAAGTAGTTCCAGAATCATGAGGAACACCAACGATCGCAACATCATAATTTCCCACTTCATTTACATTTTCAACATATGGAGCTTTCATGAAAGTATTGATACCTGCAAAATGGGGTAATTCTCCTCTTGAAAATGTAGATATATTTCTATCGACAATACTTTTTGCTCCTTCTAAACCATATTCCTTTGCTCGGGCAACCTCAGTTTCCCATCCTTTCAAAGGTAATTTTGATTCTTTTTCTAAAGCATCCATTCCTTCACTGGGATGCTTCCTTATAAAGTCTTGATTTTTAGATGATTCAGTAGTCACAAATTTAAAATTCTTTTTACACTTATTTCAATATTGTCAATAAAAATAAAAATGAACCATAAACTTGCTTTA